>ONRQ01000007.1 GCA_900320285.1 uncultured Eubacteriales bacterium
GCGTGGTGTCCCCATCGGCAGATTCCGTTAGCCAATCACCTTCATCATAAAGAAAAGCGAAGGCTGTTAAAAACCCTCGCCTATATATTAAGAATCGGCAGTTTGTCGAGCTGTTTGCTATTGAAAAGCAATGACACGATTCGTATCACCGATGTGACGGAGCGATTCTTTCATTTCTCATAACCATCCATTACAGTCTATACGACTGGGGAGTCACAGAAAGGACGGATTGAAAATGAAAGAAACCAAAAGAAAAGAGTTGCTGGCGGGGATCATTCTGCTGGTGGCATTTGTTTTATGGACTGTTTGATTCGGAATATCGACGTACAGAATGCAGGCTCAAATGGAACAGCGGTCGGCTTCGCTACGATCAATGTGTGGTTTCACCAATTGACCGGTGTACATATGCTGGTCTATAAGATCACTGACTGGCTTGGTCTCGTTCCGATCATCATATGTATGTGTTTCGGTGTGTTGGGTTTGGTGCAGCTGATAAAGAGACGTAGCATCCTAAGGGTTGATCCAGACATCCTGTTATTGGGTGTCTATTATGTGCTGGTCATAGCTTGCTACCTAATCTTTGAGATGATTCCGATTAATTACAGGCCGATCCTGATAAACGGAAATCTGGAAGCATCCTATCCGTCATCAACTACGCTTCTGGTGCTGAGCGTGATGCCGACACTGAAATATCAGTCTGACCGGAGAATTGCGAATCCAATGACACGGAAAGCGATAGTTTTGTTTGTTTTCGCCTTTTCCTCATTTATGGTGATGGGCAGGCTGATTTCCGGCGTCCATTGGGCAACGGATATTATTGGCTCCGTTTTCCTGAGTTCGGGTCTGTTTATGGTCTATCGATCCATGGCAGAATATACTGGGTACAGAAAAAACATGTGACGTCAGAGGCATTAAATGGAATTCAGTGAAAAACTACAAGAATTACGAAAGAGCAGATCTCTCACACAGGAGGAGCTTGCCGAGGCATTGTTTGTTTCAAGAACAGCCATTTCCAAGTGGGAGTCCGGCAGAGGGTATCCGAGCATTGACTCGCTTAAAGAGATCTCCCGCTTTTTCTCGGTGACGATCGATGATTTGATCTGTTCGGACGAGATGATCATCGTGGCAGAAAATGATAAGAAGGAGTTTGTCAGCAAATACGTCTCGCTCATATGTAATGCACTGGACATTCTTCTGGCCATAATGTTGTTTATCCCTGCCTTCGGAAATGGGACAGGCTCTTCCGAAACGGTATCTCTGTTTGGACTGACAAGAATCAGCCTATGGGTGGAGATCGTATATATTGTGATCATCAGCATCACGGTTCTGAACGGAATCTGCGGTGTGATCATATCCAGCCTCAATAAACCGGTTTGGAATAGGCACAGGCTCGTTACGGGAATCGTCTTGTCAATATTTGCAGTTATAGTGTTTATAGCGACAAGGCAACCGTATGCGGGTATCGTCTGTTTTGCTTTCCTGGTCATAAAGGGTTTCCTGATTGCCAAAGTAAAATAGCACAATAATTATGATGCAGAAATACAGATGAAACAAATGACTATTGAAACAACTCGCTTAACAATACAACTACCACTCAAGTGAACTCATACTATAAAAGGGTATGCTCGTCAGTCGGAATAGAATCAAGCGGGCAACATGCCCTCAGACATACGTTCGCTACCCGATGTATCGAGGCTGGCATACCAGCTGTCGTGCTAAAGACCTGGCTCGGACATAAAGATATCCATATGACACTCGATACCTACACTGATGTTTTTCAAGCGAAGTATGATGAACACTTGAACTCGATGTAAAACAAAGGCAGGGCACTTTCCTATATACAGGTAAGTGACCTGCTATTTTGTTAGATGACAAAATGTATAAAGGTTTTATTTGAAATCAGCTTAGGCGTAACAGCCTGGTAGGTTCATTGTTGTCCGTATCCCTGAAAGATGTGATATATTTATGATGTCACATCACATAGCGACAAATCGGAAGTTGTCTATATTAAACAGGGAGGAAGGGATTATGGAAATTGCATTTCAGATCGTCAGTGTTATCTTGATTATCGGTGCGGTGATTCTGTTCTGGAAAAAATCTTCCATGAATACTATGATTACAAAATCACAGAAAGCGCTGGCTGTTTTCCAGATCGTACTAAGCGGCAGTTTTTTTGCCCTGTGTCTTTCAGATGTATTGGATATTAAGGCCAATTTCTCAGCTGTACGCATCTTTCTGAATATATTCTATGCCTTGGTGTTCCTTTCCATGGCTGCATTCGCCCTGTCTGATCTACATCAAAAAAAGCAAAAGCATATCCGTATAATCGTCTGCTGCTGCGCCGCATTGATTGCTGTGCAGTGCTTTGTTTTTCCGTATGATGCGGAAAATGAGTTCATACGCATATGTGAAGCTTTTGAAGGGATTGCTGTTTTCACCATGCTTATTGTGCTGGTGACAAGAATCAACGATGGGAAATATGGCAAAAGAGCATTGAATGTTATCATTGTCCTTGAGTTCGCAGTTGCTGTACTCAACACCGCGCTTCCTATGGCCTCCATCACAGAGGATATCCAGAGCATAGATATTCCGATGAACTATCTGGCGCTGTATATGAGGCCTGTCATGTTCTCTTCCCTTGCACTGATTTACGGCATATGGCTAGACTTGTTCAAAGCCAGAAGCCGGAATGAAAAAAGATAGCGACAAAATAGATTTGACTGGATACAGCACTTCATAATTCAGACATATTCTATAGTTAAACGGGAGAACGCTAAGGCTGCCCAACTTGCTTAATCGAATGCAGAACAATGAAGGCTGGCTAACAAATTTATCGCCGGGCGTGGAGTCCCAATTCCAGATTCCGTTAGCCAATCACCTTCATCATAAAGAAAAGCGAAGGCTGTTCAAAACCCTCGCTTATATATTAAGAATCTTGCTAATGCTGTGTCGAGTATTATTTTGAACGGCAAGCATTAAATCGGAATTTGTATGTCTCTTTTCTAAGCAATCAGCTCGACAAACTGCCGTTTGACTAAGACGACAGATTGGTTGGAAGAGAATAATAATTCAGGAAGGTGAAGCAGCATGAAGAAACTGTTTACTGCTATAAGAGCATCTGACCTTGAAATGGTAAGGCAAATCATTGAAAAGAAACCTGAACTGGTAAATTGTGTTGCCAAGCAGCCGCCTAAGAAGGATGACGGGCAGTCGCCTTTGCAGGTTGCGCTCAAAACGGGAAATACCGCAATTGCCAACTATTTACTGGATATGGGTGCGGATGTGAACTTTATCGAGGATGAGACCTGCTGCAACGAATGGAGAACACCGGTGCTTCATGATGCGATCAACTGTGCTGTGATGTCATGCAGGTGGAATATAGATGATAAATATATGGGCTTCAAGGTTTTCTCAACAAAGGAGAAAGCGGCTGAAGCTCTCGATGTCATGAAAAGGATGCTGGATATCGGCGCAGATGTAAAAGCGCTTGATTCATATGGCAATTCAGGATTAAACCGTTTTGCGCTGCAGGCAAAGCAGATATTGCCATCATACAATTATGTGGAACATCGTGAAGGAAAAGACCGGATCTTTACAGAGGAATTGCACGAAGACCTCAGAAGTGTGCTGCAGGCATTAAAAGACGCCGGAGCAGACGATTCTTACAAAGCTCCGAATCTCGGTTATTCCGTCAGAGAATTTTGCAGCGAAGGATCCATTTCGATCCTGTTTGATGAAGTGTTCGGGAGTGACGGCTGTTAAGGAGGCAAAATGAATTATTCGGGAATGCCGATGGGCATGTGGTATCTATATGAAAAATCATTCAGGGATAAGCTCGTATCTGTCATGGGATATGATCAGGAAACGGCTGATGGAGCAGCTAAAAAGGCTAAGTGGAAATACAAAAGCATCATAGATAAGCTTCCTGAGTTCGAGAAGGAAGACCGCTTCAAGATGAATATCGTTAGCTGCGCGATGCTCATCGCGTTTACCTTGAATATGCCAGATCGTCCGTCAGTGGAAATGCTTGCTGATTATTATGAGAAGTCAATGATGATCAAACCGGCAAAGGCGTTCTTCAGATTCATGGGAAAGAATAAATTCACGGATGCAGATATAAAAGGCATGAAACAAACTGCTGCCTTGAACGCTGCTGACAGGAATCCGTATTCCTGGAACATGGAATTCCATGAATACAAAGACGGGAGCGGCTACGAGGCCAGATTCACCAGATGCGGAATCTGCACTCTCATGAAAGAATACGGTCTGTTTGATCTCGTGCCTGCAATGTGCCGCCTGGACTATGCTATGACAGAGGCTGGAGGCGCATCAGAGTTTGTAAGAGAATATACTTTAGCGTCTGGAGGTCCATACTGCGACTGCGGGTATAAGCGAAAAAGATAAATTCGCTATAGACGACTGTTGAAAAAATACACAGTCGTTTTTTATTATCACAGTGGTATATCTGCATATTAAATAATACTTTATATGCAGATGATTCCCTCAAATGTTTGTTTTTCTGCATATAAAATGATACTATATATGCAGAAAAGGAGGCTTGTGATGAGAAAATTCGACTATTCATTCCTTGACAATGGAATGCTTCCTGCTGGTTTGGTCAATACGATTGGAGGTATTTATTCTCTTCGTACTGCGTCTGATGTTCGAAAGGAAGAATATCCAAGGGTTTTTACGGAACTGGAGGCAATAGCAAAAGTTCAATCAGTAAGAAGCTCAAATGCCATCGAAGGCATTATAACCAGCGATCAGAGGATAGCGGATATAGTGAATCGAAGCAGTGCGCCATTGAATCATGACGAAGCCGAGATTGCAGGCTATAGAGATGCTCTCAACATAATACATTCAAATCACGTGAATCTCACATTTTCTGTAAAAGATATTCTCCTTCTTCATGAAACGATGATGGGCCCCTCTGGTGATGATCTGGCAGGGCAGTATAAGCAAACGGATAATGTTATTGTAGAAATAGATGCAAACGGAAACAGAAGAGTAAGGTTCCGTCCGATACCAGCAAATGAGACTAAAGAAGCTATGGAGCAGCTTGAACTGGCATATCTGATTGCATGCTCCAATTCTCATATAAATCAACTTCTGCTGATTCCATGTGTCATACTGGATTTCCTGTGCATTCATCCTTTCCGGGATGGTAATGGAAGGATGTCACGGCTGTTATCGTTGTTGCTTCTTTATAAGAATGGGTTCGATGCCGGGAAATATATCTCGTTTGAAGAGCAGATCAACAAGTACAAGGATCTGTATTACGATGCACTACAGCGTTCATCTTCGGGATGGGATACTAATCAGAATGATTATTTCCCATTCGTTCAGAACTTCATAACTATGCTGTATATATGTTACAAGGAGCTCGACCAACGCTTTGCAGTAGTACAGGGGAAAAGAGTAACCAAGACTGCTCGTATTGAAGCAACGGTACTTGGGAGTCTGACACCTTTATCTAAGGCTGATATTTGCGCTATACACCCGGACATCAGTCCAACGACCGTGGAAGCCGTACTCGGGAAGATGGTAAGAGAAGGACAAATAAAGCGTATAGGTGCATCCAGAGGATCAAAATATATCAGAAATTGGGAAAAGAGCTAATTGACTGGGTACAATCCCGGGTACAAGCGCGGACAGACTTTTTTCGCGGGAGAGAATTACATGACAAAGAAACAAACGCCTCCATTATTTTATAGAAATATAGTTAACAAGCATTATGATAACAACTATGACAAGAGGTTAAGCATAATAAGCTTAAAGATTTCATAACGAGCAGAGAACTGACGAACAGGGTGGATCCCAAGAAATTTGATTTTGGGAACTACACATTTAGAAAGACAGCATATCGATTGATCTGATTGATATGGGAGTAAAGATATGGACAGGTTGGAAAGCTTGATAAAAGTGGTTTTGATCGACATTGATAATACGCTCCTTAGTTTTACCGGATATGTAAAAGAAGCCATGAGAGATGGCTTCTCATTCTTCGGATTAAAGCCATATACTGAAGATATGTTCCCAGTCTTTGAAAAGATTAACAATTCTCTGTGGGGACAGCTTGAGCAGGGAACACTGACCTTTGCAGAGCTGGAAAAATGCCGGTGGGATCTGATATTCAAAGAGCTTGAAATAGATTTTGATGGAAAGGTATTTGAAGAGTATTTCCGGGACAGGCTCTTTTACAGTGCCGTGCCCGAGGATGGCGCTGTGGACTTATTAAAATATCTGAGCAGCAAATATACATTGTGCGCAGCAAGCAATGGTCCATATGAACAGCAGATAAACCGGCTTAAGATCGGGGAAATGGATGAGTACTTTACTTGCTGTTTCATTTCTTCTCAAATTGGCGCACAAAAGCCGGGTAGACAATTCTTCGACCATTGTTTCAGAGTGCTGAGGGAAACTGAATACCCTGATCTGGCACCTGAAGAAGTGATTATAATAGGTGATTCGATTTCTTCCGATATATCCGGTGGACGCGATTATGGCATGCATACCTGTCTGTATCAAAAAAGTGAGAACTCTGAAAGGAGTGATCACGGAGCGGAACACGTGGTAAAGAGTCTTGCTGAAATAAAAAACATACTTTGAAGAAAAACCAGGTCAGATTATCAGTGCTTTACAGCCGAACAAACTTGAGGAGGAAATGGTCTTGTGGTACCATAAAAATGATAGTTAAAGAAGCTTAATGTTAACGGGGTTTTGAAAATGAATGCTATTGAAGGTATAAGGAGGTCGATCGACAGTTTCTATAACTCCAGAATATGGAACGGGATCGGTGCATTACTTGTTATGTACGCCTCAAAAATGCTGCTGGATGCAAGTTTGCTTGGATCTGGTGCATGCTGGGGTATAGCGGCAGCTTTGGGAGTATGCTTTTACTTTAAGCCACAGATGACGATAATTCTGTATTCCATAGCTGTCTTTTTTTCGTTAATGCATATCAGCGGATTCATGGTGGTCGTGCTTACTGTGATCACTATAATTCTGAACACTACTGCGCACCCTACTGCGTGGGCTGTGATGATGCTGCCGCTTGCGTTTATTCCGGGATCGCCACTCCTGTCTGTAGGCTTTGCGATTTTCTTCTTCGGAATCTGCATGTTTGTGAAATATGAAGATGCTTATAAGGCGGTATTCTATTCGCTGCTCTGGGGATCATGGAGCCTGTTCACTTGTTCTGACGGGATGCCTAACTTCCTTTATGGGGAGGGCTTTTCGTACAGGAAAGCTGAAGGCCCTGCAGAAGATATGTTCGAAAATTTCAATCCTCTCAGAGGGTATAACAACATTCAGGCAGCTGGTATGCAGAATTTCCTGATCATACTGGGAGCTTTCATAGTCCTTGGAGTCATAGCGTATCTTCTGTTTGTAAAGTTACGCATTCTCAGAACACTTAACAGTGATATCAGTGACGCTTTGAACTTCCTGTTACTCATGATACTGACTATTGTGGCATATATAGTCATCAAGAAGGTATGCAAGACAGAAATGGCCATACCGGCAGTGAAGATAATAATCGGGGGTCTTTTAGGATATGTTGTCAGCAGACCGTGGACCGGAATGGTCGCTCTCGAGTTAGAGAAGCCTGCGGACCCAACAAAAGCCGCTGCAAGAGTCACTGCTGTCAATGCAGGAGAGACATGGGACAGCCTTGCCGGATATGACAGCACTAAGAAAGAGATCCAGGATATAATCAAGCCTTATGTTGATAAGGCAGAGATGAATAAGATTGCTAAGGCAGGAATGAGACCTGTCAAAGGAATCCTGCTCTACGGTCCTCCGGGAACAGGTAAAACGACAATCGCAAGGATAATAGCAAAAGAGAGCAACATGAATCTCATACTTGTCAATGCCAGCGAGTTTATGTCAAAGTGGGTCGGAGAATCTGAAAAGAATCTTAAGCAAATATTCACACAGGCAAAGGCAAAAGCACCGGCTATTATATGTTTCGAAGAGGTCGAGGCATTCCTTCGCAAGAGGTCTGAGACTGACAGAAGCTATGAGACTTCCATCATCAACGTATTCCTTTCGCAGATGGATGGATTCAATGAGCTGAGGAACGTTCTTGTTGTTGCTACGACCAATAATCCTGAGATGATCGATGAAGCTGCTATGAGACCGGGAAGATTTGACAGGATCATTTACGTGGGTGCTCCTGATCCTGCCGGCAGAAAGGCTTTATTCAACAAGTATCTCAAGGGCAAGGCAGAGCTCAGCGATTCAGACATAAACAGACTGGTCGCAAGCACCGAGAGATTTACCGGTGCAGACATCAAGGCAGTCTGTGAAGATGCATACAGAGACAATGACTTCAAGCAGCTGACGGTCGACAACCTTCTTGCTAAGACTGCATCTATGCTTCCTTCATATACTTTGGATTTACAGGAGCGCTATGAGCGTTACAGTAAAAAGTTTGGCCGCTCTTCGATCGCTCAGCAGGACAACCAGGGCAAAGAAACCAGAAAACTCACCTGGGATGACATCAAGGGCATGGATGAAACCAAGAAGATGCTTAAGGATAAGATTGAGAGCCCTATCAAGAATGCAGAGAAGTATAAAGAATACGGAATACCTGCATCAAAGGGCATCCTGCTCTTCGGTCCTCCGGGATGTGGAAAGACTTTCTTTGCAAAAGTCGCAGCTGATGAGAGCGATGCTAACTTCTATATTGTAAACGGACCGGAACTGCTCGGAGCAGGTACTGGTGAATCCGAGAAGAATTTAAGACGCAAATTCAGGGACGCCCGCGAGACAAAGCCTTCTATCATATTCTTTGATGAGATAGATGCAATTGCCGGCAAACGCGGAAGCAATGACGGATCGGTACGTATCGTTAACCAGCTCCTGACTGAGATAGATGGTATGGAATCTCTCGACGGAGTCATGGTCATAGCAGCTACAAACAGACCGGAATCCCTCGATGGCGCACTGATGAGATCAGGAAGATTTGACACTAAGATCTACATTCCTCTCCCGGACAAGGCGTCTATAATGGAACTCCTCAAGAGCAGTCTTGAACCGATTCCATATAGCGCAGACCTGGATATACTTGCAGAAAAACTTGACGGATATACATGCGCAGATATTGTTGCTATTGCCAACAAAGCCAAAGAGATATACGTTAAGCGGCAGATAGTCAAAGGCGAGGGCAATGCAGAAAAGATTTCCACCGAGGATATCCTGGGTATTATCAGCAAGGTAAAATCCAGTGTCAGCCCGGAGGAGCGTCAGAGATACGAATCCCTCAAATCTTTTGAAAGTATTCTGTAAGGCCGGCGCTGTCTTTCGCTAACAACGACTGTTGAAATATACAGTCGTTTTTTATTATCATATTTTTGTCATTAATAAATAATAGATAATAAAAGAGGGTTGGCGATGAAGACAATAACAACCAAAAAAGCGCTTGAAACAGAGGGCGAGACAAGTAATGACGAACAGTTCATGAAAAAGGGTAAACGCGGAGGATGTTTTGTTACCTGCTGTATAGACAGGAAAAATCCGGTCTGACCACATTCAATGTGTTATAATTGCTGCATACGGATTATTATTGACACGGAGATAAAAACAGATGGTTCAGCTTAAAATTCAGAACGAATCGGAACTCTATAACCATTTTGACCCTTCAAAAACAAGGGTCAGTGAAGAAGTGTATCGTTACCTTAAATCATACTGCACGGAGCTTCAGCCCGAAAGTCATTCCCTGGATGTCATCAGAATCATTACAGATGAGCCGATCGATGAAGATCGTTTCAAAAGGACTGTTCAGAATGCCGTGAGGAGAGATCTCAATGAATTTGACAGCCAGATTGCCCGGAATAAAAAGATGGCATTCTGGGAATATGTAATGGGCACCCTGCTCAGCATCGCCGGTGTTGCACTTTCGCTGGTTCTTGATCAGATTCTTCTGGCAGTCATATCACTGTTTGGTACTATGGCCATTCAAGACGCTGTCACTATCTCGGCAAAGGTCAACCCGGATATCAGACGATTAAAAAAACTGCTGGATCCGCTGCTTGGCTTTGATCTGGAAGTCATAAATTCCGATTCTGCAGCACGTGCTGAAGATTCAATAAAAACTTCTGTTTAGTTAAGAATTTGAGTAATAAAACCAAAGGTATTATTTGCATAATAGCGTCAGCTTTTTTCTTTTCGCTTATGTCGTTGTTCGTGAGAATGGCGGGCGACCTGCCGACAATGGAAAAAGCTTTCTTCAGAAATGCGATAGCAGCCATGTTTGCTATCGTTATTCTTTCGCGTACACCGGAAAAATTCTATATCCGAAAAGAGAGCTGGCCCGACCTTATACGCCGTTCGCTGTACGGCACAATGGGCGTGATACTTAACTTCTGGGCTATAGATCATATAACAATAGCTGATGCAAGCGTGCTCAACAAGATGTCGCCGTTCTTTGCGATAATAATGTCGGCAATCATCCTGAAGGAGAAAGCGACGAGAAAAGAATGGGCGATAGTAGCAGTCGCGTTCTTCGGAGCTGTGCTGGTAATAAAGCCGACAGCAGGGATCGCAAGCATACCGGCTTTTGCGGGGCTGCTGTCAGGCTTTGGAGCGGGAGCGGCATACACATACGTGCGCAAGCTGGGTATAAGCGGGGAGCGTGGTCCCGTAATAATCATGGTATTCTCGCTGTTCTCATGCATCGTATGTCTTCCTTTTATGGTGTTCGACTATCATCCGATGACGTTGACTCAGCTTCTGATACTGCTGGGAGCGGGAATGTCAGCGATGGGAGGACAGCTGACTATAACTGCCGCATATACTTTTGCGCCGGCCAGGGAAATATCAGTATATGACTATACAAATATCCTGTTCACCTCGGCATGGGGCCTGATCGCGTTTGGTGAAATTCCGGATGCTCTGAGCATCTGTGGATACATAATCATTATTGCCATGGCCATATTGAAATGGCACCAGAATGTTAATTCATAAGTATGTGATATCTGACTATCCTGCAGCTGACAACTCTTGATGCTCCTGCACAGGAACAGCACAGGCGAAGGGAACTGTAAAGAAGACAGCCATCTCGATGGTACAGTATCCGGAAGGCGTTGACTTCGGTGCCGAGAAAGCACAGCTTGTGTTCGGTATTGCCGGAATTGGATCATGAAGATCCTTTCATAAGTAACCCTCCCCATTTTTAATAAGTGATAATACATATTACGCAGGACCCGGTCTTTATGGCTGGGTTTTGTGATATCATAGATACTGTTATGAGTTGGGAAATAGATAGAAATATGAATAAGACCGAACAGCTGCGTACTGCTTTGGCTGAAGCAGATGCTGTTGTAGTAGGTGCCGGAGCCGGACTGTCTACATCAGCCGGATTCAGATATGACGGTGACAGGTTCAACAGGTTCCTCGGTGACTTCGGAACAAAGTACAGATTTTCAGATATGTATACCGGAGGCTTCGTAGTAATGGAGCTTGCCGATACTGTTAACTGGGCTTATTGGAGCCGCAATATCTACATCAATCGCTATATGGATCCTCCGAAAGATACATACAGGAAGCTGCTCGCTCTTTTGGATGGCAAGGACTACTTTGTCATTACAACGAATGTGGATCACTGCTTCCAGAGGGCTGGCATCGATAAAACCAGATTGTTCTATACTCAGGGAGATTACGGTCTATGGCAATGCCGGAGCGGCCGCATCGGAAAAACGTACGACAATGAAATACCGGTAAAAAAGATGTTGCTGGCGCAGGGCTTCTGGTTCGGGCATGTGATGTCTAAAAGGGGCGTAACAGTAGAACCTGATTCTGAGATGATCAGGATGTATGGAGGGTTCAATGCATGGCGCTGTGATGAGCTTGACTATGAAGCGGATTGGGGCGACCTTGTTCCTCCGACAGATTCATATGGAAGTACGGACTTTAAGAAACTAAGGATGAGCGTCCCGCCGGAGATGATCCCGCATTGCCCTGATAACAGGGAGCCAATGAAAATGAATCTTCGTGCCGACGATACTTTCGTGGAGGATGCCGGGTGGCATGCAGCAAGCCGCAGATATACGGAGTTTCTGCAGACACGCAATGAAGGGAAGGTGCTTTTCCTGGACCTTGGCTCAGGCGGTAATACACCGATCATATTCAAGATCCCGTTCATGAGCTGGACGAGGGACTGGCCTACGGCGATCTATGCAACAATAAATAAAGGACAGGCATTCACGGCATCTGAAATAAAAGACAAGTCAATTGTGATAGATGACGATATA
Source organism: uncultured Eubacteriales bacterium (assembly GCA_900320285.1). Lineage (GTDB taxonomy): Bacteria > Bacillota > Clostridia > Peptostreptococcales > Anaerovoracaceae > Crickella. The sequence goes on from ONRQ01000007.1 coordinate 12,258, forward strand.
GATGCAGTAATTGAAGAGCTGCTGTAATCTTGCCGGAAGTTAAAGGTGATTAAATGAGCGAGAAGAAAACGTGTGTAGACTGTGGCATACTGAACTGCCATACAAGAGATAAGGAGTATCCTGATTTCTGTCTTACAACGAGCCTCACTACAGACACAATAGAGAAGGTTCGCCGGCTGTATGAAGATGAAGAGAATAAAAGGGTCTCTGTGATCTCTGCGCAGATTGAGAATGAGTTCTACCTCAAGTACACACGTGTAGAGGAAGTTATTGAATTCGCAAGGCGCATGAAATACAAAAAAATCGGTATTGCAACTTGTGTAGGCCTGATAGAAGAAAGCCGTATCCTTGCACGTATATTAAGAAAGAATGGATTCGAGGTATACGGAGCAGTGTGCAAGATCGGATCATTTCTGAAGACAGAAGCAGGTGTGCCTGAAGAAGACATTACCAGGACCGGAGAAGTAATGTGCAATCCTATTATGCAGGCGGAGGTGCTTAACCAGGTAAAGACGGATTTCAACGTAGTCATGGGACTCTGTGTCGGCCATGACAGCCTGTTCTATAAGTATTCCGATGCGCTTGTTACAACACTTGTTGCTAAAGACAGAGTTCTGGCTCACAATCCTGTCGGAGCCCTTTATCAGGCAAAAGCATATTATAAAAAACTTCTTGAGGAATAAACTTAAGGAATAAAAAATGAAAATACTTTGTATTGGCGATTCGAATACATATGGATATGATCCGAGATCATACTTAGGAGACAGATACCCGGCTGATGTACGATGGACAGATCGCCTGAATGGCTGTGATGTGATCAACTGCGGCGTCAACGGAATGACGATACCTGGCGGGCACTCCAGATATTCCGGTCTGATCAGGATGAACGATCCTGACCTGGTAATTGTGATGCTTGGCACCAATGATTTGTTTAAAAGTCTTAGTGCTGAACAAATCGCTGATCGCATGGAGAAATTCCTTGATTCGATCATCAGTGAGGCTAAGCAGATACTGCTTGTTTCACCGCCGGTCCTTGAATATGGTGAGTGGGTAATGGACGATGACTTAGTGGATGAATCACAGGACCTCGGAAGAGCATACAGGGAACTGGCGGACAGAAAAGGCTGCCTTTTTGCTGATTCAGCAGAGTGGGGCATTGATATGACCTACGATGGAGTGCATTTTTCACCGGAGGGGCATGCCGTATTTGCGCAAAAGCTGGGAGAAATTCTAAAAAATACATATGAGTCCGAAGAATAGCAGGCCGAACGTATAAGGGCTAGGGTCTAAGCCCCGGGAGGAAAATCCCGGGGCTCCTTTTTTATGGAAATTCCTACAGTAATAGTCGGAATTATCTTGACAAATCAACCTTGGTTAGCTATAACTAACAATAGTTAAGGGACTTTAATATAGTTAAGAAAAGCTAACAATATAGGGAGGGAGCATAATGGAATTAGCTTATGCAATGAATAAAAGTGCTGCAGGCGCAGAGATAAAAGAAAAATCTCACAATGCCGCAGCAGGCAATATGACGCTGCTGGATGCTGAACCGGGGCAGACCTACATCATCAAAGAGATCAATACTGATGATGATGACATGAACTCGTTCCTGTTCAGACTTGGCTGCTATCAGGGAGAACCTATAACTCTTATTTCCAAAAAGAAAAAGAGCTGTATTGTCGTTATAAAGGACGGCAGATACAACCTCGATAAGATGCTCTCTGAAGCTATCATCATTTAGGTCATAAAAGGAAATGTTATATATAAGGAGGTATTTCAGATGAGAATCGCTTTTGCCGGTAACCCTAACAGCGGCAAGACAACAATGTACAATGCCCTGACGGGCAGAAATGAAAAGATCGGAAACTGGGGCGGAGTTACGGTCGGCAGTAAGGAATTCCAGCTCAAGAAGGAATTCGCAGGTGACAGGGAAGTCATCGCCGTTGACCTTCCGGGCGCATATTCAATGTCACCGTTCACACCGGAAGAGGGTATAACGAGTGAATATGTCCGCACAGCTAATCCTGATGCAATTGTAAATATCGTAGACGCTACGAATCTTAGCAGATCACTCTTCTTTACAACACAGCTGCTCGAGCTCGGTATCCCTGTCGTTGTTGCACTCAACAAGACAGATATCAACGAGAAGGAGGGCACAAAGATCGACGTGGCTAAGCTCTCTGAAAAGCTGAACTGCCCTGTGTTTGAGACAGTATCAACAGAGAATAAGGGGCTTTCAGAGATGATAGCCAAGGCTATCTCGCTTGCCGGCACAACACAGGAAGCACCATATCTGCAGGCAGACATAGATCTGCACGATAAGAATGCGGTAGACGCTGAAGACCGCAAGCGTTACAGCTTTGTAAACGGAATAGTTGCAGACGTAGAGACAAGAAAGACTATGTCTGCTGAGACGACTTCCGCAGACAAAGTAGACGGAATACTCACTAACCCTATCGCGGGAATCCTGGTGTTCGCCGTAGTAATGTGGGGCGTGTTCTGGGTATCCCAGGCATGGCTCGGACCTCTGGTCGCTGACTGGCTGGTAGGATGGATCGAGACATTCCAGGGATGGGTAGCAGCTCAGCTCGAGAACAGCCCGGCTATATTATCAGCTCTGCTCGCTGACGGTATCGTTGGCGGTGTAGGAGCCGTAGTCGGATTCTTGCCTCTCGTAATGGTAATGTACTTCCTGATCGCTCTTCTGGAGGACTGCGGATACATGGCTCGTGTAAGTGCGGTCATGGACCCTATCTTTAAGAGAGTAGGCCTTTCGGGCAAGTCTGTTATCCCTGTGGTAATCGGTACAGGATGCGGTATCCCGGCTATCATGGCATGCCGTACGATCCGCGACGAAAGAGAGAGAAGAGCTACCTCAATGCTCACAACATTCATTCCTTGCGGAGCAAAGATACCGGTCATCGCACTTTTCGCGGGAGCTTTCTTCAATGGCGCAGGCTGGGTAAGCACGCTTTCGTACTTCCTCGGACTCGTACTGATCTTCCTCGGAGCTCTGCTTATCAAGGGAATCACAGGTTATAAATACAGAAAGTCGTTCTTCATCATGGAGCTTCCAAAGTGGAAGGCACCGAGCCTTAAGTTCGCGTTCAAATCCATGATGGAAAGAGCAAAAGCATATATTATCAAGGCAGCTACTATTATCCTCATCTGCAATACTGTAGTACAGATCATGCAGACATTCGACTGGCACTTCCAGGTTGTTGAAGAGGGTGCAGAGAACACTTCGATCCTTGCATCGATCGCGTCGCCGTTCGCAATACTGCTCATTCCTCTGGGCTTCGGAGTATGGCAGCTTGCAGCAGCAGCAATCACAGGTTTCATCGCAAAGGAGAACGTCGTAGGTACTCTCGCAGTAGTATATGCACTGACATCGTTCATCGATACAGAAGAGCTTGCTATGACAGGCGGTGCAAACACAGTAGCAGCAACCATGGGACTTACATCTGTAACAGCACTTGCATATCTGTTCTTCAACCTGTACACACCTCCATGCTTCGCAGCTATCGGAGCTATGAACTCTGAGATGAAGAGCAGGGGATGGCTCTGGGGCGCAATCGGACTGCAGCTCGGAACCGGATATACGATCGCATTCCTGATCAACCAGTTCGGAACTCTCTTTACTGAGGGACACTTTGCAGCCGGATTCGTACCAGGACTGATCGCAGAAGTATGCATGGTCGCAGCAGTTGTTCTCATCGGTAAAAGAGTCAGAGCACACTTTGATGAGCAGTATCAGCTCCACAAAGCTTCAAAGGCCGCTAAGGCAGCAGCATCTTATATTGAGGTTCTTAACTAAGCGCAGTGCGCGGCGAAATAATTCGCCGCGCATTACGCTGATTTGAAAAAGGTGAAAGGAGAGCAGCAAAATGAATGCAGCTACGGTAATAGCGATAATAGTAATAGCGGCAATACTGTTTTTCGCCGTAAGATACATATATAAAGAAAAGAAAAAAGGTAAAACATGTATAGGTTGCCCGTACGCAGACTCATGTCCGAGGCACAGACAGAACGGAGCCGGCTGCGGAAACATGGAACAGCACGATATGAATATTCGTTAGAAACGATTGCAGAGACTGCAGTCGTTTTTATAGTACAATACAGTGTAACAACAACATCTGAAGTAAACGGTAATAAGAAATGATTTTAACGACGGACAGACTGGTTCTGCGACCATGGGAAGAATCGGATGCGGAGTCACTATACGAATATGCTAAAGATGACAGGGTAGGACCGATTGCCGGATGGCCTGTACATACAAGCGTCGAAAACAGCCGCGATATAATCAGAGATATTCTGTCGGCTCCCGGAACTTTTGCAGTATGTCTGAAAGAGGATGGAAAAGCGATCGGAAGTATCGGGCTTATGATGGGCGAGCACAGCAACATCGGTTTGCCTGACACTGAGGCGGAAATCGGTTATTGGATAGGAGTTCCATTCTGGGGCCGGGGACTCATACCTGAAGCGGTCAGAGAGATAATCAGATATGCGTTTGAAGAGCTGCAGCTGGAAACGCTCTGGTGCGGCTATTTCGAAGGTAATGACAAGTCGAAACGTGTACAGGAAAAGTGTGGGTTCACTTATCAATATACGAATGAAGATGCTGAATGGGTCATGATGATGGACAGACGCACAGAGCACATCTCAAGGCTTACCAGGGAAGAGTGGATTCACAGGAAAGAGGATTTATATGGACGAGAGATTTGATTTACAGAAATACCTGACTGAAGGGGTTGAGCAGGTAATAAAGGACGCGCTGAAAGCGACTCTTAAAGATCCGAGAGAGAGTGCTTTTCTGGTGAAATTCGCTGCTTCATGTGCTGTGGCGGACAAAAAAAGAGCGAAAAATGAAAAGGAAGGACTTCACGTGCCTTCATATCTTATCGCGAGCATAACCTCGAGCTGCAATCTGCACTGCGAATGGTGCTATTCGCGCGCAAATGATGCTACGACTGACTGTGTTCCTTCAATGCAGCTCACTGAAGAAGAGTGGACGAAGATCTTCAGGGAGGCGGAGGAACTTGGCGTGAGCTTCATACTGCTCGCCGGCGGCGAGCCCATGCTCAGATGGGACGTCATAGAGGCGGCAGGAAAAATGAAAAACATAATGTTCCCGGTCTTCACTAACGGAACGTTTATGACAGATAAACATCTGGATCTTCTTGAAAAGTGCCGCAATTTAGTACCTGTAATAAGCATAGAAGGCGAACGGGAAGAGACTGACACCAGAAGAGGTACGGGCGTTTATGATACCGTCATGGAGAAAATGGATAAGCTCCATGAAATGGGTATTATATACGGCGTATCTGTTACTGTTACAAAAGAAAACCTGGAAAAAGTATATTCTGACGGTTTCCTTGACAATCTGAGATCACGCGGATGCAAGGCTGTATTCTATATAGAATTCACTCCGGTTTCGGATGAAGGGACTCATCTCGCGCCGGATGACGATGACCGTGAGTATATGGCCAGCAGAGTAGACGACCTGCGGATGAACAAGCAGGACATGATATACATTTCATTCCCGGGTGATGAGAAAAGCTCCGGCGGATGCCTTGCTGCGGGACGCGGGTTCTTCCACATCAACTCGCACGGCGGCGCCGAACCTTGCCCGTTCTCCCCATATTCAGATATCAATGTAAAGGATACATCGCTTAAGGAAGCTCTCAGGTCCAAACTGTTCACGGCTCTAAGAAGCAGTGACATACTCGCAGATGACCACAAGGGCGGATGCGTTCTGAATGAGAAGAGGGATCAGGTGGAAGCGCTGCTGGGATTATAAACTCATGAAATACTATAAATCGTTAAAACTGAAAGATGGCAGAACCTGCATACTGCGTAATTGTACAGCTGAGGACGGTGCGGTGGTGATAGAAGTCTTCAAACTGACACATGAGCAGACTGATCTGATGCTGACATACCCGGAAGAGATGACCTTTACTGTTGAGCAGGAGGCTAAGTTTCTGCAGGACAAAACAGACAGTTCTGATGAGATTGAGATACTGGCGGAGATAAATGGCAAGGTCATAGGGACTGCAGGCATAGGCCGCGTAGGAAGTCAGGAAAAGCTGAAACACCGTGCCGAATTCGGCATCGGTATTGATAAGGAGTACTGGGGTCTTGGTATCGGGCACGCCCTGACGGAAGCATGCATAGAATGTGCTGAAACTGCCGGCTATGCTCAGCTGGAGCTGGGGGTGACTGCAGAGAATGAAAGGGCGCTCTCGCTTTATAAGAGCGAAGGGTTCATTGAATTCGGCAGAAATCCCAAGGGCCTCTGGTCCAGAAAAAGCGGATGGCAGGAGCTTGTACTGATGAGACGCGAATTGTTCGGAGGGGATCAGGAATGAAAATAATACTATGCGGAAAAGGCGGCTGCGGAAAGAGCACGGTTGCAACACTTCTTGCGAGAGAATATCAAAAAGAGGGGAAGAACGTGCTCGTAATCGATTCCGATGAGTCGAATTATGGACTTCACAGGCAGCTGGGCTTCGACCTCCCCGAAGATTTTACGCACTATTTCGGCGGCAAAAAGGGCGCGTACCGGGTACTGGATGAAAAGGGCAGAGTCTTCGACAGCAGATGGCACTTCTCAGACATCCCTGAAAAATTCATGTCGGGAGAAGAAAACCTTCACCTGATGGCTATCGGCAAGATAGCAGAAGCTGAAGAAGGCTGTGCCTGCGGCATCGGTTTCACAGGAAAGATGTTTCTCGACAATCTGGAAGCGGATGAGGGAGATATAGTCATAACTGATACAGAAGCCGGAGTGGAACATTTCGGTCGTGGACTGGACAGATGCGCGGATGTGATACTGATGATCATAGATCCATCATATGAATCTATACACCTGTCTGAAAAGATATATGACATGGGTAAGGCTCTGGAAAAGCCTGTCTTTTTCGTTATCAACAAGGCAGATGCTGAGCAGGCCGCAATGGTAAGAGAAACTATACGTGACAAGGATGCTGTAATCGCTGAAATACCGGCACAGACAGATATCATGATGGCGGGACTCAAAGGAGAGCCGCTTAGTTGTGACAGTCCCGGAATTAATGAAATTGTTGATAGGCTTGTGAATTTAAATAAAAACAAAGGCGTTCTTTGTTGATATTCACAAAGAAGCATAGTACCATAGCGCTATATTAAAAATTAAAGTTAACAATAATCAAGGTCAAATGAAACAGAAAAACAACTTCGCAGCAGAATATTATTATTACTACTACCTCGACAGGGTAGCTGTTTTGCTGTGAGTAGTATGATAATGTGATAAACGCACATGGTTAATGACGCTCCGCAGCAAACAGCTGCGGAGCTTTTGTTTTGGGACTTTAGAAAACAGCAAGGAGGAATACTGTAATGCCCGCAATTAAGTTTTATGATCACGAACCTATTCCGGTAGAGATGCACAAAGTAAAGATCGTTCAGCAGCTTCAACTGCTGCCGGCCGAACAGAGACTGGAGAAGATGAGAGAAGCCGGATTCAACACCTTCCAGCTTCACAACGGCGACATCTTCATGGACATGCTTACCGACTCCGGTGTAAATGCGATGAGCGATCAGATGCTCGCCGGTATGATGACGCCTGATGATGCCTATGCAGGAAGCGAATCGTTCTTCCGCATGAGGGACAAGCTTGAAGAAATATTCGGTATGAAATACTGCCTGCCTGCACATCAGGGAAGGGCATGCGAGAACATTCTCGCTACCAGATTCGTAAAGCCGGGAAGCTGCGTGATCATGAACTATCATTTCACGACAGCTAAAGCTCATATAACAAGACTGGGCGGACATGTTGAGGAGCTTGTAAAGGATGAAGGGCTGGTATCTCAGAGTGATCTTCCGTTCAAGGGCGATATCGACCTGGATAAACTGGAAGCATGCATTGAGAAGGAAGGCGCTGACAATGTAGCTTTCATGAGACTGGAGGCAGGAACGAATCTTATCGGCGGACAGCCGGTTTCGGTACAGAGCTTCAAGGATGCCTGCGCAATAGCAAGAAAGCACGGCATACTGTCTGTATTGGACGCATCTCTGCTGCAGGACAATCTGTACTTCATAAAAATACGTGATGAAGAGCGCAAGGATATGTCTGTGCGTGATATTACCAGGGAGATTGCCGACCAGTTCGACATGATCTACTTCTCGGCAAGAAAGTTTGGTTTTGCCCGTGGCGGAGCCATTCTTGTCAGGGATGAGGAGCTGTTCCACTCAATGGAAGATCTGGTCCCTATGTTCGAGGGCTTCCTCACTTACGGCGGTATGTCGGTACGCGAGATTGAAGCCATGACAGTAGGCTTCGATGAGTCGATGGACATGGACATTATTTCACATGGCCCTCAGTTTATTAAATACTGTGTTGACAAGCTGGTGGAATACGGAGTACCGATGATTACTCCTGCAGGCGGTCTGGGAGCACACGTCGATGCGACCCAATTCGTTTCTCATATCCCTCAGCAGGAATACCCTGCCGGAGCCCTTGTATGCGCATTCTACCTGTGCGGAGGAATTAGAGGAATGGAAAGAGGCACTCTCTCTGAAGAGAGGAATGCTGACGGAAGTGAGAGGTTTGCGTCAATGGAACTGGTAAGACTGGCGCTGCCAAGGCGCGTATTCACTCTGTCGCAGGTTGAATACGTGATAGACAGAGTAAAGTGGGTATATGATCACAGAGACCTGATAGGCGGACTCAGATTCGTGCACGAGCCGGCAACACTGAGATTCTTTACCGGAAAACTCGAGGCGACATCAGACTGGCCTGAAAAACTGGTTGCCGCATACAAAGCGGATTTCGGAGAAGATCAGTAGGCCTGCCAGTATCCGTAAATGTTAAGATCAAATGGCTGTCGAAAGACAGCCTTTCTTTTGATAAAATAACTGTGTATTTGTTTGACGCAAAAGTTAACAAAGAAGGGTATATAAAAATGACTGATTATGATCTGATGTGCAGACAGCTTGAGAGCCTGTCAGAGGGGGTTGCCTGGGATATGACAGTGCTGTCAAATGCCTCGGCGCTTATCTGGGACACGCTTGATGATATCAACTGGGCGGGCTTTTATCTGATGAAAGACGGGAAGCTGCAGCTGGGGCCGTTCCAGGGGAAGCCTGCATGCACGGTCATCGAAGTCGGGAAGGGCGTATGCGGCACGGCAATAGCTGAAGATAAAACCCAGCTCGTGAAAAACGTCCACGAGTTTCCGGGCCATATTGCCTGCGATTCTGCGAGCAATTCGGAGATAGTAGTGCCGGTACATGCCGGAGATACGCTCTATGGAGTGCTCGACATAGACAGTCCGAAGTTTGAAAGGTTTTCGGAAGAGGACAGAGAGGGACTCGAAGCATTCGTGCGTATACTGGAGTCCATATTAAAGTAAAAAGGGAGGAATGAGGATGTTTATAAGCGAAGTAATGACATCTGCGCCTCAGGATGAGCGCGGAGCACTTGAGACAAAGACATATCAGGAGCTGGAAAGGCTTAACATAAAATATGAGAGAGTCGATAATGACACAGTTGAAGCCATGGAGGAGTGCGTGGAGATTTCCAAAAAACTCGGAGCTGAGATACGCAAAACCATCGTGGTATGCAACAGACAGAAGACTCAGTTCTTCCTCGTTATTCTGCCTGCAAATAAGAGATTCGATTCTAAGCTGTTTGCGGCCATGATGCATACTGCAAGAGTATCATTTGCATCACCTGAGGACATGCAGAATGTCATAGGACTTACACCGGGAGAAGCTTCTGTAATGGGCATACTCAATGATCCTGAGGGCAAGGTGAAGGTCGTGATCGACAAGTCAGTGGCAGACGCGGAATGGTTTGCCTGCAATCCGGGAGCAAATACCTCGCATCTGAGATTCAAGACAAAGCAGCTAATAAATAACTTCCTCCCGGCCGAAAAGCACAAACCTGAGATAATAATGCTCTAAGGAGAAAGGCTCATGAAGACCATTTATTTCGCGGGGGGATGCTTTTGGGGAACGCAGAAATACTTCGATCAGTTTGATGGAGTGACAAGGACTGAGGTTGGATATGCAAACGGTCCGGATGACGCGCCTTCATATGAGGACGTCTGCGCGAGCAGCGGGCATGCTGAGACAGTGCTTGTGGAGTTCGATGAAAGCGTGATCAGCCTCGAAAAGCTGATTTACTATTACTTCCTGGTAATCGATCCTACCTCGGTCAACAGGCAGGGTCACGATGTGGGCATACAGTACCGAACCGGCATTTATTACAATGATCCTGACATGCTGGGGGCTATCCGGAAAGCATACGATGAAGAGGAGGCTCTGATCGGACAGTCTCTCGCGGTGGAGGTGAAACCTCTTGCGAATTTCTTCACTGCAGAGGAGTATCACCAGAAATACCTGGATAAAAATCCTGCCGGCTACTGTCACATACCGTCTGAGTTTTTCACTATTGCCGGAAAATAGCCGGGCAGGACAGTTATAAGGGGTATGGACGATATAAACAAATCAAAACTGCAGCTGATATTTACGATGCTGCTCTTCGGCACTATCGGCACTCTGTCCAGATATATCAATATGCCGTCGAGCATCATTTGTCTTGGAAGGGCTTTCTTTGGAGTTATTACGATACTTATATTGCTTGGCACCCGCAAAGAGAAGCCTGACTCGGAAGCTATCAGAAGAAACTTCTGGTGGCTCCTGCTGAGCTCGACACTGATGTGCTGCAACTGGATCTGCCAGTTTGAGGCTTATAAATACACGACCATAGCAACCGGTACCCTTTGCTACTACATGCAGCCTGTTTTCTACATACTTGCCGGAGCGGTAGTCCTCAGGGAGAAGCTTACGGCGAAGAAACTTGCTTGTGTAGCAGTCGCATTCTGCGGAATGATACTGGTGTCAGGAGTTATTCAGACAGGGTTTCACATCTCCGAACTTAAAGGAGTGATCTTCGGAGTATCAGGAGGCTTTTTCTACGCCATGGTGGTGCTGATCAACAAGTACATGAAAGACATTTCACCGGTCAACACCACTATCATGCAGCTGGCGCTGGTATCGGTAATTATGCTTCCGTATTCGGCTGTGACCGGAGCATTCAGCGAGGCGAGCGTCACTATGACAGGTATCATCAGCCTTCTCATACTCGGAGTACTGCATACCGGTATCGGATACATAATCTACTTCGATGCGGTCAATAAGCTTCCGACGCAGACAGTCGGTATTCTCAGCTATATAGATCCGGTGGAGGCGGTGCTGCTGTCGGCATTCTTCCTCAGAGAACCAATCAATATTTATACGATCATTGGAGCCGTCCTGATCCTTGGTGCTGCGGCGGTCAGTGAGCTGACAGGCGGCCGGGAAACAGCAGCAGAAACAGCATAAATCAAAAGAGGTGATGTCCCGTGACCAAAGTGCAGATTGAAAGAATAAAAAAGATGGAATCATATCTGGATGAAGCCGGTGCAGTAATTGCAGAGCTGACTGAAGCTCTGGAAAAATATGAGAAGATACAGAACAAGTACTATAAACTCGAAAACTACTACGGCAGCACAAAGTGGATTGATGATTTTGAGGCGGATGAAGAGGGTAAGCTGCCTGCAGATCTGAAAAGGGGAGTCCTGTCTGAAGATGCGGTCTATAACCTCATTACGGATCACAGCGAACTGATGGAGAGGATGCAGAGAGCTGTACTCAAAAGCATCGAGAAGAAGGAATTCTGAAAAAGGAAAGTGGTGACATCAATGAGAAATCATGAAGTAACGAACGTACAGCTGCTGCTTGATGAAAAGGGCGAGCTGAGAGAACCGGGCTGGTCAAGGAGCCTGGTACAGAAATACCGCAGGGATGACATCAAGGCGCCGGCGTTCCGGATAAAGGAATGGGATTATTATCTGGTAGTTAATAAGGATTTTGCGGCTGCATTTACTATTTCAGATGACGGATACATAGGGCTGCAGTCAGTCTCGCTGCTCGTGTTCGGAGATGAGCCGTGGGAACACACGGAAACCGTACTCAACGCATTCCCGATGGGCAAGCTGCGCCTGCCGAATGACTCATCATACGGAACTACAAAATACAGCGATAAGAGGCTGCAGATGAGCTTTGAGGTCAAATATCAGACAAGGCATCTGAAGTGCCATTTTGAGAATTTCATGGACGGCAAGCCTCTCGATGCAGAAATAGTACTCGAGCAGCCGCCGATGGATTCAATGGTAATAGCGACACCATGGCCTGAAAAGCATGCCTTCTATTATAACCAGAAGATCAACTGCATGAGAGCTTCCGGATATGTTAGCTTTGACGGCAAAAAATACCGCTTTGATCCGGCGACAGACTTCGGTACTCTCGACTGGGGCAGAGGTGTATGGACGTACGATAACACATGGTTCTGGGGCTCAGGCAATGCCGATGTAGACGGCAACAGCTTCGGCTGGAACATCGGATACGGTTTCGGCGATACAAGCGCAGCTTCAGAAAACATGCTGTTCTGGAACGGAAAGGCACATAAGCTGGATGATGTGGAGTTCGTGATGCCGGAAGACGGCTATATGGATACATGGGAATTCACATCTTCAGATGACCGCTTCGAGATGACTTTCGAGCCGGTACTCGACAGGGCGGCATGTCTGGACTATAAAGTGATAGTGTCCGACCAGCATCAGGTGTTCGGTAAGATGAGCGGTAAGGCTGTGCTTGACGACGGCACAGAGATCAACATTAAGGACGTAATGTGCTTCGCTGAGAAGGTGCACAACAAGTACTGATATAATGACTGAGAGCGTAGAAAAGCTAAAAGAGATAATCAGAAGATCAAGGCGGATAGTGTTTTTTGGCGGAGCAGGAGTGTCGACAGCGAGCGGCATTCCTGATTTCCGCTCAGAGGACGGTCTTTACTCGGAAAGATATCAGGGGCTGTCTCCAGAGACGATCCTGAGCGCATCCTACTTTATGTTGCATGCTGAGGAATTCTATGATTACTACCGGAAGCATATGATATATCCCGATGCAAGACCAAATGCTGTCCACAGATATCTGTATGAGCTTGAAAAACGGGACAAACTTCGGGGCATCATAACTCAGAATATTGACGGGCTTCACAAAGAAGCCGGCAACAAGAGGGTATATGAGCTCCACGGAAGTGTCCGTGAAAACTACTGTGTGGACTGTGAAACGGAATACCCTGTCGAGAAGATCCTTCAGAGTAAAGGCGTGCCGAGGTGCGATAAATGCGGCGGCATCATAAAACCATGGGTAGTTTTATATGGGGAAATGCCTGACAAGTATACGATGATAGGCGCATGCAGGGAGCTCTCAGGTGCCGATACTCTGATAGTCGCCGGCACTTCACTCAAAGTTGAACCGGCAGCATCGCTGATAAATGAATTCAACGGTAAAAACCTTGTGGTGATAAACAAATCACCGACACCGTCAGATGAAAGAGCCACGCTGCTCATAAGGGCAGATGTGGAGGAGGTTTTCAGGGAACTTGCCGAAGAATAAAACAACGGATCCCATGGCGGGATCCGTTTTGTGTTGCAATGATATTCATGCTATTTCGCTCTGGCTAGTTCCACCAGTACATCCACCATCTTCTCGAGCGACTGCACCGGGATGTATTCGGTGTTGGAGTGGAAGTTAAGTCCGCCTGTTGAAAGGTTAGGACAAGGAAGTCCTTTATACGTGAGCATTGCTCCGTCTGTGCCGCCTCTGATTGGTTTGACTATCGCTTCAACTCCGCATGCCTTGAATGCGTCTCTTGCGTTGTCTATAAGGAACATGTGCGGCTCTATCAGCTCCTTCATGTTTCTGTACTGCTCGCGTATCTCAAGAGTGAGCGAGTTCTCATATTTGCTGTTAAAGTAATCGACGCACTTTTGCATGAGCGCTTTTTTCTTATCGAAAAGTGCAGCGTCATGGTCTCTGATTATGTAACGCGACTCTGCTTCGGCAGGGGTGCCGTTAAGCTGCGTCATATGGAAGAAGCCGTCATAGCCATCTGTATATTCAGGCCTCTGCTCCTGAGGAAGCATTCCATCCAGTTCAGCCGCGATCCTTACGGCGTTGATCATGGCGTCTTTCGCGGAACCCGGATGGATATCGCGCCCTTTGATATATATACGCGCTTCAGCAGCGTTGAAGTTTTCGTATTCCAGCTCTCCCAGCGGGCCTCCGTCCACTGTATAGGCGTAATCCATGCCGAATCCTTTAACATCAAAGAATTCAGTACCCTTTCCGATTTCTTCATCCGGAGTAAAGGCTATGCCGATCCTGCCGTGTGGGATCGACGGATCGTTTATTAACGTTTCTGCCATGGTCATGATCTCGGCAATGCCGGCTTTGTCATCGGCTCCGAGAAGTGAAACTCCGTCAGTAACGATAAGGTCGCAGCCTGTATAGTCTTTGAGTTCCGGATAATGATCCGGGTCGAGAGAGACGTCATTGTTGAGCCTGATCACTCCTCCGTCATAGTTTTTGTGAATCCTGGCGTTGCCTGCATCGCCAGGGGCGTTTGGGGATGTGTCCATGTGCGAAATGAAACCGAGAGCCGGTATGTCAGCATCCAGATTTGAAGGGATCTCCCCGTAAACATAGCAGTGCTGATCGTCAAGTCTTACATTAGATACACCCATACCGGCCATCTCCTCTGCAAGAAGCTTTGCCAGACGGAACTGTTTTGCCGTACTCGGTGAATCCGTGCTGTCTTCATCAGACTGTGTGTCTATCGCAATATATTTCATGAATCGTTCAAGAATATTGCTCATTGATATAACCTCCAGATTATTTTTTGATTTGCGGATCAGATTTGCCCGCAAGGAATATGATACTGCTTTTTGTATAGTTTTAGCAATTGAGAATTGGAATTGAAAAAAGTTATATGTAACAGTACAATCAATTCAGAAGGGACTTGAATGATAAAGAAATTAAGAGAAACATTCAGACCGGAATCAAGTTACAAGGCATTCTTCATAACGATAGTGACGTTTGCACTTGCGCATGGTCTGTACAAGGGAATAATCGATAATTATCTTGCTGAGGCGGTCGGCATGTCGGCGTTCGATAAGGGAGTTTCCGAGTTTTTCAGGGAAATGCCGGGTCTTGCCCTTATTTTTGTTCTGGCTCTTCTGTATGAGTTTTCGGCAGAGCGGATATATCAGATAGGAGCTCTGGTAATGCTCACCGGAATGGCGATGCAGGCTGTTATCCCGCCTTCAAAAGTGCTGGTCATAATGGCGATATTCATCTATTCGCTGGGGGAGCATATTCAGCTTGGCATGCGCAATACGATCACACTTGAATACGCGCAGGAAGGGAAGAGCGGAGTCGCGCTTGGAAGGCAGAGCGCCGTGTACCAGATAGGAATGCTGGCGGGGTACTTTGTCGTAATAGGCCTGTTTTACATACTGGGAAGCAGATTGTCTCTTTTCAAGCCTATATTCATGATGAGCGCAGCCATTATTCTTCTGGGCTTTGCCGCATCGATGAAGATAAAGGGAGACAGCAAGCCTGATCCCTCCAAAAGAAGGTTCTTTTTTCATAAAAAGTATACCAAGTACTACATGCTGGAACTCTTTTACGGAGCCAGAAAGCAGATCTTTTTCACGTTCGGCCCATATGTACTGGTGCTGTTCTACGGCGCGAGCGCAATGGATATAAGCATACTGTTTGCGGTATCGTCGATATGTTCATATTTTGCATCGCCTGCTGTAGGAAGGATAATTGACCGTTTCGGCTATAAGATCGTGATGATATCCGATACGCTTATACTCGTTGTAGTCTGCTTTTTCTACGGGTTTGCTCATCATATATTCCCTATGCATACCGCATTCCTTATATGCTGCGCAAACTATGTTCTCGATTCAGTGATATCACTGGCGTCGATGGCATCCAATGTATATGTACAGGATCTTGCAGACAACGCTGACGAAGTCAGGGCAACTATTTCTACAGGAGTATCGGTGAACCACTTTATCACGATTCTTGTAGCTCTGTTCGGCGGATGGATATGGAAGGTGCTGGGAATAGAAACACTGTTCATGCTTTCCGCTGTGCTGGGACTTTGCAACAGCGCATATGCGGCAACTATAAAAACGCGCAGTCAGACAGCTAATGAAAACAATTAAATTAAAAGGAGAATAGAGTGATGGAAAAACAGGAAAATGCAGTTCTTACAGTGGTAGGAGTCAATGATGTCGGCATCCTTGCCAAAACAGCTGCGTGTATCGCAGAGGCCAACGGCAGCGTGGTCCAGGTATCGCAGATAGTTATGGATAAGTTCTTTACAATGACCATGCTTATAGACATGTCAGGACTTAAGGGCAGCATCAAAGATCTCGAAGATGCGCTCAAGGAGAGACTGCCGGGCATAGAAGTGCATCTTATGCACGAGAATATCTTCAACTCAATGCACAGGATCTGAAAATGCGGAAGGAAGACTGACATGTATGACGTAAAAGACATCATGGAGACGATTTCCATGATCAGAGACAACAATCTGGACATCCGCACAACTACCATGGGCATATCGCTCATCGAATGTGCGGACACCGATATAGACAAGTCGTGCACAAAGGTGTATGACAAGATCTGCCGCCTTGCCGGGGACCTCGTATCAGTCGGTGAGGATATTTCAGCCAAGTACGGCATCCCGATCGTAAACAAGAGGGTGTCGGTAACACCAATCTCAATGCTCGCAGGAGTTTCGGGCGGAGATCCGGTCAAATACGCGAAAGCTCTTGACCGGGCTGCTCATACTATCGGCATAAACTTTATCGGAGGCTATTCAGCCTTGGTACATAAGGGATTCAGTGCGGGCGACATGGAACTGATCGAGTCGATTCCGCGCGCGCTGGCTGAGACTGAGTTTGTATGCTCATCGGTTAATATAGGATCAACACGTGCAGGCATCAACATGGATGCGGTCAGAAAGATGGGAGCCATCATAAGAGAGACCGCGGAGCTCACGAAGGATGACCAGTGCATGGGCGCGGCAAAACTCGTTGTATTCTGTAATGCTGTTGAAGATAATCCGTTTATGGCGGGTGCGTTCCACGGCACGGGAGAAGCGGATCATGTGCTCAGTGTTGGCGTTTCCGGGCCGGGCGTAGTCAGATCGGTGCTTGCAGGTATGCCTAAAGACGCGCCGCTCGACGAAGTTTCAGAAGTTATCAAAAAGACAGCCTTCAAAATCACAAGAGTAGGACAGCTTGTAGGTTCTGAGGCAGCTGAGAGGCTGAAGACGCAGTTCGGCATAGTGGATCTGTCATTGGCTCCGACGCCTGCTATAGGTGATTCAGTTGCGCATATTCTGGAAGAGATAGGACTTGAGCAATGCGGTGCTCACGGAACAACGGCGGCTCTGGCCATGCTGAATGATGCAGTCAAGAAGGGAGGCGTAATGGCTTCTTCAAGTGTAGGGGGCCTGTCAGGAGCATTTATCCCTGTGAGTGAAGACGCAGGAATGATAGACGCGGCAAGAGAGGGGACTCTTTCAATTGAAAAGCTCGAGGCTATGACAGCTGTGTGCTCTGTAGGCCTCGATATGATAGTCGTACCGGGAGATACAACAGCTGATGTGATCTCTGCGATCATCGCTGACGAAGCTGCGATAGGAATGGTCAACTCAAAGACTACCGCAGTCAGACTTATACCGGCGATAGGACTTGCCGAGGGCGAAGAACTTAACTTCGGCGGACTGCTTGGCTACGGACCGGTTATGCCGCTTCGTACCAAATCACCGTCGGTCATGATCGCGAGGGGCGGGCGCATACCGGCACCGCTTCAGAGTCTGAAAAACTAAAATAACAAAAAATATAAAAAAGAAAAGAGCCTTGGAAATAATGTTCCGAGGCTCTTTTGGTGCGCGCGGAGGGATTCGAACCCGCGACCTACTGATTCGTAGAATGCGGTAAATCCTTGAAATCTTTGTAAGGTGTTCAGTAGTAACGTGAGTATTATAGATATTTGCAGTCAAACTGATGTGATACAATAACTACAACAAGATAACGGGCTAAACAACGGTCTGAAAATGCCGTGTAGTATAACCCAAATAGCTCACATCTCAAAACCTTGTATAGAAGTTGAGCTTGTTGAAAGGAGAACGAAATGGGATTTTTTGATGATTTAAAAAAAATTGGGGAAGCAGTCGGAAGCCTTAATAATATGGCTGCAGAAGTAAGCAAGACTACTCTTGAGGATTACGGTGAACCTGAATATTATCTGTATACAGCTCTTAAGCTGGGAGAAATGCACAGAAGAATCGATATCACGGACGAAAAGGATAGTCTTAAGTACTATACACAGTCCAGTATATTTGCACTAAAGGACAAAACTGAGATCATGGATGCTGACGGAAATGTAATTGCTCATCTGGAGAAAAAGCCGGTCAGTCTCCACGAGAAGCATTTTGTTAACATGACAGACGGGACCAGCTTCACTCTGTCCAATGAGTTGCTTCATATCATAAAAGATGTTACCAATATCGAGGGGCTGGGATGGCAGCTCCGGGGCAACATCATCGGTCTGACTTTCAATCTTCTGGATGAGAAAGGTCAGCCTGTAGCAAGAGTCGATAAGAGCGCAATCTCAGTTCATGACAAATACTCTATGTGTATTTATCAACCCGAAAAAGAGCAGATAGTGGTGGCTATCGTTATTCAGTTAGAAAAGATGATCGAAGCTCGTAACGAAAACAGAGACTAGGCTTGATAGTTGTATAGTTGTATCTAAGTAATTAGAAATAATGATTCGCTTAAACAAAATTGCATT
The DNA here is from genome assembly GCA_900320285.1 of uncultured Eubacteriales bacterium. Taxonomy (GTDB): domain Bacteria; phylum Bacillota; class Clostridia; order Peptostreptococcales; family Anaerovoracaceae; genus Crickella. The sequence goes on from ONRQ01000007.1 coordinate 31,008, forward strand.
AGGTGTAGGATAAGATATAAGCAGAAAAGTAAAGTTGAAAGCAGACGTCAGTTAATGATGGAGGCACAAAATGAGATCCGGACATAAAAAGAAGATTATTTCTGTTCTAATTATGACTGTACTTATGGTGCTTACACTTGCTTCCTGCGGCACGGAAGATAAGACTCCAGGCAGCAAAGTGACACCACCAGAGCCACCGGAGCAAACAGCAAGTGATGAAGAGGCAGAAGAGCCGGTAAAGACGATGTACGTAACATCTGAGGAGGGCCTTATGTTCCGTAAAGGGCCCGGAACGGATCAGGAGGCAATAGGATGCCTGAACTTTGGTGAAGAGATCCAGGTTGAGAAAATTGAAGAGGGATGGGCTTATACTACAGTTGGTGGACAGTCCGGTTGGTGTTATGCAAAGTACTTAACGGAAAACAAGGATGAAATAGAATCAAGTACAAAAGAAAACGGTTCATTTAAAGAATCGATCTTAGGAATATGGCAAACCGAGGATGGTGATTTCAGCTATGAAATACTAGGGGATGGCACATTATTAGTGAGAAGCCAATATGGTGAAGATACTTGTAAATGGTCTGCGGATGGCAATGGGGTCGTTTTTATTTATAGCGATGACTCGGTTATGGGCTATATCTATAATGCAGAAAAAGACATTCTTGTAAGCACTCTCGATGAATCTTCACATTTAGTTCGAGTTGATAGCTATTGAGAAACTCTATTATCACTTGTGGCAACGAATAACCAAGAATAGGAAACGAGGGGGAGCTTATCATGAAACAGTGGTCATTAAAAAGAACTATAAGTGTCATTTGCATGGCGATGATGCTGACTCTTTGTGTCTTTTCATCAGCAGTACAGGCAAAATCTCCAAAGGGGAAAATGACTGTTTACGATAATGTAATCAAATCGGGGAAATGTGTTTACTGCTGCGATGGATACCGGATCTACAGGGTCAATCTGAAGACAGGTAAAGTCAAAAATCTGGTGAAAAAAACAGGCTCTCCTGATGAGGCATACTTCGCAATGAAAAAGAAGGGGAAATACATCTATTGTCAATATGATATGCAGGGGGATGAAATATATATATATAGAGTGAAAACGAATGGGAAAAAAGTCCAAAAGTTGAATAAAGAACGTCTCTGGGTTGCAGATTACTGGATATCCGGAAAGAAACTCTATTATTCGGGAAGGACTCTGGAAGACATAGGTGTCAAAAGGGTCATGAATTTAAATGGTACTTCGCTGAAAAAATCCAAGCTTAAGTGCAATATGAAGAGAGCAAGAAGCAATGTAAAAGGGTATAGAGTGATTATCAAATATGACGAAAATGATAATGCAAAGACATGGCTGAAAAGGCCGGATGGAGAGAAAATACCTCTTGGGAATTATGAGTGTCAAGTCTAGGGAAGATTGAAGCGTTATTGATCAATGCTGCGGTATAGGAGTTTATCATGAAGAAAACGATATAGTACTATGATCAACAATATTCTAAACAGTACTGTTTGGAGTCCGTATGAAGATGGTGATTATAGGTTTTACTGGTATTGAAGAAATTGGAACAGCCTTTGATCGCAGAATTTATGATTAGCTGATTAAGGCCCGCGGGAGAGATCCTATGGGCCGTTTCTTTGTATAACACAAGAGCTCCTATAATACAGAGTATTTGGATATCAGGAAACTGCATGCGCGGCAATCTGGGAGGGGAAAGGTAAACTGCTACGTATCATCAAATCCAAACTGATAGTGATAAAAAAGTGATAAAACTGCGCATCTGCGCTTGATTCCGGAAAAGATAAGAGCCTTGAAATCCAGTGATTCCAAGGCTCTTATGGTGCGCGCGGAGGGATTCGAACCCGCGACCTACTGATTCGTAGTCAGCCACTCTATCCACTGAGCTACGCGCGCATATCTTTGTGCGACTTAAGAATGTTACAACGAAGACGGTAAAATGTCAATATCTGAAGCGTTATTTAAATAAGATAAGGCAAAGCGAAAGGCCGGCATTTCTGCCGGCCTCAGGTTTACAAGTGTAAATTGATCAACTAGATTGAAAATCCCTTTGTCATCTTGTCATCAGGATCCATGAACCACTTAGCTTCTCCGCAGAGGTAAGCAGCTCCTGTAACCTGAGGAATGACTGCATCGAAGTCGCCAACCTTTGCTGTGTCAGCAACTGTACCGATGAATCTTGTGTTGATGAATGATTTGTAAACGAAGCTTTCACCAACGCCGAGCTCACCGTGCTTGTAGAGCCAGGACAGCTTAGCAGATGTACCTGTGCCGCATGGTGATCTGTCGATCTGTGGATCATGAGGCTCGCCGAATACCAGCTGGTTCTTCAGTGCGAACTTCGCATCCGGGCAGAATTCCTTATCGCTCTCTGTCAGCTCGTCTGTGCAGTAGTTCTCGATGAGGTCTACGCTTGTGATATCGAGCTCAGGATGCTGGATAGGAACTGTCTTGTTGATCTCCTGGAGAGCGAAGCTTGACCACTCTGTGAGGAACTTTGTGTGTTCAGGAGTTACCTTGAATCCGAAGTTCTTCTCAACATCGACGAGTGCGAAGAACGATCCGCCGAAGCAGATGTCGTATACGACCTTCTTGCCCTGATATTCGAGCTCGAGGTTCTCTTTGTAAACGAATGCAGGAACGTTTGTGAGCTTAACGCCTGTAACCTTGCCGTTCTTGCATGTGCAGTCAAGATGGATCAGGCCTGCAGGTGCTTCGATGACAACCTGTGTCATAGGCTCTTTCATCTCCATGAGACCTGCTTCGAGGATAACTGTTGCAGCGCCGATGGAGCAGTGGCCGCACATGTTGAGGTAGCCGCCTCCGTCCATGAAGAAGATACCGAAATCAGCTTCAGGATTGATAGGCTCGCAAAGGATAGCGCCGAACATATCATGGTGTCCGCGTGGCTCGAACATGAGCATCGTTCTGAGGTAGTCATAGTGCTCCTCAAGATAGTGCTTCCTTTCGATCATTGTGTTTCCCGGCAGTTCCGGGCAGTCGAGAGCGACTCTGCAGTACTCGCCCTCGGTATGAGCCTCGACCGTTCTGATGACATTCTTGTCATAGTTATCATAGTTGATCTTGGCCTCGAGATACTTTGCCATAGGTAATTACCTCCCTAGTAATTATTACTTATTACATGTGTAAATAGTGCTTGAAGATCACTTATCTTCATCTTGTATGATATCGCAAACAATAGGTAGCGTCAATGATTTAAGAACTGGGAAAATTCACTCTTGCTTAATGTGTTGTTAAAGAATTTTAAACGCATTGTTCTATTAAAAATAAGGCCCGGTTGACCGTTTGTTTTTTATAGGTTCCGATACTTTTTTTAAATGTGTTTTATTGCTTCAAATAGATAAAAGTGATATTATGGATTCGTCAAAAAAGGCGTTTTTTTTGCGTGTCTCAAAGACGAAAAAAGGAGATCAAGTATTATGGAAAACATTCAGATGTTACTGAAGCAGGGCGCTGTCGGCAGACCGTGCGAGGCAATCGTAAAAGTTGGCGACAAGGTCAAGAGAGGTCAGCTCATCGCTACACCTACAGGACTTGGTGCCAACGTTCACTCCAGTGTATCCGGTGAAGTCATCGAGATCACTGAAGACCGCATCATCATCAAGCCTAACGCAAAGCAGCCTAAGACTTTCGAGAAGATCAAGAAGGGATCCAACCTCGAAATGATCAAAGAGGCAGGTATCATCGGCCAGGGCGGCGCAGGCTTCCCTACATTCATCAAGATTTATAACGGCAAGGAAGACAAGCCGGTTCTTGATCACGGTTACATCCTCGTCAACGCTTCCGAGTGCGAGCCTGGACTCGCTCACAACATTGCACAGATCGACGAAGATCCTGCAATGCTTCTCAGAGGTATCCACTACCTGATGGAAATCGCCGGAGCAGACAAGGGAATCATCGCTATCAAGAAAAAGCACAGAGAGACAATCGAAAAGCTCGACGCGCTTCTGAAGGACGATCCAGCTATCGAAAGACATCTTCTGCCAGACATCTATCCGATGGGCGAAGAGCGTGCTGTAGTAAGAGAGTGCCTCGGCATCGAACTCGAGCCGGACAAGCTCCCGTCAGCTGCCAACGCTGTTGTAATCAACAGTGAGACAGTTTACAGCTGCGTAAAGGCCATCGAAGATCAGAAGCCTCTTATCGACAAGAACATCACAGTAAGAGGAATGATCAAGGGCGGAAACGAAGCTCACGTATTCATGGACGTTCCTGTAGGCAGAAGCGTACAGGCTCTGATCGACGAAGCAGGCGGCTTCGACGAAATGGGATACGGCGAAGTCATCATGGGCGGAGCCTTCACAGGAAAAGCAACAGAACTTGATGCTCCTATCACAAAGGCAACAGGAGCTCTCCTCGTTACACGTCCGTTCAGAGATCTCCACGGAGCTAAGATGGGTATCCTCGTATGCGCATGCGGCGGAAACCTCGAGAGAATGGAAGACCTCGTCAAGAAGTACAACGCTACAGAGACTCACGTCTGCTACTGCAAGCAGGCCATGGAGATGCCGAACGGCACACGCAAGTGCGAGCGTCCTGGAAACTGCCCTGGACAGGTCAAGAACAACCTCGAGTTCAAGAAGGCAGGCTGTGAGTACATCATCATCGGAAACTGCTCTGACTGCTCAAATACAGTTATGGCATCCGGCCCTAAGATGGGACTCAAGGTAATGCATATGACAGACCACGCCATGATGGCTGTCGGACATCCTCTCTACAGAACCCTCAAGGTTTCGAAGAAGGTAGACCAGGATCTCGACGTTGTAGACAATGTAGAAGACAACGAGACAGTACAGTAATTAATTATCACCGTTAATTATCTCCGCCCGGATAACCCCAATCGATCCGGGCGGGGGGAATTATAAATACTGCCGACACACATTGTGCGGCAGGCAAAAGAACTTTTAGGAGGAAGATCGATATGTCAATAACAGCTGAAACAGCTAAACAGCATGCAAACGATCCAGCAGTACTCTGCTGCAGAGCAGAGGCAGGCACAGAACTGACACCTGCAAACTTCGAGGATCCGGCAATTTTCCCAGATCTGGTAGATTCGGGACTGCTGAACCTTGACGGAGCACTGAAGCTTGGCCAGGTGCTCAATGGATCAAAGCTTACAAAGACTGTTGATTCTCTCACTCCTATTACAGCAGACATCGTCGATAAGTATGATGCAGCAGAAGAGGAAGCAGCAGAGGAAGCTCCTGCAGCTGAAGAAGCAGCAGAGGCAGCTCCTGCAGTTCCTGCAGTTGCAGCTCCGGCTGCAGGCGGATACATCAGCCTGCACATCGGAGAAGGCAAGAACATCGACATCCAGATTCCTGCAGGAATCGGCGGCGGTGCAGTCGCAGCTCCAGCAGCAGTTGCAGCTCCAGCAGCAGCAGTTGCAGCTCCAGCAGCAGCTGAGGAAGAGGGCGAAGCTGTAGTAGTCAGAGAGATGACACGTAAGCACTACAAGATCGATAAGGTAGTTCTTGGTGACGAGACCAAGATCGAAGGAACAACACTGTACATCTGACAACTACCACGTATACTCCGAGACAGTAATGGACATCCAGCCAATCGCTACAAAGGAAGACGATTATGAGCTTGGTGAGGGCGTTACAAGAGTTCTCGACGGAGTAGTTATGGTAGTAACCGGTATCACTGAAGAAGGTGTACAGGTTGGTGAGTTCGGTTCTTCCGAAGGATACATCGATGAGAACATGATGTGGGGACGTCCTGGCGCAGTAGACAAGGGCGAAATCATGATCAGAGCTCACGCTGTAATCGACAACAAGAAGAACATGGAGAGACCGGGCCCTATCGCTATCCATACTGCAGTTGACCACGTAACTCAGGAGATCAGAAACGCAATGAAGAAAGATCTCACTGACGACATGGTAGTTGAGACTCAGACATTGAAGCAGGTAAGAAGACCTGGTAAGAAGAAAATCGTTATCGTTAAGGAGATCATGGGCCAGGGCGCTATGCACGATAACTTCCTGTTCCCGACAGAGCCTGTAGGCGTACTCGGAGCTAAGCCGAACGTAGACCTCGGTAACGTTCCTATAGCTGCTAACCCTCTCGAGGTTATGGATGGCTGCATCCACGCTCTTACATGCATCGGACCTGCTTCGAAGGAAATGTCCAGACACTACTGGAGAGAGCCGCTGGTTTACGAAGCAATCCACGATGACGACGTTGACCTGGTAGGCGTTATCTTCGTTGGTTCGCCACAGGCTAACACAGACAAGTTCTACGTATCCAGAAGACTTGGCCAGATGGTAGAGTCCATGAACGTAGACGGAGCATTCGTTACAACAGAAGGATTCGGAAACAACCACGTAGACTTCACTTCCCACATCGAGCAGATCGGTAAGAGGGGCGTTCCGGTTGTTGGATTCTCATTCTGCGCTGTACAGGGAGCTCTCGTAACAGGTAACAAGTACTGCGACGCTATGATCGACAACAACAAGTCGATGTCCGGTATCGAGAACGAAGTACTTGCATGCAACACACTCTGCCACGAAGACGCTATCAGAGGTCTGGCTATGCTGAAGGCTAAGATGGCCGGCGAGAGCATCAAGGCACCTGAGAGACAGTACACACACAGCGTCAAGGAGAACAACGTTGAGCTGATCGAGAAGGCTTACGGCACAAAGATGGAACTCGTTGATAACGAGCAGGCACTGCCGATGAGCGAAAAGAGAAAGGCTAAATACGACTAATCTGAAAGGTAAGATCAAAAAGAGATATGAAATACGGTGATAAGATAATCAGAATGGAAGGCGTTATCGTGGAAGTCCATGACGGAAGCGTAGCAATCGATTTCAAAGGAAGACTGGGACATCTCAGGATCCCTAAGAGAATGATCATTTCCGATTACGACCTCGAGGTCGGACAGGAAGTGGCCTGGAATATGAGCTTCATAGAACAGGAAAGTTCTGAAATCAACCCTAGATATCTCGAAACGATCGAGCATTCCAGAGAACTCCAAAACGAAATGCACAGTAAAAACAATCAGGAGGATTAATACAAAATGAGTATGACAGTTGTAAAAGGATTACAGTCTGAGATATTCGTACCTATCACTCCTAAGCCAGTTTGGGCTCCTGTAACAAAGCCGCTCAGCGAGATGACAGTTGCTCTCGCAACAGCTGCCGGCGTACACAGAAAGGATCAGGAGAGATTCAACCTGGCTGGAGACTTCACATGGAGAAAGATTCCTAACGAGTCCGAGGAAGACGATCTGATGGTAACACACGGTGGTTACGACAACTCCGACGTTAACAAGGACATCAACTGCATGTTCCCTATCACAAGACTGAAGGAACTCGCAGCTGAGGGATTCATCAAGGCTTGCGCACCATACCATGCAGGATTCATGGGCGGCGGCGGAAACATTGAGAAGTTCACCAACGAGACAGGTCCGGCTGTAGCTCAGATGCTCAAAGAGGAGGGCGTAGATGCGTGTCTCCTCACCGCTGGATGAGGAACCTGCCACCGCTCTGCAACAATCGTGCAGAGAGCAATCGAGTCGGTAGGTATCCCTACAGTTATCATCGCTGCTCTTCCACCGGTCGTAAGACAGGCTGGTTCACCGAGAGCTGCTGCTCCTATGGTACCTATGGGCGCTAACGCTGGAGCACCTCACGATGTAGAGATGCAGACTGCTATCGTAAAGGCATCCCTCGAGCTCCTCGAGACAATCGAGACTCCGGGCAAGGTCGTTCAGCTGCCTTTCGAGTATCACGCAGTTATCTAGTACTGACGTACAGAAACAGAATAGGACATCGGACTATTCCGAAGATGGGGCTGAGAAATCAGCCCCATCTTTTAAAAGAGAGGATTTCAGACTATCGCATTATGCGCGAGAGGATAATATACAATGGAAGACATTGAACTGAGAAGATTAGTGATCAAGGCATTCCACATGGATGATGTCGAGTTCGGAGATGAGAACAAGATCACTACAGGCGGCAAGATGACCATTAAGAAAGACGGTCTTGACGCGCTGGCCGCTAAATACAGCGAAGTAATAGAGAAAATAGACATCCAGATCATCAAACCCGGTGATCATGACAGATATACAAACACCATCATGGATATCATTCCGATTTCTGTGAAGGTGCTCGGAAAGTGCGGAGAGGGCATCACTCACACTATTACAGGTGTATATGTTATGCCTACAGGCGTTGACGTTGACGGAGAGCAGGCTCACGAGTTCGGTTCCTCAGAGGGCAACCTCAAGGATATGCTCTACCTCAACAGAGCCGGCACACCTGCTGATGACGACTACATCATTTCATTCGACATAACCTTCAAGAAGGGTATGGGCCAGGAAAGATACGCGATAATCGACGCGTACAGAATGGTCGAGGAGTGGATGAATGAGTTCAGACCTCAGCTGAAGAAGTTTGAGGGCACCAAGTGCACCGAGAGACACGAGTATTATGACAGAATCCGTAAGGGCCAGAAGAAAGTACTCGTTATCAAGGAGATGGTCGCTCACGGCGCGATGCTCGACACATGGATCTTCCCTGATCAGCCAAGCGGCGTTGAGGGAGGAAAGTCACTTATCGATTACGGCGCGATGCCTGTCATGCTGACTCCTAACGAGTTCAGAGACGGTGCTATCAAGGCGATGAACTAAGGAGGTGCAGTATGGGAGTAGGTCCTTCGACAAAAGAAACAAGCCTTCACCATTTCAGAGATCCGCTGATCAGACTGCTTGGTGAGGACCCTGGCATCGACCTGATGGGAGTTCTGGTATTCGGTTCCCCTGAGGGCAACGAGGAGAAAATCAGATGCTCCAGAACAGCCGCAGTAGTCGCTGAGTGCTGCAGACCTGACGGAGTCATCGTTGAGACAGACGGATGGGGAAACCTTGACGTAGACTACGTAAACTGCGTAAACGAGATAGGTGAGAGAGGGATCCCTGTAGCCGGACTCAACTGGAGCGGCACAGCAGGGACATTCGTCGTTGAGAGTCCGTATCTCGACAACGTAGTCGATTTCAATAAGAATCCTGAGGGCATAGAGTCCAACATCGTCGGCGAGAACAACTACACCGAAGACGATGTAAAGGAGTGCATCAAGAAACTCAAGATTGCCATGCTCAAGAAAGAGCGCGGAATCAAATAATTGCAATTAAATAGCGGCTGTAAAAGTCATGCCGCGGAGTACGGCTCCGCTTCACGACTTTTACAGCCGCTTTTATATTATTCAAATAATGGCGTTGAAAAGTAACGTTCTGCTGTATCCGGCAGGACTGTTACTACCGTTTTTCCCGGACCCAGTTTTTCTGCGAGCATTATTGCCGCAACAACGTTTGTGCCGGAAGAGATTCCGCACATTATTCCTTCTTCGCTGGCCAGACGCTTGGCCATGTCGAGAGCGTTGTCATCCGGAATTATGCAGGTATTGTCATAGATTTCCGTGTTGAGGATGTCCGGTATCAGGCCGTCACCTATGCCCATCTGCACATGCGTTCCTATGCTTCCTCCCGCAAGTATGGCAGCGTCTTCAGGCTCAGCTGCCCATATCTCAATGTCCGGATAGTGCTCTCTCAGCACTTCGCCTATACCCGTTATTGTACCTCCGGTTCCAATGCCGGAACAGAATCCGTGAATAGGACCATTAACCTGCTCGATTATCTCCTTTGCAGTTGTTGTCTTCTGTGCAACGATATTATTCCTGTTTATGAATTGTTGCGGAACAAATACACGGCTGTCCTGCTCTTTCATCCTCATTGCTGTTGCGAGGCATTCATGGATGCACTTTCCGATGTCTCCGTCATCGTGCACAAGCACTACTTCAGCACCGTAGTGCTGAACAAGCTTGCGCCTTTCTATGCTGACCGAATCCGGCATCACGATGATAGTGCGGTATCCGCGTACTGCTCCTACAAGGGCAAGACCTATGCCCTGATTTCCGCTTGTAGGCTCAACAATTATGGAGCCCGGTCCTACGACACCGGCCTCCTCTGCAGCCAGTATCATCTGATATGCTGTTCTTGTTTTTATTGAGCCGCCGACATTGAGTCCTTCAAACTTTACGAGGACCTCTGCGTTTGTAGGCGGATTGATGTGATTGAGGCGTATCATAGGGGTGTTGCCCATTGCCTCAAGAATGCTGTTATAAACCATTAGCTGTCTATAGTCCCTTTCAACAATAATACTCAAGTATTGTACATCGAACTGCAGAATCATGGCAACAAATGGCCGCAATTAATTCTTAAATAATAATAACCGATACATGAGATGTGATATACTTTAGCCATGTTTGAAAAGGGTAGAAGAGAAAGTAATACTTGCAATACTTGCTTCACCTGATGAGCTGCTGAAAGTGGTTAATGATTCTATAGATGAATTCGTTAATGATGCTCCTCAGTTCGACGACATCACCATGCTTGCTTTCAGATATAACGGAAAACAATAATGTTCACACATCTTCATCTGCATACTGAATACAGCCTGCTCGACGGAATGAGCAGGATCTCCGAGCTCCCTTCATATGTAAAGGAGCTCGGTATGGATTCGTGCGCAATTACAGACCACGGCGCTATGTTTGGTGTGGTCGATTTCTATAAAGCGTGCAAAAAGGCCGGTATCAAGCCGGTCATCGGCTGTGAGGTGTATACGGCTGCCCGCACGCTCTATGACAAGGACCCGGATAAGGACCGCGGCTACGGACATCTGATACTTCTGGCCGAGAATCAGAAGGGCTACAGCAACCTCGTAAAAATCGTCTCAAAAAGCTATGTTGATGGGTTTTACTACAAACCCCGTGTCGATAAGGAGCTTCTGCGGCAGTACAGCGAAGGACTTATATGCCTCTCCGGCTGCCTTGCGGGAAATGTGCAGAGGATGCTGCTTGCGAGAGATTACGCCGGTGCAAAGAGAGAGGCTCTTGAACTAAGAGAGATATTCGGCGAAAACAACTTTTTCCTGGAGCTGCAAAACCACCATCTCGAAGAAGACGTAACGGTCATGACAGGGCTTAAGATGATCAGTGATGAAACAGGCATCCCGATGGTGGCAACCAATGACGCTCACTACATGAGGCGCAATGATGCAACTGCCCAGGATGTGCTGATGTGCATCCAGACTCAGGCAAAGGTGACCGATGAGAACCGCATGAGGTTTGAGAATGACGAGTTCTACGTGAAGTCTGAATCAGAGATGAGAGAGCTCTTCCCGGATATGCCGGATGTGATCGACAGATCGCATGAGATCGCTGAAAGATGCAATGTGGAGTTCGAGTTCGGTAATTATCATTTGCCTGAATATATTCCTCCGGAAGGGAAGTCTACGGATGAATACCTGAGGGAGCTTTGTTACAAAGGTCTGGTAAAGCGCTATGGTGCAGAAGCCATGGACCCTGAGAGCGTATACCGCCAGAGACTCGAGACTGAACTAAGAGTAATAGAGGGCATGGGCTATGTGGAGTACTTCCTGATAGTCTGGGACTTCATCCATTACGCCAAATCGCATGGCATAGCAGTCGGGCCGGGCAGAGGTTCGGCCGCAGGAAGCATCGTTGCATACAGCCTCGATATAACAGAAATAGACCCTATTAAATACAGCCTCATCTTTGAGAGATTTCTCAACCCGGAACGCGTGAGCATGCCGGATATTGATATAGACTTCTGCATTGAAAGGCGTCAGGAAGTCATAGATTATGTAATTCGCAAGTACGGCAAAGACAAGGTGTCTCAGATCATCACCTTTGGTACTCTTAAGGCTAAAGCGGCAGTCAGAGACATAGCCAGAGCGCTTGACGCTACTTATGCTGAAGGTGATGCAATTGCGAAGGCGATTCCTAACGAGCTTGGCATCACCATAGCAAAGGCTCTTGAGGTAAATCCTGACCTCAGGCAAAGATATGAAAATGAGCCTCTCGTAAAGCAGGTGCTCGACCTTTCAATGGCTCTCGAAGGCCTGCCGCGTCATGCTTCGACACATGCTGCCGGCATAGTTATTTCAAAAATGCCGCTGGATGAGTATGTGCCGCTGTATTCATCCGACAAGGGTGTCGCGACGCAGTTCAATATGACGACAATAGAGGAGCTCGGGCTCCTAAAGATGGACTTCCTGGGACTCAGGAACCTTACCGTCATCCGTGACGCGCTTCGCATGATAAAAGCCAACCACGGCATAGACATTGATTTTTCGTCCATGGATTTTGACGATCCTGACGTGTATAAACTCATATCGGACGGCAATACAAAGGGCGTATTTCAGCTGGAGAGCGGCGGAATGACCGATTTCATGAGAAACTTAAGGCCAAGCTGCTTTGAGGACATAGTCGCTGGAATAGCGTTATACAGACCGGGTCCGATGGATTCGATCCCTAAATACATAGACAACAAGAAACATCCGGATCACGTGAAATATGTGGATCCTCATCTTGAGCCTATCCTGGGCGTCACTTACGGCTGCCTCATCTATCAGGAGCAGGTTATGCAGATAGTGCGTGATCTTGGCGGATATTCGTTCGGCCGTTCTGATCTGGTACGCCGCGCAATGAGTAAAAAGAAGATGCAGGTGATGCTCGAGGAGAAAGAGTACTTCATCAACGGCAAGACAGACGAGAACGGGAATGTTGAGATCGCAGGCTGTGCCAGAAACGGAGTGCCGGCTGCGGCTGCTGAGACCATTTTTGAGGACATGGTCACGTTTGCTTCGTATGCATTCAACAAGTCGCACGCTGCTGCTTATGCGGTGATCTCGTATCAGACAGCATATCTCAAAGCCCATTATCCTGCTGAATTCATGGCAGCTCTTATGACCAGCATGGCAGGGGATGCCAGGCATACTGCGGATTATGTCAGGAACTGCCGCGAGATGGGCATAGTTCTGGAACCGCCTTCGGTAGTAAAAAGCGAAAAGAATTTCTCAACAAAAGACGGTCGCATCAGATTCGGCATGCTTTCTGTCAAGAACGTTGGAGAAGGAATTATTGAGGCTATTATAGAAGGCCGCAAGTCTGTTGAGGGTACTCATGACATATATGAATTCGTCGAGGCAATTGATGCGGGCGAACTCAACAGAAAAGCCATAGAATCGCTGGTAAGAGCCGGCGCTTTCGATGATATAAATCCAAACAGGGCGCAGCTCATGGCCGTTTGCGATGATGCTGTACAGAGAGCTCAGAAGAAGGCGAAACAGGGTGGAAGGGCGCAGATCAGCCTGTTCCAGCTTGAGGATTTTGCTGATGAAGTCATCGCAAGTCCGGAGCTTCCGAAAGTGGCGGACTTTAACAAGGAAACCAAGCTCGCCATGGAGAAAGAGATGCTCGGAGTATATCTGTCAGGGCATCCCCTTGATGAGTACGCGGCGCTTATAAGAGACAACACAAGTGCGGGCACAGCAGAGCTCACCGGAGGAGGCGAGGAGTTTACCGCTGAAGGTGAAGATGCCGACAGCATGGTGATCAATACCTCCAGTTTTAAGGACGGAGACGCGGTCATAATGGCCGGTATGATAAGCGGCGTGCGTACTATGATCACCAGGAAGTCTCAGGAGATGGCCAGAATGACACTTGAAGACTTCGACGGCGTCATCGATGCGATAGTATTCCCTAAAGTATACGAACGGAAGAGAAACCTGGTTGCAAATGACATGATAGTAGGCATATCCGGCCGTGTCAGCTTTAAGGATGAAAGTGAAGCCGAGATTCTTGTTGAGGATATAGTTCCGATCGAGAACATAGCAAGCCTGGGCAGGAACAGATCGCAGAACGGCAGAGAGACTGAACTTTACGGATATCCGGCTGACGAAAGATATGCACCGGAACCGCCTCGCAGGACCGAGAAAAGACAGGCAGCGCCGTTGAATGATCCGGTCAAACTAAGGATCCCTGAGGAAACAGTCAGATTGCATGGGAGCACGCGCAAGGTACTGATGCATCTGACAGACATGTTCAGCCTTTACCCGGGTGACCGGGATGTACTGGTTTATCTTCCGGGACAGAAACCTGTGAGATGCAGCGCGGATAACAGGGTAATGTTTACAAGGGAATTGAGAAACAAACTGATCAGACTCCTCGGAGCGGAGAATGTAAAAGGATAATGGCGAAAAGTATAGTTATATACACATCAAAAAGAGGCTCTACCAGACAATATGCGGAATGGATAGCCGAAGACCTCGGCTGTGAAGCCCTGCCGCTTTCTGACGCGAAGGGAATCGATCTGCACGAATACGACTGCATTATTTACGGCGGATGGATACGCGGATCCGGCATAGTCGATTTCGATAAGTTCGCGAAGATGCTGGATGATGAGCTTATGGAAAAGCTGATCGTTTATGGTGTCGGATTTGCCGATGAAACAGCGGAGAACTACGCTCAGGTATGGGGCTACAGTCTCGGAAAGATCGATCCGAAAAATGAACACAGAGTATTGATGTACATCCTCGGCGGAAGATACGATCCTGCATCTGTCACAGGCCTTGATAAATTCCTCATGAAGACAATGAGAGCGGTTCTTCTCTCCGGCAGCACGGCTGACGCAAAGTCCCAGGCAAACATGATGAAGAACCGTATAGACAATGGCTGTGATCTGGTGAAACGCGAGAACATCACATCGCTCATAAGGGATGCCAGAAGGAAAGCAGACAAGCAGGATTGCTAATAAGCCTTGATAAATGATCCGGGCGCAAGGGTAAGCTTCACTGAAACAACGGTTTACAAACCTTCAACCCTTATCTATTGATAAGGGTTATTTAATTGTCTTACAATATTGAAAGTGTCTATTTGTTTAGAAATAAACCTGAAACTACAATTGTATTGTAGACGGGGTATGGCTGTATCCCGGCATTTGTTTGAAAGAAAACGGAGGAAATGATATGTCAATTGAACTGGAATATGCATTAGAACATAAGAATGATCCTGCGGTACTTTGCTGCAGAATGGAGCCGGGCGTAATCGGTCACCACAATCTGGAAGACCCTGCTATTTTCCCTGACCTGGTAGATACAGGACTTCTCAAGCTTGACGGATGCCTGACAATCGGACAGTGCCTCGGTGCTACTCTCAAGGAAGTATCCGATTCCCTGACACCGCTCACAGCTGAAATCGTAGACAATATCCAGGATCCGGCTGCAGGCGAGGAAGAAGCAGCAGAGGAAGCTCCTGCAGAAGCAGCAGCTCCTGCACTTGCAGTTCCTGCTGGCACACAGATGACATTCGGCGGCGGAGTTGTTAAGCTCTATATCGCAGAAGGCAAGGACATCGCAATCGAGTTTCCGGTATAGTCAGGAAAGATCGTATCAGATCAGCAAACAAACTGAGGAGGCATCCGCATGGGGTGCCTCCGATTTATATTGCCCGGCCATATGGAAACAGCGTATACTTATATGGTTAACAGTAAGCGTCAATAATAGAGGATATGCCTATGAACGATTTCAGCTGGGAATGCAGAACAAAAGTGAAGTTCGGTAAAGGATGCGTAAAGGAGCATCTTGCAGACTTTGTAAAAGAGTTTGCCCTGCCGGGACGTAATATTATGATCGGTTACGGCGGCGGTTCTGTCAAAAGAAACGGCGCTTATGATGATGTTATAAGCGGGCTGGAATCACTGGGATACAGCAGGGACGGCAAAGCAACAGAGGGCAATCTCATAGTTGAGTTCCCGGGTATAATGTCAAATCCTACTCTCAGAAGGATGCGTGAAGGGGCTGAGCTGGCTGCTCAGATGGATGTAGGTCTGGTGATCGGCATAGGCGGCGGCTCTGTAATGGACTGCTGCAAGGCTATCTCAGTGCAGGCCGGTTATGACGGTGATGCATGGGAGGATTTCTGGATGCAGGGCAAACCTATGACACATGATGTGATTCCATGTGGAGTGGTAGTGACCATGCCTGCGACCGGAAGCGAAGTAAACGGATGTGCCGTGCTCACGAACGAGGACACACATATAAAGACAGACAGAGACTATCCGGAGATGAATCCGGTATTTGCGCTCATGGATCCGTCATACACGCTTACGATGCCGCTCAGGCAGCTCAAAGCGGGAACCTTCGATATCCTGTCTCATATAATGGAAACATACTTCAGCTATCCTGTAGAGGACAATCCTGCGGATGATGTGTCCGAAGGCCTGATGAGAGGGCTAATAAGGGATTTCAGAACAGCAGTCGAAGACCCTGATGACTATCAGGCGAGAAGCAATATCATGTGGACGGCATCCCTGGCAGAGAACCGGATCATCAAGACCGGAAAGACCAAGGACTTCCAGGCCCACAACATGGAACACCAGCTCTCGGCATACACGGACTGCAACCATGGCGAAGGACTTGCTGTTCTTCATCCCGCATATTACAGGCATATTTATAAAGACAGCCTTGGGAAGTTCGTGAGATTTGCGGAGAGGGTCTGGGGACTCAGCCGTGAAAACTATGAAAGCGACGAAGCAATTGCTCTTGCGGGGATCGAAGAGCTTGCATCGCTCATAAAGGAAGTGGGCCTGCCTTCAACACTGCGTGAACTCGGCTTTGGCAATGAGGAACACGAAATGCTTCCGGAGATCGCAGAATCCTGCTTTATTTCTCAGGGTGCATTCAGACCGCTGACAAAAGAAGAGATTTTAGAGATATATGAAGAATGCTGGTAAGACTTGCTGATACGGCATTCACGGTTACTGATAATGTGGAAAAAGCTATTTGAACCTGTAGATATGACTCAGGGCGATCCGGTAAGCCAGATCGTCAAATTCATGATACCTATGCTCATAGGCAATGTGTTTCAGCAGTTATATAACACTGTTGACAGTATTGTAGTAGGGAAATATGTAGGAGACAATGCTCTTGCCGCTGTTGGAAGCGCAGGGCCGATACTCAATCTTCTGCTTGTGCTTTTCATGGGAATATCTGTCGGAGCAGGGATAATGGTATCGCAGTATTTCGGCGCCAGGCAGCGCAAGGCACTTTCCATGACCATCGGAACCTGTATCACCATGACTTTTATCGCTTCGCTGATAGTCATGGCCATCGCGCCGCTTGTTACAATGCCTCTGCTTAAGCTGCTCAACACTCCTGCGGAGATAATTGACTGGTGCGACGGTTATCTCATGACGATCTTCCTGGGAATAGCGGGCTGTGCCTTCTATAACATCCTTGGAGGCATGCTGAGAGGTCTTGGCGATTCGGTGTCCGCTCTCCTGTATCTTGTGATAGCGACCATTCTGAACATATTCCTCGATATATACTTCGTTGCTAAGCTTGGGATGGGAGTACAGGGAGTTGCGCTGGCAACAGTTATAGCACAGTCATTTTCCGCTGTTCTGGCATTCCTGAAGCTTCGCAGAAGGACTGACTGCTTTGACATGAAGGCTGCCTACCTGAAGCCGACACGCAAGTACCTTAGCGAACTTGTGAGGCTGGGGCTTCCGTCGGGCGTAACGCAGGCAATCTTTTCCCTGTCGATGGTTATCGTACAGTCACTCACCAACAGCTTTGGCCCGATGTGTATTGCGACAAACGTTATAGTCATGAGGATCGACGGCTTTGTCATGATGCCTGCATTCTCATTCGGTGCGGCGATGACAACATTCGCGGGGCAGAATATCGGAGCCGGCAGACTTGACCGTGTAGAGACAGGAGCGAAGAAGGGTACATATGTTGCCATGGCGACCTCTGCGGTTATTACTGTGCTCATACTTCTTTTCGGAAAATACCTGATGATGCTGTTCACCAATACGGATGCGCTGGTCGAGCAGAGCTATCATATGATGATGATACTGGGCTTTGGCTACATTGCCATGGAAGTGACTCAGTGCCTGCAGGGCATAATGCGCGGAGCCGGTGATACGATGGCACCTATGTGGCTGTCAATGATCTCCACGGTAGCTATACGCGTTCCGCTGGCATATCTGATGACGTGGATGACAAGGTCACCTGAAGAACCTCACGGTCACTTCTATATGATGTTCGTTTCGCTTCTGATTACATGGCTTATAGGTGCGGCGATGACCTTCATCGTATATAAAACAGGACGCTGGAAAAACAAAGCGATAATATAAAAAACGATACAGACCGCCCGGTCCAGGGCGGTTTTCTGATGCTTCGTTTCTCGTGAACGAAAATTCACTTGACAGCGGCAAGTCATTGAAATACTATGTAGTTGAACTTGTGAATTGGCATTCACAAGAGAAAAACAGGAGGAATTCAATATGGCATATAACGGTTTTGCGATAGACAAGTATCTCGATGCTGAAGCAGTGAATGCACAGCTCGACAAACTCATAAAAAGCCCTGTATACGGAGTGCTGCCTGACGCGCTTGCAGAATATGAAAGTGAGTATTTTGAAAAGAAATGCGCGCGTTCCAAAGAAGAGATCAGCGAGGCAAAGAATATAATTCCGGGAGGAGTGCAGCATAATCTGGCGTTCAACTATCCGTTCCCTATAGTCATAACAAAGGCGGATGGAGCTAAACTCTACGATATCGACGGCAACGAGTATTACGACCTGCTGCAGGCCGGCGGACCGACTGTTCTCGGCAGCAATCCTGAATGCATTAGGGAAAAGGTCATAGATCTGCTCAACACCTGCGGACCGTCAACAGGACTTTTCCACGAGTACGAATATAAGCTCGCCAAAAAAATCTCCGATCTTGTACCGTCCGTTGAAATGTTCCGCATGCTGGGATCGGGTACTGAGGCAGATATGGTAGCTGCAAGAGTGGCAAGACTGAAGACCGGGCATAAGAATATCCTGAAGATGGGCGGAGCCTACCACGGATGGTCCGACATGCTCTGCTACGGTATCAGAATACCGGGCACAAAGGGCTTGCAGTCAAGGGGCGTACCAAACTACGCCTTCAGCCATACCGATGAATTCTTCCCGGGAGACCTCGACGACCTCGAGAAAAAGCTCAGAAGAAACAAACTGACCGGCGGCACAGCAGCAGTCTACGTAGAGCCGGTCGGCCCTGAGAGCGGCACGTGGCCTGTCACAAAGGAATTCATAGAGGGCACAGTAGAGCTTGCTCATAAATACGGCGCGCTCGTGATTTTCGATGAAGTAGTAACAGGATTCCGTATTGGTCTTTCAGGGGCACAGGGATATTTCGGAGTCGATCCGGATCTGACAGTCTTCGGCAAGGTCATCGCAGGCGGATATCCGGGCGCAGGCGGCATAGGAGGTCACAGGGACTGCATGCAGCATCTTGGCGCCGGACTCGATTCGTCCGGAAAGAAAGTCAAAAAAGCTCTCTGCGGAGGCACTATGGCTGCTACACCGATCAGCTGCTGCGCGGGCTATTATACTCTTGAAGAGATTGAGAGAACCAACGCCTGCGAGAAGGCAGGACGCCTGGCAGACCGCCTGACAGAAGGCATCAGGGCATCTGTAGAAAGACACGGACTTCCGTTCGTGGTATTCAACCAGGGCTCAATCTGCCATGTCGATACTGTCGGCACCATGCACTTTGCAGTCGACTGGAGCAAGCCATGGACATTGCCGAAGGTGCTGAAGGAGACTTCGAGAAGACAGATAGAGATGGAGCATATCGGAGCCGCATACATGGCAGAGGGAATCATCACACTTGCCGGGTCCAGACTCTACACAAGCGCTGCCTACGATGAGGAGATGATAGACGATGTCATCTCAAGGTTTGACAGAGTATTCTCAAAGTGCGGAAAACTGGAAGACTAAGGAACGGTGACCGGATATGCTCAAACCATTGACAAAAGAGCAGACAGACAGGATCCTTTCAATCGCCGCCGAGGAGTTTGCGGACAGGGGATTCGCGGGCACTGCCGTGGGGTCGATCGCAAAAAAGGCCGGGGTCAGCGTCGGTGTTATCTACAAGTACTATGCGGGCAAGGAAGCACTTTTTAATGCATGTGTCAGCAAGAGCCTCGATTCCATGGAAGAAGTACTCGATATGGCCGGGAACGATGGCGGCTCGCTTATGGATATGATAGAGAACCTGATCAGGAGAATGCAGACTTTTGCTAAAGAAAATCCGGAATATATCAGGCTCTATCACCAGATAACGGTATCCGGGTCTCCTGCGGGAAAGACACAAAGTGCCGAGCTTATCGAGAGCGGAACCGCGAAGATATACGGTGAGTTCATCAAAAGGGCGGCGAGGTCCGGAGAAATACGTAATGACATCGATCCGGCTGCGTTCGCGTTCCTCATAGATGATCTTCTGATGATGCTTCATTTTTCCTATGCATGCGACTATTATAAAGACAGATTCAGGATATATTTCGGCGATAATGCTCTGGATAAGGATAAGGAAGTAAGGGAGCAGATGCTGAAGTTTATCGGATCCGCTTTGAAGGCTGATTAAGCAAAAAAAAACGGGTGAAAACCCCTTGCAATTGCAGGAATGATTACCTATAATATATGGGCGCGCGTCTTGCGCGCCTATATTTATTTGTCACACTGCAGCCAGCCGCGGTGCCCTGAAACTCAGGGGTTTAAGGCGTATGGCCCAAGGGCTGAGGCTCAGTGGAAGTTGATTAACCGGAGGTTAAAAAATGTCAGTAGTATCAATGAAACAGCTGCTCGAAGCAGGCGTCCATTTCGGACATCAGACAAGAAGATGGAACCCTAAGATGGCTCCTTACATCTTCGCAGAGAGAAACGGAATCTACATCATCGACCTTCAGCAGACGCTGGGACTTATCGATGACGCGTATGATTTCATGAGAAAGGTCGGAGAGACCGGCAAGCCGGTTCTTTTCGTCGGAACAAAGAAGCAGGCTCAGGCTGCCATCAAGGATGAGGCTGAGAGATGCGGAATGTTCTATGTAAACGAGAGATGGCTGGGCGGAATGCTCACAAACCACAAGACCATCAGCAAGAGAATCGAAAGACTCGCAGAGATCAGACAGATGCAGGAAGACGGCACTATCAACAAGTATGCCAAGAAAGAAGCACTGAAGCTGATCGCTGAGGCTGACAAGCTCGAGAAGTATCTCGGCGGAATCAAGGACATGAAGGGAATGCCTGGTGCAATCTTCGTTGTAGACCCTAAGAAGGAAAGAATCGCTGTCAAGGAAGCCGCTATCCTCGGTATCCCTGTAGTAGGTATGGTAGATACCAACTGCGATCCTGACGACGTAGACTATGTAATTCCTGCAAACGATGACGCTATCAGAGCCGTAAAGCTGATCACAAGCTGCATGGCTGACGCTATTATCGAAGCAAAGCAGGGTGAGAGCTTCCAGGAAGCTCCTGCAGAGGCTGCTGAGGCTGAAGCAGAAGAGGAAGCTGCAGACGAAGAGTAATTAAGGAGGAAACAATGGCTGTAACAGCAAAGATGGTGAAAGAACTGCGCGAAATGACAGGCGCAGGTATGATGGACTGCAAGAAGGCTCTGGTCGAAGCTGATGGAGATATGGACAGAGCGGTAGAAGTACTTAGAGAAAAGGGACTTTCGAAGGCTGCTAAGAAGGCCGGCAGAATCGCTGCTATGGGTCTTGTCAGAACTGCAACTTCAGCAGATGGCAAGACAGCCGCTATTGTAGAAGTAAACTCTGAAACAGACTTCGTTGCCAAGAACGACGAATTCATCGGATTTGTTGACAAACTGGCCAATCTGGCACTTGAGGCAGAAAGCACTGATATGGATGCATTCAAGGCTATGCCTTTTGAGGGTTCAACAGTAGGAGAAGCTCTGACAGCTCTCATCGCAAAGATCGGTGAAAACATGTCAGTAAGAAGAATCGAAAAGGCTTCCGGAGAAGTCCTTGCTACTTACATCCACGGCGGCGGAAACATCGGCGTTCTTGTTGCTGCAAACGGCGCAGACAATGATGAGAACAAAGCTGCACTGAAGAACATTGCAATGCAGGTAGCAGCAATGAATCCTCAGTATGTAAGCAGAGACGAGATCTCCGAAGAGGAACTTGCAAGTCTCAGCAAGATCACTCTTGAGAGCGCACTTAATGATCCGTTCACACTTCCTAAGCCGATCCTGAATGGTCTTCTTGACAAGGTTGCCGGCGTATGGGGTGATGATGATGTTGCGATCCTGAAAGAAAAGAGAGCAGACAAGAGCTTCAACTTCAACTATCTGCCAAACTTCCTTTCGGAAGAAGCAAAGACAAGACTTGCAGGTCTTGCTATTGCTGCAAAGCTTGAGATCTCCGAAAACAAGATCTTCAAAGGTCTTGTTGACGGACGTATCAAAAAGCAGCTGAAAGAGATCTGCCTGCTTGATCAGGTTTATGTAAGAGCTGAAGACGGCAAGCAGACTGTTGCTGAGTATCTGAAATCTGTTGACAAAGATCTGTCACTGGTTAAGGTAGTCAGATTCGAGGTAGGCGAAGGCATCGAGAAGAAGGAAGAAGACTTCGCAGCAGAGGTAGCTGCACAGATGAACGCAGCTAACAAATAAGACTGAACAGGCTGAAAACCTAAAAAGATGGGTGCTGATTATCAGTACCCATCTTTGTTTTACAGATAGCGGTCCAGCTTTTCCCAGAGGTCATCGCGGGCCTCTGTCAGCTGTTCCTTTATATCATTACCGATCGAAATGAGATTTTGCTTTGCCTCATAAGTTGTGGCAATGGCGTCGACTATCGCTTTATTGCGCATCGAGCGAAGAGAGGATTCAACCTCTTCCTGAGTCTCTTCCAGGTCTCGCTTCAGAGCCTTACCCGCGGCATCGATATTACCGAGTATCTGCATCAGCTCGCCCTGAGACTGCATCCATGATCCTTTTACAGGATCGCGTCTTCCGTAGACGCCGCTTCTGAAATTATCCAGCACCACTTCATAACGTTCATATGCGTGAGCAACGGCATCCTCCCATGAGATGTAAAGTTCATCTCCGGCACCTTTTCCGACGGCATGCATACGCTCGGGATTTGCACAGAGATCTCTGAGCTTCGCGGCAAGCGACGAGGAGTTTTCATCTATGAGAAACCCGTTCCTGTTGTCTGAAACGCCTTCCGACGCGCAGCTGCCTGATACTATCACTGACGCGGTGTCAGACGCCGCAGCTTCCCTTACTACCAGCCCGTTGGTATCAAAAGTGGAAGGGAAGAGGAAAAGATCAGCGCGTCTGTACCATGCGCGAAGCTTTTTCCTGTTTGAGATCGCTCCGGTGAAGAAGACTTTGTGCCCGAGACCCAGCTCTAAAGTGTATTCCCGCACCTGGCGTTCATCGCCGCCGCCTCCTACAAATACCATACGGAAGTCGATTCCTCTTTTTTCAAGTTCTTTCAGAGCGTCGAGAATTATGCGCAGTCCCTTGTACCACATAAGCCTTCCGATGAAGAGGAAGCATGGAATTCCTGAAGGCAGATCAAAGTCCGAAGTCGTTTCAGCGACCAGACTGTCAGACACTTTTTCTCTTGGCAGGTCGACGCCGTTAGGCATCACTATATAATCCCCCTCATAGCCGATCGACCTGAGGTTTTCTCCCGCACCTTTGCTGACAGTCCAGATCTCATCACATGCATTCACGTTGCTGAGGAGTGCCTGAAGGGCGCTTTCCTGCAACAGCTTGCTTTTGACGGCGTTCGCGATATCGATGTCGTATTTTGTGTGCCATGTCAGTACAAGAGGCAGATCATATGCTTCCGCAAGCTGCCTTGCAAGCAGACAGGAAGTGATTGGGCAGTGGCTGTGAAGCAGCGATACATTCTGCGCTTCGACTTCATGGGCTGCCTCAGGTGAAAAAGGATAGCCTGTAACATAGCCGAAGAGCTTGCGTGTGTCGATGCTCGGATATCTCACTACAGAAAATTCATACGCACTGTCGTCTGCTCCCGGCATATTAGGAGTCACAACAAGCGAATGTGCATGGTTGCGCTCGATTATTTGAGCATAGTTAAATACCGCATTAGCGACTCCGTCGAGTATAGGCGGGAATGAATCATTAAGTAAGCAAATCGTCTGTTTGTTTTCCATGCCCTATATTGTAACAGATTCGCAACGCGAATCATATGCCCCGGCATTGCCTGAATGTGTGTTTTGCAGTAAAATCACATTTAATTGGAAATTGATTCTGAATGGGTATATTAAATGAATGAACAACAGAGCAGAGAGAAGATAATAGTAAGGACAAGTGTGGTAGGGATCGTAGTGAACCTGATGCTCGCAGCATTTAAAGCTGCCGTAGGTATACTGTCAAACTCGATCGCTGTAGTACTGGATGCTGTAAACAATCTGTCTGATGCGCTGTCTTCCATCATAACCATAATAGGTGCTAAGGTAGCGGGGAAAAAGCCTGATAAAAATCATCCGCTCGGTCACGGACGAAGCGAATACCTGTCAGCGCTGATCGTAGCTGCAATAGTAATGTACGCAGGAATCACATCACTGGTCGAATCGGTAAAGAAGATAATTGATCCGGTCGAAGCACACTACACAACTACTGCTCTCGTCATCATCGGCGTTGCCGTAATCACAAAGATACTTCTCGGCAGATACGTAAAGGCAAAAGGCGAGCAAACGGGTTCAGGAGCTTTGGTTGCTTCAGGCACAGACGCGCTGTCAGATGCCGCGATTTCAGCCGGAGTTCTCATCACGGCTCTGATATATACACTCAAAGGAATCTCCCTGGAAGCATACATGGGTGTTATCATTTCAGGCTTCATTATCAAGGCGGGCTATGAAATGATCAGTGATACTGTCAGCGATATTCTCGGAAGGCGAGCTGATGTTGAGACTTCAAAGAAAATAAAGGAAATAGTAACCAGTGAGCCTGCTGTGCTTGGAGCATATGATCTCTTCGTTCATAATTACGGGCCTGACAGAGAGTATGCTTCCATTCATGTGGAACTTCCGGATGACATGACGGTGGATCAGGTAGACGTGCTTACAAGAAAGCTCACTGAAAGGGTCTACAGGGAGACAGGAGTTGTTCTTACGGGAGTAGGAGTATATTCCCGCAACGCGGACTCTAAGGCTGAGAATATCAGGGCTTCAATTGAAGAAATCGTGCTGGCCCATGAATGGGCGCTCCAGATGCACGGATTTTACATCGATGAAGAAAAAAAGATCATCAGATTCGATGTTGTCATGAGCTTTGACATATCTCATGAAGAAGGAATAAAGATAATATGCGATGAGATAAGGGCAAAATACCCTGACTATAAAGTCATCGTTGTTGCAGACATAGATATCACGGATTAAGGAAGTTTACAGAATATGAATGATTATATTGTAAGAGCAACTGCTGCGGGCGATACGGTGAGGGCGTTTGCCATAAAGTCAACAGGACTGACCGCAGAGGCGCGCGAAATACACCATACATTCCCTGTGGTGACAGCAGCTCTTGGAAGACTGCTGAGCGCCGGTGCAATGATGGGCTCAATGATGAAGGGTGAGAATGATAAGCTGACTCTACAGATGAAGGGCGACGGACCGATTGCGCAGATGACGGTAACAGCCGACAGCCATGGCAATGTGAAAGACTTTGCGGCAAATCCGGCTGTTGATATACCGCTGAAGAGGGCAGGCAAGCTTGATGTAGGCGGAGCGGTAGGAAAGGGATTTCTTACCGTGATCATGGATCTCGGACTAAAGGAGCCGTATAACGGGCAGGTAGAGATACAGACAGGTGAGATTGGCGATGATCTCGCATATTACTTCACTGTTTCCGAACAGACACCGTCGGTGGTGGGTCTTGGAGTCATGGTAGACACTGACAGCTCTGTAAAACACGCAGGCGGATTCATTCTTCAGGTGATGCCTGATGCTGCTGAGGAGACTATCGCAGCGCTCGAGGCAAAGGTGGCAGGAGCGGATCCGGTGACCACGATGATGGATAACGGCATGAGTCCTGAGGATATCCTTGAATACTATCTAGGTGATCTGGGACTCAGGATCACCGAAAAGCTGCCTGTCAGATACTACTGCGGATGTTCCAAGGAAAGGGTCGCAGGGGCTCTGGCAACCATAAGTACCGAGGATCTTAAAGAGATGATAAATGATGGAGAAGAAATAGAGGTTAAGTGCTATTTCTGCAATTCCGCTTATAAATTCAGAACTGAAGAACTTGAAGCGATGATAGCATCAAGATAGGAGGAAAGCATGTTCAGAAAAATGAGAAGAAGCCCGCAGGCACTGAGTCATGAGGAGATGATAGACCTGCTTAAGACGGAGACAAGAGGCGTCATGTCTGTTCAGGGGGATAACGGATACCCATACGGATTTCCTATCAATCATTACTATGATGAAGAGACTAATAAGATCTACATCCACGGCGCAACGTTTGGCCACAGAGTCAGCGCTGTCAAGAAAGACCCTAAAGTCTCGTACTGCGTGTTCGGAGGCGAGTACCAGAAAGAGGGCGACTGGGCAAAGTATGTAAAGAGCGTCATCGTGTTCGGCAAAGCGGAGCTGGTGGAAGATGCCGGTGAGATAGTCAGGATCAGCAGACTTCTCTGCAGCAAGTTCCCTTGCCCTCCGGAATACGTAGACCACGAGATCGAGAAGGATGCTCCGAGGACGCTTGTTATCGGTATTAGTATTGAAGATATGAACGGCAAGCTTGTACACGAGGCATAGTGTCATGCGCGAAAAAAGAAGGTGTGTGATAGTCGGCGGTGCCGTAATAAATGACTACAGCAGGATACGCGGATATCTTGACTGCGATGATTATGTGATCTACTGCGACAGCGGGCTGAGGCACATGGACGGTCTTGGCGCGCCTCTTTCGCTTATCATCGGAGACTGGGATTCTTATGAAGATCCGCATATGGATATTGAGACGATTACATTGCCGGTTGCGAAGGATGACACAGATACGGTATACGCAATGCGTGAGGGAATGAAGAGGGGATTCACGGAATTCCTCCTGGTCGGAGCTGTTGGTGCGAGACTCGATCATTCCCTGGTGAATGTATATATCCTTTCAGCTCTTGAAAACAGTGGCTGTCACGGAATGATCGTTGATGACTATTCAGAGATGGAGCTTATATCATCGCAGGCTGATGAAACGGGCGCGGTCCATCCCGGAAGGGCATCGGTCGAGGATAGATATCCGTTTTTCTCGCTGCTGGCTCTCGAGGGAGAGGCGCGTGGTGTCACCATCAGGAATGCGAAGTTCGGGCTCGAAGGAGCTTCTATAGGTCCCGACTATCAATACGCCACAAGCAATGAAGTATTGCCGGGCAAGACAGCGGAGATAACCGTGGAAGACGGCCGATTGCTTTTAATAAAAATCAATTGACAGGCATATCAGAAGGGTGCTTCTCGTTGATAACTCCTTTCATTTCGTGATAGACTATACTGAATGGAAAGGAGGCAGTAAATGAAGACATCAGGAGCTAACGAACTGACTTTCAGCCCTACCATAGATACAAAGATTCTGAGGGATGCGGGGATCGGTCTCTCTTCAACATACACCATATTACCCGGTTTTTGCGATGTACATGTACATTTCAGAGAGCCGGGTTTTTCTTATAAAGAGACAATAGCGACAGGCTCAAAGGCAGCGGCGCACGGCGGCTACACTGCTGTGTGCACAATGCCGAATCTTGCTCCTGTCTCGGATTCCGTTGAACACCTTAAGATGCAGCAGGATATCATCGATCGCGACGCTTGTATCCATGTTTATCCTTATGCTGCTATCACAGTGGGACAGAAGGGTGAAGTTCTCGCAGATCTGGCCGGAATGGCGGGCAGCTGTATCTCGTTCTCGGATGACGGCCACGGCGTACAGTCGGACGGCATGATGAGAGAGGCGATGATGACGGCAAAGTCGCTGGGAAAGATAATAACCGCTCACTGCGAGGTAAACAGCCTTCTTAAGGGCGGATATATACATGACGGGAAATATGCGGCAGAGCATGGCCACAGGGGCATCTGCTCTGAATCCGAGTGGCGCCAGATAGAGCGCGATCTTAAGCTGGCGGATGAGACCGGCTGTGCATATCATGTCTGCCACATCTCAACAAAGGAAAGCGTCAGCATCATAAGGGACGCAAAGAAGAGCGGCGTTGATGTTACATGCGAGACCGCGCCTCACTATCTGCTTCTCGACGACAGCATGCTTAAAGAGGATGGCAAGTGGAAGATGAATCCTCCGCTGCGCGATGCTTCGGACAGAGACGCTCTGCTCGAAGGAATAGTCGACGGCACTATAGACTGTCTGGCTACCGATCATGCGCCGCATTCAGCCGAAGAGAAGTCCCGTGGGCTTGAGAAATCGGCATTCGGAATTGTCGGTATAGAGACAGCCTTCCCACTGGTCTACACATATCTGGTGCTGCCGGGTATCATCACGATGGACAGGCTGGAGCAGCTGCTCGTGTATAATCCGCGCAGGCGCTTCGGCATACCTCTCGGAAACGACTATTCAGTCTGGGACCTCACCGAGGAGTGGACAATAGAAAAGGAAGAACTGCTTTCGATGGGCAAGGCAACGCCGTTCGAAGGCTGGAGGGTAATGGGACGCAACTATCTGACCGTCTGTGACGGAAAGATCGCTTACAATTCAATGACAGATCAATAAAAGTTAAAGTAGGGTAAATCAATGGCAAAGAGAGAAGACATCAAAAAAGTACTGATTATCGGAAGCGGCCCGATCGTTATCGGACAGGCTGCAGAATTTGACTACGCAGGAACTCAGGCCTGCCTGGCTCTTAAGGAAGAGGGTTACGAAGTAATACTTTGCAATTCGAATCCGGCAACTATCATGACGGACACATCTATAGCGGATAAGGTCTACATGGAACCGCTGACACTCGAATACGTAGCAAAGATCCTCAGATATGAGAGACCTGACGCGATAGTGCCCGGCATAGGCGGACAGACAGGGCTCAACCTGGCCATGCAGCTTGAACGCAAGGGCGTGCTCGCTGAGTGCGGGGTAAAGTTGCTGGGCACACCTGCAGACTCGATAGAAAGAGCTGAAGACAGAGAGCTCTTTAAGGAAATGTGCGAGTCCATCGGAGAACCGGTAATTCCAAGCGAGATCACATACAGCATAGAAGAGGCAAAGAAAGCCGCTGTTGATATAGGCTATCCGGTAGTTCTCAGACCTGCGTTCACGCTGGGCGGAACAGGCGGAGGCTTTGCAAACAACGAAAAGGAACTTGAAGATATCGCTATCAACGCGTTCAATCTTTCTCCGGTTCATCAGGTGCTGATAGAGAAGTCGGTAAGAGGCTATAAGGAAATCGAGTTTGAGGTAATGCGCGACGGCACCGACAGGGCCATCACGATCTGCGGTATGGAGAACGTCGATCCGGTAGGTGTACATACGGGTGATTCCATCGTCGTGGCTCCGATTCTTTCACTGAACGATCAGGATCTTAAGATGCTGAACGATTCGGCCATAAAGATAATCCGCGAGCTCAGAATAGAGGGAGGCTGCAACGTGCAGTTCGCTCTGCATCCTGAAACGAGCGAGTACTACCTGATTGAGGTCAATCCGAGAGTATCGAGGTCATCGGCACTCGCGTCCAAAGCCTCCGGCTATCCTATAGCCAGAGTCACTGCAAAGATAGCTATGGGCATGACTCTTGATGAGATAGAAGTGGCAGGCGGGCTGGCATCGACAGAACCGAGCCTTGACTATATAGTAGCCAAATTCCCTAGATTCCCGTTCGATAAATTCAGCGATGCCACAAATGTTCTGGGCACCCAGATGAAGGCGACCGGTGAGGTCATGGGCATAGGCTCCACACTCACAGAGAGCTTCCTGAAGTCCATAAGATCTCTCGAGACAGGTGTCTGCCACCTGCATCTTGCGAAGTTTGACGGAATGAGCCGTAACAGCCTCATGGAGTACATTTCCGAATTCAAGGATGACAACATGTACGCAATCGCTGAGCTTCTGAGACGCGGCATCAGTGTAGCCGATATACACGAAGTCACAAAGATCACGGAACTGTTCCTCGAAGCCTTTAAGACCATAATCGATATGGAAAAGACTCTCAGGGAACGTGTCAACGATATACGTACACTTAAGGCTGCGAAAATTATCGGCTTTTCAGATAAAGAAATTTCGGCGCTCTGGAATCTCAGCGAGGTGGAAGTCTACCATAAGAGGAAAGCCAACGGCATAACACCTGTTTTCAGGATGGTGGATACCCTCCATACAGGCAAATACATTGCGTATCTGTATTCATCTTATACAGGAGAGAACGAGTCCAGGCTCACAGACAAGAAGAAGATTATAGTGCTTGGAGCAGGCCCTATCAGAATAGGACAGGGTGTGGAGTTCGACTACTCGACCGTACACGCAGTGCAGACGATAAAACGTGCGGGATACGAAGCCATCATCATCAATAACAATCCTGAAACTGTTTCGACTGACTATACTACTGCAGACAAGCTTTACTTTGAACCGCTGACAGTCGAAGATGTCATGGCAATAATCGATTTTGAGCAGCCTGAAGGCGTGATCGCTACACTGGGAGGTCAGACAGCGATCAACCTTGCTGAACCGCTGATGGAGAGGGGCGTTAAGCTCATAGGAACTGACTGCGAAGCCATCGACAGGGCGGAGAACAGGGACAGATTCGAAAAGGTGCTGGATGAGCTTGGAATTCCACAGCCGCCGGGGCATGCAGTTACGAAGATAGAAGATGGTGTAAAGGCCGCTGAGGACATAGGATATCCTGTTCTGGTAAGACCGTCGTTTGTACTGGGCGGACGCGCGATGCAGATCGTCAGTGATGAAGCTCAGCTCAGACAATACCTCAAGACTGCGGTAGAGATAGATGAAGACAAGCCGGTACTGGTTGATAAGTATATTCTCGGCAAGGAAGTCGAAGTCGATGCTGTCTGCGACGGCAGGGACGTATTTGTACCCGGCATAATGGAGCTGGTTGAAAGAACAGGCGTACATTCCGGCGATTCCATTTCGGTATATCCGACATTCTCAATAAGCAATAAGGTGAAGGGCAAGATCCTTCAGTATGCGAAAAAGCTCGGCCCGGGAATCGGCATAATCGGGCTCTACAACATCCAGTTCATCGTTGATGGGAATGAGGAAGTTTATATTATCGAGGTAAACCCGAGATCATCAAGGACGGTCCCGTTCCTCTCAAAGTCTACGGGATACAGCCTGGCCGATATAGCGACGGAAGTCATGCTCGGAAAATCGCTGAAAGAACAGGGAATATTCGACCTTTATCCTGAAGAGAAGAAGAGGTTTTATGTAAAGGTACCTGTCTTCAGCTCCAATAAGATCAAGGGGCTCGATACATATCTTTCACCTGAGATGAAATCCACCGGAGAGGCGATAGGATACGACAATAAGCTGAACAGAGCTCTGTACAAAGCTCTCACTGCGTCAGGGACCAAACTCCGCAACTACGGCACGGTATTCGCGACACTCGCCGGAGATGATAAGGCTGAGGCTCTGCCTCTGGTCCGCCGCTTCTATAACCTCGGATTCAATATAGTAGGCACCCCGGGCACAGCAAGATTCCTCAAGGAGAACGGAATAAAGACACGCGAGCTGAAGAAGATAAGCGAAGGCTCCAATGAGATCCTCGATGCCATACGCATGGGGCACATCGCCTATATTATCAATACCCGTAAAGTCGGAGACCACGTAACTGCAAACGACGGAGCTCTTATAAGGCAGTGCGCAAGCGAAAATAACGCGACACTGTTCACATCTCTCGACACTGTTAGTGTTCTCCTCGACGTACTTGAAGAGACTACACAAACCATCTCAACTATAGACGCATAGCAGGCAACGCATATGAAACAGGGATTTTTCACGATTACGGAAAACAGAAAGCTCACACCTACGACCTGGCTTATGAAGATGACAGGCGATGTGAGCGGAATAAAGGCTCCCGGACAGTTCATCAACATAAAGCTGAACGGGCACTTCCTGCGCAGGCCGATAAGCATCTGCGATGCCGGAAGGGACGGTATTACCATCATCTATAAAGTACTCGGCCACGGCACTGAGGAGATGACATGCCTTACGCCGGGCGCGGAGCTAGATGTGCTTACGGGTCTGGGCAATGGATACGACCTGAGCGATGCGGGAGAAAGACCGCTTCTCATTGGCGGGGGAGTAGGCATACCGCCGCTGTATCTTCTGGCCCGCTGTCTTGAAAAAGTCAAACCAACGGTGATCCTCGGATTCAACAGCAAAGAAGAGATCTATTACGTGGACGAATTCGAAAAGCTCGGCGCGCGGGTCGTAGTTGCTACGGCCGACGGAAGCTGCGGAATACGCGGCTTCGTAACTGATGCTTTCAGAGAACTGGTCAATCAGGGAGAATCATTCACGCACTTTTATACCTGCGGACCTGAACCGATGCTCAGGGCAGTATACGAGAGGGTGTATGAGAAGGCCGGTATCAGCGGCCAGATGAGCTTTGAGGAACGCATGGGATGCGGATTCGGAGCCTGCATGGGCTGCAGCACAAAAACCAAAAACGGCAATAAGCGCATATGCAAGGAAGGGCCGGTGCTCAGAACGGAGGAGATATTATGGTAGATACAAAAGTCGATCTTTGCGGCATAACCATAGACAATCCCGTAATACCTGCATCGGGAACTTTCGGCTACGGGTATGAATTCGCAGAACTTTACGATATAAACTGCCTCGGTACTTTCTCGTTCAAGGGAACTACGCTTGATCCGAGATTCGGCAATGATACACCGCGCATCGCGGAGTGCCCTTCAGGCATGCTCAATTCAGTAGGGCTGCAGAATCCGGGCGTGGACGACGTTATAAGAGAAGAACTTCCGAAACTTGAGAGAGTTTTTCACAAGCCTGTAATGGCAAACGTCAGCGGTTTCTCGACCGATGAGTACGCCGAGGTCGTGAAGAGGCTGGACAAATCCGCCATGTCGGATATGATAGGCTGGTACGAAATAAACATCAGCTGTCCTAATGTTCATGGCGGAGGCATGAGCTTCGGAACAGACCCGAAGATGGCTGCCGAGGTAGTAAAAGCCGTACGCTGGATGACAGACAAGCCGATAATAATGAAGCTGTCGCCTAATGTGACAGATATAACAGAGATCGCAAGAGCCTGCGAAACGGAAGGCGCCGATGGAATCAGCCTTATAAATACACTGATGGGCATGAGGTTCGATCTGCGGACAAGGAAACCGTTGCTGGCAAATGTTACCGGTGGTCTGTCGGGACCTGCAGTGTTCCCTGTGGCTCTCCGCATGGTGTACCAGACGGCAAAGGCCGTGAATATCCCGGTGATAGGAATGGGAGGAGTATCATCGGCAGAGGACGTGCTCGAGATGATGATGGCGGGTGCGTCAGCGGTTGAAGTAGGAGCTGCCAATCTTGTGGATCCATATGCATCGAGAAACATAGTAAGGGATCTTCCTGATGCAATGAAAAAGTACGGAATAGACAGCTTTTAATGTATAATGTTAACAAGGATCATTGATTCCCAGGGTCATTGATTTGTGGAGGAGGGAGTCCTCCGGAAATGATAAAGAGATTAATATTATGAATAAGAGGTGCGATATGGCTAATCAGAGGGATGTAATAATCGCATGCGATTTTAAGTGCGCTGATGAAACTATTCAGTTCCTGGACAAACTGACAAGGATCAGAGATGAAGTTGTCAGCTGCGATGACTTCAGAATCGGAGCAGCGAGGCCGTATGTAAAGATCGGTATGGAACTCTTCTATGCTGAAGGGCCTGATATGATAAAGCTGCTTAAGAAGAGAGGGCACAAGGTGTTCCTCGATCTCAAACTTCACGACATTCCGAACACTGTCAAAAAGGCAATGCAGGTAATTGGCGGCTATGGCGTCGACATGGTGAACGTGCATGCTGCAGGCGGAATAGAGATGATGAAGGCTGCCAAAGAAGGGCTGATGCTCGGAGCTGCAAGGTATGCCGACAAGCCTAAACTTATAGCTGTGACCCAGCTGACATCTACAGACGAAAAGACGCTGCACAATGAGCTGCTTATAGACAGACCTATGAACGAGGTTGTAAGGCAGTATGCTCTCAATACAAAAGCAGCGGGACTTGACGGAGTGGTCTGCTCAGCGTATGAAGCTGCTGAGATACACGAAGCCTGCGGAACGGACTTCCTGACCATAACACCTGGCATCAGGTTTGCTGATAACAGCACTGATGATCAGAAAAGGGTAATGACACCTGCCCAGGCTAAGCTTGAAGGCTCAGACTACATCGTTGTCGGAAGGTCAATTACTGCAGCTGAAAGACCTATTGATGCATATACAAGGTGCAGGGAAGAATTTCTCTAGAGGGAAAGAAATAAAATGGATAAAAACACTGACATAAAAAGACTGATAGCGGAGGATCTTCTCAGTATCAGGGCTGTGTTCCTGAGACCTGAGGATCCTTTCACATGGGCAAGCGGAATCAAGAGCCCTATCTATTGTGATAACAGACTGACACTTACAGCACCGGATGTGAGGACCGATGTTGAAGAAGCACTTGCGTTTACGATCAGAGAGAAGTTCCCTGAAGTTGAAGTGCTCATGGGAACAGCTACCGCGGGTATCGCTCATGCGGCGATCACTGCGCATCTGATGGGACTTCCGATGGGATATGTAAGATCCGGAGCCAAGGACCACGGAAGAGGCAACCAGATCGAGGGCAGACTTGAACCGGGTCAGAAGGTTGTTGTAGTGGAAGATCTGATTTCTACAGGCGGAAGCTGCATAGACACGGTCAATGTGCTCAGAGAAGCCGGCGCTGATGTGCTTGGCGTTATCTCCATAATGACATATGGGATGAAGAAGGGTATAGACCGTATGGCAGAAGCCGGCATCGAGTGGGTCTCGCTTACCAACTTCGATGAGGTAATAGCGGCCGCAGCGGAAAACGGGTATATCTCGTCCGCCGACATCGACAGGCTCAGGGCATTCAGGGATAATCCTTCTGACGAGAGCTGGATAAGCAAATAAAAAATAATGCTGGCTTTAGCAATAGGTGTGATAGCCGGCATCGCATCCACGGTGCAGGCAAGCGTCAATACAGAAGCCAGAAGGTTTTTCAGATCCCCGTTTATCACAGCGGGGCTCAACTTTATGGTGGCCTGGCTGTGCCTTGCCGCTTTTATTATTTTTACCGAACACAGATTATCGATCCCTGTGGGCGAGATAGCGAAGAATCCGCCCTGGATATGGCTTGGGGGAGTATGCGCCATTATTATAGTGACATTGAATATAGTGTGTGTGCCGAAACTCGGCGCTGCAGGCAATGTCATGATACTGAACTTCGGCCAGATAGTTACCGGACTGGTTATTGACCATTTTGCGCTGTTTGGCGCCGATGAAGCGCGCATGTCTTTTACGAGACTGGCAGGCGCTGCCCTGGTGTTTGCGGGCCTTATACTTGTTACCCGTGAAAAGTCTTCCGGGGATGAAAAGCGCAAGTCATTTCCCGTGTTATACGCAATCCTTGCGTTCATTGACGGAATAGCCTGCTCCACGCAGATAGCAGTCAACGGAACACTCAGGACTGTCGTTCAGTCAGTAAGTAAGGCAACTATAGTATCCATGTCAGTTGCTTTTATATCTACAGCTGTTGTGATTGCTGTTCTGACTTTATTCAGAGAAAAAAACGGGATATTCGATCAGACTGCGGACGACAGACCTGATTTCAAAGTGTGGATGATCAGCGGGGGATTATTTGCCCTGACTGTCGTCAGCGGAAACGCAGCGGTTGCGCCAATACTGGGGACAGGACTGTCAACGATCACAAACCTGATAGGCATGATGGCCTCCGGGCTGGCGATCGATGCGGCAGGCTTCCTGGGTATAGAGAAGAAGCCTGTTACACTTCAGAAGATAGCCGGCATGCTGCTCATGCTTGGCGGAACGGCACTCATATCATTTCTTTAGAAGAGGGTGGATGCTATGCAGATAATAAAGATCGCAAGCCTTCAGCTGAAGGTACATGAAGACAAATATGATAATATAGAGAAGCTGGCCGAACTGGTCGCGGACGGTGCGGCTGAAGGGGCAGATATAATAAGCCTGCCCGAGATATGGAACAGTCCGTATCAGACCGATCTGTTTCCCGTGAACGCGGAGCCTGAACAAGGTGACAGCTGGCTCGCAATGTCCACTATAGCGCGTAAAAACGGCGTATATATTGTGGGAGGTTCCATACCCGAGCTCGGTGAGGACGGCAGGATCTACAATACCTGCTATGTTTTCGACAGAGAGGGCAGACAGATAGGCAAACACCGCAAGGTGCATCTTTTTGACATTTACGCGCACGGGGAGCAGGTTTTCAAGGAGTCAGACACACTGACCGCGGGCAGCACCTTCGATACGTTCGAGACTGAGTGGTGCAGGATGGCCGTCAACATCTGCTTTGACATAAGATTCCCTGAAAGTTCGCGCATACCTGCTCTTGCGGGCGCAAAAGTCATATTCAATCCCGCCTCATTCAACATGACGACCGGACCGGCTCACTGGGAAGTAGCATTCCGCCAGAGAGCCATCGAAAACCAGGTGTACATGGTGGGTACGGCTACTGCGCAGGATCCGGACGCAGGCTATACGGCATATGGCCATTCCATAATAACCGATCCATGGGGCAGGGTCCTTATGCAAATGGACGAAAAGGAAGGTCATATGATTACAGAGATCGATCTTGACTACATAGACGAAGTAAGACAAAAATTGCCGTTGCTTTCAGCTCGCAGAACAGATATATATGAATTGCGCCAATTTGTGCTATAATTGTCTAGTTAGTCAATGCATCTAAGGAGGGACTTAGTATGGCAAGCAATAAAACAGGAATCGATAATCTGAATGCAAGCGCAGGCAAGAATCTGGGCGGAACTCTGCTTAAGATAATTGCATATGGTGTAGCAGGAGGAGCACTTCTTATCAGCGGAGCAAAGCAGCTCGGTGAAGCTCTGCTCGACAAACAGACAAGTGATTATAAAAAGCTCGAGGAACAGCGCGAAGCTGACAGGGAAGAAGTCAGACGAATCGTGGAAAATGATCCTAACGAGCAATAGAAAAGGAGATAGAAAATGGAATCATTAATGACATATGCACAGGAAAACAGCAGTGCGACTTCGGGTTCGTCAGGAATATGGTATATCATAATGGCTGTCGGCCTCTGGAAGATGTTCGAGAAAGCCGGAGAACCGGGATGGATCGGATTCGTACCGTTCTACAATCAGTATAAGCTTTGCGAGAAGGTCATGAATAACCCTTGGTACTGGCTGAGACTCTTCGTAGTGATCGTTCCGATCGTCGGCTGGTTCATGTATTTCTACTTTGCATATCAGATGGGAAAGGCCACCGCAAAGGCATACGGACAGCCGGAAGGCTGGGCATGGGGTTATACATTCCTTGCACCGGTATTCTACTGCATCACGGGATTCAGCAGCCAGTACAGTTACTTCGGACCTTACGGCGAAGGTGACAGACGCACCGGAGAAGCACGTCAGGCTAAAACTGTTGACTTCGACGTTGTCAGACAGCAGCCAAAGGAAACTGTAGTTGAAAAGTTTGAGCCGGCAGCAGAGAAAACTGAGAGCGAAGTGGAATTCGACTTCAACCAGGACGTCACTGAATAGAAAACAACTGAATATAGGCGAAAACCGGCGAAAGCCGGTTTTTCATTTGCGTATATTCATAAGTACTTTTTCGAATATTTCCGGGAGCTCAGAATGGAATTCAAGGTATTCACCGGTCGACGGGTGGACGAATCCGAGTGTGCCCGCGTGGAGCAGCTGGCCGTGCACCTCTACGCCTTCGATCTTTGAGGACTGCCTGCGCGGTCCGTACAGTTCATCGCCGACAAGAGGGTGATGAAGGTATGCCATGTGGACTCTTATCTGATGAGTGCGCCCGGTCTCAAGCCTGGCCATTACCAGAGTGTACTTTCCAAAGCGCTCGAGCACCTTTATATGGGTGACTGCGTTCCTTGCTCCGCTTCCGTTCACAGCATGGCGCATGCGGTTTCTCTCATCGCGGCCTATCGGCTCATCGATGGTCAGTTCATCCTCGCGGATATTGTCATAAACAAGGGCATTGTACTCTCTGGTGACGCTATGCACCTTGAGCTGGGCTGCGAGAGACTCATGAGCTTTGTCGTTCTTGGCGATCATAAGAAGACCGCTGGTGTCCTTGTCTATCCTGTGGACTATGCCCGGACGAATAACACCGTTGATGGAAGACAGTGAATCCCCCATATGGTACATGATGGCGTTTACAAGCGTACCGGACGGATTTCCGGGTCCCGGATGCACTACCATTCCGCGCGGCTTGTTTATTACCGCCACATCTTCATCTTCATATACGATGTCGAGAGGAATATCCTCAGCGGTTATCTCAAGAGGTTCAGGTTCGGGCATATCTATAGTCACTGTATCGCCTTCTGAAACAGCGCGCTTCTTTGAAGTTACAGTATCGCCGTTTACTTTTACCCGGCCTTTTTC
Source organism: uncultured Eubacteriales bacterium (assembly GCA_900320285.1). Classification (GTDB taxonomy): domain Bacteria; phylum Bacillota; class Clostridia; order Peptostreptococcales; family Anaerovoracaceae; genus Crickella. Next base: position 69,337 of record ONRQ01000007.1, read on the forward strand.
GATAAGCTTTACAGCGTAGCTCCTCGAGAGTTCATCAGTGTTGTAACCTATGAAAGCATCAAGTCTTGTCCCTGCGTCTTCAGAGGAGGCTTTGACCGTAAGAATGAAATCTGACATCTAGACCTCCTTGTCTTCGTCCTTATACAGGACTAACAGCGCTATCATCGCCAGCACACAGCCGCAGGTGACACCTATGTCTGCAACATTGAAAACCGCGAAGCTTCCGCACGATATCATGTCAGTGACATATCCGAGCGTAAGTCTGTCGATCATGTTTGACACACCGCCTGCCGCAACGAATGTAAAGAGGGCAGGGATGAGCGTATGACCGGCACGGGCTTCTTTAACGATAAATACGATACAGAAGATAATGAGCGCGGATGTCAGAAAAACCGTGACAAACCTGTTGCCGCTGAACATGCTGAATGCCGTTCCGGTGTTCTGAACGTAATAAATGCTCATCCAGTTACCGATGACAGGGATCCTGTCGCCGGGCTGCATGTTTGTTCTGACAAGATATTTGGTAAACTGGTCGACAGCGATGACGATAACCGCTATCAACGGATAGATAAATCTTTTCATAATAAAGAATAATACTATTGAAAAGGGTCATTCTTCAACGATTTTGAGTGCATTGAAAGACAAAAGTTGGTAGAATATGCTCATGCTGAAACGTATCAGAGAGTTAGTGGCTGATGAGCCGGTCAATAGAGGAAGGCAGCTTGATATAGATATAGCTAAAGCAGAAATGGTGCTGATGCTGCCTTTCATACATTGCATAATAGAGTGTACAAGCGATGAGGGACTTTGCAGCGGGATCCCTTATCTTTTCGATACCATTATCGGCGGACCTTTCAGTGGGCCGATGTATCTGTTCGCTATGGGAATGTGTTTAGTCTACAGCCACAGACAGACACCTGAGCTGTGGTTAAGGCGGGGCGTGACGCTTTTAGGTGTATTCTATCTGAGCAATACATGCAGGTTTCTGATACCTTATCTGATAGGTTATAAGATAAGCGGGGACAGGGAACACTTCCTGGATCCGCTGTTCTACAGGTGGCTCGGCACTGACGTGCTTCTGTTTGCAGGCCTGGCCATCATAACAATAGCGGTATTCAGATATCTCAGACTAAGTAATAAAGCTATGTTTGGGATCGCAGCATTGATGACGGTATCTGCTACCCTTATAGGCGATCTGGACACACATTCCATGTTCGGGAATATCTTCCTTGGCTATTTCGTCGGAACCGATGATGCTACCGGATATGTGGTCTCAGACTTTCCTTTTCTTACGTGGCTGATATTCCCTGTCGCGGGTTATCTGTTCGGAAAGGTCCATATCAGGATCAGAGACAAAAGCGCGTTTTACCGCATCGTTTCGCCGATAGCCATTCTCATACCGCTTGTTTATTTCCCTATAGGCATACATTACGGATGGGGAATGTTCGGCGAGGGACAGAACTGCTACTATCACATGATGATCTGGGATGTTGCAGTTTGTCTGTTCCTTGATATTGGAATGCTCGGAGTGTGGCATCTGCTGTCTCAGTATATGGGTAACAGTATAAAAGGGATGCTGTATGAAGTGAGCAACAACATAACTGCGATTTATTGCATACATTGGGTATTCGTAAGGACCATTACAAATGTTATACTATATATAAAGAACGGCACGCAGATACTTCCGTTATGGCAGACAATGCTGCTTGGGCTTGTGATTCTTATCGTGTCAATTTTCATGGCACACTATTATAAGGTGGCAAAGGCTGCCTTTCTGGCAAGAAAAAGGGAAAGGCTGCAGGAATTGTAACGCATGAATAAAAACAAAAAAACCAGTCTGAATAAAAAGATTATCAAGAGTATTGCGGCTTTCGCCGCAGTCCTTGTTATTGCTACAGGAGCGCTTGTATGCATTCAGTATTACTATTCACAGGTGAGAAATTACAGCAACCAGGCCTTCGGGTTTGCGCGTACTGCTGCAACTTTCATAGATGGAGACAGGGTGATTGAGTATGTGGAGACGGAAGAAAAGGATGATTATTATTATGAGGTGCTTGACTTCCTGAATTCCACACAGCAGGAAACAAACCTAAAGTATTATTACGTCTTTGTTCCATATGAAGACGACCTGGTGTACGTGTGGGATGCAGTTCACGTAAAAGGTGCTTGTGACCTGGGCCAGCACGAAAAATACATGAGTGAAAAAAGCAAGGCTGCTACGTTTGATGTGTTCCGCAAGGATCCGCCTGAGGAGATCAGTATACAGAAAGACAAAACATACGGACACATAGCATCGGCCTATTCTCCGATATTCAATAGTGCAGGGACTCCGGTAGCAGTAGTGGGTGTTGACCTTTCGATACCGGGATTCAGAAGAACTATCGCCATGTACATGCTCCTCGTACTGGCTTCCATCGTCACCATTACCCTGATAGCTCTGACGGTGTTCTATTCATCTGTAGAGAGGAACATTATCAATCCGATCAGCCAGCTGACTAAGAGCGCCGGAGAAATGATTGGCAATCTCGAAAGTGACAAAGTGGTAGATATCGATATACATACCGGGGACGAGATAGAAGAGCTTGCGGACGCAGTCAAAAAGATGGACGGAGATATCCGCAGCTATATAACCAGGCTGTCCGCTATAACTGCGGAAAAGGAGCGCATAGGAACCGAGCTGAACGTAGCAAAGCGGATCCAGGAGAGCATGCTCCCGAGGATTTTCCCGCCATTCCCTGAAAAAGACGAATTTGAGCTTTATGCATCAATGATCCCGGCCAAGGAGGTCGGAGGCGACTTCTATGACTTCTTCATGGTGGATGATAATCATATTGCACTCATTATGGCTGATGTGTCGGGCAAGGGAGTTCCGGCGGCTCTCTTCATGGCGATAGCCAAAGTGCTTATCAAGACCAGCCTGCAGGCAGGGCGCAGCCCGAGTGAGACCCTTGAACGGGTCAACATGCAGCTTCTTGAAGGAAACGACACGGGCCTCTTCGTTACGGTATGGCTTGCTGTTATAGATACCATCACAGGAAAAGGCGTTGCTGCCAATGCGGGTCACATGCATCCGGTACTGAAGCGTAAAGGCGGAAAGTATGAGCTGGTCAGATACAGGCATTCACCGGCAGTGGCAACCATTGAAGGTGTAAAATTCAAGGAGCACGGATTTGAACTCTGGCCTGGAGACTCACTTTTCGTATATACCGATGGAGTAACTGAGGCTACAAACGCTGAAGAGGAGCTCTTCGGAGAGGACCGCATGATCGAAGCTCTCAACGCACATGGAGATGAAGGCAGTGCAAAACTGCTTCCTGCTGTCAAGGAAGACATAGATGACTTCGTTGGTGATGCTCCGCAGTTCGATGACATCACTATGCTGGTTTTCGATTACAAAGGCGCAGAATAAGACCGGTTATTATCAAAGCAGAAAAAGAGCGCTGAAGTCTTAAAGGCTTCAGCGCTTTTATGGTGGTCTGTGGGGGACTCGAACCCTCGACATCATGGTTGTGACCCATGCGCTCTCCCAGCTGAGCTAACAGACCGTGCACGACTATTGTAACTCATTGCATGAGAGATTTCACTATTTTTTTGTATCGGGAAGTCCCGGTGTCACATAAACCGTCTGGTTGTGGGTGAATATCACCATGCCCGGTTTCGCGCCGTTTGGCTTCTTGACATACCGGACCGGTACGTAATCCACAGGTACGTTGTCACTGCCGGCGGCCTTGCTGTGATAAGCTGCTATCGACGCAGCCTCGTATATCAGCTCCGCAGGTAAGTCATTCACATTGCGGCCGTCATCAAGTCTGACTATCAGATGCGATCCCGGAATGTCCTTTGTGTGCATCCACACATCGGTCTTGGCTGCGAACTTCATTGTGAGCCAGTCGTTATCGATGTTGTTGCGGCCCACCAGGACTTCTGTGCCGTCGCTGAGTGTATATCTGAGGGGTTCAGGCTTACGGTTCTTTTTCTTCCTCTGTGAGGCCTTCTGACGTCTCCTGACGTAACCGGTCTGCTCCAGTTCGTCCCTGATGGTCTCGAGCAAAGGTACGCTGTCCGCTGACTCTATGCTCTGTATCACGGATTCGAGATATTCTATATCTCTTTCATTATCTTCAAGCTGTGTCTGCTTTTCATGTATCGCAGTCCGTGCCTTTGAATACTTCTTGAAATACTTCTGAGCATTGGCTGAAGCGGAGATCTTTTCATCGAGAGGGATCTCGAGCTCACTGCCGTCATAGTAGTTGGTGACCCTCACTCTGCGGTCGCCCGGCTTTATAAGGTGGAGGTTCGCTGTGAGGAGCTCTCCGTAAAGTCTGTACTTCTCTGAGTTTTCCGCGTTCAGAAGATCTTCCGAGAGACGCTTCTTTTTCAGAAGAGCCTTGCTGAGTGAAGTCTGTACGGATTTGAGAAGAGGCATGGACTTCTGTCGAACCATGTTGGAAGCAACACGGTTCGTAAAATAGTAGTCAACACATTCTGATACGGTATCGAAGAACATCGTGTCGAGCTCTTCGAATTCTGAAAGAGAGGTTATGTGGAACTCTCGAGGCGTACCTTCATCGTCGATATATACGCGCGGTTTTGCGCTGCCGTCTTCGATAGAAGCAAGAATCTCCAGAAGCTTTCTTGCAGGGACTACGGAAGTGACAGAAGCATCGTGCGATGTGTAGCAGCGGGCAAGTAACTCGCGGCTTATGGATGGCGAAATGCCGGCGATTCGTGCCATGATCGCGCGGTCATCGTGAGGAAGAACCGTTTCTGCGGTTACTTCACTGAACGGCAGCTTGTCCTGGGCAGGAGGGTATTTATATATCATGCCCGGAAGAAGCTGACGGTATCTGTTGACATCTATCGATATGCGCTTAATGGAATCGATCACCTTGCCGCTTTCAATATCTATAAGCACTATGTTGCTGTGCTTGGACATTATCTCGACTATAAGTCTGCGGCAGACTGAAAAACCAAGCTCATTCTGGGCTTCGATGTCTATCTCGATTATGCGCTCGGCATCTTTCTGACGCACGTCTGTTATGCGCCCTCCCTGAAGGTGCTTTCTGAGAAGCATGCAGAATGTAGGAGGCTGCTCCGGATTTGTATAGCTGCCTTCAGTCAGGCAGACCCTCGCCGCGCTGCTGTTACAGGAAATGAAAAGGCGCACATTCCCACGCTGGGTGTGGATGTGCACCAAAAGATCCTCGGGACCGGGCTGATAAACTTTCTCTATCTTGCCCGGCACGATACGTTCTTTTAATTCTTTTGCAACTGCATATGTAATAATTCCATCGTAAGCCATATTCCCATATATTTTACTATCATGGGTTTACTATTGCAAACATGCCTAGAAGGCCGGCTTAAAGCTCTGTACATTCCCGTCTGTGTCAAGAGCATAGACCCAGTCACCGATGTATACGCTTCTGCTGATCGCTGAACCGTCAAGCTTGTGCTTATCTACCGAATTTATGCTGTCATCAGCTTTGAAGAGAAGTATGCCTGTATCGTATTTGAATTCCGGCTCCGTTTCGACCAGTACATCAGTCTCAGCATCTTCCGAGCCGTCTGTCTCCGAAGGTTCCTCAGCATCTTCTATGATCTCAGCATCATCGGTTTCTTCATAGTTCCAGACCTCATACGGGATCGCAAAGTATCCTGCGTCATTATTGACCATCAGCGCGTGGTGATCGTATTGAGCGATGCTCGACATGTCTTTGAATTCCTTGCTGTCCATGACCTTCGGGTTCGATGGGTCCGATATGTCGAAGAGGGCAAGCTTGAGCCCGCTGTCATACTCTCCGCCGTAACCGTTGTCACCTGTAGCGTGGCCTATGCCGAGCAGCCTGCTTTCGTCCACAGGGATGAGCAGGGTGGAGAAGCCGTCGATCTTGACTTCGCCTTCTATGCGCGGACTTGCCGGATCCGAAAGATCGATTATGAAGAGAGGGTCGATCGCTTCATAGGTGATCACATATGCCTTATCTCCGATGAAACGGACTGCCTTTATACTTTCATTGCGGGCGAATCCCGTTACCTTGCCGGTTTCTTTCAGCTTAGGATCGAGTACGTAAAGGTTGTTTACATCCATACCGGCACGCTCCGATGTGGTGGCGATGCGGAAGTATCCGTCGCGTTCATCCATGGAGAACTGATTATCAATATAACCGCGGACCTTTGTGGTGGCGTCGACCCTGACTTTGAGTCCGTCAAGGCTTGCGCGGACTATACGGGTGCAGTAGGATTCGTTGTCATCAGGCCACTCCATAGAGGTGACATAGAGATTGTGATTGTTGCAGTATATCTCTTCGCTTGCGCCCAGAACAGCTTTTGTGGCAGATCTTCCCTGACTGCCTGCAGAAATATCGACTGCGCTGAGCACTATATATGAAGGTGTGCGAGGGTCAGGAATACAGCAGATATCTGCTGCTCCAAGCTTCTCCGGGCTGTCGATGCTTCCGCACATCGGTACTGCGCGTCCGCCTCTGTAGACGTAGTCATTTGTAACTAAATACACAAAATCTCCTACCATGCGGCTCGAGAGAATATTACCCGTCTGACTGAAGTCATACAGCACTTCAGGCTTGCTGCGGTCGCTGATATCGTATACGACTATGCCTGAAGAGGACTCGTCGCTGTCATCCTTGTAAATCGTGCCGACTGTGATGAGCCTGTCACCCTTGACATAGATGTCTTCGATGTAATTCTCTATGCCTGTGCTGCCGATAGTGGATAATTTTTCGGTTTTACCTTCACTGGCAGCGAGAATGATCACCTCGCGTCTGTCTGTCACATAATAGATGTATTTGCCGTCCGTTTTGACTATATCCGCCTCATCGACATCATCTACCTGCAGATAGGTTTCTGAATGCCCGCCGGACCCCGATGACTTTGGAGCTGCTGTGCTTCCGGTAGCTCCTGTATCGGAAGCGGAATCACCAAGAGCGGAATTCTCAAGAACAACTTCTTCATTTTCAACAAGATCCCCGTCGGTTGACCCTCCGCCAAGCCTGAAACGTTCATAACCCGGACTGTTGTCCATGCTTTTGAGAAGTCTTTCGATTTCGCTCTCATTTTTGAAAGTATATAGTTCGTCCCCGACAAGTGATGTATCCGGAGGGGAGGAAAGAATGTCTCTGAGCCCGCTGATGCCGAAAATGGCGATCACTGCGACTGCGGCTACTGCCATCCACCTCTTCAGTGAAGGATGGGCTTTGGTGCGTCCCGGTTCGAACCGGCGGTCTTCTTTCTTTTCAGCCTGTTCGCCGGCCGGCTTTTCTTCAGCGGCGTTGAGCATGGCAAGCATGTTCTCTTCGGAAAGGCTTTCCGGAGCTGTGATACCGTCGCTGTCGAATAACTCTTTTATATATTCATGATCTTTGCTCATTTCGATTCTCCTTATGATAAGAACTCACGCATTTTTGCGAGGCTTCTGGACAGCTTCGATCTTACACTCCCCGGTGCCATTCCCGTCATTGAAGCTATCTCCACACTGTTTAATCCACCTATAATGCTGAGCAGTACGACATCGCGTTCTTCTTCCCTGAGCTGAGAGAGTGCTTCGGTCAGCTCGATCGAAAGGGAAGGGTGAGCAGACGTGCTGCCCGTGACGGAGTCATAAATGCGCTCCAGGTTCTCGCGTGTTCCGATCATTTCTTTGATCCTTACGGCACAGCAATTCGAGAGGATCCTGAAGATCCACGATCCAAAGGCTTTCTCGTTTCTGAGACCGCCGATGCCCTGCCATGCGGCAAGCACGCAGTCGCTAACGGCGTCTTCGGCTTCGGTCGGATCTCCGAGCCTGTAGAGCGCGTAGCGGTACAGCCTGTCCTTATAAATGCCGTAAAGTGAGCAGAAGGCTTCCTTGCTCCCGGCTATCGCTTGATTGATCAGTTTTTCATCCATTTTTGTCATCCTCGTTTTAAGCATTGCAGATGCTTTTTAAGAGCTCTCATATATATAGTATCGTAAAAAGGGTAAAGTGTTGCAAAAAATGTGGTATCATATTCGTCGTAAATCGATTATCTGAACAGGAGGATAAATTATGGACAGAGCTGACCAGGCTTCCGCAAAGCACAGAAACGGATTTAACTGCTGCCAGTCGGTAGCATGTGTATTTGCTGATGAAGTGGGGATCGATGAGTCCCTGCTCTATAAGATGGGTGAAGGTTTTGGAGCCGGAATGGGGACCACACAGGGCGTGTGCGGAGCACTCAGCGGAGCAGCCATGCTGGCAGGACTGGTGCACAGCGACGGCAATACGGAAAAAGCCGGTCTCACAAAGGCAAAGACAACGAGGACAGCAGGAATAATGCAGAAGAAGTTCATCGAGCAGGCCGGAGCTCTTATATGCAAAGAGATAAAGACCGGTAATAACGGCAAGGCATGGACATCCTGCGATGACTGCATCAGGATCGCTGTAAGACTCGTAGAGGAGGAGCTGGGACTGTAAAAAGCCGACGCACTTTGATGGACGAAAAGACCAACCTGATAAAAAACAAAAAGAACAGCGATTACAGGACTGGCCTTATATGCGTTCTGGCCTGTCAGATGTTCTGGGGTTTCTGCCCTATATACTGGCAGGCACTGGTGCCGATACCGTCATGGATCATAATTCTTTACCGTATGGTGACTATGTTCGTGTATTCGTATATTGCCGCCAGAATGAGATATTCCAGAGAGGAGATATGGGGACCTCTCCGGGAGAAAGGTGTGATCGTCAGATATCTGGCAGCCGGACTGCTCCTTACAGCTAACTGGAGTACGTATATCTGGGCTATGACGACCGGTCACATGATACAGGCTTCTATCGGCTACTACATAGAACCGATCGTCATCTGCATTTTTGGTGTCGTGATATTCAGTGAAAAGTTCACAAAATACAATGTAACGGCAATAGGACTGGCTTTGATATCTCTTACTATCATGCTTATCCATTACAGGCAGATACCGGGAGTAGCCCTTGGTCTTGCGTTCACGTGGGCCTGCTATTCCGCGATAAAAAAATCGACGGACAGGCCGCCGCTTATAGAACTTGTTTATGAGACCATGTTTTACGCCGTGCTGGCTGTCATTGCAATATTCTATATAGAGACAAAGGGGATAGGGGCCCTGAGCTTCGGTGTTCCGGGCAAATACGCCCTTATGTTCCTCAGCGGACTGATAACGCTGATACCGATCGCGCTCTTCGGAAGCGCTGCGAAGAAGGTGACACTGTTTGTGATCGGACTGGCACAGTACATCAGCCCTACGATCACTCTTCTGCTCGGTATTTTTGCATATAAAGAGCCGATCGACAGGGTTCAGGTAATATCCTTTGCCATTATCTGGATCGGCCTTGTGTTCTTCAGTTATGGGGAGTATAAAAACAACCTTGAGCAGCTAGAGTCCTGAGTCGAAGGAGAGGAGGTTACGCGCTCTCATCTCAACAGCCTCGGCAATAGCCAGAACGACATCAAGTGAAGGTCCGTAGAATACCGCTCCGTGATGAGGAATGATACATGCATGGGTATCGCTGAAAGTGGAAACAACTGCTTCTCCCAGTTCTTCTGTACCCGGAAGAGCATAATCTGTGACTTTCACATCTCCGATAAGTTCCTGCAGCTCGCCTTCGCCAAGCGTGAATCCTGCCTTGCAGGCTGCGAACACGCTTATGGCATTCGATCTGGTCTGGATTATGGCCTTGCAGTCAGGGGAATTTCTGTAAGCTGCGGCGTGCATCCTGACTTCGGTGCTTGGGATGCGCTGGTTGCCGTATTCAAGAGTATGTATATTTACTTTCACGATGTCTTCGATCTTTATATCGAAGTAATCCATCGATGAAGGTGTAATGAGCATTTCATTGTCGTTCAGCCTGACAGAGAGGTTGCCCCACGATCCGTATGAGAGGTCACGCTTTACGAGATCCTTACCATGCTCTATGAGGCTGCTTCTTACAGCGAACTCTTCTTCGTCATATTTGACATACTCCGCGTATGGCTCTTCATTGCGGTTTATATAATCAGATAAGAAGTCCTTTCTGAACCCGTCAGCAAGGGCTTTTTCTATTGGTACTGTGCCGCCAAGCATTTTCCCGTGAACTTCGGCCTCACAAGCCTTTTCAACTATCTGGATTCCGGCAACGGCTTTTCTGCTGTTTGAGCCCACTGCGATAGCCCCGGTGCCTTTGATGAGGCATACGGATGAGTCCTTAAGTGCCGCAAGGATATTCGCGACAGAAGCGTCAGGTATAACTTTAAGCTCGGAGCCTGTCAGCCTTGCAAGGTCTTCGAGAGTGACGGGTATTACGTCGGCGTTTTCAGACACGGCAACAGCATCGGCTGTGCAGCCGAAAAGTATGGCGTTGATGTCGCTTCGTCTGTTGAAGATCTCTCCCAGATCACCTGAATTGATATCACACAGTTCGTAGCTGTCTTCGGTGATCTCAGCAAGGATCTTGTTGCCTCCGGTGCTGAGGAATGTGTTTTTATCTACACGCACACAAAGCTGGCCGTACATCGCCTTGAATTTACCGTGAAAGCCATTGAGAGCTTTCGTCATCATTGTGGCTGCCTGGTCTCTGGTCACCTTTGTTACTCCTTACTGATATGTGGTTAACATATTAACATAAGGAGCTAAGGATAGTGTGTTTGTTTAATAAATCTTATATATAATTTTTAAAATAAAACGCCGCTTCTGCGGCGTTCAGTTTTCAGTTCACTTACATATATTAAGAAGTCTGGCGGCAAGACCATCCCAGGTTATGGATGAAGTATCGGGCAGAGAACCCGGCAAACAGCCTGCAGTGAAGGCCTCCATTGTATCTCTGAGTGTTGAAGCCAGGTCATCGATGAAAGTGCTTCGTCCCTCATCTGTAGGCTCATCGATGCTTTTCATCTGCGGCATCGGAATGAATACGGTGTTTGACCCGCCTACATTAGCGTCTATCCAGCTTTTTACGCCGGGCAGATCGGTGCTTACAGGCACCGCGCCGGCGGACATCGCTTCTATGAGTACCAGCGGCAGACCCTCGAAATAGGATGGAAGTATAAAGATGTCCGTACGGCGGAGCAGCTCCGCGAGAGCGGGCTGCGGTATCTGCCCGAGCCATTCCGCCCATGGCGGCAGCTCTTCGAGTTTGTCTTTCATGACTTCATCCTGACAGCCTCCTGCCATTGTGAGTTCAAATGCCGGCACATCGCTGTCAGATGCAAGCCTGTCGAGAGCGGCAAGCATCTCAGGAACTCCTTTTGGCCTGCTTATCTTGCCGGCATAGGCAAGGCGCAGAGGTTCCTCCGGAGAGTGTTCCGTTCTGCCGTCCGTGTTGAACAGCTTGCTGTTGTAGCCGCTCCCGATAACAGAAACGCGGCTTTCATCAATTCCGAATATTTCAATGATCTGTGCGCGCTGCGCTTCGTGAAGAGCCAGCGCAGCATCCAGCTTCTTTATATATGGTCTGACAAAATCACGGAGGTTGTCACAATTGATCATCTGCCTCAGATCGGTACCGTGCGAGATGCCGGCAATGCGCCTGTCCGGAAAATGCTTCCTCACAAAGGCGGTCAGCAAAAACAGATGATGGCAGATAATGAGATCCGGATCAAGATCAGCTACAGCCCGGCTTACTGCATCTATGAATGCCTCTTCGAACTGAGCAACCATATCAGGTGTAAGATCGCGGTATCTTGTTGATGTGTACGGCATTATATCCGACATGCCTACGACCGGGAATGGAAGAGCATTGAATCTGGCCGGCGCAGCCTTGCATGGCGCAGCAAGCAGGTCAGTCTTGTTGTCAGCAAAAAAGACAGGATAACAGGAGACTCCATTAGGGAAGTCTATCACGTCATCCGGAAAGATCCCGCAGACGACGGCCTGACTGTGTCCCATGCGGTCAAAGGCCCTGACAAGCTCTGTCATATATGTGCCGCTTCCGGTCGAATGCGGCTTTTGTGCTGTGATACTTAGTATTTTCATGGCACTATATTATCATATATCCGAGAGTTCCTTCACATAATCTTTACTTGCAAAAGTTCGAATACTATTGTATAAATAAATAGCAAAGTAAATACCAAGGGGTAATATAGAATGAGGCTGTTCCGATAAAAGGGGACAGCCATTTTTGTAGGAATTTAACTTATGGGACTCTTTTACGAAGCAGACAAAACGTTTGAGCAGCTGATGGACGAGAAGAAAAATTTCGTCTTTATCGGTGAGGCGGGCTCAGGAAAAAGTGAGATAATCCTTAATATTGCAAACAAGCTTGCTCAGAAGACAGGAAAGCAGGTGGATCTGTTCGACCTCGACCAGACAAAACCTCTTTACAGGTCGAGAGATATGCAGCAGGATTTCGCGAACAGGGGTGTTAATATCATATATCAGGAGCAGTATCTCGACGCACCTGTAATGGTTGGCGGAGTCAGAGTATCACTGATTTCCGATCACTATACGCTTCTTGATATCGGCGGAGGCCACCAGGCGGCAAAATTTGCCGGTGCCTACAGCGATCTCCTGAGCAAGGACGACGCAGTTCCTGTCTATATCGTCAATCCGTACAGACCGTGGACAAAAAGCGTCGATGCAATAGACGGTACAATGCGGCATATTCTCGGGTCAATGAGGCTCGATCACATATACATACTCGGAAATCCGAATCTCGGATACGCAACATCAGTTAATGAATTCATGGAAGGACTGGACAAGATCGATGAGCTGTTCGACGGCTTCACGGTCGTCAACAGTGCCTGTGTAAGAAGAGAGATCTTCGAAGAAGCGCAGGCCATGACCGGCAAGTCTCTGGTACCTCTCGACCTCTTCCTGACCTACTCGTGGGTTGATTAGAATAAACAAAGATATTGTTAAGAAGGAGGAATATTAATGGCAAGAATCGAAATCACGACCGAAGCCTGCAAATCATGCTCCTACTGCGTCATCTCGTGCCCTAAAAAGTGCCTCGAGATCGGCGAGAAAGTTAACTCCAAAGGTTATCTCTATGCGACTTCCGCAAGACCTGAGGACTGCATCGGATGTGCGATGTGCGCCCAGATCTGCCCTGAGTCCGCAATAGAGGTCTGGAGATAGGAAAGGAGACAGATATGGCAGAAAGAGTATTCATGAAAGGAACAGAAGCGATAGCTGAGGCTGCTGTAAGAGCAGGCTGCCGCTTCTTCGCAGGCTACCCTATCACTCCTCAGAACGACTTCCGTCAACATGCTGTACGGCGCAGCTTCGACAGGAATCAGAGCAATGAGCTCATCCTCGTCATGCGGAATCTCACTCTACAGCGAAGGTGTATCATATTGTGCGTCAGCACGTATCCCTATGGTATACGTAAACGTTCAGAGAGGCGGCCCGGGAATCGGAGCTATTCAGCCGGCACAGCAGGACTACCTGCAGGCTACAAAGGCATCCGGAAACGGCGGATTCAGAATGATCGTACTCGCTCCGGACTCAGTTCAGGAGTGCGTAGACATGGTCTATGAGGCATATGACCTTGCTGAGAGAGACCAGAACCCTGTACTCGTTCTGACAGACGGAGTAATGGGCACCATGATGGAGCCTGTAGTGCTTCCGCCTATGAAGACAGACGAGGAACTCGCAGCATGCAGAGCTAAGTTTGCTGACAGAGCTATCGTAGGACACCCTCTCGGACAGCAGGCATTCTGCAGACCGGGATCGGTAGGCGACGGCCAGGAGAAGGTAAACATCGATGCTGCCGCCATGTATGAGACATGGGATAAGGACATCAGGGTAGAAGAGTACATGATGGACGATGCTGAGATCGTATTCGCTGCTTATGGAATCTCCGCACGTATATCCAGAGCAGTCATCAGACAGCTCCGTGAAGAGGGCATCAAGGCAGGAATGATCAGACCGATCACACTCTCGCCATTCCCATATGACTCGTTCAGAAACCTTGACTTCAACAGAGTCAAGGGCATCATAGACGTAGAGATGTCGATTCCTGCTCAGATGAGATGGGACGTTGACTATGCGGTACAGGGCAGATGCCCGGTGCACGAAGTGCTCAGATCCGGCGGCCAGCTGCTGACCAACGATCAGGTATTGAAGGGCGCAAAAGAATTCATTAAGGAGGTGCTGTAATGGCTGAAGAAAAGAAAGTCTATACCAGGACCAAAGGTATCATAGAAGGTGCGGTATCCGGATTCTGCCCGGGCTGCATGCACAGCACGATCCACAAGATCATCGGCGAGGCTGCTGAAGAGCTCGGACAGCTCGACAACCTCGTAAGAGTAGAGGGCGTAGGATGCTGCGGACTCGGACAGTTCTACGTGACATGCGATGAGACTATCGCTGCTCACGGCAGAGCCGGCGCTGTTGCAACAGGCATCAAGAGATCGTCCCCGAACTCGCTCGTATACACATATCAGGGCGACGGAGACCTCGCGGCTATCGGACTCGCTGAGACACTCTCGGCTGCCAACAGAGGTGAGAACTTCACAGTTATCTTCGTAAACAACGGTATCTACGGCATGACAGGCGGCCAGATGGCTCCTACAACGCTCATAGGCATGAAGTCGACAACGACACCGGGCGGCCGTAATCCTGAAGAGCATGGCTATCCGATGCACATGAGCGAGATCATCAACCAGCTGACAGCTCCTTACTACATCGAGAGAGTCAGCTGCGATACACCGCAGAACGTCATTAAGGCAAGAAACGCCATCAAGAAGGCATTCAAGTATCAGCTCGAAGGAAAGGGCTATTCGATCGTCGAGATCGTTACAAGCTGCCCTACAAACTGGGGACTTGATCCTCTGAAGTCACTCGACTTCCTGAGAGAGAAGATGTTTGCTGAATATCCTCTCGGAGTATTCAGAGACGGCGGAGAGAAGAAGCAATAGGAGGTAAACCATGGAAAGAAATCTTATGATCGCCGGATTCGGCGGACAGGGAGTTATGACGATGGGTAAGCTTCTGGCTGAGGCAACTTCTCAGGCTACAGACCTCAACGTCACATTCTTCCCTTCATACGGCGCTGCCATGAGAGGCGGCACAGCTAACTGCTATGTAGTTATTTCGGATGATCCGATCGGAGCACCTGTCAGCTACAGCCTCGAGGACCTCGTGGTAATGAACGGACCGTCGCTGCACAAGTTCATCGACAACCTCAAACCGGGCGGAAACCTCTTTGTGAACAGCACGATCGTTACAGATCCTGTCGACAGAGATGACATCAACATCATCGAGGCTCCTGTAACACAGATGTCCATCGACATCGGCAACCCGAGAGCACTCAACGTTATCATGCTTGGTGTATACGTCGGCGCTACAAATGCAGTTCCACCTGAAGTAATCGAGAAGGGAATTGCTCACAAGTTTGCAAAGAAGCCGAAACTCATCGACCCTAATGTAGAAGCGTTCAGAATGGGTCTTGAGATCGGAAAGGCACAGGCGAAATAACTTCGTTTTTAAACAACACGCTGCATGGTGCGGCAAGCCTAAGCTTCATAATACGAAGCTTAGGTTTTTTTATTGTTGCAGAGCATTTGGGACGGAAGTTTTACCATTAGAGCACCTGTAGACTTCCGTCCTAGGAGCCCGTTTTCGACATTTGGGACGGAAGTTTTACCATTAGAGAGCCTGCTGACTTCCGTCCCGGAAGCCCGTTTTCAGCGTTTGGGACGGAAGTTTTACTATCAGAGCACCTGCAGACTTCCGTCCCGGAAGCCCGTTTTCGCCGTTTGGGACGGAAGTTTTACTATCAGAGCACCTATAGACTTCCGTCCTAGGAGCCCGTTTTCGGCATTTGGGACGGAAGCATCATTACCGAAATATGTGTGTGCTGATTACGGGCATCAGAAAACCCAAGCTTTTACACTTGGGTTTATCTAATGTCAAAAACTATATCGCTATTACAAAATCCTGCTTTTTTATGTGAGCCTCACTTCTTTCCTTTATTGGATAATGCAGCAAGAGTATTGGCTGTTTTTTCGAACGGAGCCGAATAGTACGACTTGCCTGTCTTTCTGCGTTTATTTTTGAAATACGGAAGCCTGTTCCAGAGCATCGAAGGGGCCCCGACTGCCAGGAGATAAAATGGCCCGAGTATGAGCGACTGGATAGTATGACCATATTCATGCTCGAGGAGGAACCTTCCTGCGTTCCCGCCGGCCCTGCGCGGTACAAATATGAATTTGCCGAGAGATATTCCGGTATCCTTGTCCCATGCAGTGGCTTTTGCGCCTCTGTAATCGAAGTGATCATCTTTACGGTGCGCAGCATAAAGAGCCGCTCCGATCAGAGTCTGAGGCAGACCCCAGGTCCACTGAGCGGCGGTATAGGCATGCTTTTTCAGTTTTCTGCTGCGCGGTTTCTTCATGGTACTAATGATATCATAATCTGCTGTATTAATGTTATAATATGCAGCAAGGTTGATCGGCCGGACCGGCAACAGGACGAACCGCCTGGAGGGAATAACATGTCAGATAAAAAAAAGAACAGCAAAAATACTGGCGCTGATCATAACAATGATCATGCTGCTTTCAGGATACACTTGGCGGCGAGATCGGCCCGGAATATGCAGACCCTTACGGGCAGGGCAGGATCAGGATCATCCAGTAGAAAAGGAGTGATGATATGAGTGATTATTCATTGAGGCCAATGGAAGCTCCTGACAGGGAAGAAGTGATAAGGATGATGCGGGAGTTCTACGCGTCAGAGGCTGTACTTTCGAATGGTTCCGAAGAGATATTCAATAATGATGTTGATGCATGTGTTTCGGATAATCCGTTTGCTTCGGGATATGTCTTTACCCGTGAAGACGGAAGCATCTGCGGCTATTCGATGCTGGCTCACAGCTTCAGTACTGAATATGGCAGGCCGGTCATATGGGTAGAGGACCTTTTCATCGAAGAAGAGGCGAGAGGCCGGGGCCTGGGTGCTGCATTATTTGATCTTGTAAATGAGAAATACCCTGATCATATCCACAGGCTTGAAGTGGAAGAGACCAACCTGCGTGCCATCAGGACATATACAAAGAAAGGATTTGAGGCTCTCCGGTATGCAGAAATGATACGGAAGCCGGAAAACAAATAGAATGACATCGCTTGCGCCGTTTGCTATAATTGTAATGTTAGCTTGCAGAAAGATACTGCAAAGGAGAATAAAATGAAACCTAATACAAAAATCGAGATATCCGTATTCGGAGCACTGGTAATAAGCGCAGCTATCTGGGCTCTTGCAGTTGCTACATCCAGACTTGTGGATTCATTCGTATCGGAAGGCGAGTCCGGCAGCGGTGACTGGAGCGTAGACGAAAAGGAATACGGTACAAACTAGAAGCTCTCATTCGAGCGGGAAGGAAGACAATGGAGAACAAAGGAACTTACTACATCTCAACACCTATCTACTATCCGAGTTCAAATCTTCACATCGGACATACTTACTGTACAGTCATGGCAGACGCTATGGCGCGTTTCAAAAGACTTCAGGGATATGACGTCATGTTTCTGACAGGTACCGATGAGCACGGACAGAAGATCCAGACAAAGGCGATCGAAAAAGGCGTTACCCCGCAGGAATACGTCGATGAGATCGTTGCCGGTATAAAGGATCTGTGGGCAACCATGGAGATCTCGTATGACGATTTCATCAGGACTACAGAACCGAGGCACATGGAGAGAGTGCAGAAGATCTGGCAGAGGATGTATGATAAGGGAGATATCTATCTTGGCGCATACGAGGGACTTTACTGCAAGGAATGCGAGGCGTTCTGGACTGAGTCTCAGCTCGTGAACGGATGCTGCCCTGACTGCGGCAGACCGGTCACAAAGGCGAGCGAGCCGGCTTATTTCTTCAGAATGTCAAAATATGCCGACAGACTTCTCGAGGAGTTCAGGGAAAACCCGGACTTCCTGGTGCCTGAGACAAGACGCAATGAGATGGTAGCCTTTGTAGAGCAGGGCATGGAAGACCTCTGCGTATCGCGTTCTTCATTCGACTGGGGAATTCCGGTACCTAATGATCCAAAGCACGTCATGTATGTATGGGTCGATGCGCTTTCAAACTACGTCACAGCTCTCGGCGGACCGGATGACTGCGAGAAGTTCAACAAATACTGGCCTTGCGACTGCCACCTGGTGGGCAAGGAGATCGTAAGATTCCACTCGCTAATCTGGCCTGCAATGCTCATGAGCGCTGATCTGCCTATTCCAAAGCAGGTAAGGGGACACGGATGGCTCCTGCTTGGCGGCGAGAAGGTTTCGAAGTCAAAGGCGGCAAAGGGACAGGATGTAATTGATCCTGTAGTACTGATCGACCGTTACGGCATTGACGCACTCAAGTATTTCCTGCTCCGTGAGTACACATTCGGACAGGACGGCATCTTCACAAATGAAGTAATGCTGAAGAGAATGAACTTCGACCTGGCAAACGATCTTGGTAACCTGCTCTCCAGAACGGTCAGCATGATCAAGAAGTACTGCGGAGGAATCGTTCCTGCTGCAGCTACAAGAGATGAGATCGACGACGAACTCATAGCTCTTGCTACTTCGACAGCTGACAGAGTGTCTGAGAAAATGGATCAGTTCCAGTTCAACATGGCGCTTGAGGAGATATGGGTTCTCATCAGACGTGCCAATAAATACATCGATGAAAAGACACCTTGGGTGCTTGCAAAAGATGAGTCAAAGAAAACAGAGCTCGATACAGTTATGAGAAACCTTGCGGAGGCTCTCAGAATAGTCTCGATACTGATTGTTCCGTTCATGCACACCACTTCGGAGCGCATGAGAGACCAGCTCGGACTCGCGGACAAGCCGGCTGTATGGGAAGACGCTTTCGAGTTCTACCAGATGGAAGGCGTTGAGACTCATAAGGGCGACATGCTCTTCCCTAGACTCGACATCGACAAGGAACTCGAAGAACTCTACGCGTTAGGCGAAGCTGCCAGAGCATAGAGCAGAAAAGAAAAGTAAAAACGGAGTTTAAAGAAAAGTGTACATGAAATCAGATAAATGACTTTTTGTACACTTTTCAGGTTTATATGGGTAATAAAATGCTGTTTGACGCACATACACATCTGAATTTTGAAAAGTATACGGAAGAAGAAAGGCGTGAACTTGCTTCCGAAATAGAAGCGTCTGATGTTTCATATATCGTTGACGTGGCAGATTGCGTTGACTCGGCAGTACAGGCACTGAAGGATGCTGATGACTATCCGTGGTGCTATGCCGCGGTAGGGATACACCCTGATCACGCATCGACCTATACGGATGCTGACATTGAGGAAATAAGAAAGCTGGCGGCTCATCCTAAAGCAGTGGCTATAGGAGAGATCGGACTCGATTTCTACTACGGCACGGATGACAGGGAAGAACAGCAGGAACTGTTCAGAAAGCAGATAAGGCTGGCTAATGAGCTCAGGATGCCGATCATGATACATTCACGTGACGCGCATAAGCTTACAATGGACATCCTGAAAGAGGAGGGAGCCTTCTCAGATGAAAGAAAGTCCTGGTTTTCACCCAGGATAGTCGAAGGGAAGGAGGTGCCTGACGCGCGCGTACAGATGCACTGCTTTTCCGGTTCGCCGGAGCTGGCACTTGAATACGTGAAGCTGGGCGCCACCATGTCACTCGGAGGTCCTGTCACATTCAAAAATGGCAAAAAGGCTGCTGAAGTAGTCAGACAGCTGCCGATCGAATACCTTATGTCAGAAACAGATGCGCCATATATGGCGCCGGTGCCTCTGCGCGGCCGGCCGAACAAATCGCCATACATAGAACACATAGTCAGACGTATGGCACTGCTGAAAGATATGGATTACGAAGAAACAGCCGAAATACTGACAGAAAACGGCAGACATTTCTTTGGCATCAGATAAAAACATTATGAAACGGAACTATATTATTGACACTATCATAGACAACGGACTTATTCCGCCGGCGTCGGCAGTCATTGTCGGCGTATCTGGCGGACCTGATTCGCTGTGCCTGCTGCACTCTCTTAACAGTATTGCGGATATGTACGATATGATCCTTATTCCGGTGCATGTGAATCACATGCTCAGGCCCGAAGCTTATGAGGAGAGCATGCATCTGAGCGACATCTGCGAACGCATGGATCTCGAACTGAGGATCTATGAGGCATCCTGCAAAGATGTTGCCGAAGAGCTTCGAATTTCCGTTGAAGAGGCCGGCAGACAGGTGAGATATCAGATCTTCGACGAGGTAGCCGCCGAGCTTGAGGAAAACGGAGTACCGGCAGAGAAAATAGTCATCGCCTTAGCTCATAATGCAGATGACCAGGCGGAGACAGTTCTCTTCAGGCTTATCCGCGGTACGGGTCCTCATGGACTGGCAGGGATCCCTGCGGCAAGAATGTCTGAGTCGGGTTATCTTATAGTGCGCCCGCTCCTGAGCGTAGAGCGCAGGGACATCGAAGCCTACATTGCGGAAAACAAGCTGAAACCGAATATCGACAAGTCCAACGATGAGAATACATATACCCGCAACAGAATCAGAAATGAGCTTATCCCATATCTGGAAAAGAACTACAACCCTAAGATAAAGGATAATCTCAGACGCTACGCGGATCTTGCATATATGGATGACAGTCTGCTCAGGGATATCGCGCTGAGCGACTACATTGACTGTGTTGAAGTCAGTGGTGAAAAAGAGGAGGCGGTTCTTGACATAACAAGACTCAAGGATAACCCGCCTTCGATAAACAGCCGCATTGTCGGTCTGATTTTCGAACTGCTCAGGCTCGACGACAGTGTTACTTTTGAAACTGTATCGTCGGTGACCGGACTCATATACAGCGATCATCCTTCGGCGGGGATTGACCTTCCTTATGGCATCAGAGCCCGCAGGGTATATGACAGGATCATCTTTTCCGCTGATGAAGAGAACATTCTTCCGGATGAAAGCATCGCCATCTACCCAAGAGTGCTGATGGCAAAGGAATTTGCTCCTGATGAGGACACTCCGTATGCTGCCTTCGACTTTGATGCATTCAACGCGGAATACCCGGGCAGGATCGGTGATATAGAGCTCCGCACAAGGCGTGAGGGTGACTATCTGCCTATGAAACAGGGAAGAAAAAAGATCCAGGATCTTCTTGTGGATTCAAAAGTCAGAAAAGCTGCCAGAGACAGCATTCTGATGGCATGCATAGACAGCGAAGTGCTCTGGGTGCTTCCGAGTGAGTATTTTGCAGGTGAAACTGAGAAGACAAAAGGAAGGTTTTCACCAAAATTTCATATAACAGATGCAACTAAGAGAGTTCTTTTGATTGAACTGGATGAGTCAATATGATAAAATTTGTGCTCGGGACACAAATTACGCGGCTTTTTTAGTGCCGCTTTTTAGAAAAAGAAAGGAAATTAAGATTTGAAGAATATCGGACGCAGTATAGGGACATATCTGATCATATTTGTGGTCGTGCTCAGCCTGTCCATGATGCTCAGAGGCATGGCAGGGAATGCAGACGTCAAAGAGGTCAAGTTCTCACAGTTTGCGACGCACCTTGAAAAAGGGGATTTTGAGACTATCAACATCACTGACAGAAAACTTGTCGGCGAGAAGAAGGACGGAACCAAAGAGGTTACCTATGCACCTTCACTTCTCGAGATCAGCTGGCTTGAGGAGAATACACTCAATCCTATGCTCGCAGAGCACAAGATCGAGCTCGAGAGTGAACCGCCTAAGAGTGAATACACTTTGCTTAATATTCTACCGACACTGCTCATGGTGGTAGCTATGGGCTTCCTCTTCTATTTCATGATGAGTCAGGGAGGCAACAAGCAGGCTTTCCAGTTCGGAAAGAACCGCGCAAGGCTCTACAAGAGCGACTCCAAGTCGATCACTTTCAAGGATGTTGCCGGTCTGGAAGAGGAGAAGGTAGAACTCTCAGAAATCGTGGACTTCCTCCGCAATCCGGGCAAGTACACCAAGCTTGGTGCCCGCATACCAAAGGGCGTTCTGCTCGTGGGCTCGCCTGGTACCGGAAAGACTTACATCTCGCGTGCGACCGCAGGTGAAGCGGGAGTACCGTTCTTCACAATTTCGGGTTCGGACTTCGTTGAGATGTTCGTAGGTGTCGGTGCTTCCAGAGTAAGAGACCTCTTTAATGAGGCTAAAAAGAACGCGCCATGCATCGTGTTTATTGATGAGATCGACGCTGTCGGAAGACGCAGGGGCGCAGGTCTCGGCGGCGGCAATGATGAGAGAGAGCAGACACTGAATCAGCTCCTCGTTGAGATGGACGGATTTGACGGAAATCTCGGAATCATCATCCTGGCTGCTACCAACAGACCTGACGTGCTCGACCCGGCTCTGCTGAGACCGGGCAGATTCGACAGACAGATCGTGATAGGAATGCCTGATATCAGGGCAAGGGAAGAGCTGTTCAGACT
This sequence comes from uncultured Eubacteriales bacterium, assembly GCA_900320285.1. Lineage (GTDB taxonomy): Bacteria > Bacillota > Clostridia > Peptostreptococcales > Anaerovoracaceae > Crickella. The sequence continues at coordinate 91,694 of ONRQ01000007.1, forward strand.
GTACACAAAGAACAAACCTCTCGACAAGGACGTTTCACCTGAGATCCTTGCGAAAAGGACTCCGGGATTCTCGCCGGCAGATATCGAGAACCTCATCAACGAGGCTGCTCTTCTGACAGCAAGAAGAAACGGAACCAAGATCAGGATGGATGAGATCGAGGAGGCTACAACCAAGGTAATGGCCGGACCTCAGAAGAAGTCAAGAGTAATCTCCGATGCGGAGAAGAAGCTGACTGCATATCACGAAGCAGGCCACGCGATCGTTATGCGCGCCACACCTGGTTCGGATCCTGTACATCAGATTACCATCATCCCGAGAGGAATGGCCGGCGGATTCACGATGTGGCTGCCTGAAGAGGACAGGTTCTTCGAGACCAGAGGCCACATGATAGATAATATAAAGCATCTTCTTGGCGGAAGAGTGGCCGAAGAGCTCAAGCTTGATGACATATCGACGGGAGCCAGCAACGACCTGGAACGTGCTACAGGTATAGCACGCCAGATGATCACCAAGTACGGCTTCAGCGAAAAGCTCGGTCCTGTATCTTTCAGCTCAAGTGATGAAGTGTTCCTCGGAAGAGACTTCTCGACACGTCAGAACTATTCTGAAGAGGTAGCATCGGAAGTTGACCACGAGATAAGAACACTGCTGACCCAGTGCTACGCTGAAACCAAAAGGATACTTCAGGAACACGATGCTGCCTTCGAGAGAGTTGCTCAGGCTCTGCTGCTCGTAGAGACCCTTGACGGTGACCAGTTCGAGAGACTCTTCACAGGCGAGGCAGATCCTGAAACCATCAGGCAGGAGATCGAGAGCGAGAACAAAGAGATCGCACGTAAAAATAAAAAAGAAGCTGAAGAATCGAAGCGTATCGAGGAAGAGGAAAAAAGGCTGATGAGAGAAGAGCTCCAGAAGCTCAATGCCGCAGCAATACCTGACGACCGCGAAGTTGTAAGCTTCGAGACAGACGACAAAGATCTGAAGTGATCTGACCTAAAGAGCGGAGAAGAATCAATATGAAGATAACCATAAATGACTGTTTAAAACTGGACGCGTTCAGAGGAAGCCGCATTCTTTCATGCAAGGATGAGTGCTCAAGACGCGTCAGATCCGTATCCGTGCTTGATGAGTACGATCTCGATATGGGGGTCGAGCGTAACGGCCTCAAGGATCAGATGGTAATTACACATTTCTGGTCCAGCAGGGACAATATAGCTGCTCAGAAGAAAGCAGTGGGCGACCTCGGAAAGAAGGGAATAAGTGCCCTTGTCATCTATCTCAATGACAGAGGCGTCAAAGCGGTGGATCCTGAAGTCATTGCGGCTGCAGAGGAAGCCCGGCTTCCGCTTATTACCATAGCTGACAACGGCAGCATAACTTACAGCATGCTCATAGAGCAGGTGCTCGATAAGATCCTTTATGGCGAGAATTACACAGACAATATTCTCAACAATACGATCTATCATCTGCTCAACTTCGAAAAGCACAGCAATTTCCCTGCTGCGCTGAGAGAAGCCGCGCTCAATAACAACTATCAGGTAGTGCTGATGACAGAGGAGTACAATACCATACTCACTGTCGAGACAAGGCATCTTGTAAAGATAGAAGACGCGGTGCAGGCTGCACGCAAGCTTGACGCGTTCTCGATGACGGGTTTCACCCGTGTAGAGATAGAGGGCGTTGTTACATACTGGGGCTTTATCAATATCAAGGATAAGAGATATATCCTTGTCATAGTAGACAATGAAGATGAGTACTCGGCCGCCGAGATGAGCAAGCTCGCTCAGACGATAGAGCTCGCGATCGGAATGTGGAAGTACACTCCGGACAGAGACTCCAGGGCTGAATTCATCAAATCCGCTGTGCGCGGCGACATTTCATTCTGCCATACACTGCTTGATGAGTCGGGACTCCGCGGCATGCAGTTCACATGTGCTTTTTATATCAGGAATGCCGGCGATTCAGTCGACACTTTCATGGATATACTTGCTGAATACAAGAAAAAGGCAAACTTCGGACTGCTGACTACGACGGAATCGAACGAGATCTACGGTATCGTATATACGGACGGCGGACAGGAGAGGGGCATAGAAGTCAAGAATGCCTGCCTCGAGATGTTCAATGAGCTTAAATCTGTCAAAAAAGACGAGCGCATATTCCATGTAACCGGTCTGCAGAGACTGGAAAGCTGCGTGGATGGCTTCAAAATGATCAACAAGACGGCCAGATACATGGAGAAGGTCTTCCCGTACAAGAGAGTTTTCTCTAAGTATGAGATATCCATGGTAAGCGACTGCGTTTACATGCAGAGCGGATCGCAGATGCAGCGCAAGATGTATCTCGATCTTCTGGAACCGTTTGAACGCGAAGTTTCGCAGAACAAGGGAAGGATGCTCGTTGATACTCTTTCAACGTTTGTGCTCGACGCCGGCATGAACTCAGGCAGAACTGCGGACTTCCTTGAAATACACAATAATACCGTGCAGTACAGACTCAAGAAGGCCAATGAGATACTTGGCGCTGAGATGACTGCCAACAGAGTTATACCTGGTCTCACACTTGCACTTGCCCTCAAGAGGCTTGAAGAGGAGAAATGATATGCTTCTGGCGATAGACGTTGGTAATACGAATATAGTAGTAGGCGTGTTCGAAGGTCCTTCCCTGGTGGAAAGCTGGAGACTGGCGACCGATAACAGGCGGTCCGCGGACGAATACGGAACGATACTTGGTTCGATGTACAGACGCATTGACATTACTGAAAAAGACATCGACGATATTATTATCGCTTCGGTCGTACCTTCACTGCTGTTCACACTCGAGCACATGTCTCTCAAATTCTACAATAAGAATCCTATAGTTGTAGAGCAGGGCATCAAGACCGGCATTAAAATCAAGTATGAGAACCCGCGCGCATTAGGAGCTGACCGTTTAGTCAACTCTGTTGCTGCTCATGAAAGATACGGCGGAGACCTCATAGTAATAGATTTTGGTACTGCTACGACGTTCGACTGCGTGTCCGCAGACGGAACTTTTCTCGGCGGAGCAATAGCGCCGGGAATGAAAACTCAGGCCGCGGCACTCTTTGAACACACAGCCAAGCTGCCTAATGTCGATCTCGAGATCCCGGGAAGATTCATTGCCCGCAATACATCTGAAGGCATGCAGTCAGGTCTGATTTATGGCCATATGGGCTTCACTGAGCACATGATAAAAGGCATGAAACAGGAGATGGCCAGTGAACTCGGATGTGATCCGGACAAGATAAAGGTCATAGCCACCGGCGGTATGGCAACGATGGTAGAGAGTGGTGTCGACTGCATAGACGTGATCGACAGAAGACTTACTCTCGACGGACTCAAGATGCTGTACGATAAAAACAAGGGCTTCAACAAAAAGAGGGTATTGCAGGATTAGAAGCATAGATGAACATAGGAAATTTAACACTGAAATCCCCTTTTGTGCTTGCGCCTATGGCGGGGTTTACGGATGCGGTGATGCGTACCTTATGTGAGGAACAGGGTGCTGCTCTGACCTATACGGAGATGGTGAGTGCAAAGGGCCTGTATTACGGCGGAAGCAAGACGAACAATCTTACGTATATACCGGATGGCGCCGGCCCGACTGCGATCCAGATATTCGGCAGTGAGCCGGAAGTCATGGCATATGCTGCCCGCGAGCTCGACAGTCTTAAGAATGAAGTGCTCGATATAAACATGGGCTGCCCTGTACCGAAAGTCGTCCGGAACGGAGACGGATCCGCACTGATGCGTGACCCGGATCTCGTATGTGAGATCGTTAAAGCTGTCTCATCAGCTACGGAAAAGCCTGTGACTGTAAAGATCCGAAAGGGATTCGACAGGCCGAATGCCGTAGAGGTTGCTCTCGCTGCTCAGGAAGGCGGCGCAGCTGCTGTCTGTGTTCACGGAAGAACCCGCAGCCAGTATTACAGCGGTGAGACAGACAGGGGCATCATAAAGGATGTGAAAGACGCATTGAATATCCCGGTAATAGCAAGCGGAGATGTTACGGATGCTGCCTCAGGCATGAGCATGCTGGCTGAGACCGGATGCGACATGGTCATGATAGGCCGCGGCGCGCTTGGAAATCCGTGGATATTCAGAGAACTTGACGCTGCGTACAAAGGACTCGACATCCCGCCGCGCCCCACAGATGAGGAGAAGGTCACAATGATGATCAGACACCTCGGGATGCTGTGCGGACTCAAGGGAGAGTCAACAGGTGTCAGGGAATTCAGAAAATACATAATGAGATATACAAAAGGCATGCACGGAGCCGCTGCAGTCAGACGCAGGGCAAATGACGCGGTAAGCCTTGAAGAAATGAAGGAAGTCATACAGATTGGCTGGTAAACATAATACGAAAAACTTAATTAAGAAGCTGCTGCTTCCGGCAATACTGGTGCTGGCAGCTTTTGTTTTGTCCGGATGCTCAACATGGAGCAGCTTCCGACAGACTTTTATTACTCAACCTCAGAGTGATACCGATCCGACGATCACTATCGGAGTTATAGAACCGCAGTCGGGAAGATACGCCACGAAGGGAAAAGATGAGATCAAGGGGATAGAGCTTGCCAACAGCATTTACAATAATGTTGACGGTTATAAGGTGAACCTGGTAAAGGTTGACACGCAGTCGACCGTAGCAGGTACTGAAACTGCAATCAAAGCGCTTATAGAGATGCATCCGGTCGCAATCATCGGCTCTGCAGGAGAGGCTTCATCGCTCACCATAGGCGAATATGTGGATGAAGCGGGTATCCCTACGATAACACCTGCTGCCACGAATCCGCTGATCACACAGAACAGCAGGTTCTATTTCAGAGCATGCGTGACAGAGTCGCAGATGGGAGAAGGCCTTGCTGAATATGCAGCTAAAGAGCTTAACTCCAGGAGAATAGCAGTTGTCAGCGTTAAAAACGACAGCAGCACAGCGGCATTGCTCGAAGGCTTCGACAGGAGGATCAAAAAGATAGCCGGAAAACGCAACAGGGCTGTTATTCTGAGCAAGGAAATTCTGCCGGTAGAAGATGAAATGAGAAAGGCTCTTGCAGAAATACGCAGAAACGGCATTGAAGTCTGTTTTGTATCGATGGGAGCCGAAGAGATGGATTCTTTCTTTACCATGGCTGAAGAAATGGGAATCGGGAGCGTAACTTTCCTGGGTACCAGAAGCTGGGGCGATCCGGCATTCATATCCATGATGGATAAGCACAAGGATATCAAGGTAGTATTCCCGTATGAGTCGGTGCTGACCAAAAATGATGACACATCAGATACATATACTGAAGAGGCTCAGCGTTTCCAGATCGAGTATGCAAACAGATACGGAGCGAATGACATGCCGACAGACAACGCTGCTCTTGCCTATGACTCATATCTGCTTCTGATAAACGCTTTCCATAACGCGAAGTCGACGAAGGGAGAAGATATCCGGAACGCAATGCTCGGCTTTGACGGACTCAAGTGTGCAACGGGACTGTTTACCTTTGATGAGAATGGAAACGTTGTCAGATCCGTAACACTTTCAACGATCAAAGACGGCAAACCTGTCACAGAATATGTCACAAAGAAAGAAGCGGAAGCTCAGGAACTCGAAGATCTTGAGAATGTAGTGCCCGAAGATTCCGGCAACTGATAAGGAGAACTACATGGGATATCTTGAAAGAATCGATGCTTATAAGGACGAAATGCTGAATACGCTTGCAGAGTCGATCTCAAAGCCAAGTGTAAAAGCAGACCCTGTAAAAACTAAGGACGGAGAGCTTCTGCCGTTCGGACAGGGCGTACACGAAGCGTTCATCAGCATGCTCGAAAAGGGAAAAGAGCTTGGATTCGATACCTATAATGACGATAATTATGCCGGCCACATCGAGTGGAAGTCGGAAAACGGCGGAGATGAGTATTTTGGAATAATAGGTCATCTTGATGTAGTTCCTGTTGGCAGCGGCTGGTCGACTGACCCATTTGAGATGGTCGATAAGGGTGACGGTTTTGTTTACGGAAGAGGCACATCGGACGACAAAGGCCCGGTGGTCGCAATCCTTTACGCTCTCAAGGCTCTTAAAGACGAGGGCCTGAAGCCTAAGATGAATATCAGGCTGGTACTGGGACTTGATGAGGAAACAGGACACATCAGCTCTGAGCACTATACAGAGCACTGTGGACAACCTGCGCAGGGATTCACCCCTGACGCAGATTTTCCGCTTGTCAACGGTGAGATGGGCATACTTGTGTTTGAACTCGCAAGGAAATTCTCATCAAAGCCTGGCAAGGATGACTTAAGACTCACAAAACTTGATGGTGGTACGGCTCATAATGCGGTTCCTGCATATGCCAGGGCAGTCATAGCAGGAAGCAAGGAGCAGTATGATCTCATAGCTGCAAGAGCGAAACTTTTCTGCGAAGAGACAGGATACACTCTAAAAACAAAAAAGCAGGGTTCCTCGCTCATCATAGAAGTCTTCGGTACAGCTGCACACGGAGCACATCCGGACCTGGGGCTAAATGCGGTGAGCATCCTGATGGATTTTCTGGGAAGAATCAGTTTTGCAAATGAGGAGCTCAATGAGTTCATTGCTTTCTATAATGATAATATCGGATTTGATCTTCACGGGGAACGTATGGGGTGCTTTTTTGAAGACGGCCCTTCAGGACCATTGATTTTTAACGTCGGAGTCGCTAATATTAACGAAGATATCGCATCAGTTGCAGTAAATATAAGATATCCTGTAAGCTGCACTGACAGGCAGGTGCTCGAAAGCATAGAGTCTGTGCTGGAGGGAACTCCTGTCGGAATAGTGACCAGAATGGTGCAGAAGCCAGTGTATAAGGATCTTGACGATACGATGGTCACAGAATACATGAAGGCATACATAGATGAGACAGGCGACGGCGAAGCTAAGCCTATGACCATCCCTGGCGGAACATACGCCAAGATGTTCAACAACATACTTGCTTTCGGGGCCGAGTTCCCGGAAGACGAAAACACGATGCATCAGGCGGACGAGAAGTTAAGCATAGACTCATTCATGAAAATGGCACGTGTCTACGCAAGAGCGATCGAATCCCTCTGCTGTAAATAAACGCCGCAACGCGGCAAGCTAAAATTAAATCTGTTTCAGGGCGTGGTGAAAGTCCACACCGGCGGTGATAGCAGGGGGCATCCTGCGTAAGTCCGCGAGCCTTGTGGCCGAACCGGTGAGATTCCGGTACCGACGGTATAGTCCGGATGAAAGAAACAACATTACAATCTGATTTGTGATGAATGGCCTTGACCTTTTCAAGGCCATTATTAATGCCTGACAGATTCCACCAGTTCATGATATCGAAAAGGAGGAATGTGTTATGAACCAAAACCAATTGTCAACAGCCAAACTGGCAAAACTCGCAATGATGACGGCGGTATCGCTCGTTCTGCTCTTTCTGATCAGAATTCCATGGCCGCCTGCTCCGTTCCTGGTCTATGACCCTGCGGATGTGCCTATCTACATTACCGCGTTTGCTTTCGGCCCGGCAGAAGGACTTGTAGTCACTCTGGTTGTATGCCTGCTTCAGGCATTCGGGCTCGGAGGAGACGGATTCTACGGATTCATCATGCACTTTGTCGCTACCGGAATAGTGGCTGTTGTTATAGGCATGATGTACAGAAAACAGAAGACAAAGAAGACAGCTGTCAAGGCTCTTGCCGTAGGCGTAATACTGGCTGTAATAGTCATGTGTGTCATGAACCTTATCGTAACGCCTGCATACATGGGAGCTCCGAGATCCGCGGTCGTGGCCATGCTCCCGACAGTTATAATACCGTTCAACCTTGTAAAGGCAGGAGCAAACTCGATTATTACATTCCTGCTTTATAAGAGAATCTCAGGTCTGCTCCACGGCAGCGGCAAGACAGTTGCTTCCAGCGAACAATAACAGAATTTGAAAGCATTAGATCAGTCCCGGAGAAAACTGAATACTGAAGAGGATACACGCGCGCTCGGGCTTGGGATAGCAGAAGCTCTTGAGCCCGGCGATGTTGTTGCGCTCATTGGTGACCTGGGAACGGGCAAGACCGCTCTTACGAAATATATTGCCGAGGGACTCGGCATCACCGAAGAGATCAACAGTCCGACCTTCACCATCGTAAAGGAATACAGGAGCGGAAGACTGCCGCTGTATCACTTTGATGTGTACAGGCTCGGGAGCGGTGAAGAGTTGCTGGACATCGGAGCAGAGGAAATGCTGGACGGAGACGGTGTCTGCGTGATAGAGTGGGCCGACATCGTTGCTGATGTGCTGCCTGATGACGCGGTGGCTATACAGCTGGAGTATGGAGAAAACGAAGGAGAACGCATTGCCGAATTTCTCTAAGGATATGAAGATACTTGCTATTGAGACTACAGGTAAATACGGATCGGCGTCGGTCACAGATGAGACCGGCGGGGTTTTCAGTGCCTGCTCCTCCGAAGAAATGAATCATCTCAGGGGAATGATCACACTGATCGATGAAGCGCTGCGTGAAGCCGGCATCACAAAGGATGAACTCACGCATGTTGCTGCTTCTGTCGGACCGGGATCGTTCACCGGCATCAGGATAGGAGTTACGACAGCTCGTATCATGTCTCAGATGCTGGGAATACCGTGTATCGCTGTTTCGACGCTTGAGGCCATGGCCTGCAGATCTCTTGATAAGGCCATATCGTCCGGAGCGCTTTATGTGGTGCCGGTGATCAACGCCAGAAGGCATCAGACATATGCCGGTGTATACGAGGCTGCGTTTACGACAGATGGAGAACATCAGTCGGCCATTCCCGTCATGGAAGAAAAGCAGTATATGATAGAGGACCTGCTTGAGGAGCTTAAGAAGAAGCTGGCGGAACACAGCGGAGCTGTCGCGTTCTTTACCGGTGACGGTATTGACGCGTATAGTGACATAATTGAAAGCACCATGCCGGAAGGGTCATTCATCTTTGCGGATGAAGACCTGAGATATCAGCATGCGGAATCCGTCGCCGTGATCGCTCATAGAAAGGCAGACGCAGGCGAAACGCTTACATATGATGAACTCATACCTGAGTACATGCGCCTTGCTGAGGCAGAACAGCGCCTCAGGGCGGGAACCCTGAGCGACAGGATACGAAAGCCGGTGAAAATATGATCAACGAAATCAGCATAAGGCAGGCAAAGCTTTACGACGTACCTGCAATGGCTCGTATAGAGCGTGATTCATTCGGAGCTCCGTGGAGCGCTGACGAGATAACAAAAGATGTAACCGCGGGCGGCAATGTCTATGTTGCTGTTGCGGAATGCGGTGATGAAAAGGCCGGATACGGCGAGATCCGGACTGTCGCCGGAGAGGCCCAGATATACAATATAGCGATCGCACCTGAATTCAGAAGGGCAGGCATTGGAGAAGCGCTTCTGCGCCATATGATCGCTAAGGCTGAAGATGACGGATGCGAAGTGGTGACGCTTGAGGTCAGAGGCGGCAATGAGGCTGCCATGGCACTGTACCATAAGCTCGGCTTCCGTGAGGTCGGACGTCGCAAGGGATATTATGCTAAGGGAGGCGAGGATGCTGTTCTGATGGATCTCGACCTCCGCAAAATAGAAGTAGAAGTAGAGATATAAAAGCAATGAAAGACGGGAGATTCCTTACACTTGGAATAGAGACAAGCTGTGATGAGACTGCAGCCTCGGTGGTAGCCGACGGCCGCTTTGTCATGAGCAATGTAATAAGCTCCCAGATTGACATACACACTGCTTACGGCGGAGTCGTGCCCGAGATAGCCTCCAGAAAGCATCTTGAGCGCATCAACGATGTAATAGGCAAGGCGCTCGATGATGCCGGCGTAAGCGCAAAAGAAATCGACCTGATAGGTGTCACATACGGCCCGGGTCTGGTGGGGGCACTTCTGATAGGGGTTGCCGCCGCAAAGGCCATGGCTTACGCCTGTGACATACCGCTTGTAGGCGTTAATCACATGCATGGACACATAGCTGCAAACTATCTTGAACATGAGGAACTTGAGCCGCCGTTCATGGCTCTCATAGTATCCGGCGGTCATACCGAGATAGTCAATGTTCCTGATTATAATAAGTGTGAAAAGCTCGGAGGCACGCGCGATGACGCAGCAGGAGAAGCATTCGACAAGGTTGCCAGAGTAATAGGCCTCGGATACCCGGGAGGACCTAAAATCGATAAGGCAGCTAAAGAAGGCGATCCTGACAGCATTGCTTTCAAGCGTGTTTATCTTGAGCAGGGAAGTCTTGATTTCAGCTTTTCGGGACTCAAGACACAGGCGCTCAATTATCTTAACCAGGAGAGACAGGCAGGCCGGGAGATAAATGTAAACAACGTGGCTGCGAGCTTCCAGGAAGCCGTAGTCGAAGTCATAGCAGACAAGGCCGTTATGGCTGCTGAAAAGTACGGACAGAATCGTATAGTTATGGCAGGCGGAGTTGCGTCAAATTCAAGGCTCAGAGCGCTGATGGAAGAAAAGGCCGGAAGCAGGGGAATCGATGTTCTGAAACCGAGCCCTGTGCTCTGCACGGATAACGGCGCCATGATAGCGTCTGCCGCATATTACGCGTACAGGTCAGGGGTAAAGCCTGATCTTGAGCTTGACGCGGTACCGGGACTGGAGTTCTAGATTATGCTTATAATAACGGGCAAAGACATAAGCAAAGCGTACGGGACAGACATCATTTTTGAGGATGTCTGTTTTGGCGTGGAAAAGGGAGACCGTGTAGGCATAGTCGGAGCAAACGGCACTGGCAAAACGACACTTCTTGGGATCATCGCCGGAGACATAGAAGCAACATCCGGGAACCTGTATATAAGAAACGACTTCAATATCGGATATCTGCGTCAGCAGAACCAGTTCGGCGGAAGCGGCACAGTAAGGTCGCAGGCAGAAAAGAGCTTCACACATCTGTTTGAGATGGAGAAAAAGCTCGAGAGACTGCAGCTGGCCATTGCCGATCACGAAAGCGAAAGCTTTGAAAGAGACCTTGAGGAATACACCCGCCTTATTGAGGAATATGAACGGAAGGGCGGTTACACATATAAGAGTGAGCTTGGAGCCATGCTGACCCATATGGGCTTCGATGAGGAAGCGCAGAACAAGGAGATCAGCAAGCTCTCAGGCGGAGAGAGAACGAGGCTGGCACTAAGCTGTCTGCTCCTCAGCAAGCCTGATGTGCTGATGCTCGACGAGCCTACCAACCATCTTGACCTGCATATGCTCGAATGGCTCGAGGCATATCTTGACAATTACAAGGGGACTATCATGGTAGTCTCACATGACAGATACTTCCTCGACCGCATCACCAATAAGATATTCGATCTCGGTGGAGGAACTCTCGAGGCATATACAGGAAATTACTCGACCTTCCTTGTGAAGCGCGAAGAACACCTTGAGGCGATGCGCCGCGAATATGAGAAACAGCAGGCTGAGATCGCGAGGCAGGAAGATATGATCCGCCGCTTCAGACAGCATGGGACAGAGCATCTGGCCAAGCGCGCCGCTTCACGTGAGAAACGCCTTGCTATGATGGAGATAAAAGAAAAGCCTAAACTGAAGCAGAACAGGATGAAGCTCAGCTTTGAGGCGGACTTCAAGAGCGGCGGTGAGGTCATCGAAGCAGAGGATCTCTCAAAGAGCTACGGCAGCAGAAAGCTGTTCGATAACGCAGGACTTCTGATACGCAAGGGTGAAAGGGTCTGCATAATCGGCGACAACGGCATAGGAAAAACAACGCTGCTGAAGATCCTGATGGGACTGGAGAAACCCGATAACGGATATCTCAGGATAGGCTATAACGTAAACTTCGGCTACTACGACCAGGGGCAGCTTTTGCTGGACGAAAACGAGACGGTCCTGGGAGAGATGAAGAACGCTTATCATCTTTACACGGACACTGAAATGAGATCGCTGCTCGGACGATTCCTCTTTACAGGGGATGATGTGTTCAAGCAGGTGAAGGATCTCTCGGGAGGAGAGAAGGCCAAGCTTTCACTTCTCAAGCTGATGCTTTCCGGTGCCAATACGCTGGTCCTGGATGAACCGACAAACCATCTGGATATTGAATCCAAGGAAATAGTTGAAGAGGCGCTGATGGAATTCGAAGGTACGCTCCTGATAGTCTCGCACGACAGATATCTACTTAACACCATCCCGGACAGGATACTCGAGCTTACTGAGCACGGTCTGGTGGAGTATAAGGGAAAGTTTGACTATTATCTGGAAAAATCGGGAAGATCAGTCAGCCGCTCAGAAACTGAAGCGACCGCCGTCACTGCAAAAAGCGGAAGGGATGAACTCGAACTTACCAGAAAGCTCGTAACGGATTCCGAAGCAGAGCGAAAGGCAAAGAAGCAGAACGAGGCAGAAGAACGCCGCAGACAGAGAAGGGCAGAGAGTGTCGAGAACAGGATACATGAGATAGAAACCGAACTGGCTGACATCCAGGACGAAATGTCACTGCCGGAGAACGCTGCCAACCCTGAATGGATGCACGAAAAGGCTTCAAAAATGGCCGAACTGGAGGCGGAAGTCACTGCTCTTTATGATGAGTGGATGGAGCTTCAGTAATCAGACTTTGTGAAAAAGTTGAACAATTTTGTTAAAAATTCTACGCAAATCGTTGAAATGGTAAACATCCGTAGACTATAATTATTACAATATCAATGGGATAGAGCACTATTATATAAGGAGAAACAATATGACTTTTGATAAAATTCAGGCACTGATCGTAGAACAGCTCGACGTTGATCCATCGATGGTTACAATGGACACGGATTTCATGAAAGATCTTGAGGCGGACTCACTTGATGCTGTTGAAATCATTCTTGGAGTAGAGGAAGAATACGGAATTGAAATTCCTGATGATATTGCCGAGAACTTCACAAAGGTTGGCGATATCGTAAAATACGTAGATGCAAACAAATAAAAATCCGAGGTGCGCAATGGGCAAGATGAAAGTTTCAAACGCGATCATCCGCCGGCTCCCTCGCTACAGAAGATATCTGGGATATCTTCAGACAAAAGGCATCAAAAAGATATCCTCAAATGAACTCAGTGAGATGATAGGTTACACTGCATCCCAGATCAGACAGGACCTCAATACTTTCGGTGAGTTCGGTCAGCAGGGGTATGGCTACGAGGTCGACAGGTTATACAAGGAGATCAACAAGATCCTCGGGCTCGACAGAGAATACAAAACGGTAGTTGTAGGAGTGGGTAACCTGGGACAGGCTATTACCAACTACACATACTACTACAAGATCGGATTCAACATCATAGGACTATTTGATGCAAATCCAAGGATCGTAGGCAATGTCATCAACGATGTTGAGGTAATGGATGTTGCCGATCTTGAGGAATACTGCAAAAGAGAAAAAATAGATATAGGCATCATCTGCGTCAACAGAGAGAATGCACAGAAAGTGGCAGACTCGCTGGTTTCGGGCGGCGTAAAAGGCATCTGGAACTTTGCGCCTATCGATCTCGAGATACCGGAGGGCATCGCGCTGGAATCAGTGCATCTTTCGGACAGTCTCCATGCTCTGTCATTCATGATCAAGAACATGAGTGAAGGCAGGGACTGACGGTATTCAGATCCGTACAAAAGAAAATCCCGTAGCCATAGCTACGGGATTTTGATCATTATTGCTGATCGATTATGCCTCTACAGGAGCTCCTACAGGGCAGTTAGCAGCGCAAGCTCCGCAGTCGATGCAAGCGCTCTCATCGATAACGTAAGGTGTTCCCTCTGTAATAGCCTCTACAGGGCAGTTACCAGCGCAAACTCCGCAACCGATGCAGTCTTCAGTAATCTTGAATGCCATAATATTACCTCCTTAGTGATAACAATATCTACGACATTGAGTATAACACTCGGGGTGCGGGTTGTAAATAACAAAAAAACAAAAAAGTACAATCCTACCAAATCGGTGGGAATTAGTGATTGCAAGGATATGAAGGTAGTTTCATTCACCGGAAAAAGCGGAACAGGCAAGAGTTTTCAGGCCACTGCATTAGCTCAGCGGCGCGGTTTTGATGCCATCATTGACGACGGCTTGCTCATCTACAAGGGACAGATAGTAGCCGGCAGTTCGGCAAAAAAGTGTGCTTCGAAGGCTGCAGCCATGAGGACCGCGCTCTTCAATTATGAAGCCCACAGGGAAGAGGTGAAGGATGCAATAGCGAACTATGATCCGCAGGCTCTTATGATAATCGGCACTTCGGACAGAATGACAGACATAGTAGCTACGCAGCTCGGCCTGCCGCTCCCTGAAGAGCGCATATACATAGAAGATGTTACAACTGATGAGCAGCGGAAACTGGCCGCTCATTACCGCATAGAAGAGGGTGAGCATGTAATACCGGCTCCGTTGGGACAGCTCAGACGAGACTTTGCCGGCTACTTCATGGACCCGATCAAACAATTCATACACAAGGCGCGCGGGAATGCCGTGGATGTGGATGAAGACCAGAAAGCGACAGAAGACGGCCCGAATGACCGCACCGTAGTCAGACCTACATTCAGCTATTTCGGCAGCTTCACTATAAGTGAGCAGGTCATAAGGGATATCATAAAGATCGCGGCGGAAGAATACGAATCGCATCTGGTAGTTGTTGACAGAATGAACAACGGAAAGCAGACAAACATGTCGGTGACCATAGATGTGATGGCAGTCAGAGATCCTGAGTCCATCGATAAGTGTATGGATCTGCAGCAGGATGTCTATGGAGCGCTTGTGAATATGACAGCATTTACCATAGACAGCGTCAACGTAAGAATCAGAGATATCGTCAGGGACAGGGAAGAGATGCTTTCCAGAAAACTCCACTGATGAAAAGGAATATGAATGGTTTTTAAAAATATAAAAGATATAGATCTCACACATATATTCGAGTGCGGTCAGTGCTTCAGATGGGTGCCTGACGGTCCGGAAGCGTATTCCGGAGCCGCAGGCTCTTTTGCTGCGCACATCAGCCTTTCGGATGGTTGTCTGAATGTTGAGGCGACAGGCGGTGATGAAGAATTCTGGAGCCGATACTTTGACCTTGATACCGACTACGGTGCCATAAAGAAGAAACTGACTGACTCGGAACCGCTAATAAAACCTGCGACCGAATACGGACAAGGCATACGCATACTTAATCAGGACCCGTTCGAGACCATAATCTCATTCATAATATCGCAGAACAACAATATTCCGCGTATACGCAAAAACATCGAATCACTTTGCCGCGCATACGGCGAGCCGATACCGGGCAGCGGGCTGCACGCCTTCCCGGCACCTGAAGCTCTGGCCGGCGCAAAAGTGTGCGACCTGGCAGAACTAAAGCTGGGATACAGGTGCGAATACATCAGGGCCAGTGCGGAGAGATATCTGAAAGAAGGGTGTCCGGAAACGCGCGAAGAATTACTGGCGTTCCACGGCATAGGTCCTAAGGTCGCAAACTGCATAATGCTGTTCGGCCTCAGGGATACTGCGGCATTCCCTGTCGATACCTGGGTCAGGCAGATCATGAATGACATGTATGGTTTTGAACTTAAGGACACAAAGGGAATGCAGGCGTTTGCAGCGGAAAAATACGGCGATCTGGCCGGATACGCGCAGCAATATCTCTTTTACTATTACAGAGACAGATCGAGAAAACAAATGTGACGATTTCTTCACCCGGAAGTGTTGACACTTAGGTCCGGGGTGAGTACAATATGTTTTGGAATTTGGCACTCAAACATTCAGAGTGCTAACAAATAGAACTGATCAGGAGGCATAAAATGAGCATTGGAATCAAACCGCTCGGAGCAAGAGTAGTTATAAAGAAAATGGAAGCCGAAGAGAAGACAGAAGCTGGACTGCTGCTGTCCGGAAGCGCAAAGGAGAAGCCACAGCAGGCTGAGGTCCTGGCTGTCGGCCCTGGTACAGAAGAAGAGCCTATGCAGCTTAAGGTTGGCGATATCGTAATCTTCAGCAGATACGGCGGAAATGATCTTAAATATAAAGGTGTTGAATACACGATCATCAATCAGAAAGACATCCTCGCTACAATCGAAAAATAGCAGCGGGTACATATAGAAGGAGGAATCACTAATGGCTAAAGAACTTTATTACGGCGAGGACTCCAGAAGGAGCCTTCTTGCCGGAGTTGACAAACTCGCAGATACAGTAAAAATCACCCTCGGACCTAAGGGCAGAAACGTACTGATCGAGAGATCCTACGGATCACCGCTGATCACAAATGACGGTGTAACGATCGCTAGAGAGATCGAACTCGAAAATCAGGTAGAGAACATGGGCGCACAGCTCGTAAAGGAAGTCGCTACAAAGACAAATGATGTAGCAGGCGACGGAACCACAACTGCCACACTGCTCACACAGAGCATCGTAAGAGAGGGCTTCAAGAACGTAACAGCCGGAGCTAACCCGATGATCCTCAAGAAGGGCATCGCTGGTGCAGTAGAGGCTGCAGTAGAGAACCTCAAGGCTGCCGCAAAGCCTGTAGATGATAAGGCTGCTATCGCACAGGTAGCCTCCGTATCCGCCAACGACGCAGAGATCGGCGAACTCATCGCTGAAGCGATGGAGAAGGTTGGCAAGGACGGCGTCATCACAGTAGAGGAGTCCAAGACACTCGGTACTTCGCTCGACGTTGTTGAGGGAATGCAGTTCGACAGAGGTTATCTGTCACCTTATATGGCCAACAACGAGAAGATGGAAGCTGTCATGAACAAGCCTTTCATTCTTCTTACAGATAAGAAGCTCAGCAGCATCCAGGATATCATCCCGCTGCTCGAAGGCATCATGAAGGCAGGCAGAAGCCTTCTGATCGTAGCTGAGGACGTAGACGGCGAAGCACTCGCAACTCTCGTACTCAACAAGCTGAGAGGAACACTCGATGTAGTTGCTGTTAAGGCACCTGGATTCGGCGACAGACGTAAGGCCATGATGGAAGACATCGCAGTTCTGACAGGAGGTGTAGTAATTTCTGAAGAGCTCGGCTATGAGCTTAAGGAGACCACTATCGACATGCTCGGACAGGCAGAGACAGTCAAGGTCAACAAGGACAACACTGTTATCGTAGGCGGCGCAGGCAGCAAGGAAGAGCTCGCAGCAAGAGTTGCTCAGATCAAGGCTTCCATCGAAGAGACCACATCTGACTTCGACAGAGAGAAGCTGCAGGAGAGACTTGCAAAACTGAGCGGCGGAGTTGCCGTTATCAACGCAGGTGCTGCTTCCGAGACAGAGCTCAAGGAGAAGAAACTCAGACTCGAAGACGCACTCAACGCTACAAAGGCAGCTGTTGAGGAAGGAATCGTCGCAGGCGGCGGAGTATCCCTCATCAGAGCTATCAATGCTGTTAAGGCTTATGCCGACAAGCAGGAGGGCGACGTCAAGACAGGCGCTAAGATCGTAGAAAGAGCTCTTGAGGAGCCTGTAAGGCAGATTGCCGAGAACGCCGGATTTGACGGAGCAGTCGTAGTTGCAGAAGTCAAGAGAGCAGAAGGAAACATCGGATTCAACGCTGCAAACGAGAAGTACGAAGACATGATCGCAGCCGGAATCGTAGACCCTGTAAAGGTCACAAGATCGGCACTGCAGAATGCCGCTTCCGTAGCAAGCATGCTGCTCACAACAGAGGCAGGCATCACACAGATCAAGGAACCGGAACCTCCTATGCCGCAGGGTGGAGCAGGAATGGGCATGATGTAGCCCACTCGTCTTTTTCGCCACAGCTTCGTCAGCTGCGCGGCTTCGGTGCTCACGTACTCAGGGTGGCGCAGGAATGGGCATGATGTAAATTGGTGACGAAAAACATTCATTACTTTAGGGATTATCTATCAAATAAAAGTAAAAAATGTGGAGACGGCCTATGCCAACTCCACATTTTTATTTGCAATGACTTGCTTATGCGCTAGTACTGAGCGTATTTGGAACATTATGCAATTGATTGAATATGTATTGGCGTTTCGCCTCTCGGAAACAATTGTAAAAAGGAGTTATGAAATTTTTTTCTGCATGACTCCGCGCTTTTTACCAATCTGTGTAGAAAAACATCATCTGGTGTTGGTTGTATCTTTTGCAAGGCGCTGGATTTGGGTTCCAATAATGAGATTTCATCAATTATCGTAAAGCAGAATACTGTTAAGGCTCCATTCTGCGCTGATATTATCAGTGAATACTCATGTATAAACGACATGCTCTGTATTTTTTCTACATGGAGCCCTGCTTCTAGGGCGTTCATGTAGAATTTTTTTTGAAACTCCTTTTTGCAGTATGCTTTATGAGAATTGATAATTTCAAATAATAGATAAATAGGAAAGGAGAGTCCTCAATTTAGTCTGCGAATGCGAACAGCGATCCAGCTATCTTTACGTTCAGAAGATATATTCTGTTTCCTGCAGTTTCTTTTTCCAAAAGCACCTCGTTTTCAGCCAATGGCCATTGTACATCAGCGCAAATTTCATAACAATCACTCTTTTCAGTACACTGATAACAGGTTTTTTTATAAGCCTAAAATTTAAAAAGTTAGGCACCTATAACATCAAAAAAACGCTTTATTTACCCCTGAAATAGTGCTATATTGTGTGAAACAGCGCGAAAAAGCTGAAAAGTTAGTTATATTTAACGGTTAACAATCAGCCGTTTTCTCTAAAAAAGTATAAAAAGAGGTGAATTATGGCGACTGTCCTCAAGGAACCATCAAGAACTTTCAATGAATATCTGCTCATTCCGGGTTACTCCGGCATGGATGCAAGACCGGAGAATGTATCGCTTAAGACTCCGGTAGTCAAATACAGAAAAGGCGAGGAGCCTGCTCTCTCAATGAACATTCCTCTGACATCAGCTGTTATGCAGGCTGTTTCCGATAACAACATGGCAGTTGCTCTTGCGAAGGAAGGCGGCATTTCGTTCATATTCGGTTCGCAGACTATAGAGAGCCAGGCAGAGATGGTCAGAAAGGCCAAGAGCTACAAGGCGGGCTTTGTGCCGAGTGATTCCAATCTGAGACCGGATGCTACTCTTAAGGATGTGCTCGATCTTAAGGCGGAAAAGGGCCACTCCACTATCGCCATCACTGAGGATGGCACAGCTGAAGGCAAATTACTGGGAATCGTTACCAGCAAGGATTACAGGATCTCCCGCATGAGTCTTGACGCGAAGGTTTCTGATTTCATGACTCCTTTCGACAAGATGGTCTACGGCAAAGAAGGGATCACCCTTTCCGAGGCTAACGACCTTATCTGGGATAACAAAGTAAATCAGCTTCCTATCATTGACGACAGGCAGAGGCTGACATCTTTCGTATTCCGCAAGGACTACGATTCGCATAAGGAGCATCCGCTGGAGCTGCTCGATGCCGACAAGAGATATATCGTCGGTGCCGGTATCAATACGAGAGACTATAAGGAGAGAGTTCCTGCTCTGTTAAAGGCGGGCGTGGACATTCTCACTATCGATTCCTCCGAGGGATACTCTGAGTGGCAGGCTGCTACACTGAAATGGATCAGAGATAACTACGGTGATACGGTCAAAGTCGGTGCAGGCAATGTTGTTGACGCTGACGGATTCAACTTCCTTGCAGACTGCGGTGCGGACTTCGTAAAGGTCGGCATAGGCGGCGGTTCTATCTGCATCACCCGTGAGCAAAAGGGTATCGGACGCGGACAGGCTTCAGCTGTTATCGAGGTAGCTCAGGCAAGAGATGAGTACTATAAGAAGACAGGCGTTTATGTACCGATCTGTTCTGACGGCGGTATCGTTTATGACTATCACATGACACTGGCGTTGGCAATGGGAGCTGACTTCATCATGCTCGGCAGATACTTTGCAAGATTTGACGAATCACCTTCAGCAAAGCTCATGCTCAACGGAAGCTACGTCAAGGAGTACTGGGGCGAGGGTTCCGCAAGAGCCCGCAACTGGCAGAGATACGATCTCGGCGGAGACGCTAAGCTCAAGTTCGAAGAAGGCGTAGACTCATATGTGCCATACGCAGGTTCACTTCATGACAACGTACAGATGTCGCTGGGCAAGGTGAAATCCACAATGTGCAACTGCGGTTCACTCAACATTCCTGATTTCCACAAGAATGCCAAGCTGACTCTCGTGTCGGCCGTCAGCATCGTGGAAGGCGGAGCGCATGACGTAATTCTTAAGGAAGTATCGAGCCGTACATCCGGCGGCGGACGTTAGTTATAATAGCCAATATCACTCATCTGAGTTTCATGGAGGTATATAAATGGGAAACATCAGACCGGAAACAATGGAACGTATCACAACACGTGCACTCGCTGACAGGTTCATCGAGGAGCAGCTCGCTGAGATAAAGGCGCAGGTCGGAGATAAGAAGGTGCTTCTTGCTCTTTCCGGCGGAGTGGATTCAAGTGTAGTAGCTGCACTGCTTATAAAGGCGATAGGTGACAATCTGGTCTGCGTACATGTAAACCACGGACTTCTCCGTAAGGGCGAGCCTGAGATGGTCATCAAGGTGTTCAGAGAAGAACTCGGCGCGAATCTCATCTATGTAGATGCAGTCGACAGATTCCTCGACAAGCTCGCAGGTGTTGATGATCCTGAAACAAAGCGCAAGATCATCGGCAAGGAGTTCATCGATGTATTTGCTGAAGAGGCTGCAAAGCTTGATGGCATTGCTTTCCTCGGACAGGGCACAATATATCCGGACATCCTTGAGTCGGACGGAGTAAAGGCTCATCACAATGTCGGAGGACTCCCTGAAGATCTTCAGTTCGAGCTCGTTGAGCCTGTGAAGCTGCTCTACAAGGACGAGGTAAGAGTAGTAGGTTCTGCGCTCGGACTTCCTGATAATATGGTTTACAGGCAGCCGTTCCCGGGACCTGGCCTCGGTGTAAGATGCACCGGAGCTATCACAAGAGACAGACTCGAAGCTCTCAGAGAAGCTGATGCGATCGTAAGAGAAGAGATCGGCAAGATGGAGAACGTGCCATGGCAGTACTTTGCAGTCATTCCTGACATGCAGTCGACAGGCATCAAGGACGGCAAGAGATACATGGGATGGCCGGTAATCATAAGAGCTATCAACACAGTCGATGCTGTTACGGCAGAGTCGGTAGAGATCCCTTGGGATATGCTGAAGAGAATGAGAGACCGTATCATCGAGACGGTGCCGGGTGTAAACAGAGTAATGTGGGACATTTCCGATAAGCCTGTAAGCACTATCGAATTTGAGTGATTTCGGCTGTCACGGGGCAACCTTGATTAGCCTGAAGGGCAATAAATAATAGCGTGTCCCAAGGCCGTCAAATCAGACGCTAAACCAAGGGCTATACGAGAGAGTA
>ONRQ01000023.1 GCA_900320285.1 uncultured Eubacteriales bacterium
GATTCACTGATTTGGATTTTCCCGGTGGCATAAATAGCTCCACCATTACCATTATCCTTATCCGCATGGCAATTACTGATAGTGCCGCCTGTGACTACAGTCTCTGCATTGTTATTCATGCACGCTACCGCTCCGCCGTTCTTTGCCGAGCATCCTTTTATAAGAGTCCCGACGTTCGGTGATTCACTGATTTGGATTTTCCCGGTGGCATAAATAGCTCCACCATTACCATTATCCTTATCCGCATGGCAATTACTGATAGTGCCGCCTGTGACTACGGTCTCTGCATTGTTATTCATGCACGCTACCGCTCCGCCGTTCTTTGCCGAGCAGTTGTCTATGACAGCTTCGCCGTTAGGTGACTCGCTGATCTGAATAGTCCCAACGGTATAAATCGCTCCGCCATTACCGTTATCAGCATGGCAGTTACTGATAGTGCAGTCTGTGACTATAGTCCCTGTATTACTATTCGTGCACGCTACAGCTCCACCGTTAGTATTTGATTCGCATCCAACAAATGAAGAATCAGTTAAACTCGTAAACGATGTAGAACGGATAGCTCCGCCGAAATCTGTACCTATACAACTGTCAAAAGAGCAGTTTTTCACTTCAAGCGTAGTGTGATTTGTTGTCGCATCCTGTCCATCTGCCCAAACGTTTATAGCACCGCCTTTTGTAGCTTTGCAGCCTGTAAATGTGGTGTCCTCAAGAGTGACATACCAGGCATCAGTTTCCATACCTCCACCGCTCCATGCCGAAATACAGTTTTCGAACTTGGTGCTATCTTTAACAATAGTTTCGGATCCTTCCGGATCAGTTTTCGTCCTTTGGTGAAATAGCCCCGCCCCCTGTCTCGCTTTTGTGGTGCAACCATTAAATGTGCAGCTGTACACTCTCAAACTCTTTGCATTTGTAAACACTCCGCCTCCGCCTCCACCTCGTTCATCACTAGGACCATTGGCGCGGCATCCGAAGAATTTGCTGCCTGTGATGATAACCGTGCCAGCAGGGTTATTATGATAGATGCCCCCGCCCTGCAGGCCAGCCTGGCAGTTTTTGAAGTCGCAGTTGCTGACTGTCAGTTTTTCAGCATTTGTATTCACAGCACCACCGTTTCCGCTTGTAGTAACCTTGTCGTTGCCATCGAAGACTATATTATCTAATTCGACTGTTTCGATTCCCTTTGTGGTGATCATTGGTGCAGATGTCTGATTCTTTACGAGCGTGCTCTTGTTGTCTGCACCTTTACCTTTGATTGTTAAACTATTGATACCAGTAAAAGTAAAACCACTGCTGAGCGTATAACGTTCATGCATGTCGTAGAGCAGCTCTATGGTCACTGTTCCACTCAGTGTATTGGCCTGATCAAACGCGCCAATCCTGGTAACACCATCATCCTGCGTGTTGCTGTTTATAAGATATGTGTGTTCTGTCCAGGTAATACCACCATCACTCGACACTTTCGCGACAGGAGTATCGTCTGTAATCTTAATCTCGATTATCTTGTCTTCCAGTGTAACGGTCAGCATTTCTTCTGTGCTGAAAGGCTTGAGAGAGATCAGCTTCCAGTCTTCGCCGGATCTCTCGATCTTTATCAGGCTGTAATCTGTGAATTCTACATTCTTTACATCTTTAATGCTTTCCTTGATATCGAGACTTTTGAACAGCTCGGACAGCATTATTTCGCTCTCACCCGGAATGCTGTATGTATATCCCTCATACTCGAAGTCGACTGTATAAACGATGCCGTATACCGAGAAACTGTCTGTTGTGAAAGCAGCCTCTGTGAGCTCCTTTTTATCGAGGGTCAGATCAGTGTCCTTCTTTTCGATTGGCTTTGCCTTTATCTCTCCATTCTTTCCGGATTCCATCATGTGGATGACTCTTATTGCGTCACCTTCTTTATTGCCTTCTTTAACGGATTCTCTTGAATCCTTGCTGTATTTGAATGTCACTTTGACATCATCGCCCGGTTCGATCTCTTTACCGCCGCTGACCAGAGTGATGTCGTAGAATCTGGCAAATCCCAGCTTTGCTATCGTGTCGCCACCCTTTTCGCTGCGGAGCTGCTCGAGAGATCTGTCATAGTACGTTTCATACTCTTTCTGCTCTTTCGCATCGTCGGTGTCAGAAGAAATCTCACGAACGTCAAGAACTGTGCCCTCAGGTATACCGGCCTTTTTGCCGTACTCAAGAGTCACAGTATATTCGTCGCTTTCGAATGTAAGTTTCCCTGAAGTAGAAGCCTCTGCATCTTTATTATCTGCATCATCTGCAGCCTCTTCAGATTTCTCATTTGGCTTATCAGATTCAGCCGGCTCAGATAATTTTTGAGTCTCTTCTACTGAAGCCGGAGTCTCCTCTTCTGCAGGAGCTGTCTCTTCTTTTTCTACTACTTCTTCTTTTTCCTTTACTTCTTCTGCTTCTTCCGTATCTTCAGGATCCTCTTCAGAGACTGTTTCAGGCACAGCAACAGACGCGCTGTCTCCCGTCTCCTCTTCGGCAAATGCCTGAACAAAGGAGCCTGACAGCAGCATCGAAACTGTTATTAATAGTACCAATAGTCTCTTCGAGATATTCATTACATACTTTTCCTTATATAACACAGTAATTCTACACCTGAGAATTAAAGCCAAACAACGCATTGTGTCACAGTGACACAAAAAGTATTCACATTTCTTGTATGAATCAAAAAAAGGCGCTACAATTATTTTGGATTATTATTTTTGCATTTTTCCGTCAGAAAGGATTCCTTATGACATTTGCAGAAACACTTCACAAAATAAGAACAGATAAAGGGCTGTCACAGCAGAAGCTTGCCGACCTTCTCTTTGTTGACCGTTCCACAGTAGCAAGCTGGGAGACAGGCAGACGTGTTCCAGACGCCGTTACGATGCGCAAGATAGCGAACGCTTTGAATGTAGATGTGAACTTATTGCTCAGTTCAGATGAAGACGGCGGCGAAAGACCTGTCGTCATGATGGTCGACAACGAGATAATTATTCTCAGAGGCGGAAAGCCTATTCTTGAACAGGCATTGCCGAATGCCGACATAGTTGGCTTCACAAAGCCTTCTGAAGCTATAGAGTTTGCCAAAACACATAAAGTGCCTCTGGCTTTTCTCGACATAGAAATGGGACGCATGAGCGGACTTGATCTGTGCCGCGAGTTGCTTGCGATCAATCCACGTATGAACGTGATTTTCCTGACAGCTTATACAACTTATTCACTTGATGCATGGGAGACAGGAGCATCCGGCTTCCTTATGAAGCCTCTGACTATTGAGGATGTTAAGAAGCAGCTGTCGAAGCTCCGTTACCCGGTACCGGAATTGATGCTCAAATGAGTAACTGGATCACTGTAGTTAATTTTGCATTACCGGTCGCCGGCCTGATGATAGTTTTATTCGGAACGGTGATGACAGCAGCGAGTACCTTCTCTGACAAGGCTACACGCAGATTTTTGCTGCTTTTCTTCACTGTTCTGGCGCTCTACCTCGGCTGCAACCTGTTTTCGCAGATTGCCGAACTGTTTCTCGGGAACTATCTGATTACCCATACGGCGAAATTCTTTGAGTACATCTTTTCATCTTTGCTTCTTCCTCTCCTCGCCCTCTACATTACGATCAAATGCGGGCAGACATCCAGAAGCTTGTCTATGTATATAGTTGATTTCATCTGGTTATTGTTTTTTGCTCAGCTCGGATATGCTCAAATGTCCAAATCGATTTATTACATAACTGAAGATAATGTTTACCACCGTGGACCTTACTATCTGACGATGCTTGTTCCCCCGGCACTGATGATGCTTGTGATATTCATTTCCGTTTTACGGCGCCGCAAACAGCTTAGCGGCAAACAGTTCTTCGGATTCATATCATATGCTGTTTTTCCTGCCATATCCTTATATCTGCAGACTTTAGACTACGGCATAAACTTTATTGTGCTTGGTACAGTAATCGCAACAGGTATCCTGATGATGATACTTCTGACAGATCAGGCAGAACAAGCAGCGAAGCAGCAGCAGAAGATCGCCGATCAGCAGGCAGGTCTTATGGTGCTCCAGATGCGTCCGCACTTCATATACAACACCATGATGAGCATCTACTATCTTTGCATAGAGGATCCGACGCGTGCACAAAAGGTGATTCTGGACTTTTCAGCTTATCTGAGAAAGAACTTTACAGCTCTGTCAAGTGAAGATCCGATCCCGTTTGAGGAAGAACTTGAGCATGCAAGAGCTTATCTTGCTGTAGAACAGGTAAGATTCGAAGACAAACTGTATGTGGAGTATGACACTCCATATACCGACTTCACCCTGCCGCCTCTGACGCTTCAGCCTCTGGTTGAGAATTCAGTAAAGCATGGTGTAGATCCTGAGCTTGATCCTCTTCATATCTCCATAAGAACTGAAAAGACCGCTACCGGCTACGATGTGATCGTTGCCGATACCGGTCCTGGATTCGATTCTTCTGAAAGCACTTCGGGCAACCGCGTCGCTCTTTCCAACCTGCGCGAACGTCTGGCCAGATATGGCGGCAGCCTTTCGATTTCAGACCGCGAAGGCGGCGGCTCAGTTGTTACCCTGCATATCCGCGCTTAAATTACGCGCGGCTTTTTTATAGTTCTTTATAATATATACGTCTATTACCCAGACTGCCGCATACATAGCGATCATTCCAAGCGTCCATCTGTCTACAATCACCATCGGCTTTGTAGGATCCTGCGTCCATATGAACAGGAACAGAGCGAATGCCGAGAGCAGTATCTGTCCCATGAAGCCCACTATCTTTACATCTCCAAAGTCCTCTGCTTTCAGCTTGCCATGAGCCTTTTTCTTTTTCTGAAGGCCAGCGGTTACTACGCGGTATTTTTTTCTGAGAACTTTGCCCGGGAATGTAGCCGCAAGAGACATGATCAAGCATATCGCGTTGAGGAGTGACCAGTGAGCAGCCTCTCCGTGTCCCCATGCTGCACGCGGAACCGCGTTATCTTCAATCGTAAGTTCTGCCGGCAGCGGTTCTGTTCTGAACTTCATCGTTCCTACCAGAAGCTGGCGTCCGTTTGTAGTCGCATCAGCGCATGTACTGAAAGCTATGAGCTGCATGCCGTTATGAACTGCATCCTCAGGCATCTTGTTGAATGTGAACTTTCCATACTCCGCAATATTTTTGTCCCGCGCGTTGATATATTTCTGTATATTCCTTGTGATGCCGTCTATGTCTGTTGACGGATCCCACTGGACTGCAAGTGACTTCAGGTAATAGAGATAGTTAGGGAAGTCCGATGCCGGTCTGTCACCTGCTGCATACACCGTGCTGTCATATGCATCGGCAGAAAGCCTTCCCATTATCTTGATATCATAAACTCCGCGTGTGGTAACGAGTATGCCATTCTGATGGCTGTAGAAGTAGTTGTTATCTTCGTATTTCTCGATATCGCCGAACATAGCTCCATTATCCATATGGTGTCCGTAGATAAGGTTAAACGAATCCGTAAAGTCATTGTTGTTAACGGTCGTCAGATAAATAGAGCCTGTCAGACAGCTTTTGCCGTATATATCCTTGTTGGCGTACTCCACATCGTCCTTACCCTGCACGATCGGATAATCTATATGAGTATTCAGCATCGTGACCCACGCACAGGTGTCGGAATTGACTTCCTGTATCTCTTCAAAAGTAGGTTCCTCCTCTTCCACTACCGGCCTGAACTGAGCAAGATCGGAGCTCATGAAGGCCATTCTGTTGGTGTAGACCGAATCGTACAGCACAAACCCGCTGTAGGCTATCAGATTGACAGCAAGCAGCGTCGACAGCGCTGATATTACTTTTGTTCCGGTCGCACCGAGTAGTGCAAGCAGTGATTTCATTGTTTTCTCTCTTTTCTACAGATTTGTTCTGCGCATTACGGAAATGACGGTTCCTTCTATCTCACTTCGCTTCACAGGTCCGAAAAATCTGCTGTCCTCCGTGCCCTTGCGCTGGTCGGCAAGTATGAAGCATTCATCAGATGCGAGAGTCAGCGGATATTTTGTAAAACCTTCAAGCGGATAGGTCTCATAAAAGATGTTGGTTTCCACCATGGAGTATCCGTTGATCTTTACAGCTCCCTCTTTTGTTATTTCTACTGTATCCCCTCCTACAGCCACCACACGGCCGACATATCTGGTACCGTTTTTCTCAAACACCATTATGTCCTGAGCCTTTGGTGCTCTGTCGAGTCTGTAGAACAGCAGAAAGTCTCCGGAATCTATCCTCGGATACATATCATCATTCGGCATTGAAGTTATGCCTACGATGTGCCCGAAAAGTGCATACAGGATCATCACAAGTACCAGAGCCTGCATGCAAAAGTATTGAAAATCGCTCATGCGCTTTTTTTGTTTCTTTTTTTCCGTTGGCTTTTTAGCGGTGTTTTCTGTATCCATATATATACCTTCCCCCGGATAAACTTTAACTCATCTGCATTTTAACTTCTATTTTTTCCATATACAACAGGTTGTGTCGCAGTGACACGCCATGTGTCGGGTTGACACGCTTATAATAAAAGAGCACTGAACCGTATAGATTCAGTGCTTTTTACCTGGTGGCCCATATTGGACTTGAACCAATGACCTACAGGTTGTCACCCTGTCGCTCTCCCAACTGAGCTAATGGACCGCGTCGCTGTTCTCTATTGTAGCGGAAAACAGCACAGATTTCCACCCCTTTTTTCTATTCTGAGAGTGCTTTCTTTGCCAGCCTGTCTGCCAGCTCGTTGTATTTGTTTCCGGCATGAGCCTTTACCTTAACGAATCTGATATCGATTGTCTTTCTGGCCTCTGCCACGTAATCCCTGTATCCCTGAGTCAGTGGATTGTTGGCTTTCCATCTTCTGTCGGCCCAGGCTCCTATCCCTTCATAGTCGTGATAGATCTCTACTGCCTTCACACCATTCGCAATGCAGTGGTCGATAGCAAGTTTTGACCCCATTATCTCTCCTGCAACGTTTCTCTGCTGAGCAGCCTCTTCATCATCAAAAGCCGCATTGAGCTCTGTCGTTTCACTCATGCCATCCGCGTCCGTCTCAACTATTACTACTCCGCACGAAAATCTTCCGCTGGAGCTGTCGTAACTGCCGTCAACATAAGCTCTGACTCCTTCAGGGAACTTATCTGCAGCAGTTTCCGTACCACCCGTAAGGCCGAGATAAGCCATGGCTTCAGCCGGATCCGCAAAGCTCTTATACTCAGCACCGGCGAATCCATCCACCTGTGCCTTGCAGTCATCCCAGCTCATAAACAGTCCTGTAGTCCTGCCTTTTCTTACCGCATATACCTTCTTAGCCATATCCGCAGCCTCCCTGCTGCTTTCTTCCTTATTTACAGGCTTATGACCTGTTTCAGGGTTCTCATCAAACTTCTTCAGGAAAGTCTTTCTGTGTATAGGAGTTTTCCCTAAAGCTCTCAGACCTTCATAGTGCTTGGCTGTTCCGTAACCCTTGTTACCGGCAAAGTCATATCCCGGATAGACGCTGTCCATCTTCGTCATAAAAGAGTCTCTGGCAACCTTGGCAACGATTGAAGCCGCAGCTATGCACAGGCACTTCTCATCACCTTTTATGATAGACTCACTCGGCATGCCGGCATCAAGTTTCACAGCATCGATCAGAAGCATGTCCTGCGCGTGAGTCTCACCTTCTGCAGCAAGCAGTCCCTTCTCGGAAAGCATGTCACGTACAGCTGCAATAGCCCTCTTCATGGCAGTTTTTGTGGCCTCGAGTATGTTCAGCTCGTCTATCTCGTTGTTATCAGCTATTCCTATTCCCCAGGCGACAGCCCTTTCCTTTATGACATCTGAAAGTTCCTCACGCTTCTTTGCCGAGAGCTTCTTAGAGTCGTTGATACCCGGAACGTCGAAATCTTCCGGAAGTATGACGCAGGCAGCATATACCGGCCCGGCGAGAGGTCCTCTTCCGACCTCATCGATCCCGGCAATATATCTGTATCCCTCTGCTCTGAGTTCATCCTCATGAGCCTTCATCTCGGCCAGCTTTGCTATGTCTCTTTCCAGTCTTTCCTGCTTTGTCATTTCGATATTATGTAAACTTTTCTTTACATTCTAACTATGTAAAGTTTTCTTTACATTTTCTATTTTATTATTATGTAAAGCACTCTTTACATTTTTGATATGTAAAGTATTCTTTACTGTAAAGTTTACTTTACTTTTTCCAGTGTGATGCGGCCAATCTTTCCGCCTCTGAATTCATCAAGAACAGTGCGTCCGGTTCTTTCGTAGTCTATTCTTCCGCCCGACAATATAAAGCCGCGCTTCCTCGCGATATTATCCATGTTCTCTATCGTCTCTTCCGAGAGCTCATCGAGTTTATATCTTTCCATGAGGAGCTCCGGATACTTTTCTCCAAGCACCCTTATAAGCTCGAAACCGAGATCCTGCACTCCGAGAATATCGTCCTTAATGCTCCCGCAGAAAGCGAGGTCAAGTCCCACGTTCGGATCTTCAAACTTAGGCCAGAGTATTCCCGGGGTATCCAGCAGCTGCATGCCATTCGACAGTGTCAGCCACTGCTTGCCTTTTGTTACACCTGGCTTATCTCCCGTCTGAGCGGATCTCCTGCCCGTAAGGCGGTTTATGAGAGATGATTTACCTACATTCGGTACTCCGACTATCATGATTCGGAGCGGCCTCTTTATGGACCTTTCCTCATTCCTTCTCTGCTGCTCAGCCTCGAGTGCCTTAAGCAGCTTTTTTATATTCTCACCTGACTGCAGGTTGAGTGCCATTACACGGCGTACTCCCTTCCCGCCCGATAAACTTTCGGCCCAGGCTTCAGTCTCCGCAGCATCCGCAAGATCAGCCTTTCCCAGCACTATGATACGCGGCTTGCCCGAAATTATTTCATCAATGATCGGGTTGCGGCTGGACACAGGAATACGGCTGTCGACTATCTCGATAACGAGGTCCACAGCTTTAAGATTGTCCTGTATCAATTCCCGGGTTTTTTTCATGTGGCCCGGGTACCAGTTAATGTTGTCTATCATGTTTTTAATATAAGTAAAATGCATACCCTTGACAAGGTCTCAGGTATGCATGGTGATCACTATTCAGCGCTTCTGATTCTGGCTGCTTTACCGGTTCTCTGACGCATGTAGTTGAGCTTAGCTCTTCTGACTCTACCTCTTCTGACTACCTCGATCTTCTCGATCTTTGGCGAGTGCAGCGGGAATGTCTTCTCAACGCCGATTCCGTTTGACAGCTTTCTTACTGTAAATGTCTCGTTAACGCCGCCGTGCTGTCTCTTAAGTACATAACCTTCGAAGACCTGGATTCTTTCTCTCTGACCCTCGATGATCTTTACGTGCACTCTGAGTGTGTCGCCGACCTTGAACTCAGGAATGTTATCCTTTTTGTAATCCATTGTGATCTGATCTAAAATATTCACGTTATTCTCTCCTTCTCTCTCAAGACGTTCTTGAAGCCACCGACCGTATGCCGTCTCCAGAGGACCGCCCGTAATAACTATGGCTGCCGGTTAGCCGACAGCCATAATAGAATACTATAAGGAAGCTGTTATTGCAAGAGCTTTTTTATATTTATACCGCTTTACTTTTAAGCACGCGGATGGCAGCTTCTGAATACTTCTCTTACGCGGATGTCGATTACCGACAGATATGCAATTCCGACCGACATGTCTTCGAAGCCCATAAGCTCCTGCAGAGTCTTAAGATCGCCCCCGTTCTGAAGTATATGCACCGCAAAGCTGTCACGGAGTATCTGCGGTGTCATGCGTGATTCAACACCGAGCATCTGACCGTAATCCTTGAGGATCTTCCAGATACCCTGTCTGGTCAGAGGCTCGCCCCTGAAATTTACAAATACAAAGTCATCATCACCATGTTCCCTGCCTCTGATGACATCATACGATTTTTCTATATAATTCTTCATTGCTGCCGAAGCATAGCTGCCAAGCGGGACTATCCTGCTCTCATCATTGACATCCCTCAGTGTAACGAAATTCATTCTGAGGTTTATGTCGCTGAATCTCAGCCTGACTACCTCTGTGACCCTTGCGCCTGTGCCGTACATGAACTCGAGCAGAGCCTTGTCACGAAGGCCTTTTGTGTCATCGCCCGGAAGATCCATCAGCTTCGCTGCCTCTTCTATGGTCAGATAATCTATCTGACGTCTGTCAGTCTTGATTGCTTTGATCCTTGTGAATGGATTTTCGCTTATAACGCCCCTGGATATAAGATACTCGTAATACATCCTGAGAGCCGACACCTTGCGGTTTATAGTAGGCTTGGATTTGTTCTCATTACTGAGCTGAATCACATAAGAAATAGCATCGTTGTCTGTGCATTTCTCCAGCGAATCTGTTCCACGTCCTGCAAGATATTTTTCAAATGCCTTCAGGTCCCTCTCATAAGCTATGAGAGTGTTCGCAGCCTTGCGCTTTTCGTTTTTCATGTACTCAATGAATTCACGCATCTCCTGTCCCTCCTATAACTCTCCCGCCTGTCTGGCGAAAAGCAGTCCTATTATCGTTTTCGCGTCCTTTATCTCGTTTCTCATGATCATGTCGATGAGCTCATCAGGATAAAATTCGTAGATCTCTATGCATTCACTGTCATCCCAGTGCTTCTCTCCGAGTGTGAGATCACGGCATATGTAAATATGCAGTGTCTCTGCGGAATATCCGCACGTCGGGTAGAACGTAAGCAGTTTTTTTACTGAACCTGCGGTATAACCCGTCTCTTCCTGCAGTTCCCTTACTGCGGTAACTTCGGGTATTTCGCCCGGATCTGCCTTCCCTGCAGGGAGTTCGAACAGTGCTTTCTCAAACGCCTTTCTGTACTGGCGTTCCATAACCACTTTACCTTCATCGGTTATTGCCACCAGAATCGATCCGCCACTGTGTTCTACAATATCCCTTGCGGACTCGCCGCCATTTACTGTTTCAACCATGTGCTTGCGGATCCTGAATACCGGTCCTTCATATACTATTTCACTGCTTATCGTCTTTTCTTCGAATATCATGGCACACCTTTACAATAATCATATATTCTATTTTTTATTGTAGCACCGTTGGGTCATATCAAAAATAGGTTTTTTGCCAATTCCCAAATTAATACCTGTCTCCATTTGCGCCATGTATTCTCGTGAGCCATGTCGCTATACGGTACATTGTAACTTATACAATCAAGAGTACCCTGTCTGTATTCCTCCGGGATCTTTATCAGAGCCCTTCTTATGCAGTTCAGCCTCCATTTTGCTTTGTTGAGGATCTCCGCGTCTCGGATTACCTCTTCATCGTCCATGAAGAATACAAGCTCGTCTTCTCTCGCGGCATAGTTGCTTACCGCCTCCAGCTTTCTCAGTCTGTCCAGATCCTTTATCAACCAGATGCATTGATAATAAACAGCCTTAGGTACAGTATATTCGTTCTTTCTCATATCCATCCTCCTCTGTGTAAAAATGTCTGCACACATTTTAGCGGGATGCGGCCGATGGTTTATGACAGTTCTGTGATGAGGTCATTTGATGTCGGAAAAAGGTCATTTTTTGCAGGATTTCATATTTATTGCATAAAAAAAGGACGCCTTCAGCGTCCTCATGATCATTAAGGTCTGTGAAATATATCGTAGTTTCTGTTCTCTTTGGAATGAAAGTCCGATCCGCGGGTGATCATCAGCCCATGCTCCTTTGCATATGCGACTAACAATTCCGACTGTTCAGGACTTGCCGACGGGTGAAAGCACTCAATTCCATCGATCCCAAACCCGACTATCTTATCCATCAGTTCATACATGCGCGGCTTGAACTCTTCAAAGCTTTCATCCGGACGACGCTGCTCCATTGGGTGAGCCATAACGGCAAGCCCTCCGGCTTTCTGTATGACTTTGATAACCTCCTGAGTAGACAATGTAACTTTTTTTATGGCTTTGAGGTCCTCTTCTTTAAAAACAGTATCAAATGCTTCCTTTACATCTTTTACTATACCCTTCTGCACCATAACTGTTGCAAAAGTAGGTTTCCCCACATACCGGCCGTTGTTTACATTCCATATTTCTTCAGGCGTTATTCCATACCCTCTTTTGTTCAGACAGTCCCTGAATCTTTCGTTCCGGTTTCTTCTTTCATCTGTTACATAAATAAGAGTCTCCATGAACTCTTCATCATGAGGGTCAAATCCATACCCGAGTATATGAAGATCCTTTCCGAGCACGTCCTCAGAGTCAAACTCAATTCCATAAATAAATTGCAGCCCAATAGACTCTGCGTACTGTGCTCCGGCCACAGATCCTCCGATTCCGTCATGGTCCGTGATTGCAAGCAGCTCATAGCCTTCTGCTACACGCATATCAATCAGTTCCTGAGGTGTCATTTCACCATCAGAAAAGCGCGTATGCATGTGGAGATCCTTTTTCAGGTCTGACTCTATGAGAGCCCGCATATCATCCTTATTGAATTCTTCTGATATCTTACAGTGAATCAACGTCGTCCTCTTCCAGATATGAAATATATGGCAGATCCCTGTACTTCTGGTCGAAGTCAAGTCCGTATCCGATCACAAAGAGATCATCGATCTCAAAGCCGACATAGTCTGCATGGAAATCTGCAGTCCTGCGCGATTCCTTGTTGAGCATCGTGCAGACCTTTACGCACTTAGGTCCTCTTTCCTCAAGCTTTCCAAGTACGTACTTCAGCGTATTACCTGTATCAACGATGTCTTCAACAACAATGACATTTGAGTTGTACATATTGATCTCAGGATCGAATTTGATCTTTACGACACCGGAGCTTGTCTTGGAAGCACCGTAGCTGCTTGCGGAGATAAAGTCGAGCTTTGTTTTGACCGTAAGGTTCTTCATGATATCTCCGATCCAGAGTATCGAGCCCTTCAGAGTACAGAGCAGGATAACTTCCTCGCCTTCAAAGTCCTTATCGATCTGAGCAGCGATTTCCTTTGCCCTCTTTGAGATCTGTTCTTCAGTGTAAAGGATCTTTCCTAATTTCTGAGTTGCCATTTTGCCTCCTTTATCTCTTAAAGCAGAGAAGTAATCACTTCGAGCAGTTCTTCATCACCGGTTTTCTTAAGTGCCGATACCGGTATGACCTTGTCTTCCCTGCTCATCCCGAGTGTCTGTCTTATCGTCTTTATGCAGGCCGCTTTCTGGTTGTTCCCGACCTTATCTGCCTTTGTTGCAACGACTATTCCGTCAAGGCCGTAATACTTGAGATATTCGTACATCTGCACATCCTGGGCACTCGGCTTGTGTCTTATGTCTACCAGCTGCACCACCTTGCGCAGATTGCTTCTGTTTTCCAGGTAGCCTTCGATCATGGCTCCCCACTTTTCGCTCTCTGTCCTGCTCACCTTCGCGAAGCCATATCCCGGCAGGTCAACTATCCTGAACAAATCGTCACATCTGTAGAAGTTGATGGTTCTGGTTTTGCCCGGACTTCCTGAGACTCTGGCAAGAGCCTTTCTGCCTGTGATCAGATTCAGCAGCGATGATTTGCCGACATTCGATCTGCCTGCAAAAGCTATCTCCGGGATGTCTTCAGGCGGATATTGCGACGCCTTTACGGCGACGGCTTCAAGTTCTGCTTTGTTTATCTTCATATCCTTACTGTATCACTATCGGTATCACTTCTTCAAAGTCTGATACCGGTATGAATTCTACTTCCTTACGGACTGATGCAGGTATCTCTTCAAGATCAGGCTCGTTTTCCTTAGGGATTATGATCCTCCGGATGCCCTGCCTGTATGCTGCTAGCGATTTCTCTTTCAGTCCGCCTATCCTGAGCACCTTGCCCCTCAGCGTTATCTCGCCGGTCATTGCTACAGTCTTATCGGCCTTGCGGTCTGTAAGGAGTGAGAACAGCGCGCTGCACATGGTTATACCTGCTGAAGGACCGTCCTTTGGAGTAGCCCCCTCCGGGATATGAATCTGGATATCATAATCCTTGAACACGTCTTTACCGATTTTGTATTTACTCGAAATAGACTTGATGTATCCAAGTGCAGTCGTTGCGGATTCTCTCATTACATCGCCCATCTGACCTGTCAGAATGAGTTTGCCTGTACCCGGCATTTTAACGGTCTCGATCGTGAGAGTTACTCCGCCGACTGTTGTCCACGCCATTCCCGTTGTGACTCCGACTTCAGGCTCGAGTGAGCCGATATCTTCTATGAAGATTCTCTTGCCAAGATATGACTTGAGATTCCTCGGAGTTACGTTGTTTTTCTTCTGCTTTCCGCTGACGATATTGCGCGCTGCCTTTCGGCATGCGTTGCCGATCTCTCTTTCGAGGTTTCTGACTCCCGACTCACGGGTGTAATACTCGATGATGTCACGGATAGCTGCGCTCGTGATGCTGAACTGGGTCTTTCTGAGACCGTTCTCCTTCATCTTTTTAGGAACCAGATATCCGGTCGCTATATGCACCTTCTCCTCTTCGGTATAGCTGGTAAGCTCGATGACTTCCATTCTGTCGAGAAGCGGCGCGGGTATTGTCGCCGTGGTGTTTGCCGTGGTGATGAACATTACATCCGAAAGATCGAACGGTATCTCAAGATAGTGATCTGTAAATGTGTTGTTCTGCTCCGGGTCGAGCACCTCAAGAAGTGCCGATGCAGGGTCTCCCCTGAAATCACTGCCAATCTTGTCTACCTCATCGAAGAGGAACAGCGGGTTGTTTGTGCCGCTTTCGCTGATGCCGTTGATGACTCTGCCCGGAATAGCTCCGATATATGTGCGTCTGTGACCTCTTATCTCAGCCTCGTCCCTGACTCCGCCAAGTGACATTCTTACGAACTCCCTGTTGGTAGCTTTGGCAATCGATTTTGCTATGGAGGTCTTTCCGACTCCCGGAGGACCTACCAGACAGATGATAGGGCCTTTATTGTTCTTTGTAAGATGCTGAACCGCCAGGCATTCGAGTATTCTCTCCTTTACCTTTTCAAGTCCGTAATGATCTTCGTTGAGGATCTTCTCGGCCTTGTTGATATTGCGGTTGATCTTGTTGGCCTTGTGCCACGGTAGATCAAGAATGGTCTCGATGTAAGTACGCGACACATTTGCGTCAGGGCTCATCGGGCTCATTTTAGTGAACTTGTCGATCTCCTTGCGCAGCTTGGTGTCAGTCTTTTCTTCGAGTTTGAGCTCATCGAGCTTTTCTCTCCACTGACGCGCCTCATCATCGGTATCCTCATCTTCACCGAGCTCTTCCTTGATGACCTGGAGCTGTTCCCTGAGATAGTACTCTCTCTGGCCGCGGTTCATATTTTTGACCACGCGGTTATTGATCCTTTTTGCGATCGAAAGTATGTTGTTTTCCTTGCCGATTATGTCTACCAGGTGGCCGACTCTCAGCTTGACAGAATCGATCTCAAGCAGAGTCTGCTTTATATCGAAGGAAATGTCTAATTCGTTCGCTATAAGGCTGCAGAGCAGCGACGGATCATCGATGTCGTCTATCAGAGTCCTGCCGGCGGATTCGCCCTGCCCCGTCAGCTCAAGATATTTCATGTAGAGCTGTCTGAGCACTCTGATATTTGCCTGCATGCTTATGTCATCCGTGTCATTGTCGTAATCCTCAGCAGGGGTGTAGTCGCACATAAGCATATCGCCGGCCTCATAAATGTCCTCGATCCTTACTCTCTGCTCAACCACAACAAGAATGCGGACATAATCCTCATTCTTTTTTACCACCTGTCTGACGCGGACTAAAACACCCGTCATGTAGCAGTCGTCCATTTTAGGCGCGCTCACCGACGGATCTCTCTGCGATGACACTACAATATATTTGTCGCCGTTCATCGCTAGATCAACGGCGGCAAGTGACTTGTCTCTACCAATATCGAATCCCACTATAGTCCCCGGGAAGAATGTCTGTCCTCTAAGCGGGATATACGGGACTCTCTTTATGCTTTCCATTCCGCCCATTATGCTTCCTTTTCAGTATGTATCTGTTCGCTGTCCTTAGCCTCACCTTTGACGATCAGTACAGGGTCCGATTCGCCGTTGACGACGCCGGCAGTAATAATGCACTTTTCCACTTCAGGTCTGGAAGGCAGCTCATACATGATATCAGTCATCATTTTCT
Organism: uncultured Eubacteriales bacterium; assembly: GCA_900320285.1. Classification (GTDB taxonomy): domain Bacteria; phylum Bacillota; class Clostridia; order Peptostreptococcales; family Anaerovoracaceae; genus Crickella. The sequence goes on from ONRQ01000023.1 coordinate 16,112, forward strand.
CGAAGATGCCCCTGAGTCCTCTGGCTCCGGTATTGAGTGCCAGCGCCTTTGCGGCTATGGCGTGAACTGCATCCTCTTCAACGATAAGATCGACATCATCCATCGCAAACAGTGTCTGATACTGCTTAACAAGAGAATTCTTAGGCTCTGTGATTATCCTCACCAGGGCTTCCTCGCTGAGTTCACTGAGAGCTACCGTAACCGGCAGTCTTCCGATAAGCTCAGGAATAAGTCCGAACTTAAGGAGATCCTCAGGCTGGGCGTTCAGAAGGATGTCCGCCTCATTGAGATCTACCTTTTTCTCCTCTTTGTTAAAGCCAATGACCTTGTTTCCGAGTCTCACCTTGATGATCTTGTCCAGGCCTGTGAAAGCTCCTCCGCAGATAAACAGAACATCCTTGGTATCGAAGTGTATGAACTCCTGGTTAGGATGCTTTCTTCCGCCCTGAGGAGGTACGTTGGCAACGGTTCCCTCAATGATTTTAAGGAGTGCCTGCTGTACGCCCTCACCGCTTACATCTCTCGTGATCGAGGTGTTCTCGGACTTGCGTGCGATCTTGTCGATCTCGTCTACATATATGATGCCTCTCTGAGCTCTCTCGAGGTCGCCGTCGGCAGCCTGATAGAGCCTGAGAAGTATGTTTTCTACGTCTTCGCCTACATATCCGGCTTCTGTCAGTGATGTGGCGTCAACAATTGCAAAAGGCACGTCAAGAATACGCGCCAGAGTCTGCGCGAGCAAAGTCTTACCGCAGCCCGTAGGCCCCAGCATGAGTATGTTGCTCTTCTGGAGTTCCACCTTGTCTACATCGCTGTTCTTATATCTGTCAAGATGTCTGATCCTCTTATAGTGGTTATATACCGCTACAGCAAGGCTCCTCTTTGCAGGATCCTGTTCTATCACGTACTGATCGAGCTCGGATTTTATCTGCTCCGGAGTCGGAAGTTTCTTTGAGCGCTTCTTTGGAACCGGTTTGATCTCCTCATCCATCATTGACTTGATAAGATCAACGCATTCGTTGCAAATATAGACATCAGGTCCGACCATCATGCTTCGGACCTGAGATGTTGTTTTACCGCAAAATGAACATTTTGCTTCGTTATTCGGCATTTGTGCTCCTCTCGATGACCTTGTCGACCAGTCCGTATGCTGCTGCGTCGGCTGCGGTCATGTAGTTGTCACGGTCTGTATCCTTTTCGATAACGGAGAGTTCCTGGCCCGTGGCATCCGCCAGTATGTGATTCAGCTTGTCCTTTATGGCAAGTATGTGATCTGCATTGATCTTGATATCCGATGCCTGTCCCTGGAATCCTCCAAGAGGCTGGTGGATCATGATCTCGGCATTAGGCAGCGCATATCTCTTGCCTTTTGTTCCGGCGGCAAGAAGTACTGCGCCCATGCTTGCAGCCATGCCAACACATATAGTGCTGATATCAGGCTTGATGAATCTCATTGTATCGTAGATAGCCAGACCGGCAGTTACCATACCGCCCGGAGAGTTGATATAAATATTGATATCCTTATCCGGGTCCTGCGCCTCAAGGAACAGAAGCTGTGCTACTACGACACTTGCCGTGTGCTCCGTTATCTCTTCATCTATGAATATGATCCTGTCGATAAGCAGCCTGGAATAGATGTCATAAGTCCTCTCTCCCTGACCTGTCTGCTCCACTACATAAGGTACATAATTCATATTGTTTTACCCTTTCGTAATATGCTATTCAGCCTTTGCCTCTACCTGCTTTGCATTGTCGAACAGCCAGTCGATAGCCTTCTTTGTCTGAGCATCCTCTCTGAAGTAATTTTCAGTCTCGGAACCTGCCATCTCCTTGACCTGATCAACGTCCATTCCGTACTGCTTGCCGAAGTCTTCCATGAGCTCACGGATCTCCTCTTCAGCTACCTCGAGGTTCTCTTTTCTGATAATGTTTTTGAGGAGGACTCTTGTTCTGATCCTCTTCTCCGCGTCAGGTCTGGTCTCTTCTCTGAGCTCATCAACTGTCTTTCCTGTCCACTCAAGATACTGCTTGAGTCCGAGTCCCTGAGCTGAAAGGCTCTGGTTCATATCGTAAAGCATGTTTTCGATCTCGTTATTGATCATTACTGCAGGTACTTCGATCTCGTTCATTTTGTAAAGCTGCTCGAGAACTCTGTCCTTCATGACGGAGAGGTCTGTCTCTGCTGCCTTCTCCTGAAGTTTCTTCTTAAGATCTTCCTTATACTCAGCAAGTGTCTCGAAATCGCTTACATCGCTTGCAAGCTCATCATCGATCTCAGGAAGGATCTCCTTCTTGATCTCATGTACCTTGCACTTGAAGAGTGCCGGCTTGCCTGCGAGCTCCTCAGCATGATAATCGCCAGGGAATACGACCTCAACGTCTACTTCCTCGCCTGCTTCCTTGCCTTCGAGCTGCTCTTCAAATCCAGGAATGAACTGACCGGATCCGAGCTTGAGCTCATAATTCTCAGCTTTTCCGCCGCTGAATGCTTCGCCGTCAACGCTTCCGTCAAAGTCGATCACTACAGTGTCACCCTTTTCGGACTTACGGTCTTCAACGATCTCCATCCTTGCCTGGCTCTTCTGTACTCTTTCGAGTTCTTCCTGAACTTCCTTGTCACCGATAACTGTTTCGACCTTTTCGATCTCAAGGCCCTTATAGTTCTCAACGTCAAACTCAGGGAATACCTGAACGGATCCGGACAGTACTACCGGTTCACCGTCCTTTACTTCAGGGGACTCAAATGATGGCTGCGAAATGACTTCGATATCCATGTCTTTAATTGCTTCAGAATAGTTCTTCTCGAGCAGATCGTTGAGCGCCTCATCCCAGAATACATCGTGTCCGTAGTGGCTCTCGATGATCTTCCTTGGAGCTTTGCCCTTGCGGAATCCGTCGATCTGGAATTTGCCTCTGTTTGCCATATATGCCTTATGTATGGCGTCCTTAAACTCTTCTGCCGAGAATTCGATGTTGAATTTTACGACTCCGTTTTCTTTTGAAACCTGTGTAGCCTTCATTTGAATTGTTCCTCCGTTTTTATATTACTTTTTTTGTTTCCTTAATTTATTCAAACGCTCTCTGGAGTTTGGATCTGTCTTCCGTCTCCAGTCCGTATTTGCTCTGTATTCTGCGCGCGAGCTCCATGAAGTCATCTTCATCGCCGTAATACCATTCCACTTCAAGTTCTGATACCGGCACCAGATGCCCGTCAATGTGGTGTATTACTCCTTCATCCACGGAAATGCAGCTGATCGATCTTCCTGTGTCTACTTTGAACTGTTTTCTCTCATAGTCCATGTAAATAGTAGGCTTCAGCGGCTTATCTCCGGCAGCCTCAAGAAGAACATCATATGCCTCGCTTGAGATGAAGATCTCAATGTTCGGATTCAGCACAAAACGTTCGTCATTGACAACGAGGTTAAACTCTTCTCTTCTGTGCAGTCCTTCCTTAACGTTAACGTCCCACTTGATAGTGGCAGTGCACCTGTCATCTTCCTGGCGGATCCTGTATGCGATCCCCCTCTTTCTGAAATCGTAATCTTCTGTATCGAAATATGCAGCATGCATATCAATGGTTTCGACTGCCTCAAGCCCCATCTTACCTGAAGCCGCAGTCTCGACTATGCTGTCAAATACAGAAGTATCGTCCAGACGGTATTTGAATTCTGTTTCCATATAACTCCTCCGTCGCTCTGCGCTTTATTCTCAATTGAGCGCATAACGCACAAGCCTATAGATTGTACTAGAAAAGTCTCTATTCTTCAAGTTTTAACAGATGAATCTTAAAATCAGTATCTTTAAAAAGCCTGTCAGTCATCGCAATGAAGTTGTCAGACATGTCGCTTGCATAGTATCTGTCGGTAAATTCAGAGCCGGATGCCAGCATGTCGTTTTCTTTGAGTATCTCCGCAGCTTCCCTTATGACCTCAGCCGAAGAGCTGTACATGCGCAGGTCCGGATACAGGCTTTTAATGTGTCCGGATACCAGCGGATAGTGCGTACATCCGAGGATCAGATCTTCAAAGCCCCCTTCTTTTACGAAGTCGTCCATGTAATGTGCGACAGTAAGCTTCATTATTTCTGTATCAGTCAGTCCGTCTTCTATAAGAGGTACTATGGCAGGACATGCCTCGCTGTATACCTCAATATCCGGGTTCATTGCTCTGAGCTCTTTTCCGTAGACATCGCTGCCTATAGTCGCTTTAGTTGCTATTACTCCGACTTTTTTGCAGCCTTCGCTTACCACCTTTTTGACTGTCGGCTCAATAACACCGATTATAGGAACAGCCGGATAGCGCTTCCTGAGGGCATCAAGTGCTACCGCAGTAACGGTATTGCACGCGATGATGATCATTTTGGTGTTCCGCGCTACAAGATAGTCGACATTCTGTTTGGCGAACTTTACGATCGTCTCAGGTGACTTTGATCCGTAAGGCGTCCTGGCAGTATCACCTAAATAGATTACTCTTTCTTCAGGCAATTGCCTGTGAAGCTCCTGTACGGATGTAAGACCGCCCAGTCCCGAGTCAAAAACTCCAATTGGTCTGTTGTCCATCCTAACCCTCCTGGGAACCGTATTTGTTGAGGATCGCTTCGATCTCTCTTCTCATCTTATTGAGATCCTTATTGGCACCGCCCTCGCTCCTGTTGATGAGTTCCATAAGCTCCTCGCCGGACCTTCTGAGATCCCTGTACGCAGGCGAAACATTTGATGAAGCCCTGTGATCACCCGATCCGCTGAAAGACTGCTTTCTGATAACCGGAATGACCTGTGCCCTGTGTACAAGTTCGTCAGCCGCCAGATCCCATACCTCTCCGCTGTACGGAGCTATTGCCGGCTTTCCGGTTTCTATTGAAGCGTTTTCAGCAAGACTTTCCGTAACTTTGTCTTCTCCGTGATTGATGAATATTCTTGTGCCCGGTCTGACTTTCTTTATCCATGCGAGAAGATGCGGTTTATCGGCATGGCTGCTGAATGAGTCGATCCTGAGTATCTCTGCCTTTACCGCTATATCCTCACCGAAGAGTTTTACACTTTCATCACCGGCAAGCAGTCTGGCGCCGACGGTACCGGCACTCTGATATCCGACAAAGAGAATAGTGCACTCCGGTCTCCACAGATTGTGTTTCAGATGGTGGCGTATCCTGCCCGCCTCGCACATGCCTGATGCCGAGATGATGACCTTTGGAGTCATATCATCATTTATGGCCCTGGACTGATCTGTCGTGATTGAGATCTCAAGGTCAGGGAATGTAACCGGATTGATGCCGGCTCTCAGAAGTTCGATCGCCTCATCATCGTAATATTCGTACATTTCCGTACTGTATATGTTTGTTGCTTCAACTGCAAGAGGGCTGTCAACCACTACAGGGAAGCCGTCATGTCCTTTGATCAGGCCTTCATCTTTTATTATTCTGAGGTAGTACAGGAATTCCTGTGTTCTTCCCACAGCGAATGCAGGCACAACGATGTTTCCTCCACGATCCAGAGTTGTCTGTATGATCCTGGTAAGCTGCGCCACATAATCAGGCGCCTCAGGATGTGTGCGGTCTCCGTAAGTGGACTCGCAGATCACATAGTCAGCATGAGGAGGATCCTGCGGAGAGCGTATGAGCGGCTTGTCAAGATTGCCAAGATCGCCTGAGAAGAGAAGCGTCCTTTCAACACCGTCTTCATTAAGGGTGAACAGAACATTAGCCGATCCGAGCAGATGACCTGCATCTGTGTAACTGATCTTTACTCCGTCAAATATCTCTACATCAGTGTCATAGCCTGCTGTTTTGAAAAGAGTCATTGTTCTGAGCACATCTTCTGTTGTGTACAGAGGAACATGTTCTCCGTCCTCATCGGCCCGCTTGCCCTTGCGGTTTCTCCACTGTGCTTCTGCTTCCTGTATATGTGCAGAGTCTTTGAGCATGATATCACAGAGCTGACGGGTCGCTTCAGTAGAATAGATAGGACCGCTGTAGCCGTTTGCTACCAGGAACGGCAACTTACCCGTATGGTCGATATGCGCGTGTGTTACGACTATCGCGTCTATATCTGATGGAGCTACCGGGATCTCTATATTTTCAAAAAGATCCATGCCCTGCTCCATTCCGCAGTCTACTATTATATTTTTGCCGCAAACCTCGAGTAACGAGCAGGAACCTGTTACCTCATGAGCAGCACCTATAAAAGTAATTCTCATAATGATCCTCCGCAAATTACATAAATATACGTATATATAATATCACAAACGCAACATTTATATTCTCTCTTCACAGCAAAATCACAATGGAAAAGATTTTTAAAAAATGTTAGCACTCACTATTGACGAGTGCTAACAAAAGTGGTATAACATACTTGTCACATGAGAGCGGCAGTTACAGAGCCGCACCCGAATCAGTTTAAAAACATCATATATATAAAGGAGGCAATACCATGTTCTATCCTAAACTTTTCAACGACGATATTTTTGATGATTTCTTCGACTTTCCAAGATTCAGGATGCCTGCAGATGCAGAGCACAAGCTTTACGGAAAGCACGCAGCAGGTCTTATGAAGACCGATATCCGCGATAAAGACGGTAACTATGAACTCGACATCGATCTGCCGGGCTTCAAAAAGGATGAGATTTCCCTTACTCTTGACAACGGATATCTCGTTGTCGGAGCATGCAAGATGCTGAATGAGGAGGAAAAGGACGACAAGGGCAAACTGCTCCGTCAGGAACGTTATTCAGGCGCAATGCAGAGAAGCTTCTATGTTGGCGAAGGCATCGACGAGAACGATGTGAAGGCAAAATTTGAAGACGGAGTCCTGCGTCTCACCTTCCCTAAGGAAAAGGAGCCGGAACTCCCTGAAAAGAAGACCATCATGATCGAAGGATAATAAAAAAACTCTCTCAACCTCTCATATTATTCCTTCAAACGTTATATCAAAGCGAACAGGCCTGGATCACTGATCCGGGCCTGTTTATTGTTCTATTTTTCTTTCAGCCACTTCCTGACATATTCGAAAGCAGCTTCTTCTCCCTCATCCTTAAGCATCAGCAGCATCTTCTCCAGTTCAGCGGCCGTATCCGGATGGATCAAAGGCCCTACTCTGGTGCCGGTACCTTTAATATAGTAATCATACGCTGATGCATCCGTATATTTGTCACCAAGGTATATCCTGCAGGCGGCTATCCTGTCGCAGAACATTTCGGCTATATAGCATTTAGGCATTCTGTTGCCTCCAAACCCCACAGAGCCGTCATCATTTATAATGTAATCTATCCAGTATTCGAAATGATGCTTGTTGCGACCTTTGTGGTGCAGCCAGGCCATTGAATGTCCGGTCTCTTCCCTCTCTTTATTATTAGGGCTGCGGTTACCCTGGTAATATTTTGCGCCGCGCCAGAACTCAACCGGTGAGTATTTGCTGAGATCGTGCATCATTCCCTGCCTGTAAAGGCCGAGTCTGAAGCAGTACTCCCTCACCAGTTTTCTATGCTCATGTACTGTTTTGAAATGTTCTACCGGATGCATATCTTTTACTTTCCAAAATAATTCAGAGTATAGGAAAGAAATTTTTTAGAAGCTCCCGTCATGTGCTCCCTTGAAGGAACAGCAGCACCAAACGTAATTGTCTGCGGAGGATCGAGAGGCATCTTCACCAGATGCTCGTTCCAGAACTGTGCAGACAGCTCATTCACGAAGCTCACACCGAGCCCCATGCGGACCATCGCGAGTGATGCAGGAGTATCGTACGTCGTGTACTTTATTTCAGGGTGAGCATCATTTTTTTCAAGTATCTCCAGGATCTCCATCTCCTTGCCCCATGAACCAAGAATAAAGTCTTCATTCTCACACTCTTTTATCGGGAAGGCTTTTGCAGAGGCCAGCCTGTGATCTTCAGGAACAGCAGCAATGACATTGCTTGAGGATAGCGGTATCCATTCATAAGGCATTGGTTCAGAGTAAGCCAGGAATGCCAGATCGGCTTCATTCTGCTCAAAGTGGCGTATAATATCAGTTTTTATGCTTTCCATGATAGTGATCTGAATTCCCGGATAGTCATTCTTAAATGATCTTACTATCTCAGGGAGCCATGTTGTGGCAATACTCGGATAGGTTGCTATCACCAGCTTTCCTCTCGTAATGCCTTTTAGTTCAGCAGCGAATGTATATATTTCCTCTTCATGCGTCAGATAAGATCTCACGAGCGGCAGCATCTCCCTGCCTTCTGCCGTGAGCTTCATTCCCTTCTGCGAGCGTGTAAAAAGATTTATACCAAGTTCCTTCTCGAGAGCGGTGATCAGCTGGCTTATGGCTGATGGTGTATATCCGAGGGAATCCGCAGCTGCCTTTACGCTGCCTTTAACAGCTGTCTCCACAAATGCTCTGAGTCTTGCAGTTTCCATTCTACCTCACCTGTTCAGCTTTCCGTTTATAAGTAATGACGTTTGCTCTGAGTCTTTAAGTTTCTCTTAACACTTATGATTTTAGCACATTATCAAGCGCACGGCACAAAAAAAGCAAAGACCGCCTTAGCCTGAAGCCTTGGCGGTCATTTAATTTTTTGCAAATTATTTCTGGTATTTATCGATGCATTCGATAAATGTGTTGTAGACTTCGGAATCTACTTTTTCCTGAATGCTATCGCGTACTCCGGCACTTTCCTCGACGATTGCCTTATAGGTTTCCTCATCGATCTTCAGTATCTGAGTACCGCTGTCTTCAATGGTCCTGACTCTGTCAGCTATCCTGTCATCGGATGCCTGACGCGCATATTCTGTAGCTGTAGCAGCTGCCTCCTTCAGAATGCGCTGATTTTCTTCAGGCATACCCTTGAAGAATTCGTCGTTCATGATCAGCGTTATCAGGTGAGGGAGATGATTAGTCTCCACCACGTAATCCTGCTGCTCATAGAGCCTGTTCGATACGATTACTTCGTAAGGATTTTCCTGGGCATCTATCGTATGCTGCTGAAGGCCGATGTATACTTCGGCAAAGCTCATAGGAGTAGGATTTGCTCCTATGGATTTCCAGAACGCCAGATGGAACGGATTCTCCATGGTACGTATCTTCTGCCCTTTGAAGTCACCAATTCCCTTAACCGGTTTATTGGTGCTCATGACACGGAACCCCTGATCGGCGATTCCGAGCAGCTGATATCCGCCTTTTTCATAGACGCTGCTTATCAGGCTGCTGAATTCCTGATCATCGAGGACTTCCCTGCATTCATCGAGGTTCTCGAAAGCGCAAGGCACATCGAATATGGCCAGATCAGGCATGAATGTGACCTGCGGAGCTGTGTTCTGAACTACGAACGGGATGTCTCCGTCCTTGCAGGACTCAAGCAGCTCACGGTCACCGCCAAGTGTTGAGTTGGCATATACCTGGATCTTTATGCTTCCATTGGACAGCCTGTCCACTTCTTCCGCAAATTTCTCTGCATATATCTGAGTTACTGTGTCCTCAGGGCTTGCTGTCGCAAGAGGATATGCATATCTCTGCTCTCCGTCGTTTTTGCCGCATGCTGACATCATCATTCCCATGAGCAGAACGCAGATGATTATAACAGCCGGACGAAGGTGTTTATGATCTTTTATTCTTTTCATGACACACCTCCTAGAGCAGTAACAACGAAAACGCCGGTACGAATGTGAACAGAAGCAGTGCTATAAGGAACAGCGCTATCATAGGCAGCGCTTTCCTTGCTATCTCCATGACCGGAACATCTGTCAGCGCGCTGGCTACAAACAGGTTGACTCCGATAGGCGGAGTTACAAATCCTATAGCCAGGTTTACTACCATTATCACACCGAACTGGATAGGATCCATACCGATACCCTGCGCAATCGGAAGCAGGATCGGGGTGAGGATCAGGATCGCAGGTGTCGTATCCATGACCATACCCACAATGAGCAGGAACACGTTTATGACAAGCAGTATGATTACCTTGCTCGAGAAGTTTCCGAGTATGAACGAGCTTACAGTCTGAGGCACCTGCATGAGAGTCAGTACTCTGGAGAAAGCTGTCGATGCTGCCAGTATGAACAGTATCGGCGTGAAGGTCTTGATGGCTTCAACAAGAATTCCCCACAGATCCTTGAACTTTATCTCCTTGTATATGAACAGGCTGACTATCAGCGCGTAGTACACAGATATTACAGCAGCCTCTGTCGGTGATGTGATGCCCGAGTAGATGCAACCGAGCACGATCACCGGACTGAGTATGGCCCAGAAGCTCTCTTTGAACACCTTGCCGAATCCCTTTTCATGGAGCTTTCCTATCTCGGCTTCTATCCTGACTTTATCCTCTCCGTTCTTCTTACAGTAGAATACGGAGAATCCCATCAGAAGCAGCGCGATTACAAGCCCGGGGATAATACCCGCAAGGAACAGGTCGCTTACAGATGCGCCGGATGCCATACCATACATGATGAACGGTATGCTCGGCGGGATAATAACACCCAGTCCACCGGCGACCGCTACGACAGATGTCGAGAATGTCTTGTCGTAGCCCAGCCCGATCAGGATCGGGATGGTCATGCTGCCTACGGCAGCAACGGTCGCCGGAGCTGATCCGGAGATCGCGCCGTAGAACAGGCACGTTACTATGACTGCGCAAGGCATTCCGGCAGTGAATCTGCCGAAGAAGTAAGCGAATATGTCGAATATTTTACGCGATATGCCTCCCTTGGCCATGATGATGCCCGAGAGAACGAACATCGGGACAGCGAGCAACGGGAAGCTGTCGAGTCCGCCGAACATAGCTCTGATGAGATACTTTGCTCCCACAGTGAACGACGGGTCGAAAATATGAGGCAAAACGGCCGTTATTCCGAGCGTGATGCCTACCGGTATTGCTATTATCAGAAATACCACGAACAGTATGAACAATAATCCTACCGGCATGACTACTCCTTTCCGGCATCAGCCGCGGATACCGGCTGACCAGCCTCAACAAATGATTCAGGAGTATTGCGTTCAGGATGAGCCGGGTCATAGACTTTCATTCCAAGCGAGACCTTGAGCTCTATGATCCATCTCTGGATTATCCTGAAAGCTACCAGTATGAACGATACGAAAGGCGCTGCCTGTATGTAATACATAGGTATACCGAGTGCCGGGCTAACCTGCCCGCTTTCGACAGCTGACATCATATACGAAAAAGCAAACGGTATCATATAAAAGAAAAACGCCAGCTCAATCGTATGGTTTACCAGTTTGATGATAGCCTTTGTACGCCTTGAAAATCTTGCCACGAACTGTTCTATCTTGATCGAGATGCACCTCTTGGAGCAGTAGCTGACGCTCATGAAGCCTGCCCATATAAACAGATATCTCGTGAGCTCTTCAGTCCAAGACAGAGATGCTCTAAGCGCAAACCTGGAGAACACCTGCACTCCCATGATTATTGCCATTGCCAGCAGAAGCAGGGTCAGCAGGAATTCCTCCAGATTGTGATCAAGCCATTTTATAGCTTTTGTCATGGCTTTTTCCTTTCTTTAAGGCATGCCCCGTCCTCAGGGGACGGGGCATGTATAAACATTTTACTAAAGTGCTCCGTGCAGCAGAGTGAGCACCTGCTTGAGGTCCTCTACTCCCATCTGTCCCGGTGCAGAAGCTTTTGCTGCTGCGCCGAATGTCAATGCGGAGCCGAATACTTCACCTGCAAGACGGCTGATTACGCCTGTGCCTGCCATCGACATTGTGATGATAGGACGGTCTGCATACTCGTTTGCCATTTCTTCAGTTGCAGCAAGCAGAGTAAGAACGTCTTTCTTATTCTGTGGCATTACAGCGATCTTAGGGATGTCTGCGCCGAGATCCTGCATCTTGCGAAGACGTCCTACGATATCGTCCTTGTCAGGAGTCTTGAAGAAGTCATGATTGGATGCTACAACCTTAACGCCTGCAGCATGTGCACCGTCGATGATTTTCTTTACGATCTCATCTCCTGTGAAGACTTCAACGTCTACCATGTCAATATAGCCTGTCTGAGCAGCTTTGATGTTGATGTCTGCATAGACTTCATCTTCGATAGCCTTCTCTCCGCCTTCCTTGGAAGTACGGAAAGTCATCAGGATAGGCATGTCTCCGAGAACCTCGCGGAGACCCTTCATAACATCCTCGAGAGCAGCGAAGTCGAATACGTTCTCGAACCAGTCGATTCTCCATTCCACTACATCCGCAGGAAGCTTTGTGATTGCTTTTGCTTCTTCGAGGATGGCTTCCTTTGTTACTCCTACGATAGGCACGCAGATCTTAGGCATGCCTTCGCCGATAACAACGTTTCTTACCTTAACAGCGTTCATAATTTCCTTCCTTTCTGTTAAGCATGCGGGAGTACTATTTCTCTGCAGCCTCGAGCATCTTGTTGTAATTCATGTTTACGAATACTCCGAGCAGGGTTCCGATTGCTGTAAGCACGATGTTCATTATCATTACTCCGGATGGAGTCATCGATGCAGCAGCCGTAAGGAGTGTGTAGTTGCACAGAGACGAAGCGATCATTACAAGAGCTGTAACTGTTCCCTTGATCTTAGGGAAGAGCATGTTGCATACGGATGTTGCGATCTGCAGAAGTCCGCCTGCACCGAACCATCCGAGTACGAATGCGCCGACCTTGAGAATTCCCTGTGAAGGAGCCATAAGTACTGCAACCATCATGAGTGCGCAGATTGCAGGATAGATCATTACGAATCTTACGTCTTTGATCTTGCTTGTCAGCAGAGCTGTAACTACGAGACCGATCATTGTTCCGATAGCGTAGAACGACTGCATGGCCTGCGGCTCAGCCCAGCCAGCAACGTCCTTTGCGAAGTTCTGTGCGCAGTTGAGCCAGAGCTGGAATGTACCTGTGCATGTGAATCCGATGAGGATCATAGCGATTGAACCAGCAGAGAAGTTAGCGTGCTTGATGCTCTGCAGAAGTCCTTCCTTTTTCTCTTCTTCAGCCTTCTTGTCTGTATCCGGCAGAGGGAAGAAGAGTATGAGTGCCATGAGCACGAGGTAGCAGATACCTACTGCGTAGAACAGCATGTTGTAGCTTACCATTCCGGTAGCTGTCTGGCCTACTGTGATTCCAAGGAAGAATGGCAGCAGGAACTGCGAACCGGAGATAGCGAACTTGATACCCATTGTTGCAACGCCAGGAGCCTTGTTGATGATCTCAGCAACAGCAGGATAGATACCTGTGTCGAGGAACGAGTTTGCGATACCGCCTACGATAGCGCATACATAAGCGATCCTGTAGCCTGCTCCGCCGCCTGCGTTGAATGCCATCGCGAGGCCGATCAGATAAACGGCATAAGCGAATCCGCCGATAGCTGTCGAGATCCTGCGTCCGAGTTTGTCCGAAAGAGGTCCCGCGAACGGAAGAGCGATAAGTCTTCCGAGACCGAGAGCTGCAGCGATAGCTGTGATAGCCATAGCCTCAACGTTCCAGCTTCCGGCAAGAGCGTCCTTGATAACAGCCTGTCCGAGAACGGAGCAGCCGATACCGTGCAGGAAGTAGTTCAGATAAAGAACTATTACACTTGGTAAATACTTTTTGTTAGTCATGATTATTTCCTCTCATTTTCCATATATCTTTTGATTTGTTTTAACTTAATCATCGTAGCTGATGCCGAGGACTTCCTTCATGTGCTCGATAGGCATTGGCTTGCCTGTCCAGAGCTCGAATCCGGCAGCTCCCTGGAAGAGCATCATGCCGAGTCCGTTCATGGTCTTGCAGCCGACTTCCTTGGCCATCTTTCTCATCTTTGTCAGAAGGCATCCGTAAGGAACGTCCACAACGATGAGTTCAGGTCTGAAGAAGCTCTTGTCAGGAACTACTGATACGTCCTCGAGCGGCTTCATGCCTGCGCCTGTAGCGTTTACGAAGAGGTAGCTGTCTGCCATCTCTCTGCGGAGAGCTTCAGTGTCAGCGAGGTCAAACATCTTTGCCTTGCAGTTCGTGTTCTCGTTGATCTTCTTGACTGTGTCCTCTCCTACTTCATAGAACTTGTCCTTGATGTTGAAGATGGAGATCTCGGCGACTCCGTCAAGAGCGGCCTGTATCTCGATAGCTGTAGCAGCGCCGCCGGCTCCTACGATAGTCATCTTCTTGCCGATAGGATCGATGTCGTTATCCTTGATGGCTGCCATGAAGCCGATACCGTCTGTGATGTATCCCTTCAGGTGACCGTTGTCGTTGACGATAGTGTTTACTGCTCCGCAGAGTTCTGCTGCAGGGTCGAGTTCGTCAAGGTACTGGGGTCGAGTTCGTCAAGGTACTGTCCTACCAGAGTCTTGTTAGGCATGGATACGTTTGAACCTCTCATCTTGAGAGTGCGGATAGCCTTGACCGCGTCTTCGATCTCACCTGCGCCGACTTCGAACGCGAGGTAAGCATAGTCAGCTCCTACCTGAGCGAATGCTTCGTTCTGCATAGCAGGCGAGCTGGAGTGACGGATAGGGTAAGCCATGAGACCGATAAGTTCGGTATGTCCTGTGATTCTTTCTGCCATTTCTGTTTCTCCTTTGTTTGATCCTTTGATCTTTCAGGCATTTTTATGCCTCTCCCGGAACAATGTCTCTGATTCACCACAAGCCAGAAGACAACATTGTTAAAACAATAACTATTTCTTGATATAATTTTAACGTTCCCGTGTGATAGAGTCCAATGCCATATATTATAAATATTGATAGCCTGAATGTATCAATAGGATCCGTTTTGTGATAATATGTCTGAAAGACCGGAAAGCTGCTGATTTAACGCAAAAGAGGTGCAAAAATGACCCTTAACCAGCTCAGATACTTTCAGGCA
>ONRQ01000024.1 GCA_900320285.1 uncultured Eubacteriales bacterium
TTATTGAACGGCGCAACGTAAAATTCAGAGTCAAAATAGTTTTTATTCTGCTGAAGAAAACTATCTTTGACCTTCATCAGGTTTTCCCTTGCCCATATGGAATTGGACTGCCGGAAGATAATTTTATCCGAGCCTTCTAGTCTGTCGTTCATGCCGGCAAGATAACTGCAGAACTCAGCACGGTTCATTCCTTCGCCCAGCACCGTTTCCATTTCTTCCAGAGTATCCCCGGATGCGCCGACCTCGAGCATGGCAAGAGCTGTTTCGACGGAATCAGGTGACACCAGGACGTTGCAGTTGCTATCGGCTGCCGATACTCTCCTGAACAAATTTACAGAGAAATCCGTGGCTGCCCTGCGGAACGCCTCACTCTCCGCGGTGTTTCCCGCAGGATTCCTGGTAAAAGCAGCTGTCAGGTTCTTTGATGATTCGCTCAGAGGAAGTATTTCTATATTTTCCTCAGGCTCAGGCTGCGGCTCAGGTTCAGGCGGTGCCTTTGGTTTTGTTTTACCAACCTTTACCTTGCATTTATATTTCTTTTTTCCGACCTTTGCGGTGATATATGCAGTGCCTTTCTTCAAGCCCTTGATAGTGACGGTGCTGCGGCGTTTGCCCTTTATCTTTACAATTTTTACGATCTTCTTGTTGCTGCTCTTCCAGATCACCCGTTTTCTGGCGTTTTTCAGCTTGATCGTTGTTTTTTTCCCCTTTTTTAAGGTCACAGTCTTCTTTGAAAGAGAAGGTTTTGAAGCAGCATTGACCGGTCCTGCAAAAGCGGTTATCCCAAGCGACACGAATGTCAGTGAGCATATTATCATTACGGAAAGGAGTTTTCTGATACAATATTTCATTTCGGATCACCTTGATTACCTGTTATTACTCTAATATTCTACAGCAGTTCCTGCCCTTTGTCATAACAAAACTGCAGTTTACGGCTAAACAAAAGTCCCGGCCTGGAAACCGGGACTTAAAGCTTTATATATCAGATTCTTACGCCTTAGCAGCTGCAGCCTTTGCCTTTTCTGCTTCCTTAGCGGCAGCGGCTTTTGCCTTCTTAGCGGCAGCAACCTTCTCTGCCTGCTCCTTCTTAGGGAGCTTCCTGAAGCTGTTGATGGCTCCTGTAGGGCAGATAGCTGCGCAGAGTCCGCAGCTCTTGCACTTGCTCTCATCGATCCTTGCGAGGTTGTCCTCAACATGGATGGCGTCAAAATTGCAGACCGTGGTGCACTTCATGCAGCCGATGCAGGAGTTGTCGCAGTTCTTGCGGGCAACAGCGCCCTTGTCTGTGGATGAGCACAGAACGTGTACCTGATTCTTCTCCGGTACGAGCCTGATGATCTTCTGCGGGCAAACGCCTACGCACGCGCCGCAAGCCACGCAGTTTTCTCTGTTGACCTTCGCAACACCGTCAACAACGCCGATAGCGTCAAACTGGCATGCATTAGCACAGTCGCCAAGTCCGATACATCCGAACATGCATGCGTTCGGTGATGTGAACCATCCCTTTGCACCCTTGCAGGACTGCATGCCCTGCCATTCGAGTACTGTGCGGGATGCTTCGCATGTGCCGTTGCACATTACCTGTGCTACCTGAGGCTCTGTAGCTCCTGCAGCTCTGCCGAGGATCTCGGCGATCTGTGCCGCAACAGCAGCTCCGCCCGGGGAGCACTTTGTGCAAGGCAGCGCTTCGTCAGCAACGAGGTTAGCCGCATAGTCGTCGCAGCCTGCGAATCCGCAGCCGCCGCAGTTAGCGCCAGGCAGCACCTCTCTGACCTGAGTTACTCTCTCGTCTACTGCTACATGGAACACCTTGGATGCGAATACCAGAAGGCCGGAACAGACGAGACCGATTACTGCTACTAACAGTACAGGTGTCATTACTCCACTCATTTTCTACCTCCTTACTGGAACATCCCGGTGAATCCCATGAACGAAAGTGCCATGATTGAAGCAGATACAAGGATGATTCCAACGCCCCTGAAAGGTGTAGGAATAGAATCCATGTTGTTGAGCTTCTCCTCACGGATGCCTGCGAAAAGAACCATCGCTACCATGTAGCCGACGCCCGCTCCGAAAGCATACACTACGGACTCAACGTAGGAATAACCATAACTTATTGCATTGATCGTCGCACCAAGAATAGCGCAGTTTGTTGTGATGAGCGGAAGGAAGATACCGAGAGCCTTCTGGAGGGCCGGCAGGTACTTCTTCATGAACATCTCTACGAACTGTACGAGTGCGGCGATTACGAGAATGAATACTACAGTCTGCAGATATCCGATCTCGAACTTATTGAGGATCTGCATCACCGGCCAGGTAACGAGTTCGGCGATAACCATTACGAAGACTACCGCGCCACCCATACCGACTGATGAGCTCATCTTGTTTGATACTCCGAGGAATGAGCAGATTCCGAGGAACTGCGACAGTACGAAGTTGTTAACGAGGACGATCCCCATGAAGATAACTATAAGGTTTACTATCATGTCTGTCCTCCTTTCTATACTGCTGCTGCAGCTTTCTTCTCAGCTGCAACTTCCTCATTTGCTTCAGCTGTGTTGCACGAGTTGTACATCGGGCAGAGTCCGCAGCTGAATCCCTTAGCCTTAAGAGCCTTGCCCTTTGTAGCAGCCTGCATTATTGCGATCAGAACTCCGAATACGAAGAATCCGCCCGGCGGCAGGTTGAAGAAGCCGATCGAGAAGTTCGGGATGATAGTGAAGCCAAGGAGGCAGCCTGTTCCCAGAAGCTCTCTGATAGCTCCCATAGCAGCAAGTGCAAGTGTGAAACCGAGTCCCATTCCGATTCCATCGAGAGCGGAATCAACTACGGTGTTCTTGTTTGCAAATGCCTCTGCACGTCCGAGGATGATGCAGTTTACTACGATCAGAGGGATGAATACTCCCAGAGCCTTGTTGATGTCCGGAGCGTAAGCCTGGAGCACAAACTGTACCAGAGTTACGAATCCGGCGATTACTACGATGTAGCAAGGGATCCTGACCTTGTCAGGAATCACTTTACGCAGCAGTGAAATTACGATGTTGGAACAAATCAGTACGGCTGTCGCCGAGAGTCCCATTCCGAGCGCGTTGATCAGCGATGAAGATGTAGCGAGGAACGGGCAAGTTCCGAGCAGGAGCACCAGCGTAGGATTCTCCTTGATGATACCGTTGGTCAGTATCGCGAGCTTACTTTTCTTTTCCATTACTTAACACCTCCCATCGCGTCAAACTGAGCAAGTGCGCAGTATACAGCTTTGTGGATAGCTCCCGAGGATACAGATGCTCCGGTCACGTGCTGAACGGATGAATCGTTCTTGACCTGGTCGCTTGTAAGCTCGGTAAGTCCGACGTACTGCGAAAGGTGTCCGGCGTCTTGTGCCTTGGTACCTACGCCCGGTGTGTCGGCATGATCTGTGACCTTTACTCCGGTGATTGCTCCATCCTTGTCGATACCGACCATGGCTGTGAGCATTCCGCCGTATGAGTTTGTCTTGACTGTGACTACCATGCCTGCTTTGTTGTCAGCAACGTAGCAGTCCTCGACATAAACTTTACCGTCTTCGAGGATGTAAGGATTTGCATCCGAAGGGCTGAAGTTATCTGCGTCAGGCAGGAGCTCCATACGTGCCTCACTTGCAGCCTTTGCTGTATTCTCGGCAATGATTGGAGCTGTGATGCCGTATGTGAATGCCAGCAGGAATGTCGTCACGAAGCATATCACTACAAGTACGAGGATAGGCGAGATGAATTCCTTGAATGCGCTGTTTTTATTTTCCATTCTTAGCACCTCCCTCCTTCAGGTAGAACTTGTAGGACAGGTTGTTGAGCAGTGGTGTGCAGATGTTCATCAGCAGGATCGAGAAGGATACGCCTTCAGGATACGAGCCGAAGAGTCTGATGCTCATTGTGATGATGCCGCAGCCTATGCCGAAGATCAGCTGGCCGAGCGGCAGTTTTGGCGATGTTACATAGTCGGTAGCCATGAAGAAAGCTCCGAGCATAACGCCGCCGCTGAGCACGTGGAAGAGTGCCCAGTAAGGGCTTCCTGTTGCAATCAGTCCGAATACGAACACTGTACCGATAAATGCACAAGGTATGATCGGGCTGATGACCTTGCGGACGATCAGGTAGATTCCGCCGATCAGCAGTGCGAGTGCACAGACTTCTCCGGTCGAACCACCGTGGAATCCGAGCAGCAGCTGCATGAGTCCAGGGATCTGATCAGTGCTTCCCTCTGCATAAAGAGCGAGAGGTGTAGGTCCTGTGACCGCATCTGTGCTTTCTGCGAGTCTCGTCAGAGGCCATGTTGACATGTTGGCCGAGAACGAGATGAACAGGAAGATACGTGCTGTGATAGCAGGGTTCGAGAAGTTCTTTCCGATTCCGCCGAAGAGTCCCTTGACTACTACGATGGCGAAGAGGCATCCGATGATAGCCTGCCAGAATGGGAAGCTTGCTGGTACGTTGAACGCGATCAGCAGTCCCGTAAGAGCAGCGGAAAGATCTCCGACCGTCTGTTTCTTATGAACGATTGCATTGAAGAGGTACTCGAAGAGTACGCTGGCTGCAACGCATACGACCGACAGCAGCAGAGCCCTGAGGCCAAAGATGTAAATGCTGGCGATCCATGCAGGAGCGAGTGCCAGAAGCACCGACCCCATCAGCCTTGTGGTATCCGATTCCGTTACGATATGCGGTGAGGAGGATACGATCAAATTGGTATGAAACTTATTATCCATATTACTTCGATGCCTCCTTTACCATCATCTTTGCCAGCTTGTTAGTCAGAGCAAGCGGGCGCCTTGCCGGGCATGTGTACGAGCAGCTGCCGCACTCCATGCACTGCATAACGTTGAATCTGTTCAGTTTATCTACATCCTTTGCCTCGTAAGCGTCGGCGAAGATGCTTGGCATCAGGCCGAACGGGCAGGCTGTGTGGCAGCGCTGGCAGTTAAGGCAGGCTGTCTCTTCCTTTACTCCTGCCAGTTCCTGGCTGAAGCAAAGAATAGCGGATGTATTCTTCATTGTAGGGGATTCGTCGGACTTGGTAGCTCTTCCCATCATAGGTCCGCCCATGATGATCTTGCGAGGCTCCTTCTTGTAGCCGCCGCAGAAATCTACCACGTCTGCGATTCTTGTACCGATCGGAACGTATACGTTCTTTGGCTCAGCAACAGCATCACCATCGACCGTAACTCTTCTTCTGACTACAGGCATACCGGTCTTGAAATACTCAGCCATTACGCCGATAGTCGAAACGTTGTCGAGAATGACTCCGAGCTGTGCAGGGAGCACGCCCGCATTCATCGTCTTGCCCGTGACCTCGTAAACGAGTACACGCTCAGCTCCCTTTGGATAGCTGGACGGAAGCGGTACGATCTCGATGTCGTCGATCTCGTTCTGTTCGATCAGTCTCTTGAGGTTTGCGATAGCTTCAGGTTTGTTTGTCTCAACGCCGATGAATCCTCTCTTGAGGTTCAGCCACTGCATGATCAGTCTCATGCCGTCGAGAACATCCTGACCGTTTTCTATCATTTCTCTGTTATCTGTGGTGATAAACGGTTCGCATTCTGCTGCGTTGACCACCAGATACTCACACTCATCGAGGTTCTTAGGATTCAGCTTTACGTGAGTCGGGAAGGAAGCTCCTCCCAGACCTACCATACCACTGTCTCTTGCAGCTTTGACGAAATCCTCAAAGCTGTTTACGACAGGTATCTGTACTTCTTCGCTGACCTCCTGCTTTTTGTCAGGCTCGATAACTATGTGAGTTTCATAGCCGCCCATTGAACCACGGACCTTGTCAATTGACTTTACAGTTCCGCTGACGCTCGAGAAGATAGGTGCGCTGACAAAGGCCTGTACGTCTCCGATCCTCTGTCCTACCTTCACATAATCACCCTTCTCTACGAGAGGCTGACAAGGAGCGCCGATGTTCTGGGACATGCTGATGCTTACTTCATCCGGTATCGGCATCGTCACGGTCTCGCATGCGGCCGTGTTTTTGTGATGCGGTACATGGATGCTTGGCAAATGTTTCCTTTGGCTCATCCCTTTTAGAAACTCCTTTCACATAAATATCTTTCTACGGTAACTAGTGCTTAATCTGTTTTTCAGCGTTTATAAACCATTTTGGCCATTCTTTTGCGCAACAAAAGAACACGCTGTCTTTTCAGCCTAAATATTATATACCAAAAAAACCTAAAAATGCGAATTGCCAAAAACATAACAATACAAAGCTGTTCATTTTCACGTGCAAGGCGGAACCGAAGTACCTCTGCTCGCCTGTTACGTCGCCGGGGATTTCTACTCGTTCGACCTTGCTTCGCGGGGAACGGCTCTGACGCTTCGCTTGCGAGTCTCGTTCCAACCGCTCACCTACGGTCTCTCTCGGAAATCCCAGCGTCTCCTCCACAACGCTCGCATCGGCACTTCGGTTCCGCTAACTGGGATTGCTGCCGCGGTGTGTTTCTGCCTTCCTGCGGGAGTCTCGCATCCGGCCCGTATCCCCGCTGATTTTTGATTACGCTCGCTCCGACACAATGCTCGCGTCGGTATGTTGTCCCCGCTGATTTGAGGTGGCGGCCGTAGAGGTATATTGTCTCGGCCACCTTCATGTTATAATGACAAAAATGTATATTACCTTTGGGAATTATGGATAGGTGCCGTTTTGAAAGAGTATACGATTGCGGATTTTCTGAATAAGAACGCGGAGGCCGGCAACATTTCCTTTCACATGCCGGGCCATAAAGGCCGCAGCACGCTTTTTGATGAAGCGGGCTATGGGCAGCTGCTGAAGAATGCCGCCGCTTATGACATTACGGAGATTCCTGGGGCGGACTCGCTGTTCTGCCCGCGCGGTGCTCTGCGTAATGTTATGGACAACTACGCAGAGCTGTATGGCGTACGCCATACGGAGCTGCTGGTAAACGGCTCCAGCGCGGGCCTTCTGGCCGCCATCATCTCGAGCGTACCGGTCGGCGGAAAGCTCATCCTGAGCCGCAATTCCCACCACGCCGCTTTCAGCGCTTTGAGGCTCGGCGGCATCAATCCTGTATATATCCATCCTGACACCGATCCTGATTACAACATCGCAGCCGGCATCTCACCTTACGAGCTCGAGGAAGCCTGTGATAATAATCCCGATGCGTCGGCAGTTCTTATAACGAGTCCTAATTACTGCGGTATGCTCAGCGACATATCTGTACTTGCTGACGTAGCTCATGATCATGGCATGCTTCTCATCGTCGATCAGGCCCATGGCGCTCATCTTAAGTTCTTCGACTACGATGCGGCAAGCGCCAGAGAAGATGGCTTATATGTGCCACATCCGAAGCACGCTGCAGAATCCCTCGGTGCTGACATCGTTGTAAACAGCACGCACAAAACCCTGTTCAGCTTCACGGGAAGCGGGATCCTTAACATTTGCGGTGATTCCGTCGATATCGACGCAGTAAGCGAAGCACTCCGCATGGTGCAGACGACCAGCCCATCCTATCTTCTGATGGCAAGTCTGGATATTAATGAAAAAATCATGCGCAGCAAATGGCGTGAGATAATAAGTTCCTGGAAGGAGGACCTCAGAGGTTTCTATAAAGGAGCCTCACGCATAAACGGATTGACTGTCGTCAAGGGCAGCGGAATCAAGGGTTCCGGCTCACAGGATGAAGATGTCTTTGCTTTGTACAGATACAGAGAGGGACCTGATCCTACAAAGATCAACCTCAGCATGTCGGAGCTCGGCCTCTCGGGCGAGCGTCTCGATAAGGAACTCCGCTACAGAGGCATCATTTCTGAGATGGTGCATGGAGAATATGTGCTACTGATGACAGGAGCAGGAAATATAAGAAGTGATTATGAGCGTCTGCTCGAAGCATTGCAGGATATTGCTTCGGGTTATGGAGTAGGCGCGAGGATCGACCGCACGCCGCGCTCCTTCAACGACATAGTACTTGAGTATGCGAATGTCCCTGTTGAAGGTGAATACGTTCCCCTCTACGAAGCCGTAGGAAGAGTCCTCTATGATCCGATCGTCACATATCCGCCGGGCACACCGATAGCCTGTCCGGGCGAGATCCTGTCGATGGAGGTGATTACCCACATTTCTGCTATCCTTGAATCCGGTGAAACTATCACGGGCATTGACGAAGAAGGTCTCATCAAAGTTGGTGTTGGTTATTAGGACCAATCCCCCCATGCCCTTTGATCATGTGTTCAAAAGGAGTTTTCTTAAAAAAGTTACATATTTGAAAACCTGAATTTATATATGTAACTTTTTTGTTGCACACGTTTATGACAAACAAAAGCTGCTTGACAATAACCTTTGTATTTCGGTTTATCGTCAAGCAGTTTTTTATGGTTTTTCGTTATATCGGTCTATTCTGACTTTTAGATCCTGAGAAAGTTACATATATACTTTTTCTCTTCAGGATTTGTAACTTTTTTCCGAAAAGTCCTCTTTAGGAGGTCATGACAGGACATTATCATCAAAAAACCGGGACATGCGTAAATTATCGAGCCGTTATTTTATTACCTCGCGGCCGCCCATATAAGGTCTGAGCGCCTCCGGGATCACCACGCTGCCGTCCTCCCGCTGGAAGTTCTCGAGGATAGCTGCCACTGTACGTCCTACCGCGAGCCCCGATCCGTTCAGAGTATGAACGAATTCAGGCTTTGTATCCTTGTCCCTCTTGAAGCGGATGTTGGCGCGTCTTGCCTGGAAATCCTCGAAGTCCGAGCAGCTTGAGATCTCAACGTATCTTCCGTAGCTTGGCATCCAGACTTCGATATCATATGTCATTGCCGAGCTGAATCCGAGATCGCCCGTCGAAAGTCTTACGACTCTGTACGGGATCCCGAGCCTCTTCAGCACTTCTTCAGCGTCATTCGTCAGCTTCTCGAGCTCTTCATATGACGTCTCAGGTGTTGTGAACTTAACCATCTCCACCTTGTTGAACTGATGCTGACGGATGAGGCCTCTGGTGTCTCTTCCGGCTGAGCCGGCCTCCTTGCGGAAGCATGGTGTATAAGCTGTATAGCACACCGGCAGCTCCTCCATCGGGATTATCTCTTTTGCCCTTAGGTTCGTGACAGGTACCTCAGCTGTAGGGATAAGGAAGAAATCCTTTGCCGGCAGATAGAACATGTCGTCTTCGAACTTAGGTAGCTGGCCAGTGCCCGTCATCGATTCACGGTTTACCATGAACGGCGGCAGGATCTCAGTATAACCCTGCTCCTCAGTGTGGAGATCAAGCATGAAGTTAATGACGGCTCTTTCAAGCTTTGCGCCAAGGCCCTTATATACTGTGAATCTTGCGCCTGAAAGCTTGCCCGCTCTCTCGAAATCAAGGATGTCGAGAGCCTCTCCGATGTCCCAGTGAGCCTTTGCCTCAAAGTCGAACTCGCGCGGTTCGCCTACCTTGCGAAGCTCAACATTGGCAGAGTCATCCAGGCCCTCCTGAACGTCCTTGTTAGGAACATTAGGTATGCCTAAAAGCACGTTTCTGAGTTCAGCTTCAACATCAGCAACCTCGGCATCAAGTTCTTTGATACGGTTCGAGAGCTGCTTCATCTCCTTGAAGAGCCCCGATACATCCTTGCCTTCTTTCTTGAGTTTAGGAACCTCGCGCGAAGTCACATTCTGCTTGTTCTTGAGAGCTTCCACTTCTGCGAGCAGTCCTCTCCTCTTCACATCAAGTTCCCTGATTCTGTCAAATCCGAAGTCGCCCTTGCCGCGTCTTTCAACACCGGCTTTTACGCCCTCAAAATCTTCTCTTATCCTCTTAATATCCAGCATGATTTTTCCTCTTGTCAGTTATAAAATATTTCTTCTGTATTTCGCGTAGACCTCGCGGAGCTCCTCGAGCTTCTCCTCGATCTCGAGCTCGAGCCTGCTGAGGCCGGCGTAATCATTTTCATCTATGGCGATCCTCGCCTGCATCAGCAGGGAGGCTCTGCCCTTTTCTTCGTGTCCGATCAGAGCCTTGAGCTCCGCGCACCTTTTCCAGTTCGCCACATCGTATTCGTTCGTCTCATCCTGATGAAGCTTCACACAGTCTCTCAGAAAATCCATTGTATTTCCGATATATCTGTCGTGATATTCCATCGTCCACTTATAGATCATCTGCTCGCGGTACGATCTGAGTATCTTCGCCATGGTCTCATCGCCGCCCGTTATGAGTCTGACCTCTTCAGGGTTGAAATATCCATCGCCCCAGTTCAGGAAGCTCTGCCACACATTCGCAGGAGCCTTTCCGAACAGCTTTTCCCTTACCTCAGGAGTAAATTCAGTATAGATGTTTCGTTCCGCTCTGTACTCGCGGTCTTTCTCCAGATAGAAGTCTTCATCTCCATAGCGTTTGCTTATGGATGCCTCAAGCTCATGCGGCGTTTTACCCGCTGACAGCACGGCTTTTATGCCGTCGAGCATTGTCAGATAACCCGCACCGATTATCAGGTATGTATTCGTATGAGGGTTAGGCGATCTCAGCTCAAACCTCGTGGAAAGCGGGTTCTTCAGGTCTCTTACGAGTCCGATAAGTACCGTTCTGTTACGGGAAGGAGTCTTGTGATCAACTCCCAGCGAAGTGACGATACAAACCGGCGCTTCGTACCCCGGTTTGAGTCTCTGGAACGAATCATGCTCAGGAGCGATGATCGGATAGAGTTTCTCATAGTTGCGGAGTATTCCCATAAGCGCTCCGTAACCAACAGGGCTCATGAAATCCGCCTCTCTGTTTTCAGGCTCAAACAGATTGACCACACTGCCGTCTTTCAGCTTTGCCGCCACACCGAAGTGCGTGTGCTCGCCGGAGCCGGCTACTCCGTGTATTGGCTTTGCCATGAACGTCACATCAAGGCCGTTCATACGGAATATGTCTCTGATGATATGCTTTATCTGTGCCTCATTGTCCGCAGCCTGCATCGGTGACGAATACTTCCAGTCGATCTCGAGCTGCTCCATGATGTGGTCGAAGTTGCCGGAGTTGCCCATCTTGGCCTTTACTCCGCCTACCTCTTTATGTCCCATCTCGACACCGAATCCATAATGATCAAGTATCTCCAGCACCTGCTCCATCGCAGTCCCGACCGGCCCGTTAACTCTCTGCCAGTACTGCTCTTTCAGTTCCTGTGCAATTGAGAGCTGGTCTCTGTCAGCTCTGTCGTCAGGCGTTTTTACCCAGAACTCGAGCTCTGTAGCGTTGGTAAGCAGAAGCTCGTCTATTTCATCATTGCTTTCCAGCCCGCCTATGTGCTCAAACACATACGGATTGTCTTCGAGCGCCTTGCGAAGGCCGGCAAGGAATCTGTCTACGGATTCCTTCAGATAGATCCTTGAGCCTACCATCGTATCGCCGTTGTGGCGCAGGTAAGACGGTATCCTCAGTGTTCCTGTCGGAAGCCCTGTCTCATAGTCCCTGTTGTTGTAGTTGTATTCTACGAACCAGTTGGCGTCAGGATCAGGAACGATGTCGACTCTCGCGTTTGAAAGGTCGGCTATCGTAGGAAGAGCTACTGATGAACCGTCAGTCTGCACTCCGCTTTCGAGCATCTTTTCCATGTCGTTCAGGAACAGAGCGACCGGGATCTTCTCGTCGGTGCTGTGATTGCCCATATCAACACCCGTGAAAGAAACGAACTTCACTTCAGGATGTGCCATGAGACGACTCCGGACGGTCTCTTCGTCGTGCTCGCCCGGAGTCAGTGTAAATAACATTCTATTCAGATCAAAATTGATCATCCTTTTACCCTTTCAATATGCTTATGCTGCCTCGTCCACAGCCTCGGCTGCAGGTTCAGCGGTTGTCTCAGCAGCAGGTTCCTCTGCAGGTGCTGCGGCCTGTGAATCTACGCCGCTCTCGCTGGCAAGTTTAGTCAGATAATTCTCAAGCTGTTTGATGTACTTGCCGTAGCCTTCCCAGTCACCATTCTTCTGGCACTCGATCGCCTTATCGTATGCGTTCTGTGCCTTCTTGATGAGAGCATTCACGTCTCCGCCTGCATCATTGCCATCAATGCCGTCTACATCCTTGCCTGTGTCTCCGGCATCTCCGCCGAACAGGCTCAGAAGAGCTTCAGCAAGCGTAGGCTCGTATGCGATCTTGTCCTGGTAAGCAACGATTACCCTCTTGACTTCAGGGATAGCCTGGTTAGTCGCCTCGAGGTAAACCGGCTCAACATACAGGAGCGATGTGCCGATAGGTATTACGAAGAGGTCTCCTCTCTTATACTTCGATCCTGACTGTTTCCACAGTGAGAATTCCTTGGAGATCTCTGTATTCTGGTCGATCTGAGCCTCTATCTGCATCGGACCGTAGATGGTCTTGTTCTTCGGCATCGTGTATACGATCAGCTGACCGTAGTTGTCACCGTCATTACGTCCCATCATGATCGCGGTCATGTTCTGCTTTGACTTCGGTGTAAACGGCACCATGTTGATGAACTCAGCGCCTTCCTCAGTGTCAGGCAGGTTGAATACGTAGTAGCTCGGATCCATCTCAACGTCATCAGTTCCGTAAATCTGATGAGCGATATCCCAGAGGTCCTCCTTCTGGTAGAAGACCTTGACCTCGTCCATGTGGTACTTCGAGTATACATATGCCTGGATCTTGAACATTGCGTTCGGGTATCTCAGGTGAGGCTTCAGCTCTTCAGAGATTTCGCTGCTGGACTTGAACAGCTTCGGATATATCTTCTGATATGTCTTAGCGATCGGATCCTCTTCATCAACAATGTAGAAATTTGTGCTTCCGTCATATGCGTCAACAACAACCTTGATGGAGTTTCTGATGTAGTTTGTAGGATTGATCGCATTCGGATCTGTGTTATACGGCTCAGAGTATGGATACTTGCTGCTCGTTGTATATGCGTCGAGTATCCAGTAGAGCTTACCGTCAACGATGGTCATGTACGGATCTTCCTCATATGCGAGATAAGGCATGATCTTCTCGACTCTGCGGACTACATCCCTTACATACAGGATCTTTGACTTCGAAGTGATGTTCGACGAAACGAGGATGTTTACATTACCCTCTCTGATGGCGAACAGCGCTCTGTTGAACAGGTTCAGCTTGATGCCTGTATTGCCCTCATATTCGGTGTACTTATTCTCGCTTCCGTCAGGATAGTCGAACTCGGCTTCCTTTGTATTAACGATAACGTAGTCTTTCGACAGCTCTCCGAAATAGATTTCAGGTCTGTCGATCTTGAGTTCCGCGACATTGGTTTCAGGTGGAATATTGCCCTCGATTACGTCAGGCTGACCTGAAGGAGTAACGGTATCTACCATCGATACAGCAGCTCCGTAGCCGTGAGTATACTTGAGGTGTTTGTTGATCCATGTATTGGAAATCTTCTCCTCGTCGATTTCTCTGGCCGAGAGGTAAGTCTGCGTTATACTTCCTCCGATGTCGTATCTGTCAATATCTACGTCGTTGAATCTGTAGTACTGACGGATACTCTGTGTCTGGTTGTAGAAATCCTCGACCGGACCATAGTCGTTGATACGGATATTTCCGATGGTCTCGTCATTCTCCTTGATCGTAGCTGCTGTCAGCGAATCATCCGCAGGGAAGTTCGCGACTCTTACGTTATCGATACCGTATGCGTGTCTTGTGTATTCGATGTTGTTTTCAAGGTATTTGGACTCTTTGTTGATTTCGTCCGGGCTTACGATCAGCGACTGAACAAGACGGCCGGCTCCTATGCCCACTGCGAAAATGAGCACCATGATAACAGGCATCTTGAGCAGCTTTGTGATCTCGCCCTTCTTGATATGGATCGCAAGTGTTACAGCACCAACAAGGCAAAGCAGCATGATGATGCGGTATACCCAAAGGGTGATATTTACATCAACAAAACCTGCGCCGTAAACCGCGCCTGTATGAGTGTGCAGCAGGTCGAACTGCTTCAGGAAGAAGTCTACAGCGAGCATCAGATAGAAAATGACGCCGAGAATGATGAGCTTGCCGCTGGCGATGTTCATCAGGTTCTCTACATTACTATTGTTAATGTCGGTATTATGGCCTCTTTTCTTCTTTCTGTTAGGATCGAAAGCAGCTTCTACAGCCTTCTTGCCCGCTCTTCCCATTCTGCCGATCACGGAGTGGTCGATAGGTGTGCGGTAGATGACTTTTGGCTCTGCGTCCTCTTCCTCTTCTTCGAATTCCGGCTCCGGCGGCAGATCATCGTCTTCATTATCGAATATGTCCGGGGTCCTGACCGAAAGCAGGAACATATAGTAGACAACCGTGACTACCACAAGGCCGATGACCGAAACAAGAACGATCTCGTTTACTTTATCAAGCCAGTCCAGATTGAAGATATAGAATCCGATATCCAGATTAAACAACGGATCCTTCAGTCCGAACTCAGACGAATACTTCGACTTGAGGAAAGTAAGCCATGTGCCTGTGGACGTGTACATTCCGATTCCGAGGCCGAATATTATAGAAAGTATCCACGAAGTGGAGTTTATCCTCTTTAGGTTCGGGATCTCATGCGATTCTATCTTCTTGAAGTACCCGTTTTTTAGAGTCCTGAGATAGAACCTCGCGAGAAGTGTGACAACAACAAATACCGGAACTCCAAGTTCGAGCTGCGTAAGCAGTCTCTTCCAGAATACACTTGTGTATCCCAAATCCTTGAACCACATCCAGTCGGTAATGAATCCGACGCACATGACCAGGAACGCCAGCACAAGAGCTATGATCATGATAGCTATCGAAAAGCCCTTGCGTCCGTTCCTGCGCTTTTCGCTGAATTCCGGATCTCTCCTTCTTTGCTTTTTTTGTCTTTTTGGTCTTTTTCCATCAGTATATTCTGCCAATGTTTATTCCTCCCTGCATGATGCACTGGTGAAAATAAGTACAGCGACAGCGTCTGGCTGCCGCTGCAAGTGTAGTTAAGTTTTTACTTGCTGCTTAAAGCAGGAATTGATCCTTGTAAAGATCTATCAGACCGACCTTGGATGTGATGCTCTCGATGAGAGAATCGATCCATGCTGCAATGCCGCTGTCAGGTGCGATCTGCAGGACCAGTATTACTGCAAGCAGAATTATGAGAATGAGTGCGATGATCACAGCAAGAACAGTCAGGAACTTGCTTCCGGATTCAACGTCTTCATACTCAACTTCAACCTCTTTTTTCTTTGCTTTCTTTTCAGCTTTCTTTTCAGCCTTCTTTTCAGCTTTCGTCTTTGCTTTGTCTTCAGGAACTTCTTCCGGAGTCTTGGCCGCAGCAATTGCCTCAGCCTCAGCCTTCAGCTTTGCATCAAGTTCCTCTTTTGACATGTAGATAGTCTCATCTTCTACCTGTCTGTATGCCTTCTTGTTTTCTACAGGAATTGCATCAGCAGCTGCTGCAACAGCTCCGACAGCAGCAGCGGCAGCAGGAGCAGCAACGGCAGCAGCCTTTGCCGCTTCAACATCAGACATCTTCGGAACAGCGTCTACAGCAGCTTTCTCTTCTTCTGTAAGACCGCCGCCATGTTTCAGCTTTTCATATTCTTCATCGAGCAGTCTCTGGAACTCCTCATTCTTGCGGTAAAGAGTGTAGAACTTGTCGATCTTCTTTGTTTCTTCTGCCTCGGCTTCTTCAGTCAGAGTATCACCGAACAGATCTCTCTCAAGCTCTTCGAGCGAAAGCGCATCAGTTTTCTTAGGTTCCTCAATAACCTCTACAACCGGAGCGGCCTCTTCAACAACCTCTTCAACCGGAGCAACTACTTCAACTACTTCCTCGATTGCTTCTTCAACCGGAGCAACTTCTTCAATTACTTCTTCTACCGGAGCAGCTACCTCAACCACCTCTTCGATCGGAGCAACCTCTTCAACTGCTTCCTCGATTACTTCTTCAACCGGAGCAGCCTCTTCAACTACTTCTTCGACCGGAGCAACTACTTCAACTACTTCCTCGATTGCTTCTTCAACCGGAGCAGCCTCTTCGATTATTTCTTCCGGCTCTTCCTTGTATTCTCTAGGAGCTCTCTCAAAAGGTTCGAAGTCCTGCAGATAGATGTCTTCAACAGAATCTTCAACAGCCTCTTCAACCGGAGCAACTTCCTCGATTACTTCTTCAACCGGAGCAGCTACTTCAACCACTTCCTCAACAGCCTCTTCGATCGGAGCGATCTCTTCGACTGCTTCCTCGATTACTTCCTCAACCGGAGCAACCTCTTCGATTACTTCTTCAGCCGGGGCACTGGCAGGTGCAAGGCTCTCAAAGAGCTCATCGATATCCGGTGTTACTTCAGGTTTGAAATCAGGCTCGATTTCAGATTCATACTCCGGCTCAAACATCATGCTTGCCGGAGTCAGTCCTTCAAAGAGTTCATCGACATCCGGTGTTACTTCTACCTCGAACAGATCGTTTGAGGGTTCTTCAAAAAGCTCGTCACTTATTTCCTCTACAGGTTCTTCAGCGACAGGCTCTTCATTTTCTTCAAGTTCCTCAAGGCTCATTGCTGCATTGAGATCTGCGACCTCATACAGATCAATACCTGTGAGTTCTGCCAGTCTTCTTCTGAGCGCATCTATCTCTTCCTGCTTGTCTGCAGGCGGAGCTATGGTCATTTCAGGCATTTCAGGCTTGGTCTCTTCCATTTCCCTGAAGAGCTCTTCCTCGTCAACGCCTTCTTCTTCGGCAGCTTCTTCTACTGCTTCCTCAATCACTGGCTCTTCTGCAGGGGCCGGTTCTTCGAAGACTTCCTCAACAACTTCCTCTGCTTCTTCTAGTTCGTCATCGTCATCTTCTTCGTCATATGCACTTGCATCGAAACGCATAGTACGTCCTGACGGTGCAGCAGACTCAAAGTCGAGATAGAGGTCTTCCATGGACTCCAGAGGCTCTGCGTATTCATCCTCTTCGTACTTTGGCTCCTCAAAAGGCTCCTCTGCCGGTTCCTCAACGAAAAGCTCTTCTTCAACCTCAACTTCAGGTTCCTCAACGAAAGGCTCTTCCTCAGCCTCAACTTCAGGTTCTTCAACGAAAGGCTCTTCCTCAACCTCAGCTTCCGTTTTTTCAGCAGCTTTCTGTCTGACAGATGTAAGCGATGCGAAGAGCTCATCGATATCCGGTGTTACCTCAGGTTCGAATGCCTCTTCTGCAGGCTCCTCGATTACAGGTTCTTCGACAACAGGCTCCTCGATTTCAGGTTCCGCTTTCCTTGATGCGAAATCAGTTACCTTCTTCAGGAAATCCGGGAGCTCAAACTTCGGAGCTGCATAGACAGGCTCCTCAACCTTAGGCTCCTCGATTTCAGGCTCACTTATGATTCCGGCT
Organism: uncultured Eubacteriales bacterium; assembly: GCA_900320285.1. Classification (GTDB taxonomy): domain Bacteria; phylum Bacillota; class Clostridia; order Peptostreptococcales; family Anaerovoracaceae; genus Crickella. The sequence goes on from ONRQ01000024.1 coordinate 17,283, forward strand.
TCTTTCTCGAAGCTCTTTACATATTCATCAAACTGGGCAATTGTTTCTCTGGAGACTTCCAGTTCCGGTTCCTCGGCAGCTTCAGCCATTCTCTGAGGCTCTTCATACTGTGGCTCCTCAACTGCCGGCTCCTCGACTGCAGGTTCCTCAAACTGTGCCTCATCGAACTTCGGCTCATCAAATGGCGACTCCTCATACTGAGGTTCGTCTTCAAAGACAGGCTCTGCCTTGTCTTCTTCAGGAGCGTCGAAAGGAGTAACTACCGGCTCGTCAACATCCTCGTAAAGCGGAGCGAAGTGAAGCTGTGGCGCTTCATCGAAAGCTGTAAGATCAGGATCGATGTGGAGTACTTCTGTGTACTCGATCGCCTTATCAGCTGCAGCTTTTTCCTTTTCTTCTTTCTCAGCTTTGAGAATATCGATGAAGCTCATCGTGCGGCTCTTTTCGGTCGAAGGAGTCATTTCAGCATAGATTGCCTTCTCATCGATTCCACCTGTAGTAGCCCAAGGAGACTTGATGTCGCTGACATCTCTCTTCTGTGGCTCATCTACCACGTTGCTCCAGTCGAAAGACACTTTCTCTCTTACCGGTCTTTCAGGAGTCTCGTCATACACAGGCGATTCGATTGTCGGTGCTTCGACCTTTGGCTCCTCAAACTGAATATCCGGGTTTGTTCTGAAAACCGGCTCTTCCGGTCTGACGACCCTGGCTCCGCATTCGCTGCAGAACTTAGCGCCATCCACGAGCTTGCTTCCACAATTTGTACAGAACATTGTTTTCCTCCGTATAGTCTATTGCCCTTTTTGGCAGTATTAGCTTTTTTGCACATCAAAAATGTGTCAGTTCATAAATATTCAGTGAAATACTACTATATATTTGTTAACATTTCAATGTTTTGATTGTGATATGAATGGATTATAAGAATTTTTAGTATTTTTGCTATTGACTTGTTGCGGCTTGGGTGGTAATATCATCAAGCGGCTCGCGAAGACACATTGCGAGCGCAGATAGTGAATATGGATGATTAGCTCAGCTGGCAGAGCACCTGACTCTTAATCAGGGTGTCCAGGGTTCGAACCCCTGATCATCCACCAAAAGCCTTGGAATCACTGGACTCCAAGGCTTTTTACTTTCCTCAACGCCTGCCGTAGGCAAGCAATTATCACTTATTTATCACTATTGACGATTTGGGTTCGATGATACGTAGCAGTTCGAATCGTATATGATACACCAGAACTGACCTATTCGAACTTTTACTTCTATCGCGGCGGATTCGCCGTGAGAGTACAGCTGAATAAGGTAAATTGAAAAAAGGCTGAAGCCGTTTTTTCGTTGAATTTAAAAAGTGGCACATACATGCCACTTTTTCAGCACGCCTCCCTTTTTTACTGCGTTTCGTCAGTTTCAATAGTCATCTCCGGATTAACTATAGAACTCAGATACTCACTAGCTTATATTTTTATTTCTTCATACTGATTCAGTTTTTTCAGATTATTGTCATCTTCAAACACCAACACGTCCGTAATATAATCAATGTATTCAGGAGTGCCTGTCTCTTATTAATAATTCGCCCAAATATGGTTCAAGAGATGCATTGCTGCAATGTTTTCATCATCACCCTCTATTGTTAATTTGATCAGATCGCCCTGTTTGATGCCCAGTCTGAGTACTGAGAAAAGTCCCTTGGCATTTGCATTCTGATCCCCCTTATATAAGGTGATTTCGGATCTATATTGCTGAGCTTCTTTGGTCAGAGAGCCTGCATATCTGGCATGTATGACCGGGGTCTTGATAGTATAAAACAGTGTACGCATGTTGTTTCCTCCTATGATTTGTACAACTCCTTTTCCGGATCGCCAGTATATTACTTCTGCAAATAACAAATTGGAAACAGTTAATCTTTGTATTACAACAAGCATTTACTTGTTATATAATGATGCAAATATACTATTCAGTACCAAGAAAACGGAGGTTTGCAGCATGACAAATAGCGAAATCGCATTTATGGCATTGGCAGAGGAACTGAATTTTACGCGTGCTGCAGAGCGTATTTTCATGTCGCAACAAGGTCTCAGCGATCATATCAAACGGCTTGAAGCGGAATACGACACGCAGCTTGTCACCAGAAGGCCGGAAGTTACTCTTACTGATTCAGGCGCCGTTGTATACAATATGCTTTTGACAAAAAAAGTAATGGAGCTTGATGTTCACCGCATGATCGCAGACATCAATCACGGGAATATAGGTGATGTCAGGATCGGTATCTCATCTTCAAGGACCGGAATATTCACAGGAAAAATCATAAGCAGGTTCTATGAGTTGCATCCTAAGATCCACCTTAACATAGTAAGCGGCATGACAGCATCTCTGATGCAGATGCTGTACGAGGGGAAACTGGATTTTGTGATCGGAGTAAATCCTCCGCAGATCAAGGGGCTTCATATTGAACAATTATTTGATGATAAGCTGTATATTGCAGTTCCTAAGCACATTGCCGTAGAGCGGACAGGTAACGCTGAGTGTGTGGATATCCGTTCTTATCAGGATCTTCCTTTTATAAGAGATCTGCAGGAAAGCAATTTAGGGTACGAGCTGGACCGTTTTCTGGCTAAACAGAACATTTCGCTCAATACGATCATAAACTCAAACGATTACAATGAAAAGGCTGAGCTATGTGTTGTTCTTGACGCAGCGATGTTCTGCACCAAGACCTTTACATGCTCGATGGCACGTAAAAGTCTGGGAGAAAAACTGCAGATATTGGAGATAGACGGACTCAATTATTCTGTTACTGTATGTCTGATCACATCCGGACAGCGGGCTTATCCGAAATGTGTAACAGATATGATTGAGATCTCAAGAGATTCGATCAGGCAGTTCTATGATGAGAATATCGTATCGAATCAAATGTAAAAGACTCCGGGCCAAGTCCCAGAGTCTTTTTGTGTTCTCAGATTGCTTTTATTTGATTTGGATCACTCTTCGTCTTTTTTATATTCCAGAATGTCTCCCGGCTGGCAGTCCAGCGCTTTGCAAATGCTGTCCAGAGTGGTAAATCGCACTCCGTTTACCTTACCGGTCTTTATTTTTGAAAGATTGACGTTGGAGATGCCGACTTTTTCTGCAAGCTCGTTCAGGGACATCTTGCGGTCGGCCATCATTCTGTCGAGTCTCTAAAATCTTTCTCTGCGAGATGTCTCCTTTATAGAAGTGCGTGTACAGGGGCGGTTTTGAGTACTGATTGATATGCTCGTACGACAATTATAAAGAGACCTATGGAGAATATGAGCTCGTTATATATCGGGATCAAACCAGTCCTCGCATTATAGTATACATGGAGAAAGATGGGACCTTCATCGCTATAAATGGACAGCTTTCTATGGATCAAATCCACCGAATCATAGACAGCTTCGTTATCGATAACAGTATATAAAAGGCATTTTATCTTAACAAATATCGGGGATATTGCTATCCCCGTTGTTGTTATATAAATGCTATTCCGGCAGCGGATCATCTTGCATCTCTATTATTTCGGATATCTTTAACGGGATCGTGCATCCTGATACCAACCCTTTCAATAGCAAGCTGCGTCAGTTTTTCAAGAGCCTTGCCCCAGGCTTCCGCCCAGGTCTCCCTATTTCTGTCGCTGAGAAGTCTGCACATTTCTGTAATAACTGCGATTGCTCTTATAAGAATGCTGTTATACTTCTCAGGATCACTCTTTCCTCCTGACTCCTGTAATGACTCTGCAGCCGGCTTGGAAATCAGTTCATGCTTAGCTGTCATGAGACTTTCTTTCGGTGCTCCTCTCTTGACTGCGATATCCACCTGATCATTCCACCTCTTACGAAGCACATTGGTATCTCGGATCTCTTTTGCCTTCGGATTGTTCTTGCCGATCTTTTTAGTCGCCAGGTATGGACTGTTCTTCGGAAACATCTGCAGTTGCTGGTCCTCTCTCAGCGGCTCATTGATCTTGTCTGTGAAGAACTTTTTCGCCTGCTCGGTGAAACTTTTCTGCTTGAAAATAGACTTCTTTTTGTCGAAAAGATGCTGCTCATAGATTTCGCCCTTCGGCACCATCGTGTATCCGGGCATCAGTTTTCCGTCAATAGTAGCCTCCTTTTTTGTCCTAAGATGTCTGCCATCAGGATCGAAAAACATGTTGCGCGATGCGATTTTTTTTATCGGTTCTTCCAGTTTTTCGCGCTCTGAATAGATCAGATGGATGTGATAATTCGTCCTATCATGGTTGTGATGGAGCGCCGCGACGCACTCAACACCGTATTCCTTTTTGAAGGATTCAACAAAAAATCTTAGCAGTTCATTCGGATCAATTCCCTCTTTGTAATAGACTTCCGGCAGAGCGATGATGAATTCTCTCGCCTCGATGCAGGTGCCTTCAGTGCCGGATCTGAAAAAGTCATCGCGGTTTTCTTTCGCAAGCGCTCTCCAGTATTCCCTCGGCTGGGTCTCGTATGTCGCATAAAGGTGCTCCTGTTTTGCCTCGCTGCTGATATAACTGATCCTTCCCATAACGTTATGCAGTTTTTCATGTCGTATATAGCTAACTCGTTTCATAAATATTCTCCTTTGTAGTTCATTTGTTTTTCAGATTCTGTTTTTTTCATCGCTATCAACATTCGATCCGGGGATGATAGCAGTCGCGGCCGTGGAGCTTGTGGGTAACCGGACTCGCCGCAGGGCTGTGTATAAGTACGTGGGCAGCATATCCCTTCCTAGAGCTGTCCATGTACTTATGCATGGTTCTGCTCCGGTTATCCACAAATCCATGGCCGTTATTGCGCCGTCACTTGCAGACGGCACCGCCCCTGCGAGGCGAAATACACAGAGTACGAACCGTCAGGTTTGTGCGATGGGTGTATTTCGCTCTCAATCGGCGAGGCCTTATATAAGGTGATTTATTTACTTACTTCCTGTACTGCCCGAAGAAGGAGTCACTGTTGCTCCTGTCCGCATGCTCCCTATATGCTCCTCTATGGCTCCTCTCTGCGTACTCCTGCATGACACCTGCTGTGTGCTCATGTGCGTCATGATGTGTGTTCTCCTGCCGATGCCTCCGACAAGACAGCAAGATGGCAACTTGGCAACTTGGCAATGCTGTAATAGTTCAGGAAAGATGGACGGCAGACAGCATCCTTTGCAAGGTTGCCGCCTTGCCATCTTGCCATCTTCCTCCTGGCGCTAGATCGCATAGCCCGTTAACCATCTGTCGGCCTCTTTGTGTGATTCGATCCCAAGATCCTTCATGGCATTGCGCAATGTCTTCTCAGCGATCTTCTGCTCCTTTGCCTTCTCCATCAGCACCGTGCTCGGTATATACTCACCGGGAGCAGGGAGCTCTGCCGCAAGGAACTCTTTTGCCTCTATGGTCTTCTGTCCTTTGATGCTTGTGCTCTGCAGGAGTTCCTCGGCCGTGATGTTATAGGTGCCTTCCCATTCGAAGCCTCTCTCCCTGCTCAGACGGAATGCTACCGGATCCGGCGGATAAGTCAGTGAACACTTTGTTGATGCAAGCACCCTAAGGTCTTTGTCCCTCGGTGACTCCGCGCACAGGATCACGCTGCGTGCCGCAGCGGTAAAATCCATTGACCCAAGTCCTTTGTACTCCGGCTTAGCTGTCTCCTTCTTATTCAGATGGCCGACCAGTACCATGCCGCATCTATTTTCATAAGCGATATCTCCAAGATGCTTCAGTCTTGGTCTGACCTCATTGGCTCTGTTCATATCCACTTTTTCTCCGAGATATGCCTGGAGTGGGTCAAGGACCACGAGCCCAGCCTTTGTTTCTCTGATCGCCCAGACCAGTCTCTCGTCTGTCATGCTCAGCATCTTATCTCGGTCATCGATGACCGAGACTCTGCTGCAATCCGCACCTGCAGCTTCGAGTCTTGGCTTGACAGTATCCGCGAGACCGTCCTCCGCCGTCTGGTAGATGACATTGATAGGCTCTCTGATCATCGAGCTCCCCGGCGGTTCAAGCATGCCTCTTCCTGTCGTGAATGCTGCGATCAGGTTGAGCATCGCCATGGTCTTTCCCTTTCCCGGGTCTCCCTGAAGGATCGTAAGCTTGCCTATCGGGATATACCCTTCCCAGAGCCATTCGACTTCCTCGGCTACGACGTCTTCCATGTTTATAAGTCTGTAATTATTGTCTTCCATTCTCTAACCTCCATAGTTATTTGCGTTGTTTGGGTGCCCCTTCAGAAAGTGCCTTTTCAGAGGCGTGTTTTCGAAAAAACTGCGAGCTATCCAGGCTTTTCTGTTCTTAGTTTTTCTCATCGATGCTTGCATCCCTTGCCGGACGTTTTCCCATCCTGTACGGCCATAGCGGGCACCATTCTATCGGGCACAGCCTTACTTCCTTCTTCTCACCGCAGCTGCAGTCGATGCACTTGGCTCGTATCGCTTTTATGGGTGTCAATTTCTTTTCATCCATGCCTATCTCACCTCCCTGTCCCATCTGCCTCTGTTGCTGCATTTGATCTCTGCCGCAGGGATCACACCGGTAGTAGTGTCCATGAAGTACTTCTCGACTACATCGACATCCACCAGATACTTGTTCCCTGCCTTAGCGCTTGGGATGATCCCCTGTTTGACCATCTCCCTCAGCAGATTCCTCGTGATTGCCGTCTCAGGGTCTCTCGCTCTGAGTTCCTCGTAGGCCTTGTTAATAGTGCGTAAAGTCATATGGTTACCTCCTTATCTCTTACGCAGTGAAAGCTGATAAGGCAGGCTATTTTGAAAACGAAAAAAGCCGGCCTACATGACCGGTTCTGATTCCACGACAAACCATCTGTGATTGTTCATAATGGATCAAAATTGATCATGTAAGCCGGCTACAATTTTTGTAAACGGAAAAAGTGATAAGTATTGCTGCTTCCCCTTATCCGGGTGTCCGGGCTCCTTCCCGGGAACATTATCAGGCAGGAGTGAGCTCTCTCCCTCATAGGCCCCTAGCCTCCCGAAGGATCTCTTCGGGCCGCCCCATTTTTAAACATGTCAAGACGGAAGTATCATTATCTCCGGGGACTGTCATCGCACATTGAAGGTGCCACCTTCCTTTTGGACCCATAGTGTTATCGCTCGCCCTTGCAACAAGGGGTCGTGGCGCACCGGTCCTGCATGCTCACGGTTTCCCGATATCCCAGAAAAAGTACCTGATAATGGTGGTATTTAATTGTCATCTGAAGATAGTCTTCTGTTGACACTTCCCGAAGAAAGTGCCGCAGAATAACATAACTGCATATTTGTGTCAGGCATTTCCAAGTGCCATAATATGCAGAGACAGGCGCTTGTTCGGATATAAAAGAAGAAAAACAAAGGAATATTTTCCGAACAAACGTTTGTATTTATTATACGAAGATGCTATAATCTTGTCAACAGCTCATCGTTGCTGCTGCCATTACTGTAATGAAAGGATGTTTTATGCCTAAAAAGCCAGTAAAAGAAACGATCCACGCCAAAGGGATCGATATAGGAATCTACACTACGGATTTCGAAAATGAATTTATTTCATTGACCGACATTGCTAGATATAGGAGTGATAATCCGACTGCAGTTCTGCAGAACTGGATGAGAAATCGTGATGTAATAGAGTATCTCGGGCTGTGGGAAACACTGCACAATCCGGATTTTAAACACCTCGAATTCGAGGTGTTTAGAAGTGAGGCTGGCTCAAACGCTTTTGCTCTCGGTCCGCAGAAGTGGATTCGTGAAACAAATGCAATTGGGATGGTTTCAAAGTCCGGACGGTACGGCGGTACTTATGCGCATGTAGATATCGCCATGTCTTTTGCAACATGGATCTCACCAGAATTCCAGCTACTTATTATGAAAGACTATCGAAGACTCAAAGTCGACGAGAGCAGTCGATTGTCTTTATCATGGAACCTAAATCGCGAGATCAGCAAGCTGAATTACCGTATACATACAGATGCAATCAAAGACAATCTCATCCCTGCGGATCTGACCGCAGAGCAGATAGCTTTTACATATGCAAGTGAAGCCGATGTGCTCAATATGGCTCTGTTTGGTAAAACCGCACGTATGTGGAGAAATGAGAACCCGGGCAGCAAAGGAAACATTCGCGATTACGCCACTATCAGCCAGCTGCTCGTACTGTCCAACATGGAAAGCTATAACGCGATCCTCATTGAGCAAGGGAAAAGTCAGTCTGAAAGGCTCGTTCTGCTTAGAAAAATGGCTGTAAATCAGATGCGAACATTGGCATCACTGGATATGTCAAGCCTACCACTGCTTGAAGATAGCAGTTATCTTGATCAGCTAAAAGAAAAGGCAGCAGAAGGCAAGTTGATGCTCGATAAATAATCACAGTTCATAACGATCCGGGTTTGTAACGATCCGGCCGTGATGATAAAATCATTCACAGAATTTGGTTTCGAGGAGGTGGTCATAAACACATCTACGCTACGTATCATCTGAATCTAACGAATTACATGTACCTGCGTTTTTTATTTACAGTTAGGAGATGATACTATGGCAAAGAAAACAAATTGTGTGATCAATGGAAAATCGTATTACAGAATCTACCGCAAAGTCGGCATGAAGTTGAACAAAGACGGCATATGGGTAGACGACAGAAGAGCATTCTATGGCAGCTGCAAAAGCGAAGCTGAGCAGAAATACAAGGACTATCTTGATCTTCGCGCAAAAGGCATATCTGAAGACAAAAGATGCCTTGGCGAGATGATCGATCAATGGAAGGAAGAGGTATTCAAGAAATCGTCTGATTTTGCGAATTCCACTAAGGTCAAATATCTGGCCGCCTACGAATCCATAATTCAGTCATCCAGGCTTATGGGGCTCCCGCCTTCGCAGACCACAGCAATGGATATGCAAATTCTGTTCAACTCATCAGATGCATGCTATACCACACTGAGAGCGGCATATAACTTTCTTAAGCACTTTTATCGTTACGCCGAGCTGAACGGCTGGTGTCGAAACATCACCGCAAGTATCGAGATTCCGAAAAAGCGTAAGAGAGCAGCCGCCGGGCAGGATATAGAAGTATGGGAGGATGAAGAGATCCAGGCTGTAGCTGACGAGTTCATCGGAACCACCATGCGCCTGCTCATCCTGCTCGCTGTTAATACCGGCCTCAGGTTCGGAGAGATACTGGCATTGTCATACGACGACATTCAGGGGAATATGCTTTATGTTACAAAGCAGTTATCTGAAATAGCGCCTATAGAAGATGATGCATTTCATTCGCTCCATATTACCGAGACCAAGACTACCGGCAGCAACAGGGTCGTCCCTCTTTCCAAGGCTCTTCTTGAAGAGATCGAGGAGCACAAGAGAATTCAACTCGCCGAAATGGAAGAGAATGGATATGAGACAAACTATCTTTTTACAACATCAAATGGCACTTTCTACTATCAGCGAAATATCCGCAGAGCTATAGAAAGAGCATGTGACAGGATAGGTGTCGATTACCATAAGTTTCATGCTTTCAGACATACTTTCGGTACAAACCTCAGCAGAGCAGGGATCCAGCTTGAAGAAACTTCAAAGCTTATGGGACATGCGGACGTTACAACAACGGCAAAATACTATGTCGATGTCAACGCACAGAGGAAGCTGGAAGCTGTCGAAAAGATAGCCGGCTATACACTCGGAAATAAGTGATTATAGGGTGCGGGTAACAATGGACCCGGAATGACCGGAAAAAGACTTATCACTCCGAAAATAGAGCTTATCACTTTTTTATCACAAAAGTTATAGGTCGGCGTTAGATGTAATACGAAGTGGTCGAAGATGTCAGAGATCATCACAAGCGGTGATCTCTGATATCTGAGGATTTTACAAAAAATAGTAAATTATCAGAAGATATAAAGTGGTTTCCAGACCGGCAGGGTGTCCAGGGTTCGAACCCCTGATCATCCACCAGACAAATCCGCAACCACTTGCAAATACCGGGGTTGCGGATTTCTCTTTTTCCAAAAATACAAGATTCAGGCGGTTTGCCCACATTTTTGCCCACAAGTTAGTGGGCAAGCTCTTTTTCCATCAGATCCACTGAACGCTTACGGGTTCTCTCGTTACTGTGAGCATAAGTATTCAGCGTGATGCTTATATCTGAATGTCCCATCAGCTCCTGTACGTCCTTGTAATTCGCTCCACTTGCGATCATGTTCGAACCATAGGTATGGCGAAGGCCGTGCATATGGAACGGGATGGTATTCAGATTCTTTTGAACGACCTTGTTGCAGTTCTTGAGAGTCTGGATCGTGACCATTTCGCCGTCTGACTTTCTGCAGACGAATTCCAGAGGCAAGAGCCTTATCTTTTTATCCGCTTCCTCAATGAGCCTGCCGTGTCCTACCCTGCTGCCGATAACGCCGTTTTTCGTATGGATATCCGTGACTATCATATTGTGCTGCCTGCCTTTGATGCTCTGGATCTGGCAGTAATGCTTCTGATAAAGCTCACCGTACAGCTTTCTGTCACGCTCCTGCTGTTCCTTGGCTTCTGTAAGGATGCCAGCAAGCGTCTCGCCGAAGTCAACGACTCTCTGCTTGCCGTTCTTAGGCACTTTGAGTTCCCAGCACTTTGTTCCGGTATCCTTGAACATCGAACGTCTTACAATGAGCCTGCGCCCCGGGATATCGATATCGTCCCAGCAAAGGCCTGCGATCTCGCCGGCGCGAAGCCCGGTGTAGTATGAGATCTGCACAGGCAGGACCATATACTCGTAACCGTCTCCGTAGCTGTTCTTATGAGTGCTGAGGAATTCGACGACCTTCAGAAATTCATCATGGGTAATGGTCTCCACTTTCTCCGCATCATCGCCGAAAAGATCTGACTCTTTTGGTTTCTTGCGCTTCTTCACATGCTGCATCGGGCTCGATTTCAGATACTCCTTCGGATAGACAGCGAATTTGAAGATCCCGTTCAGGACCACGAATTCTTCCTTCATCGAGCTTTCAGAGTAAGCATGTTTGATTTCTTTGCCGTTTTCATCGTATTCGCCGAAGTATTTTTCATCGACATACGCCTGCAGGACCTCCACAGTCACCTCTTTCAGCTTCAGTTTACCGATACGGTGAGCCCTTACGTGATCCATCACATTACGATAGCTGTCAAGCGTAGTAGTTGCACGGCTGCTCGGTTCTATCTCTGTCCGGAACCATTCGTCCATCAGTTCCTCAACAGTTATGTCACCGGGATCAAGGAGCTTACCGAGCTCGTTGTACTCATCGATCGCTTTCTTCAGTATGTTCTCTGTCTCACGCTTCGACTCGGTCCCGACGAATTCGTGCATCTTCATCGTGCCGTCAGGCTCTTCCATCCTGAATCTGTAGTAGTATTTTCTTCCTCTCTTTCTTACGCTTCCCTCCTGATAAGATATTTTGTGATTCAAAAGATCCTCCTTTTCCGGCAGAACCTTTTGTGGGCCTGGATATAGATTGCTTAGAGGTATATCGCGGCTCCGTCCGGTACTGCCTATTATAAATTGTAAAGTTTTAATATCGCTCTCATGTGGTTCTGCGCTGCCTGCGGGTCTTGCACATAGCTGCGCAGGGTCTCACTTACATCATACAGAGTGCTTACTGTGTGCATGATCTCGCGCTGGAAGAGCATGGTGCTGAAGTCCTCCAGCGACTCGCCTATCATCTTTGCAAATTCCTCGTTCTCCTTGTTCCCGTCAAAATCGAATCTGTGGCACGCTTTGGTGAACGAGTCTGCAAATTCAAGATATTCTGCCAGCATGACCAGCAGCATATTCTCAGCAAACTCATTATCGGAAGATGCTATGCCAAGCGGGATCGCGCCCAATACCTTTTCCATAAGATCCCTTACCTGAAGCAGTCTCCTGTCAGTAATCTCAGTATTGTACTCATCGGTCTCGCCCCTGAGATACTCAGGAGTAACATGCAGCGCATTGGCCAGCCCTTCGACAACCAGACGCTTGGTATTGTCAATAGTTCCCTTCTCATATCTCATGATCGTGGACTTGTTTACATCCAGCTTCTCTGCCAAATAGTCCATTGTGAGCCCGAGCTCCTTGCGCCTTGCCTTTGCACGGCTTCCGATCGTTTTGCGAAGTTCTGTATCGTTCATTTTATAGCACCCCTCTTTTTGATCATCCCTGCGATAGTTTCGCCGGGCTTTTTAATTTTGGATCATTTTTCACACTCAATATAACATTTTTGCAAAATATATGCAATATGCAATTTATCATATTCTGTCTTTGTTGCTTATTGCTTGACAAATATTTCAAATGTGCTATTATAGCAATGGATAAAAGTTGCATATCGCAACATCCAAGAAAGAGCATCAATTGCAGAAAGGAGGTAACGTATGACGGAAAAGATCGCACTGACAGTTGAAGAAGCAGCTGACTTCACCGGTATAGGCAGAAATACACTCAGGCAGCTCATACGCTGTGACATGATGCCTACGCTGAAAATCGGACGCAAGGTCCTTATAAGGACAGAAGACCTGGACAGATTCCTCGAGCTCAACCGTGGCATCAATCTGAGGAATCAGGCGGAAGTACATCCGCTCAGGCAGACAAAATCGGCGCCACCCGTAAAACGGGTGGTTCGAGCCGGGGCTATAAGCCCCCTTTACTGACCCGCGCCTCAAGACGCGGGCTTTTACTTTGTTCAAGCC
>ONRQ01000033.1 GCA_900320285.1 uncultured Eubacteriales bacterium
ACGAGGAAGTCCATGTAGTAGTGCGACTGAACGCCCCATACGATCGCTCTGTGGCGGTACTCAGGAGCAGCCATCTTTCTCTTCTGATATGCTCTCTCGGCCAGCTTCATGAGGCGTTTGTCAGCAGTCTCGAATTCAGGTACCTTGCCGCAGATAGCCATGTATGTGGTTTCTGTATAAAGAGCAAGGTTTCCGCCGAAGATCTGCGGATAGTCCGTCTTGTTCATGTCGAGCCACTCGTTACGGCACTTAGTAGCGAAGTTTACTCTCTTTGCGCATTCGAAGTAGTAATCCCAGTCCCACTTGTGACCTGTGTGCTCTTCGATAAATTTGATAGCTCTTCTGACTTCTTCAGCTGCGTATTCCTGTACGTCATCTTCTTTGTGGCGGAGTGGAGCCGGCAGCTGGAATACAGGAATGCCGTCTTCTTTCTCGAGTCTCTCGGAGATGACTCCGTTTCCGAGCAGCGAACCGTCGCATGTGGTGTTGCACTGTACTGCGCAGGCACCGAGTATCGGAGCATCGTCGTCTATGGAAACTCCTGCCTCAGCCTCAGGCATCGGACAGACATCTCCAGGGAGTCCGTATTCCTGAGCTACGTCGATGTAGTGCTCCATAGCATGCTGGTTGAGCAGCACGGATACATATGTCGAAGGAGTCTCACGGGATGTGCACTTCAGATTAGGGAATCCCATCATGACAGCTGTCATCTCGTTCTCATCAACAAGCACGTTGATCTTTGAGAACTCCTCATCGTTGCCGGTCCTGCGGTCTCCGCGTGCCAGAGTGTTAAGCAGCTTCGCAACATCGATGATGATCAGGTCCTGCTCCTCATGAGCCATTCTGAGGTATTCGCCTCTCAGACCCTGTGTGAATCTGTCTACCATCATCGGTACTGCCAGATAGTTTGCCATCCAGCGGTATCTGAAGAAGAATTTTATATTGCGCGGTTTTGCCATGAACTTGCCGAGTGTGAGCATGATGCCCAGCCATCTCGTATAATCATAGAGAGTGTCTCCAACTCCGCGCCACTCACGGCGTTTTCTGACCTTGCCATGCGGTATGTAAAGGTCGCCGTATCTTGTATCGCCCTTTATCTTTTCAGGGTTGACCATGGTCTTGAATTTTCTGACTGCCATCACTACCCCTCCTTCTGTATCTTCTTTATATCGATGCTCTCAAGGAAAGCCTGCACACGTGTGCGCATCTGTCCGGACGAACCGATAGTATACGGTCTGTCTACTGCGAGCACCGGCCAGTCATACCTGTTTCTGAGGATGTGTGATCCCATCATTCTCTCATAAGCCCAAGGATCGCAGAACTTCATCTGCTGATAGATGATGCCGTCTGCCTTGTACTCTTTTGCCAGTTCGTCGACATATGAGCGGCGTCCGTCCATCGTTACAGTATCCATGTAGCGTGGGCACTCGCCCCTGTACATGTATGCACTGCAGAGCTGTGTGAGAGCATCCTCTTCATCGTTGAGGTAGATAGGATCCCTTCCAGGAAGTGAGCCGTAGCAATATCTGTCGCAGCATACAAAAGCACCGCTCTCCTCAACCAGTTTGATGAAATCAGTATCATCAACCTCGGAGCCAACGACTTCGACTCTGGCCTTGAACCAAGGTTTAGGATCAGGTTCTCTGGTCTTGAGTTCTTCGAGTGTCTCCTCGAGTTTGTCAATGATAAGGTGCTTAGGAGCTACATAGGAAGCCAGACAGAATACGTTGAACTCGTAGCCTGTGATGGTAGGATTGTCGAGCTTGCGGAAGTCTCCGATGGCTCTGATGAGCTCGCAGACCTTGTTATGCTCGGCAACAGCCTTACGAATGGCAGCATCGGAGATGTCGATGCCGTAATTCTCAGCCAGCGGTTTGAGGATATGGTTTTTGCACTGTAACACATAGAGGTTAAGACCGTTATAATCGGCCTTCATAGGGATCTCCATGTAGTCGAAGAAGAATCCTTCCTTGTCCTTGCCCAATGCCTGCAGTACATCCATGTTCTCTACGCAGCGGTTGAGCATCGTGCAGCCGTCAGGTGTGATGACTGCATCAAGGAAGTTGTAGCCTCCCTCAAGAGCTCTCTCGAGGATCGCTCTCGAATATTCACAAAGGAAGCTGGTAAGATAGTAAGTTCCTACATCAATCGAGCCTGTGCGCGGTGCACGCAGTCTGGCTGAAAAGCAGCCCGGCAGATTGAGCAGAGGTTCGGGCACGTTTTCGCACATATAGCCTATGCACTTCATGCCTTCTTTCTGAGCCTGTGCAACAAGATCGTTGTTTGCTTCCTGCAGCAGGTCTTCGAAATAAATCAGGTGCTTTAAGTCTTTCATCTTTCCCTCTCTCTTATTTCAATTACACGGCCTTCAGGCCGCCGGATATCTAAGACCAAAGATACCCATATTATTGGAATTATTTTATCACGTATGCGAGTCTGCACACAATCAAAAAAGAAACTGTACATGAAAATACAGTTCCCTTTTTGCTGCTGTCGACCTCTTGACATATACCCCCGCAGGGTATATATTGTTGCTGAAGGATACCCTCAGGGGGTATATCACAGAAAGAGGTCATTATTATGGAAAACAGCAAGGAAGCATTGACTGCAAAAGACTGCTGTGCATGCAGCGAAAAGCACAAGGAGCGCAGTCCTGAGGAATACAAGGATCTTATCAACCGGCTCAGCCGCATCGAGGGACAGGTGCGGGGCATCAAGGCGATGGTTGAGCGCGGAGCATACTGCCCTGATATCCTCATCCAGACATCGGCTGTCAACTCGGCACTGAACAGTTTCAGCAAGGTGCTCCTGTCAAATCACATACGCACATGTGTCAGGAACGATATAAGGGATGGTAATGATGAAGTCGTTGAGGAACTTGTTGCCACCCTTCAGAAAATGATGAAATAGATCAGGAAGGTTTAATCGGCAAAATGGAACAATATATAGTTACGGGGATGAGCTGCGCCGCATGCCAGGCACGGGTCGAAAAGGCCGTGTCCAAAGTCGAGGGAGTAGACTCATGCTCGGTAAGTCTTCTTACAAATTCAATGGGAGTGGAGGGAAACGCTTCTCCGGAAGATATCATACGCGCTGTTACTGACGCGGGCTACGGAGCCAGGCTCAAGGCAGACGATATCCCACAAGGCGCAGTGCGCAGCAGTTTTGCTGCTGATGAAGCAGCTCTCGAAGACAGAGAGACTCCTGTCCTTAAGAAACGTCTCATCGCATCTATCGGATTTCTGATAGTCCTCATGTACTTCTCCATGGGGCACATGATGTGGGGCTGGCCTCTCCCTGCTTTCTTCGAAGGTAATCACATCGCGATGGGTCTCATACAGATGATCCTTGCAGCGATTGTAATGGTCATAAACCAGAAATTTTTCATCAATGGATTCAGAGGCATCATCCATGGCGCTCCAAACATGGACACACTGGTCGCCATGGGCAGCGCTGCCTCATTCTGCTGGAGCACTTATGTGCTCTTTGCAATGACAGGAGCGCAGCTTGCAGGTGACAATGAAGCAGTCATGGCCTATATGCACGACTTCTACTTCGAGTCTGCAGCCATGATACTGACACTTATCACTGTAGGAAAAATGCTTGAGGCCAGGTCCAAGGGGAAAACCACGGATGCCCTGAAGAGCCTCATGAAGCTTGCCCCGCAAACGGCAATAGTTGAAAGAGGCGGAATCGAAACGGAGATCCCTGTATCACAGGTGCGTGTCGGCGATGTATTTCTGGTAAATCCGGGAGAGAACATCCCGGTGGACGGTGTCATTCTTGAAGGTAATTCCGCAGTCAATGAAGCCGCCCTTACCGGTGAGTCCATTCCGGTCGACAAGAAGCCCGGGGACAGCGTATCTGCCGCCACTACCAATCAGTCCGGTTTCATACGCTGCAAGGCAACAAGAGTCGGCAAAGACACGACACTTGCTCAGATCATACGCATGGTAAGTGATGCAGCAGCAACAAAGGCTCCTATCGCCAAGATCGCAGACCGCGTGTCCGGAGTGTTCGTTCCCGTTGTAATAGGCATAGCGCTTTTAACTCTTGTCATATGGCTGGCCGTCGGAAAGGATGCCGGGTTTGCTCTTGCCAGAGCTATATCAGTACTCGTCATAAGCTGCCCTTGCGCGCTTGGCCTCGCAACTCCGGTTGCGATAATGGTCGGAAGCGGTGTGGGAGCAAGAAACGGAATTCTCTTCAAGACTGCCGCAGCTCTTGAAGAAACCGGTCGCATAGAAATCGTTGCTCTCGATAAAACAGGGACTATTACCGGCGGGAATCCTAAGGTAACAGATGTATTCACCTGCCGAGGAGTGTCTAAGGATGAACTGCTTACAGTAGCTTCTGCAGTTGAATCAAGATCCACCCACCCTCTTGCAAAGGCGGTATCTGAATACATCGGCGGTACAACTCTGAGGATCAGCGACTATACCGAGGTGCCGGGCGGAGGCGTCAAGGCATTCACATGGGATGGATCAAATGCAGTGAGCATAGCCGGAGGCAACGCGGGATTTATGGCTGCAAACGGTGTCTCCTCTGAGGACATTGACCGTCTTCTGAAAGAGACAGCCGAGTTTGCCAACGCCGGAAAAACTTCCGTACTCTTTGAAAAAGGCGGAAGACTACTCGGGCTGATTGCCCTGGCAGATTCGGTAAGAGAAGACAGTGTTGAAGCTATCAGGCAGTTCAGGGAGCTGGGTATCAGAACTGTAATGCTCACAGGTGACAGAAAAAAGACTGCTGATGCCATTGCGTCTGAAGTCGGCGTTGATGAGGTAGTAGCTGAGGTCCTTCCGGACGGAAAGGAAGAAGTCATACGTGAACTTATGACCCAGGGCCGTACCGCGATGGTAGGAGATGGCATCAATGACGCTCCGGCTCTTACAAGGGCAAATGTGGGCATAGCTATCGGTGCCGGAACGGATGTTGCTCTTGACGCAGCTGACGTAGTGCTGGTCAACAGCAGTCTGTCAGACGCAGTCAAGGCCGTAAGGCTCGGACGCAAGACTCTTAAGAACATCCACGAGAATCTGTTCTGGGCGTTCTTCTACAATGCGATATGCATACCGGTTGCAGCCGGGGCTTTCATTAAGCTCTTCGGCTGGGCCCTTAACCCTATGCTTGGAGCAGCCGCAATGAGCCTTTCAAGCTTCTGCGTGGTCACCAACGCGCTTAGGCTCAATCTGTTCGATGCCGGTGACAAGAAACATTCTGCCCCGGTCAAAGATATACGTTCATCACAGGACGGCACTGCTGAAGCTGCCGCACCTGACAGCAATACAACCAATGAAAGCGAGGAAAAACTGATGCAGAAAACAATGAAGATCGAAGGAATGATGTGCCCGCACTGCGAAGCGGCAGTTAAGAAAGCTCTCGAAGCACTTGAAGGTGTAGAGGCTGCAGATGTCAGCCATGAGGCAGGTACTGCAATAGTATCGATGTCGGCAGAGGTAGCTGATGCTGCTCTTAAGGAGGCAGTAGAGGCTAAGGACTATAAGGTTACAGGCATAGCGTAACGATATGCAATAAATCTGAACATATTAAATGGCACTGCCGTTATACAGAGCGGCAGCGCCATTTTTACTTTTCATTACAATGAAGTCAAAGTCCGTTTTGCCGGAATGATCATACCCCGGCAAGAGCCTTTATGTCTTCTTCGGTAGTCGACCAGCTGGTCGCCAGACGCACTATTGTGTGCTTATCGTCGTATATCCCCCAGCGGTCAAACACGATAGTCTTTCCGAGTTCGGCCATTTCTTCCTCTGTCATGAGAATGAGCTGCTGGTTCGTAGGCGAATCCATATAGACCTGCCAGCCCTTCTCCCTGATGATTTCCTTTACACGTTCCGCCATATCGATCGCGTGGCGGCTGATCTTAAAGTACAGGTCATCAGTGAAGAGTGTATCAAACTGTATGCCGAGCAGCCTTCCCTTCGCGAGGAGCGCGCCTCTCTTTTTGATCGATGTCATGAAGTGCGCGGGCTTGTTGTTTTTAGTAAAGACGACCGCCTCCCCGCACAGAGCGCCTACCTTTGTGCCTCCGATATAGAACACATCGACAAGCCTCGCTATGTCTTCGAGTGTGAGATCCGACTCATTGCTCATGAGCCCATAGCCGAGTCTCGCTCCATCGAGATAAAGCGGTATATCATACTCACGGCAAAGTTCTGACAGTTCCTCAAGCTCAGCTTTGCTGTACAGTGTGCCCGGCTCCGTCGGATGTGAAATATAAACCATTCCAGGGAAAACCATGTGATCGTGTGTGACATCGCTGTAAAAGTTTTTCAGGAACTGTCTTACTGCAGAAGCTTCAAGCTTACCGTTCCGGCCAGGTATCGCCAGCACCTTGTGGCCGCTGTATTCTATCGCACCGGATTCATGCACGCTTACATGTCCGCTGTCAGCAGATATGACCCCTTCCCAGTCTTTCAGCATAGTGGAGATTATTACAGCGTTTGTCTGTGTGCCGCCTACAAGGAATTCGACTTCAGCTTCAGGACATCCGCATGCCGCTTTTATCTTTTCCTTTGCAGACTCGGTATAGCGATCCATGCCATAGCCCGGCAATGATTCCATGTTGGTCTCAGCCAGTCTCTTCAGTATTTCCGGATGGGCACCTGCTATATAATCACATTCGAATGAAGCCATTAATCTACTCCTTATAAAAACTTTTATACTTAAACAGATCTTTGAGCCAACAGTGCGTCTGCGCATGTTCCCGCTGTCGACCAGCAGAGCTGAAGATTGTATCCACCTGTAATGCCGTCGGCATCCAGCGCCTCGCCTATAACATACAGACCTTCAAAATCTTTCGCCTGCATCGTCTGCATATCGATCCCGTCGAGCGATACCCCGCCCGATGTTACCATGCCGTGTTCATCAACGCCACTGACTATAAAGTCATCCTGATTAAGCAATAATGCAAGCACGTTGGTCCTGACGTCGCCCATAAGGCCTCTTGAACGTTCACGCAGTATTCGCTGCATACGCCTCGGAAGTTCATGCAGTTCTTTATTGTAGCAGATCCGGATAAGTTCTCCGGGTTCCACGTATTTTGAAATGTTGAGTATAACCGGACCTGACAGACCCTCGTGTGTGAACAGCAGGTCACCCTTCATCCGTGCAGCCTTCCCCTTGCACGTACATGCAGCGTCACTGCTGAAGGCTATAACTGTAACATCAGGTACCGAAATACCGGAAAGTTCAGAATAAGGATAATTCTCAACATATACAGGGGCCAGGGCCGGTCTCGGTTCATTGATATTCAATCCCAGATCTTCAAGCATTCCGAGCATCGAGCCATCTGAACCTGTCTCCGGATATGTTATTCCTCCTGAAGCGATCACGACATTTTGTGCCCAAAGCTCATATCCGTCTACAAGCGTTATCTCCCACGAGTCTTCTTTTCTGAGCCCGATCACCTTAGCGCCCGACTCTATCTGCCAGCCATTCTCTGACGCTTCTTTGACCAGCGCATCGAGTACATCGCGCGATTTCATAGATGCGGGAAAGATGCGTCCGGCATTGTCCATCCCGTTTGATCCGTAAGACGGATCCACATGATCACCATTCTCATCTGCAAGTTCTATGCCATGCCCGTTAAGCCACCTTGCGAGTTCCAGATTATTGTGCCTGTAAAGACAGCGCCTGAGAGTCTGTCCCTCATTGCCGTAAGCATATACAAAATCCTTTATGGAGCCTCCGTGCGTAATGTTGCAGTGTCCGCCGCCGCTCATAAGGAGCTTGCTTCCGACGCAAGATGAGCCCTCGAGAACGATACCCCGAGAGCCCTCCATATCCAGATTCGCAGCGAGCATCAGACCAGATGCCCCTCCTCCTATTATTGCAATGTCATAAAAATTGTCATTCATATTTTAAATGGTAAGATCTCCGTCTTTTACCCATCCGAGTTTGCGGCAGCCCATGTTGATCAAAGGTGCCAGTACAGCCGGAAGTACAAAGCAGATTAGAATAAGCCCCAGCCAGTCCATTCCGGTGATGGCCTCTTTTGCTCCCGAAGCAACATCTGCTACCCAGCCGGAATATACTCCTATCTGCCCTACAAGTCCGCATGTTCCCATGCCGCTCGATACAGGAGCTCCGTTCATCTGGAGCTTGAATACGCACGTTGCGATAGGTCCTGTGATGGCAGAGGCAAGCGTAGGCGCTATCCATATTCTAGGGTTCTTTACTATATTGCCCATCTGAAGCATCGATGTTCCGATGCCCTGGCTTATGAGACCGCCCCATTTGTTTTCAGGGAATGACATTACGGCAAAACCTACCATCTGCGCGCAGCATCCTGCTACAGCAGCGCCTCCGGCGAGGCCTACAAGTCCCAGAGCCGCACAGATTGCCGCAGAAGAGATAGGCAGAGTCAGTGCCATGCCTACTATAACGGATACGAGTATACCCATCATGAACGGCCTGAGCTCTGTCGCCCACATTATGAGGTTTCCGACCTTCATCGCAGCCGCTCCGAGTCCCGGCGCCCACCATGCAGCAAGTGCTACACCAATGCCGATGGTGACCAGCGGAACAACAAGGATGTCGACTCTCGTTTCGCCGGCAACTGCCTTGCCGAATTCAGCAGCAATGATAGCGACTATAAGTACTGCCAGCGGTCCGCCTGCCCCTCCAAGGGCATTAGTCGCAAATCCGACTGTCGCCAGTGAGAACAAAACCAGATTAGGGCATTTCAGAGCGTATCCGATAGCGATGGCCATAGCCGGTCCTGTCATCGCAACAGCCAGCCCTCCTACTGTATAATCAGCTCCCCCTATTGTGCAGACCGGGTTTGTAAGAAACCCTATATGGAACTGCGTACCTATCGTATTGATTATGGTACCGATAAGAAGCGAGCAGAATAATCCCTGCGCCATGGCCGAAAGAGCATCGATGCCGTAGCGCTTAGCACTTATTTCAATATTTTTGCGCTCAAGAAACGCTTTAATGGAACCCTTTGTCATTTTTTCTCCATTCCTATATAATTATTAAATATAGTGGTGTTGCCGCATAATCTGGGATATTATACCACAATTAAAATCATTATCAAATGAAAGGGGCCGGCTGATGAGTCGAGTAGAACGTTTAGAAGCAAGAGAAGAAAAGGCTGCAAGGCAGGCTGAGATAGATGCACAGCAGGCTCAGGCTGTAAAAGTAAAAAAGAAAAAGAAGAAGAAAGGCTGCGGGTGTCTGGTGCTGTTGATACTTGTTCTGGCAGTGCTCGTAGGAGCCGGCGGATATTATACACTCGGTTTAATGCCTGTGGATCCCGACAGTGAAGAAAAAGTAGTTGTTGAGATACCTAACGGCAGCGGATCATCGGCAATAGTCGAGATCCTCGATGATGCCGGACTTGTAAAGAATAAAACATGCGCCAAGATAAACAGCCGTATCGGAGGCTACAACAGTCTGCAGGCAAACACATATATATTCAGCCCATCGATGTCTTTCAATGAGATCATGAAAATCATCAACACCGGAGACTTCGAGTACATCTCCAAAGAGTCAATCGAAGTCAAGGACGGAGCAAGGCTGCAACAGGTCGCCGAAGCGGTTTCAGAACAGCTTCCTTATACGACTGACGAGATCCTAGCGAAGTGGTCTGACAAGAAATACCTTAATCAGCTGATTGAAAGATACTGGTTCCTGACAGATGAGATCCTGGATAAGGACATCATGTATCCTCTTGAAGGATATCTGTACGCAGACACATACTTCGTGACAACTGATAATTCGACCATTGAGGGATTCACGGAAATGTGCCTCGACAGGATGGACGAAGAGCTTTCAAACCGCCGTCCGGACATAGAAGCTTCCGGCTTCACAGTTCATCAGCTCCTGACGCTGACTTCCATAGTCACAAAAGAGGCAACTGCTGATGATCAGGCCGGAGTCGCCGGAGTATTCATGAACAGACTTGATAAGGGTATGTCGCTCGGTTCTGACGTAACCGTTTGCTATATCTTCCAGGAGGACAGAGTAGACCTGAAAGTTAGCCAGCTCGAGAGCACAAACCCATACAACACACGAAAGTTTGCGGGTCTTCCTCCGGGGCCGATCTGCCAGGTGGTCGGAGCTGCGATCGATTCCACACTCAATTATGAGAAACATGATTATCTGTTCTTCATCGCCGATGAGAATGGGGTCGTACGCTACAGTGAAGATGAAGCCGGTCACGAGAGCAATATTGATGAGCACGGTCTTGTAAAGGATGAAGATGCAGAAGGTGCAGAAGGTTAAAACATTATAAGAGCACACAAAAAATCCGCGGCGCTGTGAACTGACCGCGGATTTTTATTTTACCTTATGACAGTACAGCTCTCGCCTTCATACTGCAGTCTCATGTTTATCTCTTTCTCGCCCCTGAGCAGCTCTGTCAGGAAAGCTCTGTCCCCTTCCCACGTCGGAAGATCCAGCATCTTTTCGTGAGGCACCCATACAAGCTCTCCCTCTCTGCATTCCGGCGGTTCATACCTGCCCGTTTCAGCAAAGACACGTGCAGCCTCTTCATCAGCCGGAACAAAGTCCGAGGATGAGTACAGATACATGTCCTCATCTTCATATTCATCCGATCTGAACTCGATCACGCCGTGGAACACCCATGAATTCAGCTTTAGCCCGGTCTCTTCGAGCACCTCACGGGTTACGCATTCGTCAGGAGTCTCGCCTGCCTCCACCTTGCCTCCGGGACTGATCCACTTGCCCTCGTTCATGTCTTCCTTCTTGCGATTGCGGTAAAGCATCAGCCAGGATCCATTATTCTCAATATAGCAAATAGTCGATTTCTTCATATGCTCCTAAAATACGAGCCGCTTAGAACAGCGGCTCTCTCATGTATTTTCTCAGATTTTCCTTAGTGTAGATGAGCACTTTGTCGCCCTCAAGCAGCATAAGGTCTCCGTCAGGCTTTATAGTTCTGCCATCCCTTTCGACCAGCACTATGAAGGTCTGCCGCGAGATATCCAGATCTCTGATCTTCTGATTGTTCCATGGGTGATTTCTGCCCAGAACAACCTCCTTCACATCCTCAAGCATACCCTCTGTAGCGGATTCCGCACAGATTATCAGTTTGTCTCCCAGCATTATCTCGATATCGCCTCTTGGCACCAGCGTTTCACCGCTTCTTATGACCAGCGCGATTATCGACCCGCTCGGCATCGCAACTTCACTTATCGTCTTTCCGATCCATGCATCGCCCGGATCTATGGATGCCTTGATGAAGCGGACGTCTTTCTCCTGCTCAATATCCGCAAGGCGCGTCGCCAGCTGATACTCTTCAACGAATCCTGCGGAAATGATACCTGTAGGGATTGCAACAAGGCCGACTCCGAGGAACGTGATTATTATTCCGAGGAACTGCCCCATCGGTGTGATCGGATATATGTCTCCGTAACCGACGGTCAGCAGAGTAGATGTCGCCCACCATACGCCTGAGAATGCGTTTCTGAACACATCAGGCTGCGCTTCATGCTCTACACTGTACATGCATAGACTCGATGCCATTATGAGAAGTATGATGACGAACACCGATGCCAGCAGCTGAGTCTTCTTTTTTGACAATACATTTCCGATCAGCGAAAGCGAATCGGAGTACGCATTGATCCTGAAAAGTCTGAAGATCCTGACTACTCTGAGCATGCGGAACACTGCTGCTCCTGCAGGGAAGAAAGTAGGCATGTAATGCGGTAAAAACGACAGAAGATCGATTATTCCATATCCTGAAGTCACATACTTGCCTATTGCTTTTCCGGTCGAATAGCCCTTATATTGCTGTTCCGCGGTGATGATCCTCAGTGCATAATCTATCGCAAAGAAGAAAACCGTGATCTCATCGATATAGTCAAACAGGAGTCCGTACTTAGCATCAAGATTGTCAAAAGTCGAAGCAAAGGCACAGGCAAGGTTTGCGATCAGCGCAAGCGTGCTGAACACGTCGTAAAACTGGTTCAGCCTGCTGTCTGTTACTCCGGTCGAAACCATCGCATACAGCTTTTTCTGTGTGTTTTCCCAACTGCTGTCTTTCATTTATCCTTCTACGCGTATGCTCTTGATTTTCTGCGGGAGAAGCGGTTTGTCTCTGAAATCTCTTCTGGCGTTTACGATCTTATCTGCGACAGCCATTCCCTCGGTCACCTTGCCGAATGCCGCATACTGGCCGTCAAGATGAGGCGATGTTGTTGTCATGATAAAGAACTGTGAGCCGGCGGAATTCGGATCCATTGCTCTTGCCATAGAGAGAACGCCCCTCTCATGCTTTAGATCATTCTTGAATCCGTTGGCCGTGAACTCTCCCTTGATGGAATAGCCCGGACCTCCCATGCCATTGCCGTTAGGGCATCCGCCCTGGATCATGAATCCCGGAATGACCCTGTGGAAAATAAGGCCGTCATAGAATCCCTCGTTTGCGAGTTTCTCATAATTAGCTACAGTTTCAGGAGCGATGTCTTCATAGAGCTCGCCCTTCATCACACCGCCGTCTTCCATTTCAATAACGAATGTCTTCATAGTGTATTTTCCTCCGTTTGAACTTTTTCGTCTTCAATTATACATTTTTCAATCAGCTTCGTCTATTTCCGATGCAGTGTCACTGATATTACACAAGTACAAAGTACAGAAATATATAATGCCGAAGCGAGCGTTGCGCAGGAAACGCCCGGAATGCCGGAGAGAGACCGCCGCTGATTGGCAAGGAACGAGACTCGCAAGCGAAGCGTCAGAGCCGTTCCCCAAGAAGCAAGGTCGAACGAGATGGCATTCCCGGTGACGGAGCACAGCGAGCAGAGGCATTATATATTTCTATTCCACGGACTTAAGCGACTCCGTCATGGATACATCGCGCAGCCTCTTCTGCATTGCCAGATTCACCAGGAATGCAAACACGAACGTCAGCACTACGGCTATCGGTATATCGTACGGACCATGCCTCGGCTCGAAATAGATCATGCTCAATACGATATTGTCTATAACGAATTTGAGGAGCCAGTCTCCCATCGGGATACCTGCCAGGGCTGCGACAGCTGTAAGGAAGAGATTCTCGCGGAACACATACTGCGATACCTCAAGCTGGTAGAATCCCAGCACCTTGATAGTCGCGATCTCTCTTATCCTCTCGGTTATATTAATATTGGTAAGGTTGTACAGCACTATGAACGCGAGCAGGGCCGCTGAGAGTATGACGACATAGACGATGGAGTTGAGGCTCTTCATCATTCTGCTGACATTATCTCTGACATCAAGATTGGTCTGTGTCGCAGCGGTGTACTCATAGCCGGCAGCATCGGCCGAAGTGTTCCTTATCACTTCCTCTTCGGTACCATCTTCGAAATTGATGAATGCCGCCTTGATATCCGGCTCCTTGCCGAAACCTTCACGGTATGTTTCAGGAGTCATGTATAAGCTGTCGTATACGTAATTGTCGGCGACACCGACTATCTTTACTTCCATCTCGCGATAGCCTTCACGCAGCTTTACCACGTCTCCGGCGCTCAGCCCGTAATCATGGCTGGTCTTCTTGACTATAATGACCTCGCCTGGTCCCGGATAGTCCAGATGCTGATCACCAGTGTGCAGGTCTACGAAAGAATCAAAGCCTTCAGCCTCAGTAGCGACGCAGGTGATATCGGCAGTCTTGTCTCCTAACACCATTGTTACCTCTCCGCGGTGGAGGAATCTGACATGATCATCCGGGATATCTGTGCCGTCCTGTATCTCCTCCATGAAATCCTTTTGCCTGCCATCCGTCATGTTCTTGCTGAATATGACTGTTATGTCATATAAGGAAATCTCATCGAACTGGTAATCCGCGACCTTGGAAATAGTCGCTCTTATACCGATGCCGGCTATAAGCAACGCTGTGCATCCGCTGACTCCGATGACCATCATCAGAAATCTCTTCTTATCCCTGAAGATATTTCTGATCGATACTTTATACAGGAAGCTGATGCGGTTCCACAGCGGCTTTATTCTCTCGAGGAGTATGCGCTTGCCCGCAGGCGGGGCCTTTGGTCTGATCAGTTCCGCAGGCGGCACCCTGAAGTCCGCAGAAATCGATACCCATGTAGCTCCCATTGAGCAAAGCAGCGCCACCGCCAGCACTGTAAGACCGAGTTTATAGTTGATTATGTAATCCACCGTATGACTGAAATCATACATCATGGTATACGCATTCCAGATAACCACCGGGAAGACCTTGCATCCGACAAAGAAACCGACTACGGCACCCAGGAATGCGGCACTGCCTGAATAGAACATATACTTCCCGACTATCTGACTATTGCTGTAGCCGAGTGCCTTGAGCACACCTATCTGCGTGCGCTGCTCATCCACCATTCTCGTCATTGTGGTCATGCATACCAGCGCTGCGATCAGCAAAAAGAACAGCGGAAAGATCTTGGAGATGTTGCTGACTATGCTCGAGTTGCTGTCGAATGAAGAGTAGCCTGCGTTTTCTTTGCGGGAAAGCGCGTATGAGTTGCCGATCTCCATGTCGTCTATCTTTTCCTGGGCTTCGTCGAGCTTATCCTTTGCGTCATCGAGTTCTTTCTTTGCTTTATCGAACTCGCTTTCAGCCCTCTTCTTCTCTTTCTTAAGCTTATTTTTGTTTCTGTCTAATTCTTTTGCGTTTTTATCGAGCTTATTCAGGCCGGAGTCTGCCTGGGATATTCCTTTTTCCGCCTGGGCAATGCCATCTTCTAAAAGAGCCTTTCCTTCCTCGGCTTCATTCAGCTTTGCATCGATAGTAGCGATCCCTGTATTGATCTCACCTATTTGGGCATCTATCCCCGCTATCTGCTGTTCCACACCGGCCAGCTTTACGCTTAGTTCTTCTATCTGCGCATTATACTGATCGATAACTTCAGGATCTTCCTCATACTGTACAGCCTCCTGCAGCTTACTTATACCAGCCTCAAGATCGGCCTTCACCTTCTCTGCTTCCGCCTTTCCGGCGCTTGCCTTAGCAAGTCCTTCTTCAGCCTTTTGTCTTTCGCTGTTGAGTGTTGCTATACCGCTGTCAACTTCTTTTAGCTGCGCTTCAAGATCTGAGAGCGTGGATTTCGCGTCGCTTTTGCCTTTCTTTGCTTTTTTGCGGTTTGAGTTTATCAGCTTCTCGCCTTTTTTGATCTGTTTCTCTGCATCACTGATCTTCTTTTCGGCATCTTTCTTTTCTTTCTCGTATTTGGCCAGGTTATCTTCGTATTCCTGCTTCTTTTCGTCAAGCTCGTCCTGGGCTTCCTTCCTGGCGCTCTCGCGGCGGCCGTCTGTCACTGCTTCGGCCAGCGCTTTCATATTGTCTTCCTGTGCCTTGAGCTTGTCCTCATGTTCATCTGTAAATGACTCCTCATCACCGGCAAGCTTCACATAAAGATTGGTGTAGTAATCTACATCGAATGCATCCTTTTCAATGAAGAAGAAGGTATCAAGGCTCCCGTTGCCTATGTCTGTTGATCCCCTCTGATAATCAAGGTAGATCGGAGTATTGACCAGCCCGACTATCTCAAAGTCTTTAACGTTGAAGTCATCGAGCTTATCCTTGTCATTTTCGTCAGTCAGCTCAATATGGTCACCCACGCGGAATCCTTCATCAGTTATGCTGTATGAGTCGATCACGCATTCGTTTACGTTTTTCGGCAGCCGGCCCTCAGTTACATTGAGAGTATTCAGATGTTCAGGTAAGGAAATCGCCTTGAGAGCCCTGGAATCTCCGCTTCCGGAACGTGCTATAACATCTACCTGTATCGATCCCTCAGCGGCTTTGACACTGTCCCATGACCCGGCCAATGCTACGCTGTCATCATCGGATCCGTAAGATGACAGGATCTGATAATCATAAAAGTTTGTCCTGTCAAGGTAGCGGCGGGCAGTACTCTCCATCGATTCCTTGCAATCCCTCAGACCACTGAAAAACCCCACTCCAAGCGCCACGATCGCAAAGATCGCAAGATATCTTGCAAGTGAGGTCTTTATCTCTCTGAAGGTCGACTTTTTAAGCATATGCTACCACTCTATCTCGGACACAGGGACAGGATGTTCGTTGATCTTCACGTCCTGCACCCTTCCGCTCCTGACGCTTATGACGCGGTCGCCCATCGGAGTGATCGCCTTATTGTGAGTAATTATGATGACTGTGGCGCCTGAGTTGTGTGCCTGATCCTGCAGCAGCTGCAGGATCTGTTTGCCCGTGTTGTAGTCCAGGGCACCGGTAGGCTCATCGCAGAGAAGCAGTTTAGGGTTCTTGGCGAGAGCTCTCGCGATTGCCACTCTCTGCTGCTCCCCTCCCGAGAGCTGTCCCGGAAAGTTATACATTCTCTCACCCAGTCCGACCGCTTTCAGCGTTTCAGCCGGATCGAGCGGATCCTTGCAGATCTGTGTAGCGAGGGAAACATTCTCGAGCGCTGTAAGATTCTGCACCAGATTGTAAAACTGGAACACGAAGCCTATATCATATCTGCGGTATTTAGTCAGTTCTCTCATGCTCAGGCTGCTGATCTCCCTGCCGTCGAGCAGCACCTTTCCGCTCGTAAGGGTGTCCATTCCGCCGAGTATGTTGAGCAATGTCGTTTTACCTGCTCCGGATTCACCGACAACAATGGCAAGCTCACCCTTCGCCACGCTGAAAGTTGCGTCTGCAAGAGCTTCTATATCCACTTCGCCCACATGGTAGACCTTGCGCACATGATCGAACACTACATAATCGTTCTTATCGCTCATTTTTATCTCCGTCAGATGAATATATTGATGCTGCCTATTACGAGTCCTATGAGGGCGCCGAGGTCTACTATCAGCTTGAGCTCGGTCTTCATAACGGTCAGCACTCCCTTTTCAAGTTCTTCCACATCCATGGAGTTGATTTTATCCTCTACAACTTTAGCGACGTCTATCCTGCGGAGTGCGGAATTGACTGCGTTTACCACGGACTCGCGGTATGCTTCGGTTATTTTTCTTCTTACGAACTCCGGATCATAGCCCGCAAGTTCGAGTACATACAGCGGAGTCCTTTCACCGAGGTCATGTATCCTCGATGTGGTGATCTCGCTGACCATCTCAGGTCCGCGCGCATCAA
Organism: uncultured Eubacteriales bacterium; assembly: GCA_900320285.1. Taxonomy (GTDB): domain Bacteria; phylum Bacillota; class Clostridia; order Peptostreptococcales; family Anaerovoracaceae; genus Crickella. Next base: position 17,075 of record ONRQ01000033.1, read on the forward strand.
TAAACTCCTCCATCTTGTCACTGACCGCATTCATTACCTTATCGATCATGTTGTCTGTGACCACCAGCGAAAGGACCCTCGAGCCAAGAACATGCTCCAGAAGCATCGCCTTGCCTTCCTTATGAATGGTTCCGGGGATATCCATTCTCTTGATGGCATCGGTTATCTTTAAAGAAAGAAGTTCTGTGAAATTGTCCTCGAGCTGATCGTACTTTTCAGAGCTGCCTGCCAGTACAGAGCCCGTCTCCCTGATATTGGAGTCGAGTATGCTCATCACTTTGTCTATAAGCGGCTTTTCCACCTCTTCAGTCAGCATCCTGCTTGAGATATCCTCACGCGTGAAAAGCTCATCCTGAACTATCTTGCCTGCAGACTTAGCAAGTCTTGCCTTTCCCTTTGGTATGGCACCCGGAGTCAGCGGAAGCTGATGTCCGAAAAGATATACCGGCTTATGCGGATAGAACAGCATCTTTACCGCTATCAGATTTGTAAAATATCCTATCACTGCTCCGATCAGCGGCGGGAGCAGATATGTCATGACTGTATCCCAGTTCATATTCTTTCACCTTCCTGAGTACGCTCAGAACCGCTGCCGGCGGAAGTGTGCGTACCTGTATTTCCTACTGAGTGAGCAGCTATGCTGCTTAAATTCATTTCTGTACCAATGATCCAGAGTATGTCTCCTTTTTCTATGAGCATATTTGAATCCGGCATCGTCGTCGCGTATCCGTCGCGTTCAATGCCGAGTATCATACAGTTATTTCGCGTGGTAATGCGGCTTCTTTTGATCGGCTTTCCGACGTAAGGCTCGGTTCCTCTCACTCTGATGGCCGCGCATGCGAGTGCATTGCCGCCGGTGTAATCTTCATCGAGAAACTCCTTTAACGTACGCATGTGCACCTGCTGGTCTATTCCGAGCGTCTTATAGAACGTCTCAAGCGACACCTTATCTCCGATGACATGCACATGGTCCCCGGTATGCAGTACTGTCCTTGCCGGAGGCATAGGCATTTTCCTGTCACCATGCCTTACCTTTACAACATAAACCGCGTCTTTTCTGCCCCAGTCAAGCTCCTGTATAGTCTTTCCCGCATACGGGGCACCTTCCGGTACGTCCCAGCTGAAAATGCTGTAGTCTTCGTTAAGCCAGTGCTGTCTCTTCCTGGCACCGCCGCGCTCTTCCATGGTTTTCTGGTTCAGGTTCGCAAAGAATCTGGTCTCGAGCTGCAGATAATATGTTGCTATGAAATCCGACCTCGCTATCAGGAAAACGCTGAGCGGTATCAGCAGCACTATAAGCAGATTGTTTATATTGAAGAGCGTCTCGACCGGAATAAGCGCTATGAGCTCCAGAATTACTATCTTTAAGAGGGTCATCACGACGAGCGGAGGTCTGTTTGCCAGCTTGTCCATCCAGAGCTGGGTGAAAGCGACACTGCGGTTACCCATGAACGGCACTGCAAAGAGCGCCAGTACCAGATAGTTCACAACAATGGTTACGATCCTAGCGGCTCTGCTGCCGGTAAGTGATGCAAGCGCCGGATAAAGTGCCTGGCAGCATACGAGGGTCAGAACGAGCATGATGCTTCCGTAGATCGCTACCTTCAGGAAGTAGTCCTTGAGTACGATCTTCCACTCGGAAACATGCTCCTCATCGCTTCGATCTTCCGATGTATAATTGCGGATCATTTTCTTGATCTTTTCCGGAACCGTCTTTGATATAGCTTTTATTATCTTGTCCTGGTTCCTTATGAGCACTGGTGTGATGATTATAGTAAGTATCGATGCGGCCACTATTACCGGGTACAGATAACTGTCCATTACTCCAAGTGAAATGCCGAGGTTCGCAATGATGAACGAAAATTCACCGATAGGCGCAAGCGAAATGCCGCCCCGCAGGGCTGTCCCCGGTTCCTGACCTGAAAGTATCATTCCGATAGTAGCGAAGATGAGTTTTGCGACCACGGCCAGTATTGCTATCGGGACTATGGAAGTCCATCTTGAAGCTATGATGCCCGGGTCTACCATCATTCCTACAGACAGAAAGAATATGGCCCCGAACATATCCTTGATGCCGGCAGTCACCCTTTCGACTTTGTGGACATGGCGGGTCCCCGCGAAAAGCGACCCCGCTATGAACGCGCCAAGCTCCATCGAAAATCCGAGCCAGTGGGCAAGCATTCCCATAAGGAAACAGAACCCAAGGCTGAGCAGAGTAAGCGTCTCATCGCTCATAAGTCCCATAGTTTTGTCAAGGATAGTCGGCAGAAAGAATATGCCGAGCACCAGCCAGAGCACTAAGTAGGTTACCATCAGGAACATGCGGAGTGCCATGCTGCTGCCGTCCGAGGTCTGGCTCGCCGAGATGGTGGTCAGCACTACCATCATGAACACGGCAATGACATCTTCCATTACCAGTGAGCCCATAACAAGGCCGGTATACTTCTCGCCCTCGAGTCCCATCTCGCTGAAGCACTTCTGTATAACGACCGTCGAACTGATTGAAAGCATGGCGCCGAGGAACACAGCGTTCATGGTACTCATTCCGGCAAGTATGCCGAAGCCGTAACCAACCAGCATAACGCCGCCCATTTTGACAGCAGCCGATACAATGGCCGTGCTTCCTATCTCGGACAGTTTATGGAAATCGAATTCAAGACCTATATGGAACAGGATTATTACTACGCCTATCTCGCTCCATGTCTCGACAGACGATGCACTCTCTATGTTCATGAACAGCGGGAAGTTCGGACCGATAAGAAATCCCGCGACAATATATCCCAGTATCGTCGGGATCCTGAGTTTTTTAAAAACTATCGTGACCACCGCAGCGGTAGTCAGCATTATTGCGAGATCTACTATGAGTTGAGGTACTTCCATTTACCTGCTCCTTATATCCTGCTAAGTCCGTTTAACCGTAATTGAGCTCTTTGCGGATCTTTTTCCATCCCGGCATGAACCTGTCCATCATTGCATAAAAGTCCGGTCCGTGGTCGGGCACTACAGTGTGAACCAGTTCGTGCAGTATCACATAGTCCAGCTCTGCGTCACTTCTGACAGCGAGCATCAGGCTGAGATTGATATGATGCGTCGTGGTGTTGCAGCTCCCCCAGCGTGTATGCATGTCGCGTACAGTCCACCCGTTGCAGTAAAGGCCTGTCACTTCCTCGATCACCGGAAGCCGTGCTTCGATGCGTTTCTTAAGGTATGCTCTCATGGCTTCCTTCTCTGCCTTATCTGCCGGCTGTGGATGAGCAAGCGACCTTGCGCGGACACGTGAAACGTTCTTTTCGATCCAGTCTCTGCGGCTTCTGACAAATGCGGCTATTTCTTTTTCCGGCACGAAATACGGGGCGCTGATGACTATCCTGCCATCGGGCTCTTTTATCCGCATATTCATTCTTTTTATGCGCTTTCTGGTCAGCTCGACCTCAAGCCCATCGATATAAATCAATTTAGCCATACATAATTATTTTATCATAAATATCTGCGGTTTCATTAGTCATATGAAACTTACCTTAGTCAGCGCAGTTCCGTTTCCCACCGGCATTGCCGTGAAAGTGAACTTTGACAGCAGGCAGATTTAGGATATTATTAGGACAAGAATGATACAAGTCTACTGAAACTGATCAGAAGGAGGTTCGTGATGCTTGCAGTTTGTTATCCGAGGTGCGGCACCTGTAAAAAAGCTGTGAAATGGCTCGAAGACAACAATATAGAATATACATACAGGGATATAAAACTTGATAATCCGGACGAAGATGAACTCAGAAAGTGGCACGCTATGAGCGGTCTGCCTCTGAAGAAGTTCTTCAATACGAGCGGACTGCTTTATAAGGAGATGAAGCTTAAAGACAGGCTTTCGGAAATGAGTGAGGATGAGATGTTCAGCCTGCTTGCAAGTGACGGGCTTCTGGTAAAGAGACCGATCGCAGTTGCAGGTGACAAAGTACTGGTCGGTTTTAAGGAATCTGAATGGGAAGCGGCCTTTAAGTAGTGCGCTTTTATATACAGACAAGGGCCTGTCGCCCGAATCGTGGTTTTTGCTTACAAAAAGAGACTCGTTTGAAACGAGTCTCTCAGACCGTAGACAAAGCCCAAGTTTCAAAACACTGAAGCCTGGGCTTTTCTCATGCGTAAGAAAATTGGGATCCGATGAAAAATGAGGAAATAAA
>ONRQ01000077.1 GCA_900320285.1 uncultured Eubacteriales bacterium
GTAAACGGTAAACCATCCGTGCGTAGTTGGACATCTTGGAAAATGAGATAATCCATACTGAAATACTCTAAAAAGTCGAAAAAGTCTAAATTAGTCCATTGGAGTAATTTAGATCAATCTAGACTGGAAAGGAATCAGTATGGATACACAGCTAGTAGCAACACAGATGAGGCATAGATCCTGGATGGAGGATTATGCCCGGCAACAGGACAGCGGCCTCACAGTCAAGGCTTGGTGTCAGGAGAACGGGATCACACAAAAGACCTTCTACTACAGATTGAAAGTCTTGCGTGAAGAAGCCTGCAGCCTCATGAATCTAGAATCGAATAAGTCTGCAGTCAAACCGGAGCCGGAGTTTGTCAGAGTCGGCTTTCCAAATGCGGTGAACGCATCCGGGATCAGGATCAAACTGGACAGCGCAGAGATAAGCATCTCGCCTGATGCCAGCAATGAACATGTGCGCATGGTGCTGGAGGCGATAGCACATGCTTAAGGAAGCCTCCTACAGTGAGATATATATAGCGTGCGGATATACAGATCTACGCAAAGGGATAGACGGACTCGCTGCGTGGATACAGCAGCAGTTCGACCTGAACCCACACAGAACAGGAGCTATCTTCCTGTTTTGCGGTAGGAAGAACGACAGGATAAAAGCACTCGTATGGGAAGGAGATGGATTCCTTCTGCTGTACAAGAGAGCGGCTGAAGGCAGATTCAACTGGCCCAGAAAGAGCTCTGACCTGAGAGATCTGACTCCTGAACAGCTTTCAAGACTGCTTGACGGCTTCACGATCGATCCCGGGATCAAACAGATCAAAGCACCTGAATATGCGCTTTGAAAAATTGGCACAAAGCCCGAAATTTCAAGGAAAAACAGCGATTTTCTTTAGCTGCAGGTCTTTTTTTGCATCTCGAATTAAAGTATAATTTGAGTATGAAAGAGACCATCAGCAGAGAAGAACTGAATAAGATGGATAAGGAAGTTCTGGTGACGCTCCTTATGGGCATGCAGGAACAGCTTGAGCGATCGAACGATACGATCGATGCTCTGAGAGCAACTGTAGAAAAGCTCAATGAACAGATCCGGATCATGAACACCAGAATGTTCGGAAAGTCTTCAGAGAAGAGCCTTGCTCCAAGTGATCAGCTCAGCATTTACGACTTTGGCTTCAATGAAGCTGAGGAAACAGTTCAGGGCCGGATCATCGAAGAGCCGGAAATGGAAGAAGTAGTCATCCACCGCAAGAAGCGCAAAGGAAAACGTGACGAAGATCTTTCCGGCTTTGAAGCTATCCATGTAGAGCATGGCCTCAGTGATGAAGAGCTCAAAGAGAAATTCCCTGAAGGTTATTACGAACTTGATGATGAAGTATACAGAAAGCTGGAAGTTGAGCCAGCTGTATTCAAGGTGATCGAGCATCACATCAAGGTCTACAAGGGCAGGAACGGAACGATCATCAAAGGGAAGCATCCAAAAGAGATGCTGAACAACAGCATAGCCACACCTTCCCTTACAGCATTCATCATGAATGCAAAGTATGTGAACGCAGTACCTCTGTACAGGCAGGAGCAGGAATTCTTAAGGAATGACGTGAATATCTCCCGTCAGGTCATGGCGAACTGGATGATCACTACTGCTGAAAGATATCTGTCCCTGATCTATGACAGGCTGAAAGAAGAGATCGTCAGCAGCCCTGTCGCACATGCAGATGAGACTCCGGTACAGGTAACGAATGACGGCCGTGAAGGCGTACATAAGAGTTACATGTGGGTATACCGGACCGGCAGCATATGCAAGGCTCACCCGGCGATAGTCTATGACTACCAGACGACCAGAAAAGCGGATGCACCGAGAACATTCCTCGAAGGATTCAAAGGCAAGCTGGTCTGTGACGGATACCAGGTGTACCACACACTTGAGAATGAATCCGGAACAGACTTCACCGTTGCAGGGTGCTGGATCCATGCGAGGAGACCATTCGCAGATGTGATCAAGAGCCTTGGCGAGGAGAAGGCGGTCGGTACTCTGGCATACGAAGGGTATGTGCAGATACAGAACATCTACCACACGGATAATTCTCTAAAGAAACTCCCTCCGTCCGAGCGGAAGAAGAAGAGAAAGAAACTGGTGAAGCCGCTGGTCGATGGGTTCTTCGATTGGGCGAGAAAAGCACAGTATGCTGCAGCTGGCAGCGATAAAACCAGGAAAGGTATCCAGTACTGCCTGAACCAGGAGAAGTATTTGCGTGCTTTCCTTGATGATCCGGCACTGCCACTGGACAACAACATCGCTGAGCAGGCGATCAGGCCATTCTGTGTCGGCAGGAACAACTGGAAACTCATTGATACGATCGGCGGAGCTAATGCCAGTGCGATCATATACAGCATAGTCGAAACGGCTAAGGCTAATGATCTTAACATATACGGATATCTTAAATACCTGCTTACGGAGATCCCGCAGCATATGGACGAAACAAGTACGGACTTCATTGAGGTTCTGTTACCGTGGTCCAAGACGTTGCCGCCGGAATGCCGTAAGAAAAAGGCATCAAACTAACTCACAAGCCCGATGCTGAAAAGCACCGGGCTATTTTAAACGAAGGACGGATGGTTTACCGTTTACA
>ONRQ01000038.1 GCA_900320285.1 uncultured Eubacteriales bacterium
GCAGACCGACTTACACGTTGCACGTGTCACGCGAGGAATGTAAGGGCTATGCCCGTATAAAGAACAACCCCGCGTTAGACGCGGGGATGTGTTTTTATTGAGTTGTCAGCAGAACTAAGTGAATGTTAAAATTATAAAAATTACGCTACGGGGACAGATCGCATCTGGTCATAAGCGATGGCCGGAAGGCTATGTATGATGGGATCTGCTACTATGATACTGAATACTATGGAAGAAGGATTGGGTAAAGGGAATAAAGGATACAGATTTGGAGCGGAGATGCTTATCGTGATCCAGTCACTGGTTTACGGTTTCGGTGATCCGATATCCAAGATAGCGTTTGAGATAGTACCCGTATATTCAATGATGACGGTGCGCTATTCGATCGCGTTTTTGTTTTGCATTGCCATATTCGGAAAGAGGATAGTGCGTACGGTAAAGAGCGTACCGGTGAAGGCCTGGCTGATACCCGGACTGTGCATTGCCCTGAGCTATGTGCTTAACAATATTGCTCTTAGTATGACTGAAGCAACATCTGTCGCTTTCCTGAGATCACTTGCAGTAGTCATGACGCCCGCACTTGCGTTTATTGCTTACAGAAAGAGATACAGATGGCAGCATATTGCAGTACAGATACTCGTGCTTCCGGGTATGTATCTGCTGTGTGTAAGAGGGGGATTGTCGGGATTCGGCGCAGGTGAGATACTGGCACTGCTGGCAGCTGCGCTTGTAGCAGCCACACTGGTGTTCACAGGCAGGTTCCTGGATCAGGTAGACCCTGTATCGATGACGGCTCTACAGGCAGGGTGTTCTGCAGCCATAGCTTTCGCCGGAAGTCTTATTGTAGAAGGAGGCGTTCACGCCGGATCCGCTACTCCGAAAGCCTGGATGATTATCCTGTATCTGGCCATTCTCTGCACCTTCCTGGGATATCTGCTGCAGAATCTTGCGCTTACAAGGATAAGCGACAGGGAGGTCTCGCTGCTTCAGAGCCTATGTCCGGTAATGACTGCTGTATTCTCATTCATACTTCTCGGCGAGAAGCTGTCAGCCGCCGGGATGGCAGGGGCAGCCATTATAATAGTCTGCATAGTGATATCGGCTCTTATTGGAGAAGAGAGGACTGACACAGATATAATCGGGAAAGGAGATTGAAATGGCTAACATTCATGATATCAACAGAGATGAGTGGATGCTAAGGGGACCATTGGCCAGAAAAGGTTATGACTGGTGGTGGCATTCAATGACAGCCGAGAACGCCGAAACAGGTGAGCTCAAACCTTTCTACGTTGAATTCTTTACGTGCAATCCTGCACTGGCCGAGGATGATCCGGTCATAGTATGGAATGATCCGGAAGCACAGAAGGCAGGAAAACGACCGTCATATCTGATGGTCAATGCAGGATTCTGGGGCGATCCGAAAGGGCAGCTGCACAGATTCTTCTCACCCAAGGATGTACAGATCCATGCAGATGCGCCATACAGCATTGTGGCTGATGACTGCAGGTGCAGCGAGGTCCACTCCGAAGGGTCAATAAAGGTCACTCCTGAGGAAGCAGCCGCCCATCCTGAGTGGATGAGCGATGCAGGCGAGATAAGCTGGAAGTTTGACATACGCAAAGAGATAGCTTTCCATGTCGGATACGGAGCGAGCAAGTTTTTCAGAAGGATAAATGCTTTTGAGATGTTCTGGCATGCAGAGGGGATGAAGACTGCATTTAAGGGTGAAATAATACTCAATGGTGTTAAATATCTGCTGAAGGAGGAAACATGCAACGGCTACTCCGACAAGAACTGGGGCGGCGACTTTACGAGCCCTTGGGTGTGGCTCTCTTCGAACAATCTGAAGAGCATGATCACCGGAAAGAAGCTCGAGAACAGCGTGTTCAACATCGGAGGAGGCAGACCGAAGGTGTTCTTCATCGCTCTCAACAGAAAGCTCCTGGGAGAGTTCTACTATGAGGGCAAGGATTACGAGTTCAACTTCTCGAAGTTCTGGACCCTGTCGCGCACAAAGTTCGACTGCTGGGAGACAGATGACGAGATCCACTGGCACGTACTGCAGACAACAAAAAATGCGAAGCTCGATACTCAGATCAGATGCTATAAGAAGGACATGCTTAACATAAAGTATGAGGCTCCAACGGGTTACAAGAAGCACAACAGGCTGTGGAACGGCGGCAACGGAACGGGCACACTTAAACTGTACGAGCGCTCGCTCTTCGGCCGTAAAGAGAAGCTTATAGACGAAGTATATGCTGAAGGCATAGGATGCGAATTCGGCGAATACTGCGATCCGGAATAAACAAAGAAACAGAAATCAAAAAACTGCTGCATCATACGGTGCAACAGTTTTTTATTGCATCATGCCGGATCATCTCTCAAAAAATCTGACCATTTTATCTTTGTATTTGTTTTTCATACCGCTGTACGGGTGCTCACGGAGAGGCAGGTTGAATCTCGGGCTTCCCTTAAGTACCGTCTGAGGATGGGTAAATTCCCTGAAGCCCCAGATTCCATGATATGCTCCCATTCCGGAATGACCGGTTCCGTTGAACGGAACTCCTTTAACCATCATGTGGATGCATACCTCGTTTATACAGCCACCGCCGAACTGCTGAGTGCGCATCACTTTCTCAGCCCATTTCACATCACCGGTAAAGATGTACATTGCAAGCCCGTGCTCTCTTGAAGCGATCACATCAAGAACATCGTCAATTTCTGCATCTCTGAACGGAACTACAGGAATGAGAGGGCAGAAGAGCTCGTGATTGACTATAGGCTCATCTATCCCTACAGGGAAGATGATGGTGGTGTCATACTTGCAGGACGCTTCGCTGCCTTCACCACCGAACACTATGCGGTCTCTGTATTCATCAGCTTCGGAGGCGCATTTTTTATATGCAGCCCCGGTGATCATGCGGGGATATTCAGGATTCTCGTGCGGGTGCTCACCGATCTGCTTTATGATGGCAGCTTTGAGCTTTTCAACGAATTCTGCGGCAACTTCTTCAGCCACAGCCACCTGATTGATATTGATGCATATCTGACCGCTGTTACATATCTTGAAGAAAGCGATCTTTCTTGCTGCGTCGTCAAGATCCGCATCCTTTCTGATTATACACCAGTTGCCTGTCTCTCCTCCGAGCTCAAGAGCAAGCGGTGTGAGATTGACCGATGCGCGTTCCATCACGTGTTTGGCGACTTTAGGCGAGCCTGTATAGAAAATCTTATCGAAGAGCTCGTTAAGACACATGTCGGCCACATCGTGACCCCCGCTTATTACTGTTACATATTCCGGAGGGAATGTATCGCTGATAATCTCACGAAGGACCCTGGTGCAGTTTTTGCTTTTGGAACTTGCCTTTATGACAGCCGTATTTCCGCCTGCAATTGCAGCGACCAGTACTCCCAGGGACAGATAGAAAGGAAAGTTGAACGGGCTTATTATAAGTGTGGTGCCGTAAGGCATCTTATAGACTTTTGTCATCATGCTTGGAAAGCACAGAAAACCGCTGAAATGGATTTCAGGCCTGGACCATTTTCTAAGTCCGCGTATCGCTTCATTTATTTCCATGATGACAGGTCCGATGTCACATAAATATCCTTCTGATGGATGCCTGCCAAGATCCTCATTGAGGGCACGTACCATCTGCGCTTCGTGGGTTCTTATGGCATCTCTCAGTCTTTTGAGCTGTTCGATTCTCCATGATATATCAAGCGTTTTCCCTGAAGCAAAAAATATCTTCTGAGCCTCTGTGGCTGAATGCACCATGTTTTTATCCCAAATAATCTCAGACACTTCTTCACTCCTTAAATCAAAAATCTGTTAATTACCTGCAACATTTTGTAGAATAATTTTATCAGCAATGAGCATTGTGAAGCAACACAGAGGTAAGCGCGGTCCGGATGCTTCAGTGCCCGGACAAGAGGGGATTGTGCTAAAATAAATAGACAGATTTACCCTTTCAGGTAATAAGGAGGTGCTTTAGTGAGAACACTGTTCAAAGGCGGAACAATATATGATGGTACCGGCAGAAGGTCTTTCACCGGTGATGTTCTTATAGAGGACGACCACATAATAAAGATAGATGAAAGCATAGAAGAGAATGCGGATGAAATAATAGATATCAGCGGATATCAGATTTGCCCTGGGCTTATCGATGCGCATTCGCACAACGATTTCTTTTACGACAGAGAAGATTCAGAAAAGTTTTACAAACCATTCATTGAGCAGGGCATAACGACTCAGATCACGGGAAACTGCAGTTTTTCTCCGTTTGGAGTGGATGAAAATACGCCGTATAAAGACAAGATAGGCGGCGGACTATTCGACACTGTTCACCCGTGCAGCTTTGCGGAATTCAAAAGGCGTGCCGAAGGCAATCTTTTCGTTAATCTGGTACCTCTGATCGGTCAGGGCTCAGTCAGAGCGGGTATGACCGGATACGATCCTTCTCCTCTCACTGAAGAACAGATCGAAAAGGAACTCGAACATGTGCGTGAGGCCATGGAAGGAGGAGCTTTCGGCGGATCTTTCGGATTCATGTATGAGCCTGACAGATACGCAAAAGAAGACGAAATAATCGCTTTTGCAAAGGAAATCGCCAAATATGACGGTATAGTGACCATACATCCGAGGGCATGCTCCATTGTCAGCGCTGACTATCCGCTTCTGACAAAGAAGTCACACCTTGAGATGGGCCTCGATGAGGCTGTGGATATCATGCATAAGGCAGGATGCAGGCTGGAATACAGCCATCTGATCTTTACAGGTCAGAGGAGCTGGAAGCTTCTGGACAAGATGCTTTCTACATTCCACCGCGAACACTATACAGGTAATCCTATCGCGTTCGATAATTACGTGTTCCATTACGGTGCTTCAGTCATAACCGTTGTATTCCCTGAGTGGTACGCGCAGCTCAGTAAAGAAGAGGCAGAGAAGCCTGTGAACCGCCGCAAGCTGGAACTCACCATACTCATGTATCGTAAGGTGCTGGGCATAGACTGGGATGACATGGTGGTAGCTTATATTTCCGATGATCATCCGGAGTATGAGGGGAAAACCATACCGCAGTGCGCGGATGAAGAAGGTCTCTCATACCTTGACATGTATCTTAAACTCGTTGAACTTTCGAACCGCGCGGGAAGCATATACCTTGGCAAGTATTATAATGATGACATCGTACACCGCCTGATGAACGATGAACTGTCAGTATTCATGACTGACGCCTGGGTGGTGGAAAAGGGTCTGCAGAACATAGCGGCCTTCCAGACATTCCCGCAGTTCTTTATACTTGCGAAGAAGTACGGGATACCTATTGAGAAGATCGTCCGCAAGATGACCGGGAAGACCGCTGATCGTTATCAGATCCCGGAAAGAGGCTATCTCAGAGAAGGATATAAGGCAGATATAACCGTGATCGATCTCGATAATATGAAGGTCGATGAATCCAGACCGGACTTCAGGCCGGAAGGAATCGTGCATGTATATGTAAACGGTCATCCTGTTCTGAAGGACGGAAAGTATAACGGCGGCAAAGCCGGGAAGGTAGTGCTCAAAAACCGCGCGCACAAATAGGAGAGATGATATGAGCGCTCTCACGCATTTTGACGAAAACGGAAACGCATATATGGTTGATATCTCGGATAAGGCAATCACAAAAAGGACTGCGACAGCACAGGGCACTATAAGTGTCAGCCGTGAAGTTATGGACGCCGTTACCGGGAAAAAGATAAAGAAGGGCGATGTGCTTACCGTGGCGCAGACAGCGGGGATCATGGGTACCAAGCGTACATCCGACCTGATTCCCATGTGCCATCCGCTGGGCCTTAATAACGCCGGAGTAACATTTGAAATCGATGAAGAGGCCTGTACGATCACCGTAGTCTGTACTGCAGTCTGTGAGGGCAGAACGGGCGTCGAAATGGAAGCTCTTACCGGAGCATCCATAGCGCTTCTGACCATATATGATATGTGCAAGAGCGTAGATAAACGCATGGTGATCAGTGATATCCACCTTGTTGAAAAAACAGGCGGCAAGAGCGGAGAATTCAGATTCTGACAATGAAAGACAGATACGGCAGAACGATTGACTATATGCGTGTTTCCATCACCGACAGGTGCGACCTCCGGTGCAGATATTGCATGCCCGAAGGATGTGAAAAGGTTTCAATGAGCCAGATCCTGACATATGAAGAGATAGTCCGCATATGCAAGGTAGCCTCTGAGCTGGGAATAAGCCGTATAAAGATTACCGGAGGCGAACCTTTCGTGAGACTTGGCTGCACGGATCTTATCCGCAGTATAAAGGCTGTTGAAGGGATAGAAGAGGTAACCGTTACGACGAACGGACAGACTCTTGAAAGGTATATCGACGAGCTTAAGGATATAGGCATCGACGGAATAAACATCAGTCTTGATACCCTTGATCCGGAAAGATACACATATATAACCGGAGGCGGAGAGATTGAAAAAACCATGAAGTCCATAGAAAGCGCCGTCCGCTCAGGCATCAGAACAAAGATAAACTGCCTGCTCCAGAAGGGCTTCAATGAGGACGAGCTGTTCAGTTTTGCGGAACTGGCATTCAGGCTCGGGATAGACGTGCGTTTTATAGAGATGATGCCTGTCGGAGCTGCTGACGCCGGTACGGGTATTTCCAACACAGTTGTTCTCCGGAAGCTTATGGAAAAATGGCCTGATCTTGAGCCTGACCGGAACGTTCACGGAAACGGACCGGCTGTTTACTACAAACGTCCGGGGAAAGAAGGCGGCATAGGCCTTATAAGCGCTATACATGGTAAGTTCTGCGAATACTGCAACAGAGTGCGGCTGACTTCACAGGGACAGCTCAAACCGTGCCTCAGCTTTGACACCGGAACAGATCTCATTACTGCTCTGAAAGGGACGGATGATGAGCTTAAAGAAGCCATACGGAAGGCAATTTACGAAAAGCCTAAAGCACACAGCTTCACTGATACTGAAAACAATGATATCCATGCGGAACACCGCCTGATGTCACAGATAGGAGGATAAACATATGAGCAGCACAGGCAAAGTCGTTGCTGTATGCATAAGTGAAAAGAAGGGTACTCAAAAGGCAGAAGTGCCGTCAGTCACGCTGGTCCCGGAATGGGGCATAGAAGGCGATGCGCATGCCGGTAAATGGCACAGACAGGTCAGTCTGCTTGCTCTCGAGAAGATAGAGGCGTTCAGGGAAAAAGGAGCCAGTGTTGACTTCGGCGCTTTCGGAGAGAACATAATAGTCGAAGGCTTTGACCTGAGAAATCTTCCCGTCGGTACCAGATTCAGGATAGGAGAAGCCCTGCTTGAGCTGACACAGATCGGCAAGGAATGTCATGATCACTGTGCGATATATCATCAGGTGGGTGACTGCATCATGCCGAGAGAAGGTGTATTTACAATAGTCCTTGAGGGCGGTACGGTAAAGGCCGGCGACACAGTGGAAATGATAGATGCTGAGCCGGACAGGCCATTCACTGCAGCCTGGATCACACTCTCTGACAAGGGAGCGGCGGGAGAACGTGAAGACAAAAGCGGCCCGCTGATCGGAGAGATACTGACCGGGGCAGGGTATAACGTGATCGAAGGTGTTCTTATACCTGACGAGCCGGCGCTTCTGAAGAAGGAACTCATGAGACTCGCTGACCAGAGACAGGTAAATGTCATCTTTACGACTGGCGGAACCGGCTTTTCAAAGAGGGACAGAACGCCTGAGGCTACCGCGGATGTATGCGAGCGCATGACTCCCGGAATAGCGGAAGCGATAAGAGCCTATTCAATGACAAAGACTCCGACTGCAATGCTTTCAAGAGCGACTGCCGGTATAAGAAGAGACACTCTCATAATCAATCTGCCCGGGAGTCCGAAAGCAGTAAGGGAGTGCCTGGAATTTCTTTTGCGTCCGCTTGAGCACGGACTTGAGATAATGCTTGGAAGGGACAGTGAATGCGCGAGGCCGGAGCATACTGACAAGTGACAATTCATAAAAAGAAAAAGAGCCGGGCTGGGTTACAGCTCGGCTCCGCAGTCATAGCAGAATGGACTGCCTTTAGGATTCAGTATTCCGCATTCAGGACAGACGATCATTTCTGATTCGTCCACGTCATCGGTGACACGTATCCTTACACCTATATCGAGCTTTTCCGCTATTGATTCAGCATAGCGGTTCAGCTTTTTGTTTTGTCTGTAAAAGGTTTTTCCGCTTGCCTCGCGCAGGGCATCCAAACCAGCGCGGTAGCCTTCGTCAGTGTACCAGAGTATTGTGACTACATCATGTATGCCGCCTCTGTCAGTTATGAAGGTAACATTTCGCACCTCATCGCAATAGACTGCGGCATAGATGGAATCCGCTATTGCGAGTACACCGAAATCGACCGGACGGCCGTCTTCATTAAGGAATATGGCCGCCTTTGGGGTCAGTTTGAACTCTTTAAACCGCTGAGCATGCCTATTTACGATATAGTAGTTACTGTCAAGCATATATAATAATACAATTAATCTACTTTGACTTCTCCTGAGAGGACCTTCTTATAGTCCTCATAGTTCTTTTTGAGAAGATTCGGTGTATCGAGCTCGTATGGGCAATGAGCCGTGCACTGTCCGCATTCAATGCAGGTCTCGATTTTCTTCATTTCTCCCTGCCAGTGATCATTTAACCAGGCGCTGGAAGGTGCACGTCTCAGCATGAGAGACATTCTTGCACAGTTGTTGATAGCGATACCCATAGGGCAGGTAGCCAGGCAGTATCCGCAGCCTCTGCAGAAGTCTCCGGCAAGAGCTTTCTTCTCGCCTTCGATGTATTCACGCATCTCATCCGTGAGCACAGGAGTGTTGTCCATGTATGACAGCCACTCGTCGAGCTCGCTCTCTTTCTGGACTCCCCAGATAGGGAGCACGTCAGGATAGTCCTCGAGGAATGCCATGGCGACTTCAGATCTGGTGATCAGACCGCCGGCCAGGCTCTTCATAGCAATGAAGCCCATGCCTTTGGCAATGCAGCGCTCAACAAGTTCATAGTCTTTAGGATCAGCAAGGAAGCTGAAAGGGAACTGAAGTGTCTCGTACAGGCCGGAATCAACGAGATCAAAAGCCACACCTATCTTATGGGCGGTAACGCCGATATGGCGTATCTTGCCGGCTTCCTTTGCTTCGAGAAGGGCCTCATAAACTCCGGTACCGTCGCCCGGTGCATATACCTGGCTGACCATATGGAGCTGATACAGGTCGATATAATCCGTACGTAATTCTTTGAGTGAGGTTTCAAGGTCTTCTCTGACCTTGTCCCCGGTAGTGCCTGCGGTCTTTGTGGCTATGTAGACTTTGTCGCGCATTCCTTCAAAAGCGATGCCAAGCTTTGTCTCGCTGTCGGTGTATGCTCTTGCAGTATCGAAGTAGCGCATGCCGCCTTCATATGCTTTTCTCAGCAGGGCGACGGCATCTTCAGTGCTTCTCCTCTGGATAGGGAGCGCTCCGAACGCGTTCTGCGGCACTGTTATACCTGTGCCTCCAAGTGTAAGATTTCTCATAAAAAAATACCTCCGGTAACTGACTAAGTGTATTATATATTATAAAATATTTGCAGAGGATTAGCCACACAGAGGAGCACATTGGAATTCAATAAAAAGGCACTGAACAGAAAGCTTGTAAGGATAGCCACGCCGATAGCCATACAGGGCATCGTATCGGCGACTCTTTCTATGGTGGACAACATCATGGTGGGATTTCTGGGAGAAACAGAGCTCGCAGCCGTAGGCGTGGGATCCCAGCTGTTTATGGTGCATTATCTTGTACTGTTCGGGATACTGTCCGGATCTGCGACTTTTATGGCACAGTTCTATGGTACAAAGGACATGGCCAATATACGAAAGGTCATAGGCTTTGATTTTACGCTTCTTGCTGCGCTCGGAACTGTGATCTTCCTCCTCGTGAACTGCTTCACTGATGGTATACTGTCCCTGTATACTGAAGATGCGGCAGTAAAGGCGCTGGCCGCTCAGTACGTGAGGATCAACAGCCTCTCGTTCCTGCTGCTTGCGGTATCCTCGCCTCTCGAAATGGCATTCAAGGCGACTCAGCAGGTCAGGATCCCCATGATCATCAGCAATGTCATCTTCTTCACCAATATTGCTATAAACTACGTTCTAATCTTCGGTAAGCTCGGCTTCCCTAAGATGGGTGTTGCAGGAGCGGCGATCGGAACGATCTCATCAAGGATCATAGAAGTCCTTATGAATACATACTTCGCTTTCCGTAAAAAAAATGAGTTCTGCGGTAAGGTTAAGAGTTATTTAGGATGGGACCGTGAACTCATAAAACGTATCATAAAGAATGCCACACCGACGACCATAAATGAATTCTTCTGGAGTTTCGGTCAGACTATGTATGTGGCAGCATTCAGCCGTATTAGCACTACCGCATATGCGGCATATCAGGCAGCAAATTCCATCTTTAACATATTCAATTTCGCGGCATTCAGCATAGGAGACGCGGCGCTGATTCTTGTAGGAGAAAAGCTGGGTGAGGGCGACATGGAATATACATGGAAGCTCTCAAAGCATCTTATAAAAGCATGCATACTTGCAGGCCTGGTGATTGGGGCGATAACCATATTATTGTCACAACCGTTGTCGGGTATCTTTAAACTCACAGACGCGGGTAAAATGTATACCAGATACATACTCATCGTGTTCGGTGCTACAATGGCAGCAGATCTTTTTAATGGTCTGCAGATAGCAGGCATTCTGAGAGCAGGAGGAGATACGAAGTTTGCGATGATCTCTGAAAGCCTGTGCATATGGCTGATAGCGGTGCCGCTGGCATTTACAGCTTCACTTGTATGGCATCTGCCTGTGCACCTGGCGCTGCTGGTGACCAGAACGGAAATGATTATCAGGGGTGCTATCCTTGCAAAACGTTATCTCTCTAAAAAGTGGATGAATACAGTGATAACTGATCTTTAGCTCTGAAGCGGGAGGGATCATCATTGAAGAATAAAAACAGAAAACAATATCTGCTGGCAGTCCTGCTGTTCCTGGTGTTCTATGCTGCATTGCTGGCTATACTGACCATATGTGAGAAAGATCAGCCGGGATCGCATATACATTCGTTTGGCGATGCGATATGGTACTCGCTTGTTACAATATCCACAGTAGGATACGGAGATGTCACACCGGTCTCGACAGCAGGACATATTATAGGAGTCATATTCCTCCTGATGTCCATGGGAATACTGGTAGCGTTATTCGGATCTGTTGTATCTGCTATAACCAGTGAAGGTTTTCCTATGCTCAGGCTCAGGTTCAGAAGGCGCAATAACTGGTACTATTTTGCTGAGTTCACATCAGAGGCGGATGTACTTGCCAGGGATGTGCTGCAGGAGGATCCCGACGGTGTAATCATTTTCGGTATAAACAAGGAGATGGAGATAGAGAAGCCGGACTATCCGTGCTTCTTCATCAACGTATCTCCGGCGAGAATAGTTTCTCACAAGAAAGGTATTGGAG
Source organism: uncultured Eubacteriales bacterium (assembly GCA_900320285.1). Classification (GTDB taxonomy): domain Bacteria; phylum Bacillota; class Clostridia; order Peptostreptococcales; family Anaerovoracaceae; genus Crickella. Next base: position 11,530 of record ONRQ01000038.1, read on the forward strand.
AAAGGTGCAAGCTGTTTTTCCTAGAAGAGGACGATATCGGCAGAAACCTGAAAGCGATGAATGTCCATGAGCTTGATGCTGACGTTTATGCACGTACTATAAGCGGTTCAGAGAAGATGACGGGTAACACCCATTTCTTCAACAGCTATGACTGCTGCGCCAGAAGCTACTGGAGAGAGCATCCTCTTCATATAATGGAAGACATAATCGTCATAATCGGTTTCGGGAATTACGGAACTGCTTTGCTTGAGCGTGCGATACTCATGAACATAAACGACTCGGACTTTGACGTGTCATATCATGTGTTCGGTGACAGCAGGCGCTTCAGACATATACATGAAAACCTCGGAATCGCGATGGGGATAAACGAGAGACATTCCGGGCATGACAGCATATTCTTCCATGATGAGGACTGGGAGAGCTCACATGATCTGATAAGGCATGCAGACAGGATCATAATCTGCGATGATGATGTGGAGACAGGCGGGGACATATACTGGCAGATACAGCGCTTCTATAAGAATAAGGGCAGGATTCACCTCAGGAGCAACCGTATTATCCCGGGAATAGAATGTTTCGGTACAAATGAGCAGATATTTACCGTCAATCAGATAGTCCGCACAAGACTGAACGACGCGGCAAGGCTCATGAACGATCTGTACCGCAGAAGTGTGACGGAAAGCTTAGACTGGGATGAGCTGAGCGACAGGTTAAAGCAGTCCAAGATAGCCGTAGCCGACCATCTTATCATGAAGATAAGGCTTCTGCTGAATGACAGAACGATCTCGGATTTTGACTATAGTACGTTCAAGGCAGCGTATGATGCGCTGTGCGAAGCAAAAAAAGATCCTGCGAAGCTCGATATGCTGCGCAGGGTGGAGCACGCGCGCTGGGTGCGCTTCTATGCGTATTATAACTGGAAATGCGGTAAAACCAAGGATGTTTACAAACGTGAAAACCCTATGATCTGCGAGTATGATGACATGACAGAAGATCAGAAGGCGTATCACGATCGCGCCTGGGATCTCATAGGAGAACTGGCAAAACAGCTGGGCGAAAACTGATCATCAGCGCTTCCAGGTCCTGACCGAGAAGAGGAAGAGGACAGGGAAGAGCTCAAGTCTGCCTGCGAGCATGTCAAATGCCAGTACAAGTTTCGAAAAGCCCGAGAAGGCTGCAAAATTGCCTGCCGGACCTACCATACCAAGACCCGGGCCGATGTTGTTAATACAGGCGATGACACCTGTCACATTGGTCTCGAAAGGGAAGTTGTTCAGCGATACCAGAACCACGCTGGCTACCGTTACCAGACAATATATGGTAAGGTAGATCAGACAGGTGTTAAGTGTTTCTTCCTCCATGATCCGTCCGTCAAAACGGATGCTTTCAACGGATCTTGAGTGGATCATTCTACGCATGCTTCTTCTGGCCGTACGCAGAAGCAGCATTACTCTTGATACCTTAAGACCGCCGCCCGTGCTTCCGGCGCATGCGCCGATGAACATCAGCAATACGAGCAGTGTGCGTGAGTACTGCGGCCACTGGTCAAAATCCATTGTTCCGAAACCGGTCGTTGTGATGATCGATGAAACAGAAAAGAAAGAATGACGTACAGCCTGCTGGAGCGATCCGTACAGGCTGTTTATATTTATCGCGATTGTTATAACTGCGAAGGCAACGATGCCGAGATACCAGTGAAGCTCTTCACTCCTGACAGCAGCCCGGGCTCTTCTGAGGAAAACCAGATAATAAAGATTAAAGTTGACCCCGAAAAGCAGCATGAATATGCCTATGACGGTTTCAAAGTACGCATTGTCATAGTGACCTATGCTGGCACCATGGTTTGAGAATCCGCCCGTACCTGCAGTTCCGAATACATTGATGAGGCCGTCAAATAAAGGCATTCCTCCGGCAAGAAGAAGAACCAGAAGCAGTGCAGACATCGCAAAATAGATACCATAAAGTATTGCAGCGGTATCACGCATCTTCGGGACGAGCTTTGACGAGGATGGACCCGGAGCCTCTGCTCTGAGAATATACATGCTTCTCTTGCCGCCGAGAGGGATGATGATCATGCTGAATACGAGAATTCCCATGCCGCCTATCCAGTGCGTGAAGCTGCGCCAGAACAGCATGGCGTTATCCAAAGCTTCAATATCCGTGAGGATGCTGGAGCCGGTCGTTGTAAAGCCTGAAACAGTCTCGAAAAACGCGTCTATGAAACCGGGGATCTGCCTGCTGATGACGAAAGGCAGACATCCGAAAAAACTGAGTGCGATCCACGAAAGACCTGTGATGGCAAAGCCTTCACGCGCATAAATACTTTTTTTGCCCGGCCTGACAAGACTGAGAAGCGCGCCTGCAGCAGCGGTAATGGCTATTGTGATCAGGAACGCACGTACAGACTCCTGCTCATGATAAATAAGACCTACGACCATAGGAATGAGAAGCAGGCCTGCCTCGATCAATATTATTTGTCCTACTGTATGTAATACTACCTTTGTTTTCATGAACTATCTGAGGATCATTGAAAGATCCGTAAGCTGCTTTAAAGTTGTTGATATAATGACATGGTCTCCCTCCTCGATCGTATCATTGCCTCGAGGTATTATCACAGACCGGCCGCGCAGAATGCAGCATATCAGTATGCCTTCCTTGAATCTGAGATCCTTGAGAGGGATACCGGTCAGATCATCGTGCTTTTCCTTAACTATGAATTCAAGCGCTTCAGCAGAGCGTTCAGATATACGGTACACTGTTTCAACATTGCTGCTGCCAGCGTTTTCAGCAGCGCGCACATAGCTTATGACACGGTTTGCAACAATGTCACGAGGGCATACGATGCTGCCGACCTGATCTGAATCAATCAGATCAAGCATGCTGTTTTTTGATATTTTTGTTACTACCTTAGGAACTCCTTCGCGCTGTGCGTACATTCCCATCAGTATGTTGACTTCGTCTGTTCCTGTGAGGCTGATGAACGCATCTGCCTCATCAAGACCTTCCTCGTCAAGGACATCACGATTTGTTCCGTCGGCATTAAGCACCAGCACATCAGGTGCGGACTGGTTGAAAGCTTCCGCTCTTGCCGGATCTATCTCAATAACTGCAGGCTTCATTCCTATACCGTGCATCATACGGATGAGATAGTATGCGATCGTTCCGGCGCCGATTACCAGGATATGCCTTGGCATGCGGCTGATAATGCCGCAGAGTTTCAGGAAATGCTCGGCCTCTTTCGGCTCGGCTGCGAAACTGATGACATCGCCCTTCATCAGAGTTGCGCTGCCGTCAGGGATGAATGTATTGCCATTCCTCCTGATCGCGCATACCAGAGCTTTGGAGTTGTATTTGACGGCAAGCTCCTGCAATGTCATAGAGGTAACAGGACCGTCATTTGCCAGACGGAATTCCACGATCTCAAACAGACCGTGCCTGAACGGTTCCACGGACATGAGACCCGGGAAGCGGAGCACGGAGAATATCTCCTGGGCTGCATAGAGCTCAGGGTTGATCGTCATTGAAAGTCCCATGTCTTCGGAGAACATGTTTATCTCATCGGCAAGCTCAGGCTTGCGGACACGGGCTATGGTATGAGAAGCGCCGAGTTTTCTGGCAAGAAGGCAGCAAATCATGTTTACTTCATCACTGTCTGTTGCCGCGATTACCAGATCGGCGGTTCCGGCACCTGCCTCGATCAGCAGATTCCTGTCGGTCCCGCTTCCTGACAGGCAAAGGATATCCAGACTGTTCTGAAGTTCAAGGAGCTTTTTCTCATTGCGTTCTATTGCGACTATCTGATGACCTTCCTGTGCCAGCTGCTCAATAAGTATGCCGCCGACTTTTCCGGCACCGATTACGATGATTTTCACTTGATTGCCTCGCTCTCGAATATATAATTATCTTTTGATAGACTTATACCACACGTGTATTATTCAATCAAATAAAACAAGACGATAAAGAGGGAATGGTTTCAAAAAAAATCACACTGGGAATACTCGCGCATGTAGATGCCGGCAAGACCACCTTGTCGGAGGCTTTGCTTTACCTTACGGGAGAATTACGAAAGCCCGGCCGTGTAGACCATGGTGACGCATTTCTTGATGATGACCCTATTGAGAGAAACCGCGGCATAACGATCTTTTCAAGGCAGGCGCGGTTCAGTATCAAAGGATGCGGGGACGCGGAAACTGAAGTGACTCTCATTGACACTCCCGGCCATGTGGATTTCGCGGCGGAGATGGAGCGTTCGCTTTCGGTGCTCGACTATGCGCTCCTTGTCATCAGTGGTTCCGAGGGAGTACAGGCGCACACAAAGACGCTGTATCGCCTTCTTAAGGAGAGGAATATTCCGGTATTTGCATTCGTCAACAAGATGGATATCGCCGTAAGAAAGAAAGAGGATATCCTTAAAGAACTGGCAGCGGATCTGAATGCCGGTCTTGTGGATTTCAGCGGAGCGACGGACAGAACTGAAGAGTTTACGGATGCAGCAACACTTTATTCCCCTGAGCTTGCTGAAAAGGTACTGGAAGGAGAAGCGATATCCGATGATGAACTCACTGAGTCTGTAATCAAAGGGGAGATCATCCCGTGCATTTTCGGATCTGCGCTGAAAATGGAAGGCGTGGAGAATCTTCTCGAAGTGCTCGGCAGATATACAAAAGAGCCTGAGCATGGAGGAGAGTTTGGTGCAAAGGTATTCAAGACTGCTGCGTCGGATGAAGGGGAGAGGCTGTGCTTCATAAAGGTCACAGGTGGAGAGCTTAGAGTAAAGGACAAGGTCAGGATAAACAGCGCGTCCGGAGATGCAGACGGAGAGGAGAAGGTAAACAGGATAATGCTTTTCTCCGGCAGCCGCAGCATTCCTGCTGACACAGCTGATGCCGGCACGGTCTGTGCCGTGACGGGGCTTACAAAGGCTCTGCCTGGAGACGGACTTGGCGCCGAACTGCCGCTGAACGGATCGTCGATAAAGCCTTACATGGTCTACTCTGTCATAGGCCCTGAAGGGATGGACCCGTATCTCCTTATGAAAGATCTCAGACTGCTTGAAGAGGAAGATCCGATGCTGAATGTATCGAGAGATCCTGACGGCAGCATTAAAATAAGGCTGATGGGACAGGTGCAGCTCGAAGTCCTTCAAACTGTTATAAAGGAAAGATTCGGCTATGATGTAAGCTTCGGAACCGGAAGCGTGCTCTACCTTGAGACCATAGGCGGTAAATATGAAGGCGTAGGGCACTTTGAGCCTTTAAGGCATTACGCCGAGGTGCATCTCATAATTGAACCGGGCGAGCGCGGAAGCGGCCTGGTAATAACGAGCGCTGTGCCGGAGGATGAGCTGGCTCTCAACTGGCAGAGGCTCATAATGACACATCTATACGAAAAAGAGCATGCCGGGGTGCTGACAGGAGCTCCGCTCACTGATGCACGTATAACTCTTGCAGCCGGAAGGGCACATGAGAAGCATACTGTAGGCGGAGACTTCCGTGAGGCAACCTACAGGGCTGTCAGGAATGCCCTGATGCAGGCAAGGGCAGAGGGCAAGGCTGTACTGCTTGAGCCATGGTGCGAGTACGAAATAGAACTTCCGGCGCGCAGCGTTGGCCGTGCCATGACCGATATCAAGCAGATGGGCGGCAGCCAGGACATGCTTGAGCAGGCTGAAGAAACCGCAAAAATCAGCGGACGTGTCCCTGCGTCAGAGATTTCCGGGTATCAGCTGACACTGAGTGGTTATACATCGGGAGCAGGGAGGCTGTCACTTACACCATGCGGGTATGATGAGTGCCATAATTCTTCATCAGTCATTGAAGAAAAGGGGTATGACCCTGAAAGAGATGTTGAGAATCCTGCAGACTCTGTATTCGTGAATCACAGCGGAAGCGACATAGTCAGGTGGGACGAAGTCGCATCACACATGCATATCGGGAGCGTTCTGAAGCGAAGGGCAGAATCCACGGCCTACGTACATGCTCCACAGCTGAATGCTGCCGGAGCCGGAAGCCTCGATGCAAAAGAAGAGGCAAAGAGAAGGATCGCTGCCGAAAAAGAACTGAAAAACATCTTTGAGAGGACTTACGGGACTTCAAAAAAGACACGTTACAAAGAAGCGACAGAAAAAGACTACAGAAGAAAGCCTGAACTCTCTGAGGAAGAGGCGGCAAGGAATGAAGCCCGCAATCAGGAGATAAAGGCCCGACTGCATTAACAAGTCATACTGTGTTTTGCTTATCCTTGCTGCAGCGGTATCCCAAAGCCTGTCATGATATTGATAGACGGGTACAACATTATTTTCGCGGATGAATATCTGAAGGATCTGTTCAGCCGTGACGCAGGATCGGCAAGAGACCAGCTCCTTGACAGGATAAGCAACTATGCCGGCTATACCGGATTCGAAGTAACGGTCGTATTTGATGCTTATAATGTGCCTATGGGAGAGGTGCATGAAGAGGACAGGAACGGAGTAAGAGTGGTGTTCACTGCAGAGAATGAGCCTGCGGACATACGCATGGGCATCATGACTTCCGCAGTTACCGGCCGCCAGATATACGTGGTGTCATCTGACAGCCTTGTGCAGCAGGATGCATTCACACACGGAGCCCTCAGGATATCTTCGCGTGAATTTCTCTCCGAACTTTCGCGTATAGAAGAGGAGATAAGGGCGCATCTTAGGTGAAGCGATTGATTTGTTACTGAAGCGGTGTTATTTTTATCATCAAGGCAAGATAAACTGAAAGGATATAAAGCAATGAAAAAACATATCAGAAACATTCTGGTGGCGCTTATGACGCTGTCGCTGTTAATGCTTGCGGGCTGCGGCGGAGGAAGCAGCGAAACGGTCGAAGCTCCTGATGCTTCAGAGGCTGAGACACCGGCAGTTGAAGCTGCAGATCCTATAGGCATCCATCATGCTGAGATAGAGATCCGTGACTATGGCACCGTATCAGTCGAACTCGATGGAGACACAGCACCTATCACAGTACAGAACTTCATGGATCTTGCAAATGCAGGCTTCTATAACGGGCTTACGTTCCACCGCATCATCGACGGATTCATGATCCAGGGCGGAGACCCGAACGGCGACGGAACCGGCGGATCAGGAAAGAATATCCCGGGTGAGTTCGAAGCGAACGGGTATACAAACAATATTGCGCACACAAAAGGCGTGATATCCATGGCAAGAGCACAGGATCCAAACAGCGCGAGCTCCCAGTTCTTCATTATGGTAGCTGATGCACCGCACCTGGACGGTATGTATGCTGCATTCGGCCATGTAACAGACGGCCAGGATGTGGTAGATAAGATCGCTGCAGATGCAGCCCCTCTTGATGACAACGGGACTATGGCGCCTGAGGATCAGCCGGTGATCGAATCTGTAAAGATCATTGACTGATAACGGGGAAACACTTCACATTTTTTGTAGTATAATCATACTGTTATAATTTTTATTAATCTATATAAAGACGGGCTGTGTGCCCGAAAGGAGAAGGAGAAAGAAATGATCAAGGAATTCAAGGAATTTATCAGCAAGGGCAACGTAATGGACATGGCAGTAGGCATCATCATCGGCGGAGCTTTCACAGCTATCGTGACAGCTCTCGTTGATTCTATCCTCATGCCAATAATCGGAGCTATCTGCGGCGGCAAGAGCGTAGCAGATATGTCGATCATGGTAGGAAACGCAGCTATCGGTTACGGAGCTTTCCTCCAGGCTATCATCGACTTCCTGCTGATCGCATGGGTGCTGTTCATGATCATCAAGGCGCTCAACAAGGCAAAAGCTGCTGTTGTCAAGGAAGAGGAAGAAGCTCCTGCAGAGCCTGAACCGGTTCCTGCTGACATCGAACTTCTTACAGAGATCCGCGACCTGCTGAAGGAGAAGAAGTAATATCCCGGATGACGCGGGAGCGACCTGGAGGGTATCATGGATAAAGAGAGACAGGAAAAATACATCGAACATCTGCAGAAGATGATAAGAATAGAAACGGTGTCGGATCCTGACTGCGGCAGCAGCCCGGAGAACTTTGCTGAGTTCCGCGATCTTCTCTGGGAGCTTTTCCCTGCTTTGAAGGAACACTGCGAACTGAGGGAGTTTGACGGTGCTCTGCTGCTGAAGTGGAAGGGAAGCGATCCTGCCAGGATGCCCGTTCTTTTCATGAACCATTACGATGTAGTTCCTGCCAGAGCAGAGGACTGGAAGCATCCTCCATTCGCTGCTGAGATCGCTGAAGGCAAAATATGGGGCAGAGGAACACTGGACGACAAGGCCGGACTCTGGGCTATGTTTGAAGCTGCAAACGAACTCATCTCGGAAGGATTCGTGCCGGCGGCAGACATCTGGTTTGAGGCTGACTGTACTGAAGAGACATTCGGAACCGGTGCTCAGGCCGTGGCTTCATGGCTGCAGGGACAGGGCATGCGGTTCGGAATGGTACTGGACGAGGGCGGAGACATCGTCCGTGAACCTATAAGCGGCGCAAAGGGAACCTTCGCAATGATAGGCGTTGGGGAAAAGAGCGTTGTAAATCTGAAGTTAACGGCAAAATCCTCCGGTGGACATGCTTCCACTCCTGAGAAGAACACTCCTCTGGCTAGACTGGGGAAGTTCATGGCCTATGTCGACAGACATCAGGTGTTCGACGTTGATATGCCTCACCCTGTAGCAGAGATGCTGAAAATACTCGGACAATACATGGGCAGGACCGGCAAGGTACTTGACAGGGCAGGCAAGAGGGGAAAAGCCCTTGCAAAATTACTGCCTGCGTTAAGTCCGGCCGCAGGAGCAATGGTATCGACTACGATAGCGTTCACCATGTGCGGAGGCGGAGAGGCCGTCAACGTAATACCAAGCGAAGCGTGGGTGATCGGAGACATGAGGTGTTCCCACCATCAGGGCCAGGAATCATCAATCAAAGCTATTTCAAAAGTAGCCAAAAGGTTCGGGCTTGAAACGGAAGTGATCCAGAGAGAGCCGGAGTCCAGACTGTCAGACTACAGGGGAGAAGCTTTCCTGTTGGTCAGGCAGGCTGTTAAAACCTGTGTTCCGGGTGTTGATGACTGTGCACCATACATCATGACCGGCGGCTCGGATGCGAGGTTCTTTGACAAACTGTCAGACCAGTGTATCAGATTCCTACCGTTCACCATCGATGCTGAGCAGATGGATTCGATCCATGGCATCAACGAATGCGTTTCGATAGATACACTCGTGCCTGCAGTCGATTATTACAGATTCATATACAGGCACGTCTGATAAAACGAAAGGGTAACCATGGCAGGCAAGGGCAGGAGAGACAACAGTGACGGCATCAATATAGGCGTAAGATCGTTTCTGATAGCCATCGGGATCATCTTCGTCCTGATGATTGCCACATACGTCCTTACTCTTATAGTACCGGGCGGTGAATACGCCAGGGTACAGGACGCGTCCGGCAACATGGTCATAGATACGGAGACTGGGTTTCACTATACCGAGGGAGGTATCCCTTTCTGGAAGTGGATCCTGTCTCCTTTTCTGGTGTTGGGAGCCGAAGGCTCGAGTACTATAATCGCAGTTCTGATATTCCTGCTGGTGATAGGAGGTGTGTTCAATTCACTGACCGCCTGCGGAATGATGAACTACATGCTCGGAAAGATCGTAGACAGGTTTGGCGGCGTCAAATACAGGCTTATGACAGTACTTGTCTTTTTCTTCATGGCGCTCGGCTCTCTGGTCGGGTCATTTGAAGAGGTGATACCGATGGCTCCTATAGTAGTGGCCCTGTCCATTGCTCTCGGATGGGACGAGGTCACAGGTGTTGCGATCTCTCTGCTTGCAACAGGCTGCGGATTTGCGGCCGGTATAGCAAATCCTTTTACCATCGGAGTCGCGCAGAGCCTCGCGGGACTTCCGATGTTCAGCGGTATGTGGCTCAGAGTTCTGTCATTTGTTCTTATCTATGCTCTTCTTCTGTGGTTCATCAGGAGCCATGCCAGAAGAGTCGAACTGCCGGCTGAAACAGCGGGAGCAGGCATAGAATACACTCAGGATGAGCGAATGGACAAAGGCCTCAGGGTGTTTGCCGTTATTCTCGGTATCGGCATACTCATAGTGCTGAGCTCCGGATTTATAAAGGCGCTTCAGGACTATACAATGATAATAGTCGCGCTGATGTTCCTTTCCGCGGGAATAGCATCGGTGCTTATATCCGGGACAGGGCTAAGGGAGCTCGGCAGGACCTTCCTGAACGGCATAATAGCCATTGCTCCGTCGATACTCATGATACTCATGGCTTCGTCCATCAAATATACGATGACAGAAGCAAAGATTCTTGATACTCTGCTCTATAGGGCAGAGATGATGGCAGGAGGAATGTCAAAGGCCGGCGTAGTACTGTTCATCTACGCGATATGCCTCGTGATGAATTTCTTCATTTCTTCGGGATCGGCCAAGGCGTTCCTGCTCATACCGATAATCGCGCCTCTCGCGCAGCTGTTCGACATAAAAATGCAGCTCGCGATAGTGGCGTTTGCGTTCGGCGACGGATTCAGCAATGTCATCTATCCGACCAACGCCGGACTTCTTATTACACTGGGACTGTCCGATGTGAGCTATGGCAAGTGGTTCAGATACTCCTGGAAGTTCCAGCTGCTGAACCTCATCCTTACATCTGCGATACTGATGTTCGGACTTGCCGTGGGATACTGATAATATAAAAGGGAACTGAAAATGAACAAATATGAAAAAGACAATATCGAAAGACTGAGACCTTATCTCGCTGAATGCACTGTGCTTCTGAAGAAGAACGGAGCATTCCCGCTTGACGGACCATGTTCTGTCTTCGCTGCAGGCAGTGGAGTCAGGGATACTGTCAAGGGCGGAACCGGATCGGGCGAGGTGAACTCCAGATACTTCGTGAATATAGAACAGGGATTAAAAGATGCAGGATTCACTATAACGAATCCTTTCTGGCCTGACTTGTATAATGCCTTCAGGGAAAAGGCGCGTAAGGAATTCGTAACCGGGATAAGAAAGAAAGCCCGCAAAGAGAAGACAAGCATCATCTCAGCATCCATGGGCGCTGTGATGAAGCAGCCTGATTACATAATACCTCTCGATTATTCTGCGGATGCCGCCATATATGTGGTATCCAGGATTTCCGGAGAAGGCAACGACAGGCTCGCGGAAAAAGGTGACTTCATGCTTACTGACAGCGAGGTTAGAGACATTCTCGCTCTGGACAGGCATTATGAAAAGTTCATGCTGGTGATAAACGCGGGCGGTCCGGTAGATCTGAGCCCTGTAATGGAAGTAGGCAATATTCTGGTGCTTTCACAGCTGGGAGTTGAGACAGGAGCGGCACTGGCGGATATACTGCTCGGAAAAGCGTATCCTTCCGGAAAACTGGCTACAACATGGGCAGCTGTAGAAGACCAGTGCACCGCCGGAGACTTTGGAGGAAGAGATGACACCAGATACAGGGAGGGCATCTATGTAGGATACAGATTCTTTGACAGCTTCGGACTGGATGTTCTGTTCCCGTTCGGCTACGGACTCGGATATACTGATTTTTCCGTTGGGAAGGCAACGTTGAAAGTGAACGGTCCTGAGGTGGAGGTTTCGGCAAAGATCACCAATAAAGGGAAATATAAGGGCAAGGAGACCCTTCAGGTATACGTATCATGCCCGCCGGGAAGACTCGACAGAGAAGCAAAGAGCCTTGCGGCCTTTGTTAAGACCGTAGAACTCGATCCTAAAAAGAGCGAGACCGTCAGAGCCTGCTTCGATATAAGAGATCTTGCGGGCTTCGACACAAAGAGCGCATCATACATACTTGAAAAAGGCGATTACATAGTGCTTGCCGGAACAGACAGCGCAAGTGCAAAACCTGCTGCAGTGCTCAGGCTGAATGAAGACTTCACTGCGCTGAAAGCTGAGAGGCTTTTTGACGGCGCTGACTTCAACGATCTCAAAGGATTTGACTCAAGGGACTTCGAAACAGGCAAACTACCGGTATATGATCTCGATCTTTCGGCCTGTGTGACTGAAAGCCTTAAAGAAAAGAACAGCGATGAAATGGCTGAACTGGTACCTGACACTCTGACTGTCGAAGAACTGGCAGTCATGAATGTCGGCGACTTCAAGGCAAAGGGACTTTCTGTAGCGTCGATTATAGGAGAGGCTTCCCGGGGTGTTGCAGGCGCGGCAGGAGAGTCCTGTAGACGATATACGGACAAGGGCGTAGACAGCATCGTGATGGCTGACGGCCCTGCAGGAGTACGCATCTCGAAGAAATACTATGAAGACAAAAGGGGAAAGCATTCCATCGGATCGACTCTTCCAGAAACAATGCTGGACATGCTGCCGGGGTTGTTTAGAAAATTTCTGGAAAGAGAGCCTCGTAAAAAGAAAGGAAGAGTATTCAGGGAGCAGTACTGCACAGCGATTCCTATAGCGACAGCCATAGCACAGAGCTGGAATACTGATTTTGCAGAAGTCTGCGGTGATATAGTCGGAAGCGAAATGGATATATTCGGCGTAGACCTGTGGCTTGCTCCGGCCCTCAATATACACAGAAACATCCTCTGCGGACGCAACTTTGAGTATTTCTCGGAGGATCCTCTTATCAGCGGAAAGTTCGCGGCTGCTCTCACAAGGGGAGTGCAGAAGCATCCGGGACGCGGTGTCACAATAAAACATTACGCAGCAAACAATCAGGAGACAAACCGCTACGCAAACAACAGCATTATAAGCGAAAGAGCTCTCCGCGAGATATATCTTAAAGGCTTTGGCATCTGCATCAGAGAGGCGGATCCTATGGCTGTAATGACTTCATACAATCTGCTGAACGGAGAACACACTTCCGAGAGCAGGGAACTCGCGGAGGTGCTGTTCAGGGAGTTCGGCTTTGACGGA
>ONRQ01000042.1 GCA_900320285.1 uncultured Eubacteriales bacterium
CACTCAGACCTATGGCTGAGTCCGCTAGTGAGTCTGCAGTGTTTTCTGAAACATTGAAAACTTAGTACTTGGACGTCTGTTCAATTCCGGTCACCTTCAAATATTGAAAAATTGGTTCATTATCGGAGAAGTCATATTGCATGAGCTTGAAATTCTAGAAGTTTCAAGCTCTTTTATTATGCCATGGCATGAAACCCTGGGCATGGCTAGAAAATGAAGACCTATAGCGGTCATTTGTAACAGTTTCCTCAGAGTTTCCTCAAAAGCGCTGATCACGATATCATACTTCACTTGTTTTCTTTGGCTGTACAGGGGCGAAACCTGTACACTTTTTAATTACATGTTTGTCATTGCCATTGGCATAATTGCTGCTTTGTTATTGGCAGAATAAACTGATTCACAGAAGTATTCAATTCTACCGAATCTATCGAGGTAATCATGGAAGTAGAAAAACAAATAAAAGCTGCAATAAAAGATATGTCTCCTGGCGAAAGCCTCAGAACACTTGGCACATTGATCGAAACGGTGATGAGTGTAGCAGAAGAGTCGGGTAAAGGAATCAGACAAACTGCCAGTATCCCTATAAGTGATATAGATCTGTTCCCCGATCATCCTTTCTATGTTGAAACTGACGATGATATGAATGATCTGGTCAAATCGATAAAAAAGTATGGGATGATCACACCGGGAGCAGTAAGGGAAAAGGGTAACGGTAGATATGAATTGCTCTCCGGACACAGGAGGCTGTGGGCTTGCAAGCTGGCTGGTATCGATGAATTCAGGTGTGAGGTGCTGGAGCTGACTGATGAGGAGGCTGTGCTGTTCATGATAGAAGCAAACCGACAGAGAACAAGGTTGCATCCCTGTGAAAAGGGACAGATATACAGGCTGAGACAGAAGTACATGGATCCCTATAGCAGTTTGCAGGATATACGGATCGAGGCAGAAGACACTCCGAGGAGGATAAATGCGTATTTGCATCTTTCAGATCTGATACCGGAACTTCAGGATTTAGTAGATGAAGGGAGGATGTCACTGGGTCCTGCTTCAGCGCTGTCCTGTCTGCCACATAAATACCAAAGGCTTGTGCTTGACAGAATGGAATATGAGCAATGTTCTCCTTCACATGAGCAGACCCTCAGAATGAAAAGGCTGAATGATGATAAGAATCTCACATCAGAAAAGATCATAGGAATTATGGAAGAGATAAAGCCTAATCAGAAGGCGCATAGGTAACTTGTTGGAAGAAGAAGAATACTGCATAAATGACACTGGTCGGTTACAAATCATAAGGACTGTACAAGACAAAAAAACAAAGGTAAGAATTAATTGAGTGGTATGGCAAATGACTTGCATTTTTCAGCAGGTCATTTTTTATTTAGCCTGTTTACATAGGGACGGTATGACTGCTATTCTTGGCAGTTTTGGGTATAGCACATTTTATATAAACGTGGAAAGGAGGGATAATCTAAAATGAGTATCGAACAGGATATTTATGATGCTAATCTTAATGATCCCTCCGAAATTGCAGTTTTGCGCATGCTTCTTGAGCAAGGTACAATCACATTGGATGATGTCACTAATGCAATGACCAAGAAGAAGGTAGCGTATGTAAAGCAAAAACATAATTACGATATTTATGTCGACAGCCGTGGTCGCTGGCGTACGTATTACAAGGAACCTGATGACCCGTCTTCAAAGCGCAGGACCATATCCAAGAAGACCGAGGAGGAAGTGTATGAGGCACTTTATGGTCTGTATGCCCACACTGACGAGCGTATCCGGAGAGGCCTGATCACCATTGAGGAACTCAAGGACGAATGGCTTGAATATAAAAGGAATCATGGGATATCCGAGGCAACAATACTCAAGTATGAATCCGACTGGAGATGCCATCTCGAAGGAACTCCTATAGTCAGGAAGCCGATACGATCACTGAAGAAGCTGGACCTGGATAAATGGGCTCACAAGCTGATCGCTGACAACAACATGACGCGGAAAGACTATATCAACGTGGCTACTCTTATAAGGCAGCCGCTGGATTATGCGGTCGAGCTTGAGATCATCGACAGCAATCCGATGAGTAAGGTCAAAATCGAGTCGAGGATGTTTAAGCCTGTCAGGAAGAAAAAGAGCGAGACTCAGGTTTTCACCAGAGAAGAACTTATAAGACTTCAGCAGATCGCATGGGATGATTTGGATAACAAGAGCCTTCGGTATAAGCTGACTCCGCTGGCATTCCTATTTATGTTTCAGACAGGCCTGAGGATCGGGGAAGTGTGCGCTATAAGATATGAAGATATCGAAGGCGACGTGATCCATCTGCAGAGATCGATCGAGAGAGATTGTCACAGAATCAAGGACGGACTCAAAGGTGTCAACACCGAAAGATGGGTGCCGCTCAGTGATGAGGCTAAGAGGATCATAGAAGAAGCACGTAAGCGACAAAAGGCGATGGGCGCTTCTGATTCCGGCTACGTTTTTTCGACTGATGACAACTATCTGAGCCACAGATCGCTATCGAGTGCTTTTGTCAGATATTGTGAGAAGGCCGGTATTGAGTACCGCAGCTCTCACAAGGCACGCAAGACGTTCATATCGACTCTGATCGATGCCGGTATGAATATCAATACCATCAGGGAGTGGGTAGGACATGCCGAGGAGCAGACAACGTGGGGGTCTTATTGTTACGATAGGCGGACAAACGATGAGAGAAAAGAGATCCTGGAAAGCGCTTTGAGCTCATAGGTGTAATCAAAAAAATCAAGAATGTAATCAAATTGCACTCAGCAGGCAGAACAAAACGTTGAAATTTCAATGGGTTGGAGCTTGAGTGATCAGGGTCTGATTCCCTGAACAGTATCTGAATAGCAAAAAGTTTCCTCAAAATTTTAAGTCCTGAAAACGTTGAAATTTCAAGGAAAACCGCGATTTCGGCAAAAATTTGCACTCAAGTTTCCTCAAAATGAAAAACCCTTGAAACGTTGAAATTTCAAGGGTTTGAGTGGTGGATGATCAGGGGCTCGAACCCTGGACACCCTGCTCTCCTAACGCCTTATTATAAGGTGTTACAGGATGCCGTCAGGTGTTATCTCGTGATGCTGCACTGCAGTGATTGCAACGGGTACAAGGCTCTCGCAACAGGTTATAACACGAAGTAATAATTAGCGCAAAAATATAAAAGGCAGAAACTTTTGTGGGCAAGATCGGCACCGTTGAAATACAAGATCATGTATCTCAACGGTGCTTTTTCAGTTTCTAAAGTGGTGTTTCTGCAATTTTGCGGCTCAACAACGAGGTCGCGAAGAACTATACCAGGTATGCAGACTATGACGGCGAGCCGCTGCTGGCATGGTTCTGGAACTGCCGCTTTGATACCGGCCTTAATGCCGAGGCACAGGTCGCTCCGGCAGGTACACTTGATAAGCTGATCAAAGAGGAACTGGAGCCGCTGGACTTTGACAACTGCTACTGTGAGAGTCATGAAGCAGAACGAGGCGACTTCGTAAGCACCTTCGGAGGTCTGTTCTTCCTTGGAATCCTGCTCAGCATAATCTTCCTGCTGTCATGCGTGATCATCATGTATTACAAGCAGGTCTCGGAAGGCTTCGAGGATCAGTCCAGATTCGACATAATGCAAAAGGTCGGTATGACAAAAGAAGATATAAGAAAAAGCGTCAACTCGCAGATGCTGACGGTATTCCTTATACCTATCATCTTCGCCTGCATACACCTGGCGGTGGTGCTGCCAATAGTAAACAAGCTGCTCATGCTGTTCGGACTGTTTGACATACCGCGCCTGATCATCACTTCCTGCGTTTGCGTAATAATCTGCGGCATAGTATATGATTTTGATGTTGAAGATTCCATAACAGCAAAGCGCTGGTCGCCTATGCCGGGATTGATGCACCTCCATACCAATCCGGACAATTCATTGGCACTAATCGTAATATTTCCAAACGAGGATCTTCTGCTATACGTAAGACAGGCTATGAAGTGATGCGATCTTTGAAGTTCCATCCGATGCCGGCAGATGGATCTGTATACCAGTTTATCCTGAAAAAGGAGGCTGAAGGGAAGCCCAAAAAAGTAGCAAAAATGGCGGGGCTTAACAAGTTTCTGAGAATCTATTACGCAAGAGTGATGGAGGTATATAGCTGCTGATCGAGTAAATATGGAATGCACTTATGAGGTTGGCAAAAGGCCAGCCTTTTTTTAGTGCATCAAAAGAAAAAGTGAAACCTGCTGACAAATTCAAATTACCACTTGAATTTTGTTAGCAGGTTTTATTGAAAGGTTTCGGATTAGAGCCGATTGTTGAAGTAAAAGTAAAAATTTTGAAAAATTTTCAAAATAACAGTTGACAAGCATGTTAAATTGTTATTATAATAAGCCAAGTTGTTAAAACAACAACCTTTTATAAGAAATGTGTCGCTGACACTATCGACACAACAACTCTTATGTATTATCATTAAGGAGGTAATTATGAAAGCAAAAGCAGTAAGGCTTCACGCAGCAAATGATCTTCGCCTCGATGAATTCGAGCTTCCTGAGATCAAGGATGATGAGATACTTGTGAAGGTGATATCCGACACAGTTTGTATGTCAACTCACAAGTGTGCCATCCTGGGCGTGGAGCACAAGAGAGTCCACGAAGATGTTGCAGATCATCCTGCTATCATGGGTCATGAGATGGCCGGTGATATCGTAAAGGTCGGAAAGGCACATCAGGACAAGTTCAAGCCGGGTATGAAATTTACCCTTCAGCCGGCTCTTAACTACAAGGGAACGATGTGGAGCCCGGGATACTCCTATGAATTCTTTGGCGGAAATGCTACTTACTGCATCATTCCTGCTGAGGTAATGGAGCTCGGATGCATGCTGGAGTACAAGGGACGTGCTTATTATGAGGCATCTCTGGCAGAGCCTTACTCATGCAGTGTAGGCGCTTTCCATGCAGCATACCACACAAAGATGGGCGTTTATACTCATGAAATGGGTATCGTAGAAGGCGGCAAGCTTGCCATTCTGGCAGGTGCAGGTCCAATGGGACTTGGAGCTCTGAGCTATGCCATGAACTGCGACAGACGTCCGGGAATGATTGTCGTCACTGATGTAAACAAGGAAAGACTTGCAAGAGCAGAAGAGCTCTTCCCGACAGAAGAAGCTAAAGAAAAAGGAATCGAACTTCACTTTGTAAATACAGCTGAGGTCGATGACCCTGTTGCATATCTTCGCGGAATGACAGACGGAACAGGATTTGATGATGTTCTGTGCTATGCTCCGGTTGCAGCAGTTGTTGAGCAGTCGAGCGGTATACTCGGCAGAGATGGCTGCCTCAATTTCTTCGCTGGCCCTACAGATAAGGAATTCAGTGCAAAGATCAATTTCTATGATGTTCACTACAATTCCACTCATGTAATGGGTACAACCGGCGGAAATACAGCTGACATGGTAGAGTGTCTGGAGCTTACTGCAGCTGGAAGGATCAATCCTGCCGTTATGATCACACACATCGGCGGACTTGCAGTAGCGGGAGAGACTATCCTCGACCTGCCTAAGATTCCTGGCGGAAAGAAGCTAATCTATAATCATCTCGATCTCCCTCTGATCGCACTGACTGATCTCAGAGAGAAGGGAAAAGAGGATGAAAGATTTACTGCTCTTGCTGATATCGTAGACGCACACAGAGGACTCTGGTGCCCTGAAGCAGAAGAATATCTTCTGGCAAACTTTACAGCATAGTGGATCGGTACAGGATTCTTCCGGGGATGCTGGGACTGATCCCGGAAGGAGGAAGTATGGATTCTGTTGAAAGCAGACGCAGTGCTATCGTCACATTGATCAACGAAAAAGGAGAGGTTACATTCACGCAGCTGAAAGAGGCATTTCCAAATGTTTCGGACATGACTCTTCGTACAGATCTGAAAAATCTGGATGAAAGCAAGAGGATAGTCCGTATACACGGAGGTGCACGCTCAGTAGATGTAGTTGTAGGCACGGATGATTTTATGAGCCGGCGAAGCATAAGAAATGTTGACGCCAAAAAGGCAATCATCATGAAGGTGAAGGAGATGATCGTTCCGGGAACGGCAGTCTTTCTCGACTCGGGAAGTACAACTACAATGCTGGCGGCTGAGCTTGATGATCAGCCAAATCTGATCGTAACAAGCAGCGTCAGCTGTGCAATGGAACTGGCCCGCCTGGAAAAACCAAAAGTCATGGTTCCGGGAGGTTCGTTGAACCGGTATAGCCTGAGCATCTGCGGATCACAGGGAATCGGAGAACTGCAGAAGATGACGTTTGATCTGGCCTTTATCGGGGTCACAACATATGATGAAGAATCCGGATTTGCGTGCAATGTATATGAAGAATCTCAGCTCAAACAGACTGTGATCAATAGATCGCTGAAATCCGTCGTACTGATGGATTCCACGAAAGTAGGCAAACACAGCACATTTACATTTGGCTCCCTTAAAGATGTGGATGCCGTGATCTCAGATGGAGGCTTGCCGGAATCTTTCCTGGCAGCCTGCAGAGAGAATAGTGTGGAAGTCTTTTAGAACAGAACCTTAGCTTCCGGTACCGTTTCTCATACAATCATCAGCATGACAGGATCAGCAAGATCCGGTACAGCCTGATGATCCCCAGTCCTGATAATAATTGTGTAGATTTTGATTATATAAGGATGAGGAGAATAGATATGAAAAGCGGAGTACAACGTTTTGGAAAATTTTTATCCGCCATGGTAATGCCTAACATCGGTGCATTCATCGCATGGGGATTTATAACAGCTTTATTCATTCCTGATGGATGGCTGCCAAATGAGCAGCTTGCATCCATTCAGCCATACATGCTCTCTTACCTGCTTCCTGCTTTGATAGCATTTACAGGAGGCAGAATGGTAGGCGGAGACCGCGGTGGTGTCATGGGCGCCATTGCAGTAATGGGAACTATTGCCGGTGTCGGCGGAACTGAAGGACAGCCTATGCTGATGGGCGCCATGGTTATGGGACCTTTCGCCGGCTGGATCATCAAGAAGTTTGACCGCTTCATGGAAAGCAGAATGCCTGCCGGCTTCGAAATGCTTATCAACAACTTCTCAGTAGGTATTATCGGTATGCTCGTTGCTATCTTCGGATACTACGTAATCGGTCCGGTAATGACCATAATACTGAGCGTACTTACTGCCGGTGTAGACGTGCTCGTCAACCATCACCTGCTCCCTCTGGCAGCTATCTTCATTGAGCCTGCCAAGGTGCTGTTCCTGAACAACGCGATCAACCACGGTATCTTCACACCGATCGGTGCTGAGCAGGTCAAGGCTGCAGGACAGTCAATCATGTACATGCTCGAAGCCAACCCAGGCCCTGGACTCGGTGTACTCCTGGCTTACTGGGCATTTGCAAAGGACAAGGCAACCAAGGACTCAGCTCCTGGAGCTATCATCATTCACTTCCTGGGAGGAATCCACGAGATCTACTTCCCGTACGTACTGATGAACCCGGTAGTAATCATTGCACCTATCGTAGGAAACATCTGCGCTATCACATGGTTCCTCATAACCGGATGCGGACTGAAGGGACCTGCTTCGCCGGGATCGATCATCGCTTTCATGGCTATGGCACCTAAGAACAAGATGCTCCTGATCTTCATCGGCGTAGCAATCGCAGCAGCAGTATCATTTGCCATCGCATCTGTTATCATCAAGGCTACAAGCACAACAGCTTCTATCGATGAAGCAAAAGCTGAGGTAGCTGACAGAAAGGCTCAGGCAAAGGGAACAGTTAATGTAAGCAAGTCTGAATCTGTACGCAAGGTAATTTTTGCCTGCGACGCCGGAATGGGCTCATCTGCAATGGGCGCAACTAAGTTCCGCAACAGAATCAAGGCAGCAAGACCTGACATCGAAGTAAAGAACACTTCGGTAGACAATATTCCTTCGGATTGTGATATCGCAGTAGTCCAGACTACTCTGCAGGAGAGAGCTAAGAAGTCTGCTCCTCAGGCACAGCTCGTTACTATCGAGAACTTCCTGAATGACCCTGCACTGGACGCACTCTATCTGCAGCTGACAACTCTTGATGCTCCTGCACAGGAACAGCCAAAAGATGATGTCGAAAAGGCAGTTGCAGCAGCTGAAAAGAGCGTAAAGAAAGACGTTATCGTAAAGGACAGCATCCTTCTGAACCAGCCTTCCGTAACTAAGGAAGAAGCGATCCGCAAAGCAGGAGAACTCCTGGTTGCACGCGGAGCAGTTGAGCCGGCATATGTTGACGCCATGCAGGAAAGAGAACGTATGGTAAGCACATATATGGGCATGGGTATTGCCATCCCGCACGGAACTGCTCAGGCAAAGGGAACAGTAAAGAAGACAGCCATCTCCATGGTCCAGTACCCGGAAGGCGTTGACTTCGGAGCTGAGAAAGCACAGCTTGTGTTCGGTATTGCCGGAATCGGCGAAGAGCACCTTGATCTTCTCGCAAAGATCGCAGGATGCCTTGAGGATCCTGAGGTACTTGAGAAGATGAAGACCACAGGTGATGTAGACTGGATCCTGAAGACTCTTTCATAAACTACAATATTTAAAGAATGATAATACATATTTAAAAAATGCCCGGTCACTGTGAGGTGACCCCAAAAAGTTAGACTTTTGCTCCAGCGAGAAATCGCTGGAGTTTTTCTATGCAGCCAGCATCTTTTCTCGGTACTCAACAGGACTTTGGTAACCGAGTGATCGCTAATGTAAAGATTTACGCAATTGTTGTTCCGATTGTTCCGTGATGGCTGAAACGCAGCGCTTTCAAGGGATTGGGGCGGAACAATCTATGTAACAAAGTCCGGAACAGTCTGTAAAACGACCTTTATCATAGATCGTTTCAACAGCTGTTCCGGTTGTTTGTTCATGAATAGCTCACGTTATGATGTTTGTTCCGGAGACCGTTCCGTAGTTTGTTCCAAAGGGGCATGATCCCTTTTTCGACTGTAGACCCGCTGCTTTCCGTAGATCGGGAGCCATATGGTGCCGCCTGTCTTTTCCCATCCGTCAATACCTGCCATGATGGCACTGATCTCAAAGCTGTTCTTATGCTGAAAGTCAGATTTGTCCTTGCCAAAGCATTCGCACCAGATCTCTATGTTGGATACGCAATCTCTTCTTCTGACGTCGCCGCCGGTATAAAGCATTCCCTGACTTCTGACATAATCCTGCCTGTCATAAAGAGGCAGTTCACTCCAGTTCGCTGGCAGAGGCAGGTCAAGGTAGTCTGTAACAAGACCCTCTCTGTCGTCATGTTCCATAGCGGCAGCCTGCTCCATCTTGGCGCATTCTTCAAGTTCGTGTGAGAGGAACAGCTTCTCGCCACTGCCGGCGATGTGAAGAGCCTCAGCCCATATCTGACCGACATCGTCCTGCGTGAGATCCCATGGTTTCATGATACCTGTTCCTGGAGTCCGGACTGTCCAGAATCTGCGGTTGCCCGTGACGTCTCTCAGGAATCCGTTCTCCGCATTAGTAGTTCCGAAGAACACGCACTGACGTGGGTGAGGGCTGACTCTGCGGCCGTATGAAGCTCTGTATTTGTCATCCTGCCGGGATATGAAAGCCTTGACCTTATCTATGTCAGCCTTTCTGAAGCCGGCAAGCTCTCCGATCTCTTGAATCCAGTAACCCTGCAGTTTCTCCGCTGCCGTCTTGTCATTCATGTCGGAAATGCTGAGGCTGTCAGAGTACCATTCCATCCCGAGTTTTGAGATGAAAGTGGATTTGCCGATACCCTGCGGACCGTTGAGAACAAGTATGTGGTCGAACTTGATCCCCGGCTCATATATCCTCCTGACAGCTGCGCAGAGGATTTTTCGTGTTACCGCCCTTACATATGGGTTGTCATCTGCACCGAAATAATCAATGAGCAGAGTATCGACCCTTGGCTTATTATCCCACTCAGGCAGCGATGCGAAGTAATCCTTGATAGGGTGGTATGACCTGTCGTCCGTCACTTTAGACAGCGCTGTGCGGTAGTTGTTCTGGGTGAAGCTGCCGTAGCGCTCATCTATGAGACACATGAGATGGGCGTCATCCACATCGCGCCAGTACTTTGAATTATGATTCCAGGGAACGCTGCCTTTGATCTCAAGATCGTCTGCAAGCTGGTTGAATACGATCCCCTGGAAATCCTTATCATTTTCCAAAATAAGTCTCATGTTGCAGAGTGTATTGCAGGCTCTGCCATTCTTGTTCAGGGTGAGCTGATCTGTCCAGCTTCCGGATTCTTCAAGCGAACCTTCCTGACTTATATCTGGATTATCATCATTATATATAGTATCTTTTGTCGTTACTGTCATTCAAGCCTCCTGTGGTTTACTGATCTGTATCTGAATATGATGTTCTTTGTTATGTTTTCTGTTTCTCTGTTCATGTGAACCTCCTTATTTTGAGATTTGAAATCGTGATAATAGCTCTTAACGCGCTCTTTCGCGCGATCTTTCTTTGTCAATGGCCGCAAGATTCTCCCGTACATGGTCTGAACGCTCTTGTATATCTCTGCAGACCTTCAGTTCGTGGCGAAGCTCTCTGATCTCAGCAGTGAGTTCTTTCACCTTGCTTTTCGCATCGCTTATCTCGCTTTCGGGAAGTACGCGGCGCGTCATGCGCCTGAATTCATCCCTGTCGCTGCTGAGCTCTTTCACCCGACCCTCGATATTATCCATAAGATCCGAGAGATCCTTTTCAGTGTCCACATGGTACCTGGACAGGAGCTTGGCCTGCTCTGAGTACTGGTCGCATTTCAGAAGGTCCTCCTTCAGAAGGATGTGGAGCTTTGTCGGACTCTGCTGACACTTCGGCAGGTAGCCGAGCTCGTAGCAGTATCTGAGATAAAGCTTCTCAAGTCCGCTTCGTCCCATGATTCGGTCGATACGCCGGCGGAGATTATAATTGTTTGGCTGGCGGTAATGCTGCCGCAGCCTTTCCGTCCTTACTGATGGGTCATTTTCATAGATCTGCCGCTCTATGCTCTCCCGAGTGTAATCCTCACCGAGTTTATGGATGCGGATAGATTTTTTGCCTCCGGGCGGTGTGATCGTCCAGTACTTCCTCTGCGGATCAAAACGGTAGTTGTAGCCGCGCTTCCTGAGTTCATATTTGAACTCTTCTATGTTCAGGCTGAGCGAGACCGCCTCGTCTATCGCCTGGCGTGCCACGTTGTACCTCGTAGGCATTCCGGCTTTCTCCATCTTATATACATACTGGTTTACACCTCTGCCTTTGGGGTTCTCAACTATAGACAGACCACGCTCCAGACATATGCGGTCGGAAGCTTCCCTGAGCTGCCTGTAAGTGTCATTGCAGTCATGGAATTTCAGTCCGTCCCTGAAGGACACTGAGTTGATCACTATGTGGTTATGAGTGCACTTGGTGTTAACGTGGGTGGCGACCACCATCTGAAAGCGGTCGCCCCACAGTTCTTTTGCAAGTTGTACTCCTATCTCGTGAGCCTCGTCAGGGGTCACTTCTCCCTCGCGAAAGCTTTGATAAGCGTGATAGGCAACATTGCCGCCGGTCTTGCCAAATCTTATCTTGGTGGCGTTGAACTGGTCACGTGCGAACTCCACGCTGCAGTTGATCCCGGTCGTGTAGAAGAATTGCTCTGTTTTGTCCTCGTCTGCCGCATATGCGATCACGTCGGCGAGAGCCTGCCTCTCGGCCTCGGTGAACTCGCGCTGAGTCTTCTCGGGGTTCGTGATATATTCGAGCGGACTGTCCGCACGGCCTCTTATGTTCCATATTTTCGTTACCGCCATCAATGATCACCTCTTTTTGGAATGAGGATCTCCTGTTCGATACCATTCTGGAAAGCTCTCCATCTCATGGCCTCCGCCATAATCGCGATCATATCCGCTTTATTGTCTGCGTTCATCGCGACTTCATCGATTTTGTCTGCAAACTCACGAATGCTCTCCATGGTTTTCCAGAAGACCTCGTCCGGCATGATGACCGGGTAATAACCTTTGACTCTCTGTCTGAGGAACTCAGCCTCGGTCAGACCGGCTGCCTGCGACTTGGCTTTTATATCGCGGTCCTCTTCGCTGTTTACCCAGAAACTCTTTTTTATATCTCTTCGCATATATTGTTGTCTCCTTTCTCGACATGATTCGTGTAGTAGTTTGTTTTGTCGACGTCAGACGGGGGTCTGGGGGATGCCACCAGGTTCGCATTCCTGCCAGTAGGAGCAGGTATGCAGTGCTTGTTCCAACTATGCAGACCCCCGGACGGCACTTTTTTCAGTTGGTACCGGCTGCAGTTACTGCCCGGCTGGACCCGTCTTTTGCTTGATTTCCTCGCCTCGGCCAGAGGCTTCGGTACATTATCTGTTCTTCCGCAGGCATGGACACAATCTTTGGTGCTGTTGCCACTAATGTGATATGACTTTTTATCTGTTGTGACGCCACCTGCTGCGAAACCGCTTATCCGCGCACCTTTTGGTATTGATCGCGCCGTTTTCAGATATCTGACCGGCATCAGATATGGTGATAATTGATGCCGGCCTTTATGCAGCGCAGGCATGCTGCTCAGAAGGATCATGAGCCGAGGAATCCCCAGTCTATGCTTTCGGGGTCGGCATCAGCTGGTTCCTCTGCCGGGGGAGTCTCAGTCTGCAATGGCTGAACTGCTGGAGCGCTTGCCTGCTGCAGGGCAGATAAGCCTGTCATGCAGCCAGCCAGAAACAGCGGCAGTGTCTGCTTCAGAGATTCACAGACACCATCTACTATCTGCTGTATGAAACTTTCCTCGCGCTCGCGGGTCTCCAGATACGGGTCCTCCTGGATTCTGTAATAACGGTCGAAGTAGTCCAGCAGGGCGAGGTGGATCACATGATTCCATGAACTGAATTCATTTCTGTCCATCGTCTGCAGATAATCCCAGGCTTTCTTCTGATCCGGTTTGTCCAGATTGAAGCGTACGGGGAGTTTTCTTGTGTTGTCTTCCATCACTTCCCCCTTCTGAGCATCTGATAGGCCAGATACTCATAGCCCTTGGCAGTTGCGCAGATGTCCTCGTTGATCTCGACTCTGTCCGGATCATATTTCCCGAAGTTCTTTACCAGGCAGGCTCCGCCTCCGACTATGTGGAGCCTGACGAGATCATGATCGTACTCATATCTGCGGAGCGTCTCGAAGATGCTTGCCACATATTCTTCAGCAGCTTTACGGATCACCGAGATATACTTCTCTCCGATCTCCGCGGTGCCGAATCTCAGCACTCTTTCGATAGAGGATTCATCGATGCTCATGCAGTACCTGTTCATTACCTCATTTTTCGCTTTGATCACGCACTGGTTGACTCCTAGCTTCTCCGTCCAGCAGCGGGATTCCTGCGGCTTCTTATCAATGACATACATGATGTTCATCGTGCCGTTGCCGATATCCGCTACCATGTGTATTCCATGATACTGATCTACGTTTCTGACTATTGCCGGATATCCCTGTGGGAATACTGTGCAGCCGATGATCCTGATGCGGTATTCCTTGCCGTTGAATCTGTACCTGACGGCCTTCTTCCTGAGCAAATATTCCCTGAAGGATTCTCTCTGCGTTCCGACCCATTTAAGGGGCAGGCCGCAGGCGATGTGGACATCCGCCTCGGTTATGTGTTCCTGGTTGAGTTCTCTGGCTATAGCCATCAGAGTCAGGATGTAGTAGTCCTCGTCGATAGCTTTATCCGGGATGAATTCCTTGTGGCCTTCGCCGATTCTGTACCACTTCCCCTCATACTCAAGAGTGTTGCCGTCGAATACCGGCTTGCTGTCACAGGCGATAACTCCTGTTGGTGTCACGGTGTTTGCGGTCTTGATGTTGCCATAGCCGTGATCTATGGCGATGATCCTGGTTCCTTTGAAATCTGTCATTAAGATCCTCCTTTTTGAAATTTCTTGTTCATCCGGAGGAGCCTTGTGATATACTTGTATTGCTTAGAGGTATATCGGGGCTCCGGCCGGATATTCCGTTACATCAGCGGTTCATGTGTTGGACCGCTTTTTATTTATGGGGCTATGAGCCCCGTCGAGGGCGCAAAGCGTCCGAGACAATCAACCACCCGCTATGCGGGTGCGCAGTGAAGGTTAAACCAATAGACTCC
>ONRQ01000025.1 GCA_900320285.1 uncultured Eubacteriales bacterium
TCTTAACTCTTCCACACCGGTCGGAGGGATCATCTCTCCGTTCTGCATAAGTCTTACCATATTGGTAAGAGGCCTACGTATCATTCTGGTAATTATCATAACTATAGCCAGAACTATCAGCAGGAAAAACACGGTGACCCATGTCTGGAGCTTGACAAGCAACGAAAGTTTCGCGGAAGCCTTTTCAAGCTCCTGACTCGATGAGCGTATGAGCGATTGTGTACAAAGCCCTACATTCTCTCTGATCCTGTCCTTATAGTGCATGTAGTTATTGTCGAATACGAGGTTCTCAGCTTTGTCTCTCATCTGTTTTGGTGTAAGGCTGAGTTCCTCATCTGTGAGCTTAACATTTGCTATGTTCGCCGGTACGGTATTCATATCATACTTTCCGGCTTCCAGTATGAGCCTCATCGCTTTATTCTCATAACCTACAAGTTCATTTGAGAATGCAAGAGCAGTGTTAAGGTTATCCAAAGCGCCGCTGTCATCTTCGCCGAGGAGTTCTCCGAGACTTTCCACTGCTTTGTCTCTTCTCCTGGTCACTTCAACTTCCTCGATAAAATCTTCCAGATATTCCATCTCTCCTGTTACGACAAAACAGCGGACACGGTCTGTAAGATAATCAGAGCCGGACTCCATATCCGATGCCGCGATCTGAGCAGCGATATACCGGTCACTGGCCGCCTCCATGGACTGATATCCTTTTGTAACAGATATGTCGGCAAAAAGAAGCGCTGCTGCAGCCAGGAATGCCAGTACCGTAAAGAATACCGTAGCTGTTTTGAGCTGTATCGCGTTATGTGAGCTGTCATCTTCAAATTCTTCCTTTGTAACGCTGTCTTCCGGCAAAGATTCATTTCTGCGCATCAGATCAAGCTTCAGCCTGCGGTTCTCATCATCTTCAGGCTCGACGCTTTTCTGTCTGCTTGTAGCCAGTTTGTAAGACTCATCAGCTTCTTTTTTCTGCAGAATAAACGGCTCAAACTCTGAGGCAGGGACTGGCTTGGAGAAGAAATAACCCTGAACGATATCACAGCCAAGGTTTTTCAGAGCATGAAGCTGTTCTTCTGTCTCTACGCCCTCTGCAATGACCGGCACCGACAGGAAGTCCGAAATACCTATGATGACCTCCAGCATATGAGTGTTTCCGTCTTCCCTGAAGGCATTACGTATGAACTGCATGTCCAGTTTCAGAGCATCAATAGGAAGCGTAGATATCATATTAAGCGAAGAATATCCCGTACCGAAATCATCCATCTCGATCTGGAATCCCTTCTCTCTCAGCCGCTGAGCTGTCTCTATTATCTGTGCGGAATCCTGTGTATATGCCGATTCCGTGACTTCCAGCAGCATATCACGCCCGCTGAGTCCATGCTTTTCTATAAGGTTCTCCAGAGTCTCAACGATATTAGGATCATACATATCTATCCTTGATACATTGACTGAAACAGGAATAGAGTATTTGAGTCTGTCCTTCCATTCACGGATCTGCCTTGCAGCCTCTTCCCAGACATAGTAATCGAGCTGCTGTATAAGACCGTTCTCTTCAAAAAGAGGTATGAAAGCTCCCGGGCTTATCATCCCGAGTTCAGGATGTATCCACCTTACAAGAGCCTCTGCACTTGTAAGCACAGGAGTATCCGGTCTTACATCAAATTTTGGCTGATAATAAACCTTGAACTGCTTCTCTCTTATTGCAGCCGGAAAAGCTTCTATAAGCTGCTCAGCATAGAGTTGTTTCTCATGAAGGTCATCATCGTAAATGCCGATCGTTTTGGTAAATGACCCCTTTGCGGAATCCGCAGCCATTTTGGCGCGGTCGAATCTTCTTTCAATATCTATGGATTTATCAACACATTCATAGATTCCCATGCGCAGCCTTATTCTGTTGTCTGACATGTTTTGCCCGGCAAGGCGCATTGAGGCAGCGTCCAGTATGTCTCCGGGATTCCCTGCGTGAGGGCAGTAAAGAAGGAATGTATCTGCCTCCTGCCTGCATGCCAGGCCGCCTATTTCATCGACTGTTTCGAGCAGTTGTTCACCGATAAGGCGAAGCACCTCGTCTCCGTAGCTTTTTCCGTATCGCTCATTCACCATGCGGAAATGATTAACATCTATAATAGCAGCGTCCATTTCCTTATCTTTGTGATAGTGATCGTACTGCTCCGCATATCTGTAGAAAAATTCTTTATTATACAGACCGGTCAGCAGGTCTTTCTCTGTCGACTGGATAATCTCTCTGTCCTCAGATAACTCGATCGTACGGAGCACCCTGGCATGAACCACGTCTACAGCCGGATACGGTTTAGGGATGAAGTCTGCAGCGCCAAGCCTGAGGCTCTCTACTTCCGAGTCTCTTTCTGCAGTCATCATGATCACAGGGATATGAGACAGCAGAGTGTCTTCCTTCATCGCTTTCAGCACGTCAAGACCTGACATCCCCGGCATCAGGATGTCGAGCAGTACAAGCGAGAGCGTCTCTCTGTACTGCTTTATCATCTCCAGCGTAGTGATTCCATCCTCAGCTAGCAGAACTTCATAGTCATCTCTTAACATCTCACCGAGTATCTCACGGTTGATCATCTCATCATCGGCTATAAGGATCTGTCTCTTGCCATTAATGGAATGAAATACTTCATGGCCTTTCAGCATATAGTCTCTCCTTTATGGTGTTGTTTTATCAATGTCTCAAGTGTCTCAAACAGTACTTCCGGCTCTATAGGCTTGCTGAGATGCGCGTTAAGCCCGGCCTGCATGCTGCGTTCCACATCTTCATCAAAAGCATTTGCCGTAAGCGCAATAACAGGGATCTCCTTAGCGTCCTCCCTGTCCGCGGAACGGATAGCTTTTGTCGCCTCCAGACCATCCATTTCCGGCATGCGCATATCCATGAGTATTGCTTCATAATACCATGGATCATGTTCCATAAATTTATCTACAGCAATCCTGCCGTTCTCCGCAAGATCGACTTCCATCTCTTTCATGGAAAGGACCATCATAATGATCTCAGCATTGATGGCAACATCCTCGGCCAGCAGCACGCGCTTACCTGTAAGATCAGCCGTTCTGCTGTCCAGTTCAGCATTTTTCCTGCGGAACGCGTCGCGGAATTCGTCTATAACGGTCCCGGCGAACAGCGGCTTAGGTACAAAAGTATCCACGCCTGCCGCACGTGCATCATCCGCTATATCGTCCCAGTTGTACGATGTAAGTATTATGATTGGCGTCTCATCTCCTACTAATGAGCGTATCCTTTTTGTAGTCTCGATCCCGTCCATTTCAGGCATGCGCCAGTCGATCAGGATAAGATCGTAATCTTCACGGCGTCCGTGTCTGATACGGACCTTATCAATGCCTTCCCATCCTGACTCCGCAGTGTCACAGCTGATTCCGATCTGGCCAAGCACTATCTCCGCGTGTTCAAGCGCGACTCTGTCGTCATCAATGGCGAGCACATTCAGATCCCGCGGATTGAAATCACCCTCTTCTGTCTCCACACTGACTCTGTCAGACTGCCCGAGAGTAACTGTTACCTTGAATGTTGTTCCCTTTCCTTTTTCGCTTTCTACCCCTATAGTACCGTTCATCAGTTCCACTATGCTCCTGGTGATAGGCATGCCGAGGCCGGTGCTGCCGTATGTGCTGGTTGCGGAAGAATCCTCCTGGCTGAAAGCATCAAACAGATGAGGCAGGAACTCCTTACTCATTCCGATACCATTATCTCGGATGGTGAACTTCAGGACTGCTTTATTATCGTACTTTGCGCCTTCCTCTATTAAAAAGCTGACTTTTCCGCCTTCAGGTGTGAACTTGACCGCGTTGCCCAGTATGTTGATCAGCACCTGCCTGAGCTTCATTTCATCTCCGATGTAGTAGTCATCGATATTGCCTATGATCTTACAGTCATAAGTCAGGTTCTTGTTTTTGCACTGACCGCTGATAATGGTATTTACCTGCTCAAGGCAGTGCGAAAAAGAAAATTCCTCTTTCATGATAGTCATACGCCCGGATTCTATGCGGCTCATATCGAGTATTTCATTGATGATACCCAGAAGATGATGCGCAGATGAGCCTATCTTTTCAAGGTATTCCATTACGGATTCGCTCACTCCCGGCTCATTCATGGCTATGTTGTTGAGCCCGATGATAGCATTCATCGGTGTTCTTATCTCATGGCTCATGTTTGAGAGGAATGCGGTTTTGGCTTTGTTGGCGTTCTCTGCAGCAGCAAGGGCCTCCGAAAGAGCCTGCCTGCTCTCTGCAAGTTCTTCCTTCTGAAGGCGTTCACGTTCTATGGACTTCTCCAGCTCTCTGCTGTATTCTTCTTTCTCATCTTCAACTACAAAACTGTGCAGCACACATGTTCCGAGCATGTAACCCATGGCATAGAACGGCAGCAGCGGGTAGAACACCTGAACGCATATGAGCAGGGTCATTGCGATTCCGAACGATCCTATCGTCATATGCCTGCGCTTCACCTTTCCCTCAGTCCTGCCCGTAACATACATGGTGTAAGCGGAAGTCATAAGGAACAGAATTATCTGTATGGCAAGAGCCACATAGCGGAATACGCCGGCATGATATGCCCCCGTTTCATCGAACCAGAACATAACAGGATGAAACAAGTTGACTGTTATGAAAATGATCTGAAGTACGAGGAACAATTTTCCTGCATAATACAGAATGGTTCCGAACCGGTTCTTCTCTTCCAGATAAGCGATCACATATCGCGTCCAAAGCATAACTGCAGCAGCCATGGCAATAAAATGCACGACAGTGTCTGCATACAGAACAGCGGTCAGGTTATGCGATTCCAGAATACCCCATAATAAGTCTGTAATATAATAAACCATAACGCCGTACAGAAAGTAACGGTAGCTCTTTTGTGTAGATGTAAGAGCTTCCCCGTCGGCTTTCCACAGCACATCCCTGTTGATGATCACAAGGATGATTGCCGCCAGTATTCCGATAATTGAATACGTCATGGCTTAATACCTCTATACCCGGTCAAGTTCGAAAGCACCTCTCCGTATCAGAGAAGGGCTCTGTATTTTTTGAGTTCCTCGTCGATCCTGTTCAGCAGATCAGAATAGTCGATATCGTTACGCGCTCTGAGTTCTTCTGTGATCTCTGAAATCGGTGCAGCGAGAGTGGTGAGTGATACGTTGGACAGAACACCCTTCAGAGCATGTGCCCTTTCAAAACCTTCGTTAAGGTCCCCCTTCTGAACAGCATCTTTCAGCTTTTCGAACCCATCATCAGCAAGAGCCATACTGACCATTCTGAGATAAAAATCTTCCTTGCCAAGGCATCTCGTAAGTCCTTCATCGGTATTCGCACCAAGCGATTTAAGATTGTCGATCGTAAGCATTGTGTTTCTCCTTGTAATTAATTATCAGTCTCAGGTCAGCGGTTTGATACAATAATGTTGCTGACCGAATAGCTGAGGCTTGTTCGTTGTCCTTCACGGATGAAGCGCGAGCTGATTCGCTTCGACACTATAGAACAGTCCTCCTCAGTAGTGTTTATCAGAAGTACAAGATACTGACCTTTTCCATATCTGGTAACGGTATCAGTATGTCTCACACTTTCTATTATCGTTTGTCTGAGTCTTTCGGAAAGCTCTTCAAGGCGGCTTCCCTCACGCATCGGATTGCCCTTGCTGTCAAGTATTGTACAGAGCATCAGGAATATCTTCTCTCCTGATCTCTCCATCATACGCTCGGTCATCCTGTATATCTCCTGGAATACAGGAAGCGAGCAATAGTATCCTTCACGCGGGTAATCGTCAGGATTACCAATCTTACTCTGTATTTCTTCAAGAGATTCATGTCCCACAACGAGCTTGAGACCGATGCGGTTTATGAATTCTCTCACATAACTGTTTGCACGGCCGCCGTACTCCTTGACGTACATATCGACAGTCTTTCTGTAGAAGCTTTCAGTTCTGTCGAATTTTCCCAGTCTCCCGAGTGCTTCCAGTGTCAGTATCTCCCATTCCGAGAAAGGATCTACCTTGCTGGCATATGTGCTGACATCAAGGAGCTGTTTGTATTTATGCGCGTCTCTCAGCATATCAGTAAGCTCAAATACACAGTCTGAAAAGATTTCCCTGTATCTTTCTGCTTCCTGGGCGCTCCATACACTGGATTCGTTGCCGGCAAGGAATCTCCCTGCGTACATATAGCATGCATTCGTCAGCATATCGATTTTCTGCTCATTGTCTTCACAGTTCATGGCATTGTCGAAAGCTGTTTCAAATTCCGAAGCGTCTTCTATGACTTTTATATCGTCACACCAGAAATAGACGCCCTTTTTCTTGACAACATACTGGCTGTCCGGAAGTCCGAGCGCTTTGAGCCTTTTGCGCAGGTTGTATATTATGTTCCTTATCGAATGTGAAACATCATCAACATCGCGGTCCCCGAATAAAGCCGCTTTAGCAAGATCCCTCGACAGTCCCTGTCTCCTGAAATGAAGCAGCAGCTGCAGAAGCTGGACCATCTGTGATTCACTCTGGTTCCCGAATGAGAGCTCGGAGTCTTTATATCTGATCGAAAAGCCTCCAAACGTTTTCACATTGATAGTATAGTCTTCGTTGCTGTTCATGGCACACGTCCTCCTATGCTATGCTCCGACTTTCTTCACCATAAACTCGTAGTTATTGCATGAAGAAAGAAGCGTATCCTTGCTGATCTGACCTTTGTTGTACAGATCAAGAAGGCTTGAATCCATGGTGACCATCCCGTCAGCAGATGCTGCCTGCATAGCCGATTCGAGCTGGTGGAGCTTGCCTTCTCTTATCATGTTGTGTATGGCCGGAGTCGACTTCATTACCTCAAATACCGGTATCAGATGTCCGTCAGCAGATGTAACGAGCTGCTGGCATACAACGCCCTTGATCAGCTGAGCCAGCTGTCCCCTTACCTGCACCTGCTGGTTTGCCGGGAATACATCCACGATCCTGTTTATAGTGTTTGCCGCACTTGATGTATGAAGAGTACTGAAAAGCAGCACTCCTGTCTCAGCTGCTGTAATAGCAGATGATATCGTATCAAAATCTCTCATTTCTCCGAGAAGTATAACGTCCGGACTTTCTCTGAGAGCAGATCTGAGTGATTCCAGATAGCCCGGAGTATCGATAAAGATCTCGCGCTGGCTTACTATGCTCTTGTTATGCGAGTGCAGATATTCCAGCGGATCCTCCATAGTGATAATGTGAGCTTCGCGGCTCCTGTTGATCCTGTCGATCATGCATGCAAGAGTAGTCGATTTGCCGGAGCCTGCTGCTCCCGTGACCAGTACAAGTCCGGTCTTATTATCGGCAAGTGAGAGCACGCTCTCAGGGATACCGAGCAGCGCCGGATCAGGCACTCCGAATTTGATGACTCTTATCACTGCTGCCAGCGAGCCTCTCTGTCTGAACACATTCACTCTGAATCTTCCGAGGTCCCTGATAGAAAAAGAGAAGTCGTCATCATTGTTCATTTCCAGATTTGTCTTAGCGCGGCGGCCTGTCACATATATCTCATCAATTACCGCATTGATGTCATCAGGCTTCATGATGCTATCGCCGTGTCTGTCCTGAGCTCCTTTGATCTTATACGTCACAGGAATACCGGCGATTATAAAAATATCCGATGCACCCTTCTGTATTGCAGTTGTCAGTATTTCATTGAGGTTCATTGTTGTTTCCTTCTTTCTCTGATATATGCCGCAGTTGTCAGTTACCCGGCCATAGACTGTTCATAGGATCGGATGCGCTCCAGATCTTTGTGAGCTTCCATTTTGTCACCTCATAGCTTCCGGATCCGTCCTGCCTTGCTACAGCGACTTCAAGTCTGTAACCGCCATCCTCAGCGGTGAATTCATATCCGTTTCCTGTCTCCGTTACACCATTCATATTATCAGCCGGATTTGAGGTATCGGCTGATTCCACATAACTCAGGAACTCTTCACCCTGAGCCTCAAGACCGTATCTGATCTGAGTTATATCTGCAAATCTCTTTGCCATGATCACATCAGCATTCGATGTGGCTACAGTGAGTACTGCCAGCGTTGTGATAACCATCGTGACTATTACCAGGAAGATGGCGATCGGACCTAGTCTGGTTTTATGAGTCATGATCCCACCTCCTCTGCAGTAAAGTGGCTTCCGGCACTGAGGTCGTAAATCTTTCCCTCATGCTGCCCCGGAGCACAGTAATACACTTCGATGTTATCTGTGGCATATACGCCGGAATTTCTCTCCTCTTCAGTCCTGTGAAGAACTATGCAGAAGTCCTTTCCTGCCGGCTTGCCGTCGGTGTCAAACACGATGTCGACAGAGCCGCCGGAAACATCTGCTTCGGCTGACTGAACATTGTCCATATCTTTGATCTTTTCCGCAAGGAGAGACAGATCATGCTCTGACGATGCCGCCTCAGCAGTGCTGCGTGCCATCATAACAGCCTGAGTCAGATGTCTGGCTTCAATAGTCCTGGCTCTGCTCATCACAAATACCTGAGTGATCATAACGATCACCAGTATCAGCAGTATGAAGAGCCCGAGGAGCTCTACTGTAAACGCAATGCTTCTCTTATTGTTCATCTCTTATCTCTTTGTATTGACTACAGAAACGCCTTCATCTGTTGTTACTGACAACAGCCCGTCATCTCCGAGTTCAGGAACAAATGTATTTGTAGTACCTATCTCAAGAGCAGTCTCAGGATCAAGAGGGAGCCCTGCTTCAACATACTCTTCCATAAGTTTGCCTTCTATCATGAATATCCGGTGCTCATAACCGTCGCCGCTCCTGATCACGAGACACTCAGTTCCGGATATGTTTTCAACCGCAACTTCGCTGGTATTGCTGTCCTTGACACAATTGACCACATAAGAGCCGACAGCTCTGGTGTTGCTGTTCATGTTCTGAACTTCCGAAGCGTGCTGATATCCTCTCGCAGCAAACACGACAAGACTGAGGATGACCACAAACAGAACTGTCACCGTGATAGTCGATATTATGTCTCCTATGCCTCTTTTGCTTTCAAGCATTTTACTTGTCCTTCTTATATATCACTTTGACTTCAGGAGGAAGGTTCTCCGCATAAGGAATATACACGACCTTGTAATCCTCCATGTTGACTGCCAGTCCGTAATTCTCCACCAGATAGTCGAGGCTTTCAGGATATGCTCCTTCGATAACATAACACTGGAGCGCACGCCTTGATACAGTATCTTTGATAGCCTCTGCCTGCTCCTCAAAACTGTCTTCCGCAGCCTTCCCTGCCCATACGAAGACCGCTGCGACCAGTATGACCGCAGTAATGACTATTGTCACTATCAATCTTCTGTAGTGGTTACTTCTTTCCATGCCGGAGCTCCTCTTATGAAACGTTTATCCGATGGAATTCATGATGCCGATCAGCGGCACCATAAGGCTTACCAGCATGATTCCGATGAATATCATCAGAACACCTGTGAGCAGAGGTTCGACTGTATTGGCAATATGGCCTATGCTCTTTTCGATGCTTACCTTAAGATTGGAGAGGATCTTCTGCATGATCGTATCGAGCATGCCGCTCCTTTCAGCAGGTATCAGCATTCTGTTGTTGGTCTGATCGTAAAGATGCTCCTCGTAAGCAGTCTGGGAGAAGCTCATACCGCCGTCCATCTTTTCTTTGCAGCGCTGCAGCAGCGCCCTGAGAGCTTCGGTCTCCACTACAGGCA
Organism: uncultured Eubacteriales bacterium; assembly: GCA_900320285.1. Taxonomy (GTDB): domain Bacteria; phylum Bacillota; class Clostridia; order Peptostreptococcales; family Anaerovoracaceae; genus Crickella. The sequence goes on from ONRQ01000025.1 coordinate 9,712, forward strand.
TGCTCTTTACGAGAGCCTCATCCTGATGCTCTCCGCTGGAGAGGAACATGTCAAAGCAGGATGTGAATCTGTAAAGATCCATGCTTCTGAAAAGCTCTCTGAATGAAGAGAATTTTGACAGGAAGTTCCTGACTGTATCCTTTTTGCCGCCCCTCCACATCGTGATCCCGGCAATCATAGCTGCAAGAAGCACGATCATAATGCCGAGCATCACTTTTGTAAGAGTAAATGACACGTTGATATACCCGTAGGAGGATGCCGACAGGCTTCCGGCAAGATTTTCATAAACGCCGTAAAATGCCGGGAATACAAGCGCCAGCATAACTACCAGTACTGCTATTACCATAAGCAGCATTATCACCGGATATCTCACCGCTGATACAAGCGTTGTCTTCATGCTGTTTTCAGTCCGGTAGTAATCCGCGAGATGGAACAGAGTGCTCTCAAGCTTTCCGGTATATTCTGAGGTGCTGATCATATCCACGGAATAGTCAGGAAAAGCTCCGGTGTCCCTCATCGCATCACCGAAAGGCTTGCCCATGTAAAGATCGTCCGCCATTGTATCAAAGGCATTTTTCAGTGCCTGCTCTGATGACGGAGTCTCCTCTTTCAGAAGCGACATTGCTTCACTTACCGAAATGCCGGATTTTACCATCATTCCCATGTTTTCAAAGAATGATGTAAGCTCGGTATAGTTCAGCATCCTGGAATCCGCTTTTTTCTCAGAACTCATTAGTCTAAGCTCCTTTCATTTATATGCATTTTCAATACTGGAATACGTCCATATAATTGGAACCGTCACCAATGTAATCGCTGTCAGATCCATTGGCTGAGAAAGTAAGATCGAGGCGGTTCCATTCACCTTCGTGAACCTCGAATTCAACGGCGACCCATCCGGTCTCCTCTGTGTAATACATGTTCCATGCATGATAGAGGTCGCCGTCTTCGCCTACATATCCGAAAATGATTTTTGTCGGAATACCATGGCTCCTCAGCATTGCCGCCGCAAGTGACGCATAATCGATACAGATGCCCTTGCCGGTCTCCATGGTTTCGTCGGGATCAGGAATATATCCGGACTGCACAGTTTTTGCCTTCTCAGTATCGTAGGTGACACTTTTGCAAACGAAGTTGAAGACATTTGTGATGAAGTCGTTAGCATCTTCCGACTGCGCAGCAAGTTCATCTGCCTTGAGCACGCATGATGAATCATCAGCATAATCTGCATACTGGCTCGGTCTGAGGAAAGGATCGAATTCATCCTCAAGTTCCACATCTACCGATGTGGCATAAAGCTCGCTGTACTTGGTATCGACAATGTTCTTCATGACCTTGATCGTATACGAACCGTTTCCAAGCTGGAACGGATATATCTGGTCTTTTCCGGTAACAACATCGTAGGTATAGACCTCATCATCCTTGAACACCTGGACTTTGATTTTTTTATCCGACACGCAGTGGATGCCGAAAAAGCCTTTGCTGCTTCTTGATGTATCTACCAGCACCTCGTCATTGCCATAGGCTTCATCCTCATGGAACTGCGCGCCTCTGAATTCCGGGACCTCATATTTTTCTGCAGTTTCATCAGCCTGAGCCCCGGTCTCCGCCGCTTCTCCGCCGGCCGCCTCACTGCTGCCGCATGCCGGAAAGCAAGTAAAAAAGGAAGAAATCAGAAGACAGATGATCAGATATTTGGCTGTCTTTTTCATCTTATGCCGCACTTCATTCCTCCATTCCATTTAATATGTATAGTTAGTATAATTTTAGCAACTAATGCCTAATATTGTAAATAGAGTTCGTCATTTTATCCGTCATTGATAAACAAAAAAAGAGATTCCGTAAATGAATCTCTTTTTGATGGATCTTAATTTTTAAGGTTATTCCTGAGCAATGTTCTTACGGTCTCAGCTCAAGATACAGATCTCTGTACTTCCATGCCGAAGCTTCCCACGATACATCCTTTGCCATGTTTCTCTGGACCATCTCATCCCAGTGCCAGCGGTCAGTGAAATACACTGTCTTGGCGCGGTTAATGGCGTCATAGAGCAATCCGGATTCATATCTGTCAAATGTGAATCCATTGCCCTGCAGTGAAAACATGTTGAAAGGCTCGACCGTATCCTTCAGTCCGCCGGTCTCACGCACTACAGGTACAGTACCATAGCGCATCGCTATCAGCTGGGTAAGTCCGCATGGCTCAAACAGCGAAGGTACCAGCAGAGCATCCGCGCCTGCATAGATCCTGTGAGCCCTGCTCTCATCATACATTATGCATGAGCAGACACTGCCCTTGAACCAGTTCTCAAAATTGCGGAACGATTCCTCATAGAGGGCATCGCCTGTGCCCAGCACTACGATCTGTGTATTGCCGTCGATGAGCCCCGGAAGGATCTCGTTGACCAGGTCAAGGCCTTTCTGATTTGTCAGACGCGAGATAAGACCGATAACGAACTTGCCTTCATCGACCTCAAGTCCGAGTTCCTCCTGCAGAGCGCGCTTGTTCTCCTTCTTTTTATCGAGAACTTCTGTTATATCGTAAGGCGCTGCAATTCTTGTGTCATTCTTAGGGTCCCACTGAACAACGTCTATGCCGTTAACAATACCGCGCAGCTTTCCGGAATGATGGCGTATATGCGCGTCCAGACCATCGCCGAAGAACGGAGTCTGTATCTCTCCGGCATACGTTTCACTGACTGTAGTAATAGCATCAGCGTAAGCAAGGCCTGCTTTCAGCATGTTGGCGTCTTCATATCCTGTCTTGAAAACATCAATGCTGAAAACTTCATCAGGCAGATTTGTCCAGTATTTGATAGTAGCAATATTATACACACCCTGGAAGCGCAGATTATGTATAGTCAGGACTGTCTTTGCATTCCTGATAGCTGTTTCTGCAAACTGGGTACGCAGCATGACCGGTACCAGACTTGCCTGCCAGTCATGGCAGTGGATAACATCAGGGATCCAGTCCATATAATTAAGTGCGGCAAGGGCAGCTTTGCAGAAGTAGCAATACTTCGGAATATCGTCAACAAGATTGACATACGGGTTGCCGCTGGTAAAGAAATCATCATTATCGATGAAATCATATACTACGCCGTCATGTACATATTCCATGATTCCTACATAATAGGATCTTCCGTCTGCGCACAGGTCCATGTTGAATGATCCGCGGTATACCATCTTCTCCTGATACTCCCAAGGTATGCAGTGATAGCGCGGAATGATGACCTTTACATCGCAGTTGAGCTCAGCCAGTGCCTTAGGCAGTGCATACATAACATCGCCAAGTCCTCCGGTCTTAACGAACGGGTAGCACTCGGAACCGATAAAAGCAATGCTTCTTCTTGGCTGTGGAAGATCAGTCCCTGCTGCCATATTTTCCATGTTCATTGTTTCGTCATTAGCCATTTCTGTTCTCCTATTGTCTGTGCGTTAGCGGAAGCTCTTTACCCAGTTGAGCAACGAGTCTCTGTAAACATTCTCTTTAACTTCTCTTTTCATACGGTCATTGAGCGGCCCGTTGGCAGAAAGCCTTGCAAGTATCTCAGCCTGAAGTTCCTCTATGCTCATCTCTTCGAAGCTCTTGCCGGGTTCAGCTCTCTGCGGCATTTCTTCAAACGATTCTTCAACAGCTTTGACAGGTTCCTCCTTAACGCGCTTAAGCGGTTCATAGTGCTTCCTTTCCGAAGCCGGGATCCATATCTCAGCACTGTTGCCTTCCAGGGTGAACCTCAGTCTGCCCTGATCTGAAGAGATCTCTCCTCCGTGGAGTGCTCCTTTATATGATCCGCTCAGGCCAAGATCAAAGTTCTCCTGACTGTCACTGTTGGTGACCGTTACAAGTATATCTCCGCGCATGAACGCGTACTTCGTCGTAGTCAGGTCTGTTTCACGGTATTCCCCGTACCACAGTGCTGACTCCTTACTATATATGTTACCAAGTGCGCTGATGATTTGCAAAGAAACATTGTCCTGTGACGAAAGTTCCGCCAGCGAAAGGGCCGGGCGGAGCGATGCGTCCGAGCCTCTTTCCTTTCTTCCCTCGATGCCGAACTCCGAACCGTAGTAAACGGACGGTATACCCGGCAGAGTGTAAAGAAGAACGTGTACAGGCAGAAAATGTCTCTTGTTGCGCAACTTGGTCATGATGCGTTCAACATCATGATTGTCTACGAAATCGTAAAGATGCACATTGTCGCCAAGCCCCATGTCTCTCTGGCGTTTGACCGTGTGTGCTATCTCAAAGTAGTTGTGATCGTTGTGAGCGCTGTAAAGAGCCTTGTGCAGTGCATAATTTGTCACGGAGTGCAGGGTATTGTCATTTACCCATCTGCTGTACTCTCCGTGTATGACCTCTCCCATCAGCCAGAAGTCATCCTTCAGACCGTCCGTGACACTCCTGAGTTCACGCATGAATCCCTGTTCGAGCACATCCGCGGCATCCAGGCGAATGCCGTCGATATCGAATTCCGATACCCAGAAACGCACCGTGTCAAAATGATACTGTCTCACCTCCGGCTCATACAGATTGAGCTTTGGAAGCAGATTGTGTCCTCCCCAGTTCTCATAGGAAAAGCCATCGTTATACTCGTTATTTCCCCAGAAATTTACATTGCAGTACCAGTTTTTGTACCGGCTGTTCTCACGGTTTTCCTTCAGATCGCGGAAGGCGAAGAATCCTCTTCCGCTGTGATTGAACACGCCGTCCAGGATAACACGTATACCATTCTCATGGCAGTATCTTACCAGATCCTTAAGATCTTCATTGTCTCCCAGTCTCTCATCGAGCCGGCGGTAGTCCTCAGTGTCATATCCGTGAGATCCGGATGAGAAGCACGGACCGAAATACAATGCAGTGAAACCGCACGTCTTCATATGATCGACCCAGGCCTTAAGCTCCGTAAGTCTGTGGACCGGCTGACTGTGATCATTCCATTCAGGGGCTCCAAGGAGTCCTAACGGATATATATGATAAAAAACAGCTTCTTCATACCAAGCCATCTGTTTCTCTCCTTTCTTTGCAGCATAATACTCAAAAAAAATAAAAATTCAATACCTTTTTCTGTTTTTCCGCTGTTCGCCGTTTCTTTTTATTGACCCGGCTGCTGTAAGTTATTATACCAGAACATCAAAAAACCGGAACGAATCATTTAAGTAACACTCCGGCGGATGATGTTATCAGCCAGCGGCCGCGAAGTTTACAGAGCTGCCTCAACAGCCTTCTTTACTTCTGCCATGTCGACTGTAGGCTCGAATCTTGCGATCACATTGCCTTCTCTGTCGATGAGGAATTTAGTGAAGTTCCAGCCGATATATGTCTTGTTGCCATACTTTTTATTGTTCGCAGCTGCAAACTTGTTAAGAGCGGCATTCTTGAGTCCCTTGCCGAATCCGTTGAAAGGCTTCTCTGTCCCCAGATAAGCAAACAGCGGATCTGCGGTTTCTCCGTTTACATCGATCTTCGCAAACTGCGGGAACTCTGTTCCGAACTTCAGGGTGCAGAATTCGTGGATCTCGTCATCAGAGCCCGGAGCCTGATCAGCAAACTGGTTGCATGGGAAGTCCAGAATCTCGAAGCCCTGATCCTTGAACTCTTTGTACATTGCCTCCAGCGGGTCATAGTGCGGAGTGAAACCGCATCCTGTTGCAGTATTGACTATAAGTAGAACCTTGCCCTTGTAATCTGCAAGACTTACTGCATTTCCAAATCTGTCCTTTACCTCAAAATCATAAACGTTGCTCATTTTGTTCTCCTTTCCTTACCCAGAAGTTCATATAACAATTCGTAAAGTTTTATGGCTTTTTCAGGAGCCAGGTCGATACATTCCCCTACCTTTTCAGGGATGTCCTTTGCTCTGTGCTGCATCGCTCTGCCCTGCTCCGTCAGTGTGATCACTACGACACGGTCATCTTCCGCGCTGCGTGATCTGGTGATATATCCTGCTTTCTCCATCTTCTTCAGAAGCGGTGATACTGTTCCGTTATCGAGCATCAGTCTCTCGCAGATCTCCCCGACTGTAATACCGTCTTTCTCCCACAATACCAGGAAGGTGATGTACTGCGTATACGTTATTCCCAGCTCTTTGAGCCATGGTGTGTACAGGCTTGTTACGCTTCTGGCTGCTGCATAAAGAGGAAAGCACATCTGGTTTTCCAGTTTCATCATTTCTTTATAATCTGTTTCAGACATAGTTATATCCCTGCCTCATTTATATTTGATACAACTATATTTTATACAATATAACTCTTCTGTCAAGCAGTTTCCCAAAAAAAGGCAGACAGTTTTTTAACTGTCTGTCATTGGTAGTTTCAGTTATTTTCTGCAAGCTCCCTGAGCTGACTATAGATGTCGTCTTCCTTCGGCGGGCAGCCTCTTACACAAATATCGAAGTCTGCTGTACAGTTGCCTATTCCAAGAAGACCTTTTTTGCCGCGGTGACCCTGCCCTATTGCGATACTCCCGGGCAGCCTGTCAAGAAGGCCTTCCTTCTTCAGCCTTTCCAGCACAGGGATCAGCACTCCGTAGCACGCGCTGCATGAATCCACCTCGTCCACAGCATAGCTCACATCCAGAATGCTGTGAGCAGGAAGATCCTCATATGGTTCGCCCTCGCATGTAATCAGTCTCAGACTGGAAAGGTCACTGCTTCCGATACCAAGCTCCTCCGCCAGACCGATGTACTCTACCTCTTCAGTATCATAGCCGAGAAGTGAGCAGACGTATGAGTCCACCATGACCGGGTCAACAGCCGTCATTATGCAGTTGCGTGTTACAGGACTGCCTCCCTCTTCAAAGCTGAGGTCTCCGCAGATATGATCGATAACGATGAAATCCTGCCTGATGCCCGCATTAAGATGCGCTATTGGCTTATGGAGCCCCATCGTATGGAATCTTCTCTTCTCAGTATTGGGTATCAGACCCTTCATATTCTTTAGAGCGCAGGTTATATGTGTCTGGCAGTGCCCCTTGAGCACAGGAACGTTGATAAGAAAATCCCAGTCCCTGACTTTTTTGCATATAGAAAGGATCTCACCCGAGCAATCCACATCGATGCCTTTATCTTTCTGCATGTCAGCAAGGGATACACCATACTTCCGGGCAAGCGAGTTGTATCCGCAGTATTCGAAAGCTTCAGCAGTCTTATCCCCGACCCATGAACCTTCGGCGATCACTATATTTCCGTAGCCTCTTTCCTGAAGGAACTCGATTATTCCTGCGACGATCTCAGGATGAGTCGTTCCGCCGAAAGAAGCCGGCGCGGGTGTCACAAGATTGGGTTTGATTGCGATACAAGGGTCATGATCGGACGCTTCGGGCAGCAGATCAGCAAGTCCCGACTGCAAAAGCAGTCTTTTTGTCATCTCCTTATAGTCTGTACCATAGGAGCGCCATATCTCGTTTCTTTGCACTGTAGCTCCTCCTCACCAGTAAGTTTCAATCATTCAGGTCAGTTCCGGTCATTGGGAAGCGCCTTCAACTTCTCCTGTAGGTGTGATGAACTCTGTATTTACCCATCCATACTGCCCATCATGCTTTATATAAATCCATCCGTCATTCCAGCCTTCTTCAATTACCTCTTCTTTATATGGAACAACGAGCAGAATATCATAATCAGGTCCCGGGCCGCAGCGAAGGTTCAGACCATCCTCCGCGGCTACGGTTCCGTGATAACCGTTTTTGATTTTTTTGGCCGGTTCTACAAGCTGGCCCTTATCTTCTGCGGATTCGGGCTTTATTTCCTTCTGAAGGATGTCCTCCTTGTTTTCTGTCAGATACTCAGCCGGAAACCATCCCGAAAGCCCGTCCACGGTAGCGTAAGCCCAGCCGTCCTGAGCCTTTTCTACCTCTATCTCCCGGCCATAATTCAGAAGATGTATTGCCTTTCCATCCGGTCCCGGTTCTTCCTGCAGGAGCACCCCGTCTCCCGCTGTTATATACATATTCTTAGGCAGTCCGCTTATTTCCTCAGTTTCAATCGCCTGATCATCTTCATCAGGCCATGGCTCTTCTCCTAAATAAGGCTTTACAAACACCATGATAGCGATGAACGCTGCAACAACAAACGCGAAGGCGGCAACGATCGATATAAAGGACTTCAGCCTTCTTTTGCCTGCAGGCTCCTCTATATACTTTTCTTTCTTTTTCTTTTCTTTTTTTGTTTTAGGTTTATCCCTTTCCATTTCCTCCTGGAACCTGTCCTCCTTACGCAGATGAGATTCTGTTTTCTCCCTGCGCAAATGTGACTCAGTCTGCTCCCCGCAGAAAGGACAAAAGACAGCTTCTTCCGGTATATTCTTACCACAGTGTCTGCATATCATTTTCAGCCTCCTGTTTATAACTGAATGCTTAATCCAATATCGAGAGTATGTTGTCCAGCAGTTCCGGAGCATCAAGTATCACCAGCGCAAGGTGTTCGCGGACACGGGTGATGCCGGAATAAAATATGTTGGGATATGGATTCCCGGGATCGGGCTTGGGGATCCCCATAAGATATCCCTCACCGTCATATGAGAAAGAGCTGTCCATGAGCATTACCACGCTGTTGTATTCCCTTCCGGCTATATGCCTGTACCTGAAGGATTCCTCAAGGTCAGCAAAAGGATCTTCCGACTGTCTGTGAGGATTGATGAAAACATACCCCTTATCACGGAAATATCTGATTATATCATGGGCCTCAGCAGTGTTATTGGCATAATTGACCGAGATGTGCTCAAATTCATAGGTTTTCTCAGTTTTGCTCTTTAAATGCTTGAGCTTATGGATGAATGTCTGTATTTCCATATTCATCCTCTGTCTTTCCGACAGCTCATACTCTCCGGTCAGACCGAGACTTCGTATTCTACCCCCTATGTCATTTTCCTGCTCAGGATCAGTAAGAACAGCGGATGGATCCGTGGAGAAAATGCATGTCTGCCCATACGTTTCGGCAGCATCTTTAATGATATTGAATATCTCCGGATCGATGCGCAAAGTCTCATCCACAAGAATAAAAGCATATCCGCTGATCTGCTCAGGTGCAGCGATATCCGATACGGAGATAAAATCCAGGTTTTCTATCGATTCACTTATAGACAGCAATCCTCCTGACGGTTCTTCTCCGCATGTGATCAGCGTTCTGCCGCTGTCTGCCAGATGCTTTGCCAGGTCATATATAAGAAGCGTCTTTCCGGTACATGGCCTGCCGTATATGTGGAAGAATGCGCAGCCGGATGTATCCGCTATATCTCTGAGCAGTTCCGCTTTGACATAGTCCTGGGCCGGAGACAGGAAGTACTGCCCCTGCAGGAATTTTTCAGGATTTTCTTCAGGAGAGATCAGATATTCTGATGCGCGGAACAGCTTATCGATACGGCCGTGATACGCAGCACGGCACTTCCTTACAGCCTTCGCTATCTCACCTATATCTGTTGGCTCCAGTTCTCCTTCATCTGAAAGCCTGTAGCACTCAAGTGTGTCTGTAACAACCGTATACAGCATAAGCTCTCTGCCCAGAAGAGTAAGGTAATGACGGTTCTTCCTCAGCTGTGCAAGGATCTGCCCCTCACCCACATCCTGTGATTTCAGTTCTATATTCAGGCAGTATTTACCCGTGACTTTAAGAAGATCAAACTCCTTGCCAATCAGCGGGATCACATAGCCAAAGTAAAAGCCGTCTGTATCCTTTACCGTTATTCTGTGACCGGCAAGAGCATCTGCGAGTATGCGAAGAGAGTCGATCTCATGGATACGGATCCTGTGATTATCGTGATCACTGGCCTCGTGCTTCTCCATGATATTGAACAGCCTTTCATCCTGTATTCTGGATACCCTGAAAAGATTTACCGGTTTCATGTGTTAATCGCGATGCCCCTTGCGTAACTCCCTCGCGTAATCTGCCAGCTCTGCTGTATCTACCCTGATTATCCGGGCTTCTGTACCGTTTTCGGATATGAGTCCGGTTACTTTATCGTAACAGTGAATAAAATATTCAACAGCCTGGGTAATGACATTGTGGTTTATAGTTAATTTCATTCTGTTACAATATTCTCAGTATCTTCGTCTTCTGTACCGGTTTTTATACTGTCTTTTCCGATCGACGAACCATCTCCGTCATACTCTGTGATCACTATTCTGCACTCATCGAACTGACCTTCTGCGTAAATGAGATACAGCATTTTTTTCTGAGCCTGTATCACAAGCGCAAAATCCTTATCGTTTCCACTCAGATCCCCGCCGGAATCATCATCGCTGTTCAGCGGAAAACCCTTGCTGTCATACACGCAGCATCTTACATTGCCATCCGATACAGAATAAACCGCCAGATTCTGTGCCTCCTGCGAAGTGAATCCTATAACAGTATCTCCGTGTATGCTGTATTCTCCGGTCTGATCTGTATTGAATGATTCTATCCTTTTGCAGCTGACCTCCACATCCACAGATGATTTGATCATGTCCTGAGCGCTGACCCATACATAGTATTCCTTACCGCCTTCCAGATAGCATATGCCTTCTGACCTCTTGATCTCACTATTGTCAGTTGTTTTTACTGACGAAATAGCTGATGAAGCCGCTTTGTCCCCTGATACTACACGGGACTCAAATCTGAAAAAGCCGGATTCTGCCGGGACGAACAGCGCGGCAGTCTGGCTGTCCTCATTCGCCTTTATAACTGCCGGTTCGGTCTCGGTGACTGCCGGCGGTCCTGTTTCCTCAGGTGCTCTTGAAACACTTAAACTGAATGATCCGGAATACTTATCCCTCTCATCCTCAGAATATGGTTCTACCAGCACATAGCATACACTTCCGCCATTAAGAAACACCGTATCAGAAAAGTCGCCGCCACTATCCTCCATGTTGTCTATACTGAGATAGTTGTTGAAGTGGCTGTCTGATGCCTGAAGTGACAGAAATACATCGTCCTCTGATACTACATTTGAAACAGAGAAAGTATAGTCCCCGCTTTCCTCAGGAGTAAAAGCGTACAGCGGGAGCCTGTCCTTGCCGATAATTTTGTACTTGCCCGGTTTATATGTATATGTCACATCGACCGTGCTGTCTTCTGTCAAAACCGTCGATATTTTTTTCAAAACGATATTAGGATCATTTCTTACGGCATCATAAACATACGGAGCAAACATCAAAACAGCAGCCAAAACAATCAGCAGAAGTATTCTGACCCAGATTTTTTTATTCTTTTTATTTGTCTTTTGGTTAGTTTCTTCCTTTTTCACCTGTTTGCTGTCATTATCAAGGCTTGCTTACCGCAAGTATTCTGTCGGTTCTGATCACCGGATTTTTCCACCTTTTCGCAGATGATTCAAAATTTATGTGGATCAGATCATCCTTAACAATAATCTCCTCATTCATTTTAGGCACTTCGATCCTGGTGAGTTCCCTGTCTTCGACATAAAGATACGGAGCGCCGTTTAATACCGGGCTTATCTCGTATTTTGTCACAAAGGATGATTTTATACCGGGCGAGTTTCCCTTATATGAGCTTGAAACATAAAGATAGTTACCATCTATATCCATGCCCTGGGAACTTGAATCGATAGCTGTAATAACGGAAAACATCGTTGTGTTGAGCACAGCTTCCTCCGGCGCATCAGAAATCGTGTATCCGTAAACATATCCTTCTTTTGTGCCCTTGGTTCCGATATATGTTCCGACCCAAAGCTTTCCGGCTTCGCAGTCCAGGAACGAAGGCTTGTTTTTTATGTATATCTTTTCAGATACATTGTCTTCAGCAACTTCCGCAACACTCTCATCTATAAGATCAAGGATATCCTCGTACCTGATATATTGTACAAACGGGCGGCCTTTATACTTGTCAGATGTATCTCCCGTAAGCCATACGCGCGCTCCGTCAAAGGCTATACCGCCGACGTGGTATTTATTAGGGAGCAATAAAGTGGATACAAGCTGCTTCGCTCCGGAATCAACAACATATATGACTGACGGGCATTCCTTGTTGGAATCGTATGCTGTCACCAGCCAGTATGGATCAGCGGTGCATATACCCTGCGGTATATAAGAGTCCGACACCTGGCTTCCGTCGGTGCTCGCACAGGTAGCCAGTGTACCCGGTATAGGAACAGTTTCGTCATCATTCATGCCCGGAGACAGTTTTTTATATACATCAGGCATCTTGACTCTTAGTATATTCCTGTACATGTTTTGTGAACTGTATTCTTTGTACGCAAAAGATGACCGTGGACTTCCGTCATCGGCCGTATCTTCGTAATCGTCAGCAATGGATTCTGTGTCTCCTTCTTCCGCCCCGCCGGCATAGCCAAATGCTGCCGGAGCAAATAACATTGCAGAACATATCAGTATTAATATAAGCAGATGTCTGAATTTCAACGATATTGTCTCAGATTATTATTCCGTTTTTTTCGATTATTACTCGAGCTCGACTGTCCCCGGAGGTTTGCTCGTCAGGTCATAGAATACCCTGTTTACATGATCGACCTCATTCACTATGCGTGTCATCGCGCGGTCCAGCACTTCCCACGGCAGATGTGCAGCTTCCGCTGTCATGAAGTCTGAAGTTATGACCGCACGCAAAGCGACAGCATAATCATAAGTGCGGAAGTCCCCCATGACACCCACGGTCTGCATATTTGTAAGAGCCGCGTAGTACTGGCTGATCGATCCGCTGAGACCTGCCTTTGCTATCTCATCCCTGTAGATCGCGTCCGCATCCTGCACTATACGGACCTTCTCAGCTGTCACCTCACCTATGATCCGTATGCCGAGTCCCGGCCCCGGGAAAGGCTGTCTGCTTACTAAGTATTCAGGAAGACCAAGCTCCCTTCCAAGCTGTCTCACTTCATCTTTAAAGAGCATTCTCAGAGGCTCGATTATCTCTCTGAAATCAACATAATCCGGAAGACCTCCGACATTGTGATGCGATTTTATTACAGCAGACTTTCCGAGACCGCTTTCTATTATATCCGGATAAATCGTTCCCTGTGCCAGGAAATCGACTTTTCCTATCTTTTTCGCCGTTTCTTCGAATACCCTTATAAACTCTTCGCCGATGATCTTGCGCTTGCTCTCAGGCTCTGTGACGCCGGCAAGCTTCGCATAGAATCTGTCTGCCGCATCCACCTTTATAAAGTTAAGGTTGAACAGTTTGCCGCTTCCGAACACTTCAGATACTTCTGCTGCCTCATTCTTGCGGAGCAGGCCATGGTCAACAAAGACACATGTAAGCTGAGGTCCTACAGCTTTGGCCAGAAGTGCAGCAACTACTGAAGAGTCCACGCCTCCCGACAGGGCCAGCAGCACTTTGCCATCGCCCACCTTTTCTCTGACCGCCTTTATCTGCGTTTCAGCGAACGAGCCCATCTGCCAGTCCCGGCTGCAGCCGCATACATCAAGCACAAAACTTCTGATGAACTCAGCTCCATGTTCGGTGTGGTTTACCTCCGGATGGAACTGCACAGCATAAAAGCCTCTTGCCCGATCCTCCATGCCGGCTACAGGGCAGTCACCCGTATGGGCTGTGATAATAAATCCTTCTGGCGGGCAGCTGATGTAGTCGGTGTGACTCATCCAGCAGGTGTTGACATCATCAGCAGATGCCAGTATCCCTCCTTTGTCATCTATCGTGACCTCTGTTCGTCCATACTCACTTGTCGGAGCGGAATCTATGCTTCCGCCAAGGCGATAAGCCATGAGCTGGGCTCCATAGCATATGCCCAGAATCGGAATGCCAAGAGAAAAAATGCCGTCATCTATCGAAGGAGCACCTTCTCCATAAGCGCTCTGCGGGCCTCCTGTGAAAATAATTCCGTCCGGACCAAACTCCCGTACATATGCTGCATCGACTTCGTCAAAATTATGTATCTCAGAGTAAACTCCACACTCTCTGACGCGGCGGGCGATCAGCTGATTGTACTGCCCTCCGAAGTCTACTATAAGGATCCTGCTTTCTGACATTGAATTCCTCCTGCTTAATCCTCAAGCGCCTGTCTGATATCTTCGATCAGGTCTTCTTTATCTTCGAGTCCGCAGGACATTCTTACAAGTCCTGCAGGAATGCCTGCAGCCTGAAGCTGCTCATCCGTCATCTGGCGGTGTGTTGATGTAGCCGGATTCAGGCAGCATGTCCTTGCATCAGCAACATGAGTCTCGATTGCAGCAAGTCTGAGACGTCCCATAAACTTCTCTGCAGCCTGTCTGTCTTCAAGTTCGAACGAAACGACTCCGCAGCCTCCATCAGGTAAATATTTCTGTGCGATTTCATAATACGGATCTTCCGGGAGTCCGGAATAGCTTACCTTCTTTACCTTAGGATGATTAGCCAGAAACTCGGCAACAGCCTGTCCGTTCTCTACATGCTTTGGCATACGTACATGCAGTGACTCGAGTCCCAGATTAAGCAGGAATGCATTCTGAGGTGACTGGATGCTGCCGAAATCCCTCATCAGCTGTGAAGTCGCCTTGGTGATAAACGCTCCCTCATTTCCGAACTTCTCTGCATATATGATGCCGTGATATGAATCGTCCGGTGTCGTGAGTCCAGGGAACTTGTCCTTATGAGCCATCCAGTCGAACTTGCCTGAATCAATAATAGCTCCGCCAACTGCGGCACCATGCCCATCCAGATACTTGGTAGTCGAATGTGTTACAATATCTGCGCCCCACTCGATCGGCCTGCAATTGACCGGAGTCGGGAAAGTATTGTCTACAATAAGAGGCACACCATGCTCATGGGCGGCCTTTGCAAACTTCTCGATGTCGAGGACAGTCAGCGCAGGGTTCGCGATCGTCTCGCCGAATACCGCCTTTGTGTTATCCTGGAATGCCGCGTTCAGTTCTTCCTCTGTGCAGTCCGGAGAAACGAAAGTCGCAGTAATGCCCATCTTGGCCATGGTCACTGAAATCAGGTTGAATGTCCCTCCGTAGATCGATGCGGATGAGACAATGTGGTCTCCTGACTCGCAGATGTTGAACAGCGCAAAGAAGTTAGCTGCCTGGCCGGATGATGTAAGCATAGCTGCCGTGCCGCCCTCAAGAACTGCGAGCTTGGCTGCGACCATGTCATTGGTAGGATTCTGAAGCCTTGTATAAAAATATCCGGATGCCTCCAGATCAAACAGCTTGCCCATGTCCTCACTGGTATCATACTTGAAAGTAGTTGACTGTATGATCGGGATCTGCCTTGGCTCTCCATTACCCGGTGTATAGCCTGCCTGAACACATTGTGTGCCGAGTCTGTAATCTTTCATGTTCCCTGTTACCTCCCTTTTTTTTTTTAATAATAAAAATCATACTTATTATACTAAATTCATGCAAGCAACCGAACTCCGATTTCTTCCAAATTCCAATTGACAGTTTGCAAAACGGCATAATATCATTATTAAGTTGGAAATCAGCATCGATCATGCCGGTTCCCAGCTTTATTCCCCTTAAACAGCATGGACAGGAGAAGCCAATGCCGATAAAAATACAGAACGATCTTCCCGTCAAGAAGATACTGGAAGATGAAAACATATTCGTAATGGATGAGAGCCGTGCGGTCTCTCAGGACATCAGGCCGCTGGAGATCGCCATACTCAATCTCATGCCGCTGAAGGAAGATACCGAGCTCGATATACTCAGAGTACTTTCGAATTTTCCGATACAGCTTGAGATCACATTCCTTACCACCGCAACCCACCGCGGAAGCCATGTGGACAGATCCCATCTCAACAAGTTTTACCAAACATTCAAGGATGTCAGATACAAGCGCTTTGACGGACTGATCATCACAGGTGCTCCTGTAGAGCATCTGGAATTTGAAGAGGTAAACTACTGGGACGAGCTTTGCCAGATATTTGAATGGTCAAAGACACATGTATATTCTACATTCCACATTTGCTGGGGTGCCCAGGCAGCGCTGTACTATCACTACGGAATACAGAAGCTCATGCTGCCTGAAAAACTGAGCGGTGTATATCTTCACCGTGTCATTCACAGGAAGAAAATCCTGATGAGAGGAATGGATGATGAATTCTATGTTCCTCAGTCGAGGTATACGGGTCTGGATGAGGAAAAAGTCAGAAGCAATCCTGAACTCTATGTAGTTGCTGACAGCCCGGAGGCCGGAAGCTATCTTATTCTTGCAAACTCATCAAGACAGGTTTTTGTTACAGGTCACTCGGAATATGACAGATATGATCTGGATAAAGAATACAAGAGAGATCTTGCAAAGGGTCTGAAACCGAAGATTCCTGTCAACTATTATCCGGACGATGATCCGACAAAGGAGCCGATACTCTCGTGGCGTTCAAGCTCAAACTGCACCTATACCAACTGGCTCAATCTTGTATATCAGGACACACCATATGACCTCAGTGAACTGAGACCGGTTGAAGAAGACAGTTACCTTATCAAAAACACATTGGAATAGCTGATTTTCAGCACAAAGTAAAATGCGCCGAAGCCATACATGATGTATCGCTTCGGCGCTTATTGTCTGTATGATTATTCTATCCCGTCTGTATCGGCCGATGTTACGGGGCAAACCCACATTTCCTATGGGGTAAAGTTTCGTATCCACCTGTTTCGTGATCCCGATCCTTCTCTAGTACAGTACTCTAGCACCATAT
>ONRQ01000026.1 GCA_900320285.1 uncultured Eubacteriales bacterium
ATAAATCGAGCCGGTCACGAGTACGCACCCGTACTTTCCGTCTTTTGAGATTTCGTATGCTTCTGCTGCTGATTCGCAGACTATGCATTTTTTGCCGCACTCCGCAAAAACTTCCCCCAGACGCTCCGGATCTTCTGCTCTTCCGTAATCGACAGCGGCCGTCGCGTAGGTGCATCCTCTCGTATTTCCTGCCAATAATTGTATCATACGAGTGTAATTTTTGTCTTTCATACATCCAAAAATTACAAAAATTCTTTTGATACGATGCTCCCGGGTAAATCCCGAAAGAGCCTGCGTAAGTGCTTCTGTTGCATCCGGATTATGGGCACCGTCGATGATGAAAAACGGTTCTTCGCTTCCTGCGGTCTCCTCATTAAGAACTTCGAAGCGCCCCGGAAGATATGCGTTGGCAAGACCTATCCTGACAGCCTCATCCGACACTTCTATACCTGCTGCCCTGATTGCTTCAGCAGCCGTAGCCGCATTTCTTATCTGATGTTCACCCTTCATTGAGAGTTCTATGTCACGGTATTTATCAACTACCGCTGAAACATCGATAAATTCGCAGACTTTTTCAGAAGCCGTTCTTCTGAGCACTTTCTTCACGTTGAGATCCTGTGTCTGTGACACTACAGGAATGCCCTCTTTTATGATCCCGGCTTTCTCGTGAGCTATCCTGAATATGGTGTTTCCCAGCTCTGCTGTGTGATCCAGTCCTACCTGTGTTATGACTGATACCAGCGGTTTTTCGATGGTGTTGGTAGAATCCAGTCTGCCTCCAAGCCCTGTCTCGAGAACCACATAATCAGGCTTCATTTCAGCAAAGTACAGATAAGCCGCAGCTGTATATATCTCAAATACCGTCGCGTTTTCTTCGATTGCTCTCGCCTTGTCCTTAAGCTCATCGAAACGGGTTTGTTCAATCATATGATGGGTTCCGTCCCATATCTGAACTCTCTCGCATTCAGTTTCGAGATGAGGCGAGGTATAAAGACCTACAGTGAAACCGGCCTCCTCAAGTATGGAAGCCGTCATCACAGCGGTAGAGCCCTTTCCGTTTGTCCCCGCAATATGTATCGCTTTGAAGTCCGCCTCGGGATTTCCGAGTGCGGACAGCATCGCATTCATTCTGTCCAGTCCGTCAAAGCTTGCCATTTTACTTCAGTGAATCAAGACGTGCCATGACGGTTGCGAGCATCTCACGGTATTTTTCGCCCTTTGCCTTCTCTTCTTCAACAAGCTTCTGAGGAGCCTTGGCTACGAAGCCCTGATTGGCAAGCTTCTTCTCCACACGGGCTACTTCGCTTTCGAGTCTTGCCTTTTCCTTTGTGAGTCTTTCGATCTCAGCATACCTGTCCACAAGATCGTCGAGCTTAACAGCGATCTCAGCTCCATCGATAACTGCCGTCATTACGTCTGACGGTATCTCGTAATCAGTGCCTCTGATGTCGATATCTACGACGTTGGCGAGCTTTCTGATACGTTCTGCTACAGCCTCGATGTCTGAAGCAAGCGTATCTGTCCTGATAATGAGATTGAGCTTTCTGCCCGGTGCAGCTTCAGCCTCTGCGCGGATGTTACGCACAGCCTTAACGACTGCCATAGCTGTCTCTATCCTGCGGACAGAACCGGAATAATCCATCGCTGCATCAAATACCGGCCACTCCGCTCTGATGAGCATTGCGTCACGGCCTGTCTTATCACCATCCTGAGGCAGCACGCCCCAGATCTCCTCTGTAATGAAAGGCATGAACGGGTGCAGGAACTTCAGGAGATCTTTAAGCACCTTGGTCAGTACCGCTCTCGCGACCTTCTTATCCTCTTCATCATCACCATAGAGCCTGCCCTTCACCATCTCGATGTACCAGTCACAGTAAACATCCCATATGAGTTCATAAACTCTCTGTCCTGCGAGACCGAGTTCGAATTTATCAAGCATTTCGGTGATATATTTAGCTCCTTCGTTCGTCATATGAAGGATCCACTTATCCTCATCCTTAAGGTCTGCCTCTTCATATCCCATAGGCAGCCACTCGCCGTTCTCATCCTGCAGGTTCATTATTGTAAATCTGGAAGCATTCCAGAGCTTGTTTGCGAAATTACGCGCAGCCTCTATCCTCTTAGGGATGTAACGCGTGTCATTTCCAGGAGAGATTCCCGTGCAGAGCATGAATCTGAGAGCGTCAGCTCCGTACTGGTCTATAGACTCGAGCGGGTCTACTCCGTTCCCGAGCGACTTCGACATCTTACGGCCGAGCTCATCTCTTACGAGGCCATGAACGAATACATAGTCATAAGGCGCGTCGCCCATGCATTCATATCCTGAGAACACCATCCTGACTACCCAGAAGAATATAATGTCATATCCGGTTACCAGAACACTGTTAGGATAGAAATAGTCGAGGGATTCGGTCTTCTCAGGCCAGCCGAGTGTTGAGAACGGCCAGAGAGCAGAGCTGAACCATGTGTCGAGCACGTCTTCGTCCTGTGTGAAGTGCCTGCATCCGCACTTAGGGCAGACTTCAGGCGTTGAAGCTGCAACAACTATTTCACCGCATTCATCGCAGTAATATGCAGGGATCCTGTGTCCCCACCAGAGCTGTCTCGAGATACACCAGTCGCGGATCTCATAGAGCCACTTCAGATATACCTTGCTGAATCTTTCAGGAACGAACTTCATACGTCCGGATTCAACTGCTTCAATCGCAGGCTTTGCGAGCTCCTTCATCTTTACGAACCACTGATCGCTCATCATAGGTTCAACTGCGCTGTGGCATCTGTAGCATTTACCGACCGGTATTACCATATCTTCGGTCTTAACCAAGTATCCGCCTTCTTCGAGGTCCTTTACCCATGCTTTTCTGCACTCGTACCTGTCCATGCCGGCATACTTGCCCGCATATTCATTCATCGTGGCATCGTCGTTCATGCACGATATCATCTCAAGATTATGCCTCTGCCCGACTTCAAAGTCGTTAGGGTCATGCGCAGGAGTGATCTTAACAGCACCGGTACCCTTCTCAGGATCCGGATATTCATCGGCGATCACAGGGATCTCTCTTCCGACTATAGGAAGGATGACAGTCTTGCCAACAAGGTCCTTGTATCTTTCATCGCTTGGGTGTACTGCGATAGCGATATCACCGAACATGGTCTCAGGCCTGGATGTAGCTACGGTGATACCCTCTCCTCCATCCTTTGCAGGATATCTGAAGTACCAGTATTTTCCGTTCTCATCCTCATGCTCTACTTCTGCGTCAGACAGCGATGTCTTGCAGCACGGGCACCAGTTGATGAGGCGGTTACCCTTGTAGATCCAGCCCTTTTCATAGAGCTTGATGAAGAAACTTACAACAGCCTTGTTGCACTGCTCATCCATGGTAAAACGCTCACGTCTCCAGTCGCAGGAGTCACCGAGCTTGCGGCACTGCTTTGTTATGCGTCCGCCGTATTCCTTCTTCCATGCCCACGCGTGCTCAAGGAACTCTTCTCTGGTGAAATCCCTTTTGTCACGTCCGGTCTTTTCTCTCAGCTCATTCGCTACCTTTACTTCAGTTGCGATGCTGGCATGATCTGATCCCGGAAGCCAGAGAGCACTGTAGCCCTGCATCCTCTTCCATCTTGTCAGAACATCCTGCAGAGTCTGGTCAAGAGCATGGCCCATGTGGAGCTGTCCTGTAATATTCGGAGGCGGCATTACGATGGTGAAAGGTTCCCTGTCCCTGTCAACCTCCGCATCAAAAGCGCCTTCTGTTTCCCACATCTCATAGATACGGTCCTCAAAATCCTTAGGATTATAAGTCTTTGCGAGATTCTTCATTGTTGCTGTGTTACTCCTTAATAATCGTTGTATTTGTTGTTTGTCTTCAGCACTTCGTGACGTACCCTTGACATTCTTTCATCCACTTCGTGCAGGTTCTCCGCGCACTCTTTCAGAGTATCCACGATTTCCTGCGCGAGCCGGCCTTTGTTTTTATATCTGAGTTCGTGTTCCAGGCTTGCCCAGGCATCCATCATGACGCTCCTGAACTGTATCTCTACCGGTACCATTTTCCGCTTGTTTACGAGATAGACAGGCACAGCCACCACCACGTGCATGCTGCGGTAACCGCTCTCTTTCGGGTTGTCGCAGTAATCCTTGACCC
This sequence comes from uncultured Eubacteriales bacterium, assembly GCA_900320285.1. Lineage (GTDB taxonomy): Bacteria > Bacillota > Clostridia > Peptostreptococcales > Anaerovoracaceae > Crickella. Next base: position 4,146 of record ONRQ01000026.1, read on the forward strand.
TTATCATCTCGATATCTTCCTGCGACAGAAGCAGTCCGGACATAGTCGACAGGTCCTCTTCATAGTTGCATACCACCCTGATACCGGCAATATCGAGTATCTCACGCCTTACCGTATCAAGATTATTGAGCGGATCATCGATTCCATACCTCGTAGCCTTTTCAATGATACTCTCAAACGTCTTCAGTCTTGAATGTACGTGGTGTATAGGCATATATGAATGCTTTTTATCAAAGTCATCTGATAAGATATCCAGCCTTGTCTCCAGTTCTTTTATGGCAGAGTTATATAGAAGGCTTATGTCATCGATCGCTGACTGGAGTTCTTCATCTGTGCCTCTGAATCCGGGCATTTTTTCACGTATCCTGTCTGCGTAATAATACCTGAATCCCATTTTTTATCCTTTCTTTGCAGCTTTAATAATATTGCGGAGAAGTATCGCGGTGGTCACTCTTCCGATACCTCCCGGAACCGGTGTATAAGCGAGATCACTTATCTCTCCTGATTCCATGATCTCCTCTATGTCGAGATCACCATGCATCTTTCCGTCCCTGCCGGTACCGGTACCGACATCGAGGATCACCTGTCCGTCTCTGAAGTATCTGCTCCCATATCCCTGGGTGCGCCCCGTTGCAAGGACTATGATGTCAGCGTCTCTGCAGGCCTTTATCTGATCTTCCTCAGGGGTTCGTGAGTGGCATACGGTCACAGTAGCATCCGAGTTCAGCATCATGATCGCGAGCGGTTTACCTACCGTAAGGCTCCTGCCGAGTATGGTTACCTTGCGCCCCGCGGGATCTATGCAGTGATAACGCATGACCTCCATGCAGGCTTCCGCGGTGCATGCGAAAAAAGCATCTTCCTTACCTGCGAAAAGCTCTGCTATCGAGATATCCGTAATGGCATCGACGTCCTTTGCCGGATTGAGCATGGTACGCAGTTTTTCGCCGTTGATACCGCCCGGAAGCGGTCTGAGCAGAATGATACCGTGTACGCTTTCGTCCTCATTTACGGCCTGCAGCGTTACCTCGACCAAAGCCTGACCTATATTGCTGGTAAAGTTGATCGCCTGGGTCTCGATGCCGTACTCGTTGCTCTGCCTGAGGATCGCATTCTCATAGTACTTCTGGCCGTCATCATCGCCCGCTCTTATAACAGCAAGTTTAGGAACTATGCCTTCAGCGGCAAAGCTTTTTACTGACTCGCTTATATATGCGTCTATTTCTTTTTTTACTCCATCACCGGGTAGTTCCCTGAACATTATGTATTTTGGTCCCTTCGATACAATTATAGTTTCATGTAAAGTTTTCTTTACATTATTTACGCTGCCTGTTTGACCGAACTGAGTTTGTTTGCTTTGTCCTGCCTGTAATTTACGGTCAGAAGAACAACAAGTGCCACCACGAATATGATGGTTGACAGCGCAAACAGGCTCGGTCTGATGCCGACTTTGACCTCGCTGTATATCAGCGTGGATATCGTGTTGATGCCTGCTCCCCTGGTGAAATAGGTGATGATGAAATCATCTACAGACATCGTAAAGCTCAGGAGAAATCCTGACATTATTCCCGGTCTGAGCTCCGGAAGAACTATTTTGCGGAACGCGTATCTCTCGGAAGCTCCGAGATCGAGCGCCGCTTCAAACAGTCTGTCGGTGTTTTTATTCACACGCGGTCTGACTGAAAGAATCACATATGGTATGCAGAATGTTGCATGGCTGAAAAGTATCGTCATGTAGCCGCGCGGTGCTCCGACCATCAGGAAGAAAAGCATGAGCGCGATACCTGTGACTATGTCAGCGTTCAGCATCGGTATATTGTTCAGTCCCAGCAGCACGTTCTGTGTACGCGGTTTCATGGCTGCCATTCCCAGAACAGCCAGTGTACCGACTATGGTCGCTATAAGGGCTGCCAGAATCGCGATCGAAAATGTATTTGCGATCGCTCCCATCATTATCCTGCTCCTGAAGAGTTCCTGATACCAGCGCAGGCTGAATCCTCCCCATACTGACATCGACTTGGACTCATTGAACGAAAGCACAATAAGCGCAAATATCGGCAGATACAGGAACAGCATGATTATTAAGATGTATATCCGTCCTAAAGTCTTTTTCATTTATCTTTTTACACGCGTTTCTGTATTATATAAGGTTTGCTCCGCCTGTTTTGTCGAACTTCTGAAGCATGAGCATGCTGAGGATAATAAATACCATCATAACAAGTGACAGTCCCGAGCCGAGGTACCAGTTTGAGTTAACTGTGAACTCCTGCTCGATGATGTTTCCTATCAGGTTGATCTTGCCACCGCCCAGCATGTTAGAGATAACGAATGTCGTCAGCGCAGGAATGAATACCATTGTGATCCCGCTGACTATTCCCGGTACCGAAAGCGGGAATATGACCTTTGTGTACACCTTGCTCTTTGTAGCGCCAAGGTCGTAAGCCGCTTCAATAAGATGATTGTCTATCTTTGAAACGGTGTTGTATATCGGGAGTATCATAAATGGCAGGAAGTCATAGACCATGCCCAGCACTATAGCTCCCGGAGTGTTCATCATCTCCTGCCGCGGAAGCCCCACAGCAGTTATAAGAGCGTTGATAACGCCCTGTCTTTCAAGAAGCACCTGCCAGGCCATTGTACGCAGCAGGAAATTCATCCACATCGGAAGAATGATGACGAAGATGAGAAATCCCTGCTTGCCGTACTTGCTCTCCCTCAGGATCATTGCCATCGGAAATGCAAGAATAAGGCATATGGCTGTGCTTATGAAAGCAAGCAAAAGCGAGAGACCGAGCGCCTGGAGGTGATCGCCCCTGAACATCGCCATAATGTTATCAAAAGTAAAGTTTCCTTCTCTGTTCGTAAAGCCGTAGTAGGCGATCGAAGCGAGCGGAATGATAGTCCCGGCGATTATCCATATTATGAAAGGAATTGAATATGATTTTTTCGATATCATAGATCGAGTTCTATAGCGTGTTCTGCCTCGCTCTTAGGCTTATGCATTATCTGTATGTTCTCAGGATCGACATACATGCCGATCTTTTCTCCCACATCATGCTGGTCGTAGTTCTGAAGCAGCCATTCGACCTTGCCGTGTTCGCTCTGGACCAGCATCTCATAATGGACCCCGATGAAGAGCTTTGAAACGATCGTGCCGTTCCATAGGCCTTCACCGTAAGGCACTATATCGATATCCTCAGGCCTGATAACAACGTCGACCCTGCGTCTTGGCGGGAAACCTTCCTTACTTCCGTCGATACACGGATAGTCGACTCCGTCTATGCGGACAACCTTTTCATCCACCATCTGACCCGAAAGGATATTGCTGTCACCGATGAAGTCCGCAACAAAAGCATTTACCGGTTCATCATAGATCTGCTGAGGAGTGCCCTCCTGCTGTATGTATCCTTCGTTCATTACCACGACCTTATCGGACATCGTAAGCGCTTCCTCCTGATCGTGAGTAATGTAGATGAACGTGATGCCGAGTTCCTTCTTGAGACGCACCAGCTCGTACTCCATCTCCTGGCGGAGCTTCAGGTCAAGTGCTCCGAGCGGCTCATCGAGGAGCAGTACTCTCGGCTCATTGACTATCGCTCTTGCCATTGCGATTCTCTGCTGCTGACCGCCCGAAAGCTGGTCTATGCGCCTGTTTTCAAAGCCTTTGAGGTTTACCAGTTTAAGGGCATCAGCAACTTTTTTCTTTATTTCAGCCTCAGGTCTGTTCTTTACCCGAAGACTGAATGCAATATTCTCTCCCACTGTCATGTGAGGGAAAAGCGCGTAATTCTGGAACACGGTATTTACAGGACGCTGATTCGCCGGAAGATCCGTGATATCCTTGCCCTCAAAATATACCCTGCCTTCGTCCGGCTTTTCAAAACCGGCAATTATACGGAGTGTAGTAGTTTTACCGCATCCTGAAGGCCCCAGCAGTGTAACGAATTCATTTTCATCCACTATAAGGTCAATGCCGTTCAGAACTACGGTATCGTCAAAACTCTTTACTATCCCTTCAAGTCTAATCAGTTCTCCCAATGAAGTGCCCTTTCTTTAAGAAAACATGTATATGCTAATATTATTCTGCCTTGAGTCCGAGATCGTCGAGCACACCGAGAATGGATTCCATCTGGGTGCCTTCGTTGAATTCGATCTTGCCCATATCCGCTTCCTGTGAAAGGACCGGATCAATCGGAAGCTGTTCGAGCAGTCTGATGCCGTATTCGGCAGCTACCGCCTTTGCCTGGCTAGGTCCGAACATCTCGATCCTGCGTCCGCAGTCAGGGCAAGTGATGTAGCTCATGTTCTCAACAAGTCCGAGAACAGGGATATTCATGAGTTTAGCCATTTTGACTGCCTTGCCGACGATCATGGAAACGAGGTCCTGTGGTGATGTGACTACGATGATGCCATCGACAGGTATCGACTGGAATACTGTAAGAGGAACGTCTCCGGTCCCCGGAGGCATGTCGATAAAGAGAACATCGAGATCTCCCCAGTACACCTCAGACCAGAACTGCTCAACTACTCCGCCGATGACAGGTCCTCTCCAGACAACAGGGTCTGTCTCGTTCTCAACCAGCAAGTTGATGGACATCAGCTTTATATTCATTGGAGTCTCTTCCGGAAGTATTCCGTAATCGCTTCCGTAAGCTTTTGTATGTACTCCGAACATCTTAGGAATCGAAGGTCCGGTGATATCCGCATCCATGATTCCGGTCTTGAATCCGTCTCTTGTAGCTGCCAGTGCGGAAAGAGCTGTGACCATCGACTTTCCGACTCCGCCCTTACCGGATACTATGCCGATTACCTTTTTCACCGAACTGTATGGATTAAGCTGGGCTTTCTGGATCCCGCCTTCTCTCGATGCACAGTCAGCACCGCAGGTGCTGCAGTCGTGCGTGCAGTCTTCAGGGGCTGCGCCGCCTTCATGTCCGCCTTCATGCATACAAAAGTTTCTGTACTTGTTGATCATTTCATTCCTCCACAATGTGTATTATTCTGCAGCGAGCACTTTCATCTCGTTTATCATGCCTCCGAAAATGGCATCCTGCAGTTCTTCATTTTCTTTTATGTTGGCGATCCACTCTCCGTTATCAAGCGGATCGATACATACTATCTGTATTGTTTTTATATATTCTTTTTCATCCAGGGAATTGAGTCTGGCAAAAAGCAGCTCGTAAAAGTCTGTCAGATCGTCCGGATTCGCCCCCTCATTTGCTTTCAGATACTCAGTCCACGCCGCAAGATACTCTCTTCCGAAATCGAACGTCTTTATCTTTACGCTTACAAGGGTGTACTCATCGCCGTTTTTTTCACCTTCTTCGCTGCCGGTGATCTCGAAGTCAAAGCCTTTCAGCTTTTTCAGGAATCCGTCGAAGTTTTTCCTTCCCTCTTCTGAGAGAGAATCTCTCAGAGTGATCACTTCGCTGCCTGTCGAGTCGGACTCCTGAAGAGCCTTAAGCTCTTTGTACACCTTTTTTTCAGCTTCGTTCATGGAAGCGCAGCCTGCAAGCATCAGTAAACATAGCAGGACAGCGAGTCCCGCCGCAATTGCCTTTAATGTGCGCTTATTTACTGATAACCTTTCTCTGTCAGTCATTCTATGTTACTTCACTACTCTTCTTTTTTCGCCGTCGAACACTGTGATTCCGGCTTTATCCATGGCCGGAAGGAATTCGGCAGCATATTTTCTGGATGTTCCGAGCCTGTCTCTGTACTCTGCAAGGGTGAACCCGTCCGCAAATGTCCTTGCCGCATCTACAGCCTTTTCCCAGGCCTTTCTGTCAATATAGTATGACGGATTGACCTTGTATATAACGCCTTCAGACTCCAGATCTTCAAGTATTGCGCGTACTATTCTTCCGTCTTTATAAAGCGCGAATACATCATCATTCTTTATCATCTCGATGCCCGCACCGGCGTACATGGCTTCGATCCTGTCTTTAAGTGCTTTCTGCTCGTCAGTATATTCTATGCTGAATCCGCTGATCGCTATGCTTTTTCCTCTGTCCTCAATTAAGCCCTGTGCCATAAGGTATTTCAGAAATGCCTGCACAAGCTTATCATCATCGGTGTACCATCTTTCTTTCAGCCTTGACAGAAGCTCCTGACGGGGTATCCCGTCAGCAAGAGGGTTGTCCGCGTGATAATCGTTTATGATCCTCTCTGTGTCTTCCTTAAGACGGACAAATCTGGAATCGCTCACGATCGTATCATCGGGAAGCACCACCAGTGATCCGTCTGCTATACCGCTCTCAGATGCCGCTGCCATCTCATGGCTGAGAAGTCCAAGCTCGGAAGCAAGCTCTTTCCGTTTGACAAAACGTCTTTCACATGCTTTGGCATAAATGATATCATCCGTTGATCCATGCGAGAGCACGTCCATTCTGGCAAGTATCTCCGGTTTATTTCTTTTGTGCTTTACAGGCAAAGCGTCGATTATGCGGCCCCCTCCGACAGTTATGATCGGCGAATAGAACCTGATGATAAACCTGTCTCCACGTCTGACCGCCGCAGGTTCCTCAAGTCTAAGCTGAGCATAAGCCGTCTCACCGGCTGAAAGAGCATCCCTGTCAAGCAGTATGACCTTGCAAAGCACTTCATCGGATCCGCAGTACAGATGCACTCTGCTGTTATTGAGTACTACTCTGTCAGTAGAGCTGAATATGCTCAGTTCAGTGTCAATCATACCGGTGACTGTCACTGCGCCCGGGTATGCTGCAACATCTCCCCTGTCTATGTCTTCCTTTGAAACGCCTGACAGGTTTATGGCCGTCCTCTGGCCCGCGACCGCGATATCTGTATCCTTTCCGTATGTCTGGATGCCCCTTACCTTGGCTTTTGTTCCTTCCGGATAGATGATGATATCGTCTCCGGTCCTTATATTGCCATCCATCAGGGTGCCGGTCACTACCGTACCGAAGCCCTGCATAGTAAATACTCTGTCGACCGGAAGTCTGAAAAGTTCTTTCTCTTCGCGACGCTTATTATCTCTGTCACACTTCGCGATGATCTCAGCCTTGAGCTCATCGATTCCCTCACCCGTGGCGGCACTAACCGGTATGACCGGCTTGCCTTCGAGGAATGAGCCTTTGAAATAATCATCAACTTCTTCAAGCAGCATCTCAAGCCATTCTTCCTCAACCATGTCGGTCTTTGTAACGGCAATTATGCCATCGTTTATACCCAGTGAGTTCAGTATTTCGAAATGCTCTCTCGTCTGAGGCATGATGCCTTCATCGGCAGCAACAACAAAGAGAACAAAGTCTATGCCTCCGATACCCGCAAGCATGTGTTTTATGAATTTCTCATGCCCCGGAACATCGATGACTCCGATGTTGTATCCGGCATCGTTTGGAATATGAGCGAAACCGAGTTCGATAGTGATGCCGCGTTTTTTTTCCTCAATGAGTCTGTCAGTGTCAATGCCGCTGAGCGCTTTGATAAGCGTTGTTTTGCCATGATCGACATGACCGGCAGTACCGATGATGATGTTCTTCATTGTTTACTTCCTGAGAGCTTCTGCCACCGTCTCTATCTCGTCATCCGCTATGGTACGTACGCAGAGAAGCAGCCTGTCTTCATTGATTCTGCCGATTACCGGGATGTCCGCCTTGCGGAGTTTCCTTTCGGTTCTGTCGGCTGACTTATTGCCGTCTCTGACGGATACTGCCCATCCCGGGAGCCTGACCATCGGGGCGGAACCTCCGCCTATCTGGTCTTCTACAGGAACGATCTCCAGAGAGATCGATGGATTTACTCTCTTGATCACGTCGGCCAGCATCTCGGCCTTCTTCCTCATGTCTCCATTAGACGCGGATATCATGCGGAGCACAGGTATATCTCTCAGCGCCGTCTTGCGGTCTCTGTATTTCATCAGCGTCGCTTCCAGAGCTGCGAAGGTCATCTTGTCTACCCTCATGGCCCTGGCAAGCGGATGCTTCTTCATTGCCTTGATGTATTTTTTCTTTCCGACGATGATACCGGCCTGCGGTCCGCCCAGCAGCTTATCACCGCTGAAAAGCATGACGTCAATGCCCGTTGCAAGTGAAGCCGGGATATTAGGCTCATTAAGTCCGAATTCCGACATGTCGAGCATCAGTCCATTGCCCATATCGAAAACTACTGGGAGATTATGCTTTTTGCCGATCTCAACGAGTTCTTCAAGCGTAGCCTCTTCAGTGAATCCGACTATATCGTAGTTGGACTTATGCACCTTCATGAGTGCTCCGGTCTCGAAGCGTTTACCGTGACGAGGGTCCTCATCATACCAGTCGCCCTTCTCGATCATGGCTCTGGTCATAATAGCATTCTCGTAGTCCGATGCCTTTGTCTTATTGCTTGTGCCTACTTCCTGGAGAAATGCCCCCGACTGTCTCATAATGTCAGGGATCCTGAACGCTCCGCCGATCTCGACAAGCTCTCCCCTTGAGACAACGATTTCCTTTCCCTTTCCGAGAGTCGCAAGGACTATCATTGTGGCGGCAGCGTTGTTGTTTACGACCATGGCATCTTCAGCTCCGGTCAGATCAGCAATAAGGTCGCCCACAAGGTCGTGGCGCGAGCCGCGTTTGCCCTTCGGCACATTATATTCAAGGTCGGAATAGCCTTTTGACACTCTCGTTACGTTCTCGACAGCGTCCCTGCAAAGAGGCGCCCTTCCGAGATTCGTGTGAAGAATGGTACCGGTCGCGTTTATGAGCGGGTAAAGATTAAGTTCTTCCTCCTGAAAGATCCTTGCTTCAGCAGCCTCTGCGACAGCTTCTGTCTTAAGAAGCGATGCATTAAATTCCTCTGCCTCTCCGTCTTTGAGATCCAGAATTGAAGCTCTCAGGGCTGCGATAACAGCGCGCACAGCGTCCGTCACCAGAAGGTCCCCCTTCTCTTCTGACAATACAACAAGAGACTCCTGCTTCATCACTTCGTCGATTTTTGGGAGTCCTCTCAGTAATTCTTTCTTTGTCATGGCATCCGACCTCCGTAATCTATTTGGCGGGAGTACGTGGGAATCGAACCCACCCGGGAGGCTACCAACCCCCTGCAAACGGTTTTGAAGACCGCGAGGCACACCAGCACCTATCTACCCCCAGGTCGCGGTGAAACCAGCACTTCAGCTGTGCTGACCGCACTCAAAAAATTGTATCAAAAAAGCGCTGCAGTATCAAGACTGCAGCGCTCATTTTACATAGCATCAGATGAACCACTCTATAGAGTCTTCAGGTCCCAGATTGTCTGTTGACATTGCCTGTCCGCTCGGCTTTGTAACTATTGATACGCCGGGGTCAAGAGAATGTGTAAGCCATACGTTACCGCCAACCACACAGTCGTCGCCTATCCTGGTATCACCTCCGAGTATCGTAGCCCCTGAATAGACTACTACCCTGTCGCCTAAGTCAGGATGCCTCTTGATTCCCTTGACAGGCATACCGTCAGACCCGACCGGGAAGCTCTTTGCGCCAAGAGTGACATGCTGATACAGCTTAACGTGTTCGCCTATTGTTGTAGTCTCTCCGATAACGACGCCGGTACCGTGATCGATAAAGAAGTACTTCCCTATCTTTGCGCCCGGATGGATGTCTATGCCGGTAGTCTCATGTGCCTGTTCCGTCATGACTCTCGGGATCAGCGGGACTCCAAGTTCATAAAGTCTGTGAGCGATTCTGTATGTGAATATGGCGATGAATGCCGGGTATGTCATTATTACCTCATCGAGGCTCGTTGCAGCAGGGTCTCCGTCATAACCCGCCTGTATGTCCGTCTTGAGCACTTCAAGTATATCAGGCAGGGAGTTGATGAGAGCCTCTACGATATCGACAGCTTCGTCGGGATCCTTGTATACCAGTTCAAGTATCTGCTCAAGAGCATCATAAGCTCTCATGAGTTCGTATGTCCTCTTCTCGGTCTCAGCGAATCTGGCGCGTGACTTTCCGAAATGATAAGGAAACATCGCTCTCTTCAGATGGTCTAAAGCCTCTGCGACTTTTTCCTGCATGCCAAGAAGATGGCCGTCGATAGGTCTGGTATCGATCTCAGTCATTCTGGTTGCAAGGTCTTCGAGGTGAGCAGCTTTTGCACCTCTGTTTTCCATTGTCATATTTCACGATCCTCCGTATTGCAGGCGGCTATGCTTCAGCCAGAGCCTGTCTGAGAGCCCTGCTGAGCTGGTCAGGACATGAAGTGTCATTGAGTCCGCATCTTGTCCCTTCAAGTTTCTCGATCACCTCTTCAGCTTTCATGCCTTTTATGAGCTTTGATATGCCGCTGAGGTTACCGTTGCAGCCACCTGTAAAAACAACATCTTTTATAGTGTCTCCGTCAAGTTCTATCTCGATCATCATCGAGCATACGCCTTCCGGATAAAAAGTAAACTTATCTGCCATTATCCGACCTCTTTTTTTACAGTCCGATCTCATCGGCGATCTCTCTCATCGCCTCAAGTGATACATCTACGAACTCATCCCACTCCATACCTGCCTTCTCGATCAGGCTCATAAACTGCCTGTTGGCTCCTGCAGCGAAACGGGTCTCCTTGAATCTCTTGTTAACGGATTTATGTTTAACGCTGGCGATCTTCTTATCAGGATAGATCTGAGCGATTGCTTTCAGAAATCCCGACATCGGATCTGCAGCTATGAGCGCGTACTCAAGCTGAGTCTCCGGATTTTTACCGCAAGCAGGATTATGTGACATTATTGCGTTCTCCATGACCGGATCACCGAAGCCCTCGTCTCTGAGGATCTTCGCGGAAGTCGGTCCGTGGGTACCGAAATCATCTCTCCATGGTGCTGTCTCCTCGTCGAGGTCATGCAGCAGTCCGCAGATGCCCCAGTATTCGACATCTTCAGGCGCCAGTTTCTTTGCAAGACCTCTCATTATGGCTTCAACAGCATAGCTGTGAGTGATGTAGTTTTCACCTTTAACATATTTGTGCAGGAGTTCATTTGCCTGCTCTCTCGTAAGTTTAGCTTCCATTTTGGGGTTTGTTTTCTCCTTTTACATGATTTAGTGCTTTTTATATCTCTATCGCCAGATCTACTACCTCGGCGAAAGTGTCTTTGATACGCATTGCAGCCTCTGTGACTTCCTCGCCTGTCAACGGTCTGTTGAGGACTCCGGCAGCCATGTTCGACAGGAATGAAATGCCTATTATCTCGCGGCCTGCGTGATTTGCAATGATTGCCTCAGGAACCGTAGACATTCCCACCGCATCTGCGCCTATTATTCTGGCAAATCTGATTTCGGCAGGTGTCTCAAAACTCGGTCCTGTAAACATCGCATATACTCCTTCGCGAAGCTGTATTCCCTTTGCAGCAGCCGCCTTAATCAGCTTTTCACGCAGTTCAGCATTATATGTATGTGTCATGTCAGGGAATCTCGGTCCGTACTTTTCTATATTTTTGCCAATGAGCGGATTATTGCCCGAAAGGTTGATATGGTCACTTATGAGCATAAGGTCTCCGGCATTCCAGTCAGTATTGACGCATCCTGCAGCGTTCGTTATGATAAAGCGCTTCACACCCAGCGCTACCAGAACTCTTGCGGGATATGCCGTCTTATCCATGTCGTGGTTCTCATAATAGTGGAACCTGCCTGCCATGACAATGACCTTTTTGCCCTTATATTCTCCGTAAACTATCTGTCCCCTGTGATCGGAAACGAGGCCGGCTTCCATGTGAGGCACGTCATTATACGAAAAGACAAGCGGCTTCTTTATTCTGTCGGCGAAATCATTCAGTCCTGACCCGAGGATTATCCCGATTTCGGGTCTGATAACACCTCTGCTGTAAAGAAAAACCGCGGTCTCTCTTATACGCTCTTCGAGCGGTTTTGTCATATCTGTTATCATAAGTCACCTCTCCCTTATTTCTGTGACATGAGAACCAGCTCACGTGCATCCGCAATGCTGATCCCGCGTTCTGCCGCGATGCGCGCGAGGTCATCATACTCCAGCTTGCTTCTCTCCACTCCGTATCCGCTCACTCTTTTGCATCTGACTTTGCCGTAAGCAGTATCAAGAGTTTCCTCACTTCTGTCAAGTATATATCTTTCGGATATGAGCTCGCGGATACCGATCGTAGTAGTGTATTTGAATATGAGGCTCACAAAACGTTCTTTCTCAGCCTCTTCATCAGCACACATCACAGTCAGAAGAGTCGCCGGACGGCCTTTCTTCATCTGAACAGGGCTCATTGTCACGTCTTTTGCTCCTTCCGCCATAAGCCTTTCAGAAGCAAAGGCGAGCTCCTCCGCAGTCATGTCATCTATATTGCACTCAAGCTCACATATCCGGTCTTTCATTACTCTAATAAATCTGTCTTTGCAGGTGTGAAAGTATCTTGACCTTGATGACGTCAAACACAACATCGTTCATTCCGCTGTTGAGCACAATGTCAGCAAGATACTTTGTAGGTTCTACGTAAATATAATGCATCGGTTTTACAGTGGTCAGATACTGCTGGGCAATGCCCTCCACATCCCTGCCGCGATACTTTACGTCACGGATCACTCGACGGAGTATCCTCTCATCAGCATCCGCCTCGACATAAATCTTTATATCCAGCAGGTCCCTGAGCTCCTCGTTCTGCAGCACCATGATGCCTTCGACTATGATTACAGGTGACGGTTTTATCGTAACGGTCTCTTTGCTCCTGTTGTGGATCGTATAGTCATACACAGGGCACTCGACAGGTTCTCCGTTTCTGAGCTTTCTCAGATGCTCGATGAAAAGATCAGTCTCGAAAGCGTCCGGATGGTCATAGTTTATGAGCTTGCGTTCCTCAAAAGGGATATCGTCATGTGCTCTGTAATAGTTGTCGTAATAAATAACAGTGACTCTGTCGCCGAACTCATCTTTGATACGGTTTGTAAATGTAGATTTGCCGGAACCGGTTCCTCCGGCAACACCAATGATCAAGCAATCCATCAGGATATTCCTCCGATTTTACATACAAAAAAGGCGAAAGCCCATACCCGTTTAATAATATAATTTTCAGGCGGCTCAGGTCAATGACGAACGCACCCGAAATCACTTTGAAATACGCGGGCTCCCGTCAATATTTACATATTCATACAGGTCAGATAACGCCTCTCTTATCTCTTCTTCGCGCGCGAACGCATCTGCGATCTGGCCTTCCGTTACCTGCACAAGGGCATTCTTCCCTCTCATCCTCACCCTGAAGTCTCTGAAACCCATGTCATACAGGATGCTCTCAGCTTTCTCTGTGACAAGGAGTTTTTCTCCTGTGATCATTTCACCTGTCAGTATGCGTGTGGCGAGGCATGCATAAGCAGGTTTGTTCCATGTCGGCAGTCCCGCTTCTCTTGATGCCTTCCTGATATCTTCTTTTGTGAGCCCGCACTCCCTGAGCGGCGACTTAATACCATACTCTCCAAGCGCTTTGAAACCGGGCCTGTCATCCGCATCATCGGAAGCATTGGTCCCATCGCAGAGGATGTCATATCCGTCATTCCCGGCAGCCTGCATTATTGCGCTCATTATATGCTGCTTACAGTAATAGCAGCGGTCCTGAGGATTTGAAGTGACCTTCTCATCAGAAAGCACATCGACATCTATTACCTGAAGCCCACAGCCTATCATTTCTGCCAGCTTCACTGCATCACGGAATTCAAACTCAGGCTGGAATGCCGACTTCACATAATAAGCCTTCACATCTGCCCCCGCTTTCGCCGCTGCATACAGCAAATATGCAGAATCTACACCTCCCGAGAACGCAATCGCAGTCTTCCTATTAACTGCAAAGTATTCATCAATCGTCATGATCTATCCCTTTTCCCTTCTTCCCTTCCGGAATCATTCCTCTTTCTGATATTACTGACCAGGCGTCAATCAGTTTATCAAGTGTCCACTGTGCATTTGCCGGACTGGTAGAAGGCAGGCATATCGCCTTACGACCGGTCTTTGGCTCTATGTATTTACAGTACAGCTCATGAGATTTGCGCCCGTTGCAGTATATCCGCTCTATATTGCAGTTATCCAGCATTATGCCTATATCATTTGCGCGTGCATTTCTTATGCTTGCATCCGATGAGCCTGTGATCTCGCAGCTCGCGATAGAGTCCCACAAAGCAAGTCCGTTATTCAGGATGAGCTGTTTTTTCTCTTCTATGTTTTGAGGAACCGGCTCCCCGAATACGGCAGCAACGGTCTTCCAGAACCGGTTCTGAGGGTGGCCATAGAAAAAATTCTGCTCCCGGGATTTAACAGATGGGAACGAGCCGAGGATCAATACATGGCTTTTCTCATTGAATAGTGGTCCGAACGGATGCTGCAAACAGTTCATATGATTTACCTTCTTCCGGTTATCTACTGAATATACTGTGACATCTATGATATCACAGTATTTGTCTGTTGCACTTTGTATTTGGGGCAAATCAGAAGAATTATTGTTAACCCGCACAAAAAATCAAGAGATTTTTTGTATTATTTTAATACATTAAGATTTTCCGAAAGGTATTGCATTTTGTTTTTATATCGGTACAATGAAGACAAGAAGAGAGAAATAAAAAAAGCCGGACGGAAAAAGAAATCAAGGGGAAGTGATCCGGCAAAAGAAAAAGCGCGCAGCGCGCAGAATACGGAGGACAGACCAATGGGAGCATTTGAGAAAGGGGCTGTTCCGCTATAGAGACACTGCAAGGCAGGCCGACTTACAGGCAACCCGAAGGTGACAAATAACGGGACACCAAATCATTATCAGCAGATGTGATCGCGGGGCAGCCTGGAAAACAAACTAAAAAATGAAAATTTCGAAGCTGTATTGAAGATATGTACAGCGGAGACACAATAGAATAATATGATGTTTCGAGGGACGGGTAAAACCGTCCCCTTATTGTTACGTCAAAAGATAAGCCCCGCTGCCTGTGCAGCGGGGCTTTCTGCTTTTATTGTATTATTCTTCCTCAATGAGAAGCTCTGCGATCTGTACCGCGTTAGTTGCAGCACCCTTGCGGACCTGGTCTCCGCAGCACCAGAGGTTGATGCCGTTCTCATTCACGAGGTCGCGGCGTATCCTGCCTACATATACAGTGTCCTGGTTGGATGTCAGGCTAGGCATAGGATAGATCTTTTTGGATGGCTCGTCATAAAGTCTGCATCCAGGAGCATCCTTAATAGCAGCTCTGACAACTGCCAGATCAAGTTGCTTTTCCGTTATAACGTTGATCGATACAGCGTGGGATCTCTCTACAGGGACTCTGACGCATGTGCAGCTGACCTTGAGCTCAGGCAGGTGCATTATCTTGCGGCCTTCGTTCTGCAGCTTCATCTCCTCGGATGAATACAGATTCTCACCGAATCCGCCGATCTGAGGGATTACGTTGTAAGCGATCTGATACTGGAACACCTTTGGATCGATGTCAGCTCCATATGAATTGCCTTCGCCGCCGGCTGCCCTTGCCTTCAGAACAGCTTCGGACTGATCATACATCTCTATAGGGCCTGCTGCACCGGCACCGCTTGTAGCCTGGTAAGACGAAGCATAAATGCCCTCAATTTTTGACAGCTGGTTGATCGCATTGATCGCAACCAGTGAGATGATGGTTGTGCAGTTCGGATTGCTGATGATGCCGTTATTCCATTCCACATCCTCAGGATTGATTTCAGGAACTACCAGAGGAACATCATCACAAAGTCTGAAAGCCGACGAGTTGTCTACGAAGACCGCTCCTGCTGCCTTGATATGAGGAGCCATAGCCTCCGCTATATCATTCTCCGATGCGCCGAGTACGATATCGAGGCCTTCAAATGCTGTCTCGCATGTTCTCTGTATTGTGATATCACCGAACGGTGTGCTGAGTACCTTACCCTCAGATCTTTCACTTGCCAGACATCTCAGCTCGCCTATCGGGAAGTTCCTCTCTGCGAGGACCTTGATCATCTGCTGTCCGACAGCTCCGGTTGCACCCATTACTCCTACGTTGTACTTCTTCATTTTACTCTACCCTTCCTTTATATGATTAGTTCTTTTTATTTAGCAAAGCTCTCATAGAGCAGACGTATGGCTTTATTGAAATCCTCATCATATACTCCTACCATGATGTTGATCTCATCAGCACACTGCTCAATAGTTCTTATGTTGATCTTGTTTTCTCCGAGTGTCTTGAATATCTTACCCGAGATACCTGTTCTGTAAGCCATCTGGCGGCCTACGATAGCTATCAGGCTGACTCCCTCAGTAAGAGAACAGTTGTCGATGCTCTCAAACTCTGACAGTTCCTGCATGAGCTCATGTTTTCTGCCCCCGAGGCTGCTGCTCGGGAATACAACAGAGAAGCTGTCTACACCGCTAGGTATCTGTTCTACCGGGATCTCGTAGTCAGCGAATACCTCGAGCACTTCCCTGAGCAGTCCGAGCTTTTCCTCTCCTATTCTGCTCTTATAGATGCTTATGATCGAGAAGTTTCGCTTTCCGGCTATTCCGGTGATGAACCTCTCGGTTTCTTCCTCAAGCTCATCGTCAAAATGTTCCCTGATAATAGTGCCCGGATCGTCCGGTGCATTGGTATTGCGGATGTTTACCGGAATATCTCTTATCCTTACAGGGAATACTGTATCCTCATGCAGAACGGATGCGCCCATGTAGCTGAGCTCTCTCAGCTCATCATAGGTAACTCTGGCAATGGTCTTCGGATTATCCACGATCCTAGGATCTGTCATGAGGATGCCCGATACATCAGTCCAGTTCTCATATACGTCAGCGCCAAGATATGCAGCCGCGAGAGCTCCTGTTATATCGGATCCGCCCCTAGGGAACACGCGGATCTCTCCGTTCGGCAATGCGCCGTAGAATCCCGGAGTCACGATCCTGCCGTATTTGTTCTTGAATTCACGGAGCTTCTCCTCAGACTTTTCGGCGTTTACCTTTCCGCTGTACTCGAAGCACAGCCAGTCGACCGCATCAACAAACTGGTATCCGAGATACTCAGCCATAAGTCTTGCGCTGAAGTATTCGCCTCTTGAAGCTATGAAATCCACAGGAGTCTTTTTATTAACAGAAGCAAATGTTTCATCTATTATAGACTCAATATCGGTTTCAAGTCCGCAGCCTTTCCTGATCTCGGAGTATCTCTTCTTTATCATGGAAAGAACTCCGTCATGCGCCACACCGTATTTTATATGAGCATGTACCAGATAGAGCAGATCGGTTATCTTGTTGTCGTCACTGTTCCTTTTGCCCGGAGCGGATACGATTACCACCTCGCGCGAACTTTCAGATTCAACTATTTCTTTTACCTTGGCGAACTGCGAGCTGTCTGCCAGACTCGATCCGCCGAATTTCAGTACCTTAAGCATTTTGTTCCTTTCCAGTCTAATCAGCAAGTGCGGCAAAGAACATATCTTTGCCCTTCTCCTTGCGGTGATGTCCCATAGCATGCATCGTCTCTACCGGAATCGGTTTAGAGATGCAGTAGTAAATACCGTCTTTTTCTTCATAAGAATCAACCAGCGGCTCAATATGCTCGCACATGCGGTCATGTCTTATGTAATATCTGTGAACAGCATTGCTGTTGTCGGCCTTGATAGTTTCCGATCCGGAGACTTTCATCATTTCCTTTCCATCGCGTATGTCTATAACATCCTGTATAACAGACTCACCCGTAGGCATCATTCCGGCACCCTGTCCGAAATAGCTCTGTGTGCCAAGATATTTCGCAGTAAGAGTAATCAGATTATTGTTCAGCTTCACGTTTGCTTCAAGTGATCCCTCAGGGAAGGCTGTCGGCTCAACATATACTTCAATCGAGTCTCCGTTCTTCTCAGCATTCATCATGAGTTTGCACACCAGACCTTTCTTTTTCAGATATGCGACATCGCAGGCCTGTATGGTGTCTATGCCGTAGCACGGCACATCCTCTTCCTTTATAGCTGCATCAAAGGCGAGATTAGAGCTGATTACAGTCTTTCTCAGAGTATCGGTACCTTCGATATCGGCTGACGGATCTGTTTCTGCATATCCGAGTTCCTGAGCAATCTTCAGCATCTCGCCGAAGTCCGCGCCTTCATCATACATTGTATCGAGAATATAATTGCACGTACCGTTCACAATACCTCTGACCTTTAGGATCTCATCACAGCGCTTGGTCCTCACAAGGTTGAACAGCCACGGAATGCCTCCTCCTACAGCTGATGTAAACCTGAGTTTGACGCCGTTTGCATCTGCCTCATCCATGAGTTCCCTGTAGCATGCACTGATCAGGTTCTTATTAGGTGTTACCACGTGCTTACCTGCCCTCAGACATTTGAGCACATATTCTCTTGCAGGCTCGATTCCTCCCATTGATTCAATAACGAGCTCAATTTCAGGGTCACCGGCAATGTCATTTATGTCAGGTGTGATGATGTCGTTAAGGAACTCATAGCCATCCCTGCCGTGTCTGGCAAGAATCCTTACTACTTCTATTCCGCCTGCATTCATGGCAGTCTCATATGCACCGCTCCCGACTGTACCGAAGCCCATTATAGCGATTTTCATTTAAAATACCTCCAAAATGGAATCATACTGTTTAGCATCTTGTATGTAAAAACATGCAATCGATTTTGCAGTTTATTTTGCATTAGACATTGTATTTTTTGGTATATTGCACAAAATTTAATGCAATTTTTTGGTGTATTCCGTGCAGGGAAGACAAATGCTTTGCCTGTGTCCGCAGTCTGAAAACACTTGTCTTTATGACAAAAGTAATGTATCATAATCATTGTCGTAATTCAACAATTTGTTACTAGTCCGGGGGTTTGCCCCTTTATAGTATGAAAGGCAATAAAATGATCGAATATGTAAGTACAAGAAACCCATCCATCAGAGTCAGATCGAGCAAAGCCATTCTTGACGGCCAGGCAGAGGGCGGCGGTCTTTATGTTCCTTCCGACCTCAGTCTGGTAAAGACGGATTACCATAACATTATCAAAGGCGACTTCAGAAGCATGGCAAAAGCCGTATGGAACATTTTCTTTGACGACTATGGTGAAAATCTTATAGATAAGCTTGTCGAAAGAAGTTATAAAGATAAATTTGCTTCCGAAGATATCACTCCGCTGGTCAAAACGCACAGCAGCAGTAATGAGGCTTATGTGCTTGAGCTTTATCACGGTCCTACATCAGCATTCAAGGATGTCGCCCTCTCTGCCCTGCCTAACCTCATGAGCGCGGCACGCAGCATGAATGATTTCACTGATGACATCATGATCCTGACTGCTACGTCCGGCGATACTGGAAGCGCAGCGATACAGGGATTCCGTGATGTTCCGGGAACAGGTATTATCGTATTCTATCCTTACGGCGGGGTCTCGGACACTCAAAGGCTTCAGATGGTGACTCCCGCAAGCTCAAATGTAACAGCATGCGCCATACGGGGCAATTTCGACGACGCTCAGACGGGCGTAAAGCGTCTTTTCAGAGAGATACCTAACCCTGTCAAAGGTGTTTCCCTTTCGAGTGCGAATTCGATCAATATCGGCAGGCTTGTCCCTCAGATCGTCTATTACTTCTCGGCATATGCCCAGCTTCTTGAGGCCGGAGCTATTGCTGATGGAGACAAAATAGACTTTGTAGTACCTACAGGCAACTTCGGCGACATTATGGCCGGCTGGTATGCCCTCAGGATGGGACTGCCGATCCACAGGCTTGTATGTGCATCAAACAAGAACGACGTGCTTACCGAGTTCCTCAACACAGGTCATTACGACAGAAAGCGTGAGTTTTACAAGACGACCTCTCCTTCCATGGATATTCTGGTATCAAGTAATCTCGAGCGCCTTCTCTATTATGTTTGTGGTCCTGAGCACACGGTTGACTATATGAAGCAACTCGAGCAGAACGGTGAATATACCATCACTGATGATGAACTCGCGGAGATCAAGTCGGTATTCACGGGAATATATGCAGGTGACGATGAAGGAGCTGCCGCTATAAAGAATGTATTCGAGTCAGACAGGTATCTTATGGATACTCATACTTCGATCGCCTGGGCATGCATGGAAAAATATAAAGAAAACTCTGATTTTTCAGATGCTCCTGCAGTAGTTCTGTCGACAGCTTCGCCTTATAAATTCTCAGCTGCCGTGCTCGAGGCTCTTGGGGAAGAGCTTACCGGAAGCGATGAAGGCAACATGAACAAATGCCATGAGATAACCGGCGCGGATATTCCTGCAGGACTTGCCGGAATATTTAAAAAACCTATAATTCACAATGATGTTATCGAAATATCGGATATGAAGTCTTACGTTATTGAAAAAAGTAATGGCAGGGGTTAACATCATATGGAAGGTAAATACTTAATCGTAGATAAGGCTCTTTTGCCTTCATATTGCGAAAAGGTCTCCCTCGCCAAAGAACTGCTGGAGGAGGGCAAGGCCGCCGATGTCAGTGAAGCCGTCCGTATGGTCGGCATATCAAGAAGCACTTTCTATAAGTACCGTGACATGGTCAGAGACATAAGCACTGTCTCCATGGGCCGTCACGCCATTATTTCAATGATGATGAGTCACAGTGTCGGCACTCTTTCCACTGTACTTAACATCATCTCACACTATGGTTACAGCGTATGGACCATAACCCAGAATCCTCCCGTAGACTCCAGAGCGAACGTGGTTATCACGCTTGAACTTGGAGAGGATGCCGGAAGTCTCGACAGCATGTTGAGAGATATCACAGAAGCGCCCGGTCTTTCAAGGGTGCAGCTTCTTGGAATGGACTAGGAGGATAAATGGATTTCAAACAGATCGAAGCTTTTGTAAATGTTGTAAGGTACAAGAGCTTCAGCAAGGCCGCTGATGCGACATTCTTTACACAGCCCACAATCAGTACGCATATCCGCAATCTGGAAAAAGAACTCGGCGTAAAACTGCTCGACCGCAAGAGCAGGATCGTTGAAATGACTCCGCAGGGCAGCAAGTTCTATAAGTACGCTGTTGAGATGATCAATGCGCGTGCTCAGGCATTTGATGCTCTGAATGACACCAGTGAAAACATCGGAGGAATACTCGAGATACAGACGTCATCAATACCGTCTGTCACCTTCCTTCCTGATCTGCTGTCAGGATTCCGGGTAACGCATCCGGGTATCCAGTACTATGTATCCGTATCGGATACGCAAACAGTCATAGACAATATCACCGAGCGCATAGGCGAGATCGGATTCATCGGTGACAAGATCAGTTCTCCGTCGATAGAGTGCACAAAGGTTGCCGTAGACAAGTCAGTCCTCATCGCACCTGTTAATTATGACATCCCTTCGACTATCAAGCTTTCCGATGCCATTCAATATCCATTTATATGGCGGGAGACGGGCTCCGCTACACGCAGAGCTTTCGAACAGGCAGCTCTTAGGGCCGGCTTCGAAAAAGAAGAATTCGAAGTAGCGGCTCTGGTAGACGATATGGATACAATAATCCGTTCAGTTGAAGCAGGACTGGGCGTTGCGATCATTTCAGAGAAGATTGCTTCGTCACTTGGAAGCAGGGTCAAGGCTGCTGATATCGAGGGATTCAATGAAGACCGGGTTTTCTATATGATCAGTCTAAAGAGCGCTTCTTTCTCCCCTGCTGCTGAAGCTTTTAACGAATATGTGAAGTCACAAATGAATAACAAATAACTTCTAATCCATCAATATAAAATCGAATAGGGGCTAACTTGTAGCCCCTTTCACACCACCGTACGTGCCGTTCGGCATACGGCGGTTCAAATCAACTTCAACATGTGCCTTTCAGCA
>ONRQ01000064.1 GCA_900320285.1 uncultured Eubacteriales bacterium
CGATGAGGACGAGGATGCAGATACTGCAAGAAAGCAGAATCCGTTCGATGACCTGCTTGAGAACAAGGAGATCAAGACGGCTGACCTCATTGCCAGAAAGGATGACATCCTTCACGGTGTATGGTTCGGAACAGGCGAGTTCGGAGACAAGGCTGACATGAACAGCAAATTCGGAGCTCTCCCTTACGATGCATATATCCTTGAGGAGATGCCTTGCGAGCACAACGAGGGATATATCCTTCAGAAGTTCTACTTCACGGTAGATCAGAAGTCCCAGAACGGCTTTGTAGATCTTGAGACCATCACGGATGATGTTCCGGAGATCGGAACTACTGCATCGGTCAATGGTCAGAACACAGAGATCCGTCCTAACAAGCAGATCACACTCATCGATGAAATCGAGTACAAGAACCTCAAGAAGGGTGAGACCTACACTGCCAAGGGCCGCCTGATGGACAAGGCTACCGGCGAAGTCTGCAAGGACGCTGCGGGCAATGAGATCACTGCCGAGCAGGAATTCGTTGCAAGGACTTCGAACGGAAAGGTCAAAGTAACATTCACATTCGACGGCAGCATGCTCTACGGAAAGGACACTGTCGTATTTGAGAAGGTCTTCGATTCAACAGGCGCGATCGCTGCTAAGCACGAGGACATCGAGGATGAAGGCCAGACTGTGACATGGGAGCACATGAAGCCGGCGTACGAGATGTACAAGATCCGTACTACAAAAGCACCTTCAAAGGGAGATAAATACGGATTCTTCGCACAGGATGAAGTTGAATACGAAGTCCATGTCGAGAACACCGGCAACATCGTTCTTACGATGGATGTAACGGATCAGTTCACCCAGAACCCTGAGTATTTCACTGTTCCTAAGCTTAAGGATGTTAAGTTCGATGGCGAAGGCACATGGAACAACAAAGGAGAGGATGAGTTCACAGCGAACATCACTCTTGAGCCAGGTGAGAAGGCAGTCGTCACTTATACTGCTGTTGTGAATGACAACGCTAAGGAGTACCTCGCAGCTAAGGCAAAGGATTCCGATTCGCTCGATGACAAGGGTCACGACACCAACCGCGAGTACCAGAAGAATAAGACCGACGATAAGGACGGTTACTGGAACACCGCTGAGTGTGACAATGTGACCTACCCGAATCCGGACAATCCTGATGAGCCGGGAACTCTTGAGCCTAAGGATGACGTAGCTCAGACTCCGGTCCAGACACCTGAGATCGGAACTACTCTGACAGGCAACAAGAAGGCCAAGGAAGTCGATCCTTGCAAGGAGACTACTCTTACTGACGTAGTCGAGTACAAGGCTCTCGATCCTTCCAAGTGGTATATGATCGAGGGAACTCTCATGGTCAAGGATACCGGCGATCCGCTGGTTGAACATGGCCATGAAGTAACTGTATGGAGCGAGCCGTTCCAGCCTAAGAAGCCTAACGGAAAGGTGGAGGTCACCTTCGTGATCGATACCAGAAACCTCAAGGGCAAGGAACTTGTAGCATTCGAGACTGCTTACAGGATCAACGATTATAAGGAAGGCGATGACCTTTCCAAGTATACGGTGACCCAGGTAGCGGAGCACAAGGACATCAATGACGAGGGACAAACTGTTCTCGTCAAGGATGGTCCGGAAGTGAGCCCGCCGCCTAAGACAGGTGACAACACTTTGCTCTGGGTGTACGGCGTTCTCTTTGTCGGAGCATTCGGCAGCATGCTTGCGCTTGTGATAAAGGAATATATCAGGAAGCGCAGACAGGCTAAAGAGGATGCGGAGATGTTCGTCTGATAACCAGGCGAACTGTACTGATGCATGAGGCGGAAGCTTAAACAGCGACCGCCTCGTTTGTTTTGAATAATAACGGAGGAAATACCGATGAATCATAAAGAGAAAAAGTTTAATACGGAAATAGCAAGACTGTGTGGAACAAACGCAGCCATAGTCGCATCACAACTCTGGGAAGCTCAGGCATTCCCGGATGATGCTTTCTATATAGACGGATATCCGTGGATAAGAGCGTCATACAAAAGACTCACTGTATATCTGCCTTTCCTGACGGTGCACATGGTAAGGACGGCAGTGAAAAAGCTTATTGGGGAAGGAGTCATCAAGGTCGGTGAGTATAACGACAGCAAGTTCGACCGTACACACAGCTATGCATTCACAAGCTATGGCAGAGACCTGATGAGACCGTAGCTATGGGATATCTATGGGAATACCCGAAGATACTATGCCCGGAAGACTGCAAGTACCGCAATAAGCTTGCACCGTTCTGCGGCTACTGCCTTCCGGAAATAATGAAGGAACTCGGATTGAGAAAGGAAAAGGAGGAAGACGAAGATGGCAACAGACAGGAAGAATGGAGCAGGACTGGACAAGTCAAAGCTTAAGACGATGGAGAAACTCAAGGAGGCCGGCTTCGATACTGCAGCTAAAATCAGGACTCTTGAGATGGAAGAGGTCTGTGATCATGGCCTTGAGAATGAACTCAGGAACATCATAGGTCTCAAAAAAGCCATCAAGGCAAACCATGGAGAACTGGCATGGCTGATGGACGGAGTCGATCCTAAGCCGGATGTGGCCAGGGAGGAACTGTTCGATGCAAATGATGATTGAGCCGCAGGAAGAGTATAAGCCTCGCCATCAGAGGTTAGAGGTCAAAGTCCATGGCCTGAAAGGGCTCAGGAAGATCATAGATAAGATGCCTGACGGAGTAGTCTGTTCGATAGATTTGGGGGTGTTCGCTGATGGGAAGAAAAAAGGATAGCCTGAATGAAGTGCGGGTGGTCAACATTCGCATGGTCAGGGAGCCGTCCCTGTACAGCGAGGACAGGATCACATGCCCGGAGGATGCAGTAAAAGCAATAGCAAAAGACCTGGCAACATATGACAGAGAGGTGTTTGCTGTGCTCAACCTGAAGACCAACGGGCAGCCGATAAACCTGAACATATGCAGCATGGGTACTCTCGATGCTTCGGTAGTAAGTCCGAGAGAAGTTTTCAAGAGCTGTATTCTTTCAAATTCAGCAGCATTCATAGCGATCCATAATCACCCGAGCGGCAGCATAACACCAAGTCAGGAGGATAAGGATGTTACAAAAAGGCTTCTCAGCTGCTCTGAACTGCTCGGTGTGAAGATGCTGGATCACATAATCATCGGTGGCGAAAGCGGCAGGACTTACAGCTTCAAGAACGATGGATTGCTTGACCAACTCAGACCGGCGCGCGCGGTCTGGGAAAGATAAATTACTTATTTCATAAAAGCCGAAAGGAGTATTTATGGCAAACACTAATGACGTAACTTTTGAGATCGTAGAACACATCGGTGTTATCGACGTTATCGATAACAGAGAGGAAAAGTGGACCAAGGAGGTTAATGTCGTTGCATGGAACGGTGGCAAGCCGAAAATCGATGTGAGGGATTGGAATAGCACGCACGACCGTATGAGCCGCGGAATCACTCTCACTGAGGATCAGGCAATGAAGATGACCAAGGCTCTTGTCGACAGATTCAGAGCAAGATCTGCTCAGGAGCACTCCACTCCCATGAGGGACGACTACGCAAGGTAGTCACAAGGCGGCACCATGTATGATAAAATACTGGTGTCGCAGTACATAGCAACAGATCCAACTTGTATCCAAAGTCTTCATGAAATATCTTGGATAAAAAAGAGGATGGTTACAAAATGGGAGGATTACTTTATGCTGAAAAAACTGATTAAATGGATCAAGTCATGTTTTGCGGGAGACGTTGCTGTCAGTAGCAAAAGCAAAGCCGAATTAGATATAAAGATGGCAGATCACAAAGCCAGAAATCGCGGTTGGAGAGGACCTTTAAATGGATAGCAAGACTATGAAGTGCCCTTATTGTGGTAATGAAATGGAATTGGGCTTAGTACAAAGCCCTCATGAGATAGCCTGGTTAAAAGGTGATACAAAACACGCCTTCGCTATAGCAGCCGCATATAAAGATGCAATTGTATTATCTCCGCTTAACATTAAAAACATGATTACGGGATGTGCTGTAAGGGCGTTTTTATGCAGGTCATGCAAAAAGGTGATAATTGATTACTCA
>ONRQ01000030.1 GCA_900320285.1 uncultured Eubacteriales bacterium
CAAACCCATCAGAGGCGCTCTCAGCCCCAACCAGAGACCCAGATTTCCGCAATTCAAGATACATACCACATACATCACATGCAGTTTCAAAAAACGCGCCGCATACTGAAATTTCAAGGGATAGAGCCTGTATCCGTTGCAACAAAAGAGCCCTGAGAAAACGTCTCTCAGGGCAAAATTTTGGCGGAGGACATGGGACTCGAACCCACGGGGCTGTTACGCCTTACCTGATTTCCAATCAGGCTCCTTAGCCACTCGGTCAATCCTCCACGGCTAATTCTTTTATGCATTGTTATTCAGCCCGATTATGTTAACACATCGGGTAACTGTTTGCAACTGAAAGTATTGGAAAAACTGTTCTTATTACTTACCTTTGAATAATTGTTTCATGGAATCGGTAATCGATGACGCAATACCTTCGAGGCTTGAGAGCAATCCCTCAATTTTAGTATCAAAAACCTCGTCCGCCATAGGGTAGCGTTCAGTAAATGATTCTTCTTTATACTGATCTCCGGCTTTGTGCTCGTCTTCAAATCCGGAACCCGCAGGAACAAGGAAATAATCACGGCCTCTGGCTGCGTCATCCCACGTTATGTCCATATAGTAATACTTCCCGTAAAGTTCCACTATGTTCCACGTGTGTGAGCCGGTGGTTCCGTCCGGAGCGATCCCCTCACCAAAAATGATCCTGTTGTCTATACCTGCCTCAAGAAGCAGCCGGTAGAGGCTTACCGAATAGCCCTGACATAGTGCCCGTCCTTCGATAAGTGCGCCGTACGCTGTCCTCGCGATATCATTTCTGCCTGAATCCGTCTCATATTCTACGTTGTCACAGATATAATCACGTATAGCGGATACTTTCTCATAGTCCGTCTTGTTTTCGAGATCAAGCTCCTTAAGGATCTCTGTTACCTTTGTGTCGACCTCTGCTTCCTGTTCCGCATCGTCATAATAGGAAAGATCGTATTCTATCTCAACAACGGGTGAAACGCCCGCGATCTCTGTGCGGGCCTGCCCCTTGTATGATGCGTACTGGAACAGGATATAATCGCCTTCATCCGGTTCTCCGGTATGTTCTGTTGCTTCACCAATCACCCTTCCGATGATCTGCTGGAGTCCTTCCTGATCCGTTTTTCCCTTTATCCCTATTTTTGCTGTGCCCTTCCTCTCCTTCATGCTCTCTTTGAGTTCAGACGACGCTTCGATCTCGGTCTCATGATAAGTGAGATCCTGCGCATAGGCATTATAAGGCACGGCAGCGAAACAGACAGCTATTGCAGCTGCTGCAGCGATCATTAATGACAATATTTTTTTTGATGATTTGTTACCGGTCATTTTATTTACAAAGTCATGCCACTTCAGGCTCAGGAACACACTGCTTTTCTCTTTTGAACATCCTGATTGCCAACATGCTTAATAGTGCGACAGCAGCAAAGAACACACTCATATTGAGTACAGAAAATGAATCTATCGGCAGCTTGTTATAATATAGTCCTGTCAGATGAGCAAGTATCATTAAGCCTCCGGCGATCAAAAGTCTGAATGGTTGTCTGCTTCTTATTGCCCCGCGAAGCGCAAGCAGGGAGATGAATGCCACAGTACCTGCTGCACATTGTGCTCTTACACTGCCTATCACAAACATATAGAACGCCGCATACTGTGTCAAAGCTGCCATTGCGGCTATGCAGATCAGATGTGGTGCTATCACGTACCAGTCGGAATAAGGCGGATGTCCCCTCTTCATTTTGTATCTGTGAATGATGTGTATCACTATACAGGCAAGGATAAATGCAGCTATTCCCCACAGGCTCTTCCTCAGGATATCATAAGCCCCGGAGATGCTAAGGTATGACCCTTTGGTAGCTTCAATTTCATTGCTCATTACATAATCCGGTGAATATTTAAATGCAGTCTCTTTGAATAAAGCCCGTTCATTGTCTTCATCGAGCTCCACAGGCGGTTCCGGAGGTTCTCCCGCCTTGATTTTCATCCCATATTTACCTTGTGTCACCCTTCCCGTATACATCATACCGGGTTCGGGTCTGAGCTTACCTGCAGATATAAGGAGGTCATAAACCAGAAGCGGGCCATTCTCCTGAGCGATAATTACCATATCGTATTCCGCATTTGCAGGGAGACTGACTGTAGTCTGACTGCCATTCCTCATAAGGAAGATGCTGTTGCTTTCAGGCTGCTCTCCGCTGCCGCCCGGAACATAGATATATCCTTTTTTACTTATTGCGGATATCCCTTTTCCGTCCCTGTAGACCTCAACACCAACATCTCCGATGAACGTGACGCGTCTCGATTCGGTGCCGCATGAGAACAGCCTTGCAGGATCATCCTGTGAGAACAGCCATTTTATATACGTTGACGGCCTATGTTCTATCACAAGATTTGCTTCAAGGGCTTCATCCGGATTCCAGCTGCCTGCCTGTAT
The DNA here is from genome assembly GCA_900320285.1 of uncultured Eubacteriales bacterium. Taxonomy (GTDB): domain Bacteria; phylum Bacillota; class Clostridia; order Peptostreptococcales; family Anaerovoracaceae; genus Crickella. Next base: position 2,441 of record ONRQ01000030.1, read on the forward strand.
CTGTCTCTGACTGGCCCGCATGTGCTGGCCGGCAATATATGACAGATAATCAACATAATCTTCAAGTTTCTGGCGTTCCTTCCTGTCTTTAGGCACCACATTGCCTATCGCAGTCCGGACAATTCCGAAGAGCTCATTTTCGCTGTGTTTATGCATTGCGTCGATTATAAGCGGCTGAAGCCGCTCGGAATAATCATCGCTTGTTTTGAACAGTTCATCTATGGCTTCCATTGACAGGCGGAGCTGATAATTGACTTCCGGATTGTTGCGGAACCCATCGGCCATTTTGTCCCCTACCGCCTTAGCTTTTCTGGCATACATAGGGTACTGGGTATCCGATTCCTGTGCCGGAGTATACAGGTCGATGCCGTATCTCTCATACCCCCATGATTCCAGTGGTATGGACGCGACCGGGTCGTACTGTCCGTTTATGTTATAGATACCTTTATACGCAACCGGTTCTTTGGTAGTTCTCGGAACGCCGAACAGATATGCATACACATCTTCGTATTCTCCGCCTTCGATCATGTCGGCAGCAGTTATGTTTCCTATGGCAGCGGCACGTGACATGCCTGCGAGCCAGAGCTTTTTCTTACCTTCTATATTGTTGTCACTGATATACTGCTCCAGATACTCCTCAAGCTGGTCCGCCGCGCTCTGAAAGCCCTCATGACGCACGCCCTTTCCTATTTTGAAGTTGCCGGCCCACTCCTTGCCATAACCCTGTCCGCATGTCACCGCAGCGATGACCGTGAAATCATCTATCTGCTTTTTTCCTATGACACCTGACAGCGTATCCTCGGTCGTTTCCTTGTCGTATCCGAATGCGTACAGGTCAGTGAATCCCGCGCCTCCAAGATATTCCTTATACTTATAGTCAAGCAACCCCGTGTTGCTTCGGAAAGCCGAACACGCCAGTCCGAGTGATCCCTGTGCAAGCTTCAGGCTGAACTCTTCCGACGGATTCCTGAAAAAGCTGTCTGTATACGGGAACTCCCAGCCATACGCCGTATTTGCTGTATCGAGCAGCATGTACCAGATATTACTTATACCGTACACCGGCTCCTGCTTAAGATATTCAGTCTCACCATTTACAGCAAAAGACAGATCCGCAGAGCAGATCACTATGATTATTGCCAATATTGAGATGAAGCGCCCCGAAAGGCGCTTTTTATTATCCCGTCTCATTTAGTTTTTTTGCTCTGTCCGGTTTCTATTCGTAGATCTCCCAATGATTTGTTCTGAGTGCTTTGAGTGCTCCTTCTGCAAGGGCTCTCATCTCCTCTTCGCCAGGGAATCTCATGATAGGAGCAATCTTTCCGACATACGATTCGATCTCATCGCAGAATCTCTCAGAATATGCCATTCCGCCTGTGAAGATGATTGCATCAACGTTGTAGCGAAGGACTGCCGACATTGCGCCGATGTCCTTTGCCAGCTGATAAGCGATCGCTTTGAATGCCATGAGCATCTTCTCATCTCCATCATTGAAGGCAGCATTCTCTACATCTCTGAAGTCCTTAGTGCCTGTATATGAATACACACCTGCTTCCTGTCCGATGATCCTCTTTACATCAGCCTTGGTCATTCCCTCTTTAAAGCAGAGATTGACGAGAGCGTTGGCAGGCAGAGCTCCTCCTCTGTCCATGCCCATGGCTCCATCGTCCTTAACGTTGTTTACATCGACAACTCTGCCCTTTTTGTGTGCCGCAACGGATACGCCGCCGCCAAGATGGCAGACTACCAGATTGAGCTCTTCATAAGCTCTGCCAAGGTGCTTTGCAGCCTTGCGTGCTACGGACTTATGATTGAGCGGGTGGAAGAAGGACTGTCTCTCAAAGCCCTCAAGCCCGAGGCCGGAGTATCTTGCAAGAGGCTCCATTTCATCTACGCATACCGGGTCAACAAAGAATGCCGGGATGCCTACAGAGTCAGCCAGCTCTTTGGAGATATATGCTCCGAGGTTGGCAGCATGCTCGCCGTAAGGAGGGTTTTCTATGTCGTGTATGACTGCGTCATTCACCTTGTATGTACCCGACGGAATGTGCTTAAAGAGTCCGCCTCTACCGCAGATAGCATCAAAGTCCTCAAGTTCATATCCATTTTTACGGATGGTTTCAAGGATAGCATTTTTTCTGAATGGTGCCTGATCTACCACATGAGGATACTTTGCGATCTGTGCAGCTTCGTGGTCAATACCCACGCGCATCACTTCTTCTTCGTCCTCAAATACGCAGATCTTGGTCGAAGTCGCACCCGGGTTGATTACAAGAATTTTCATTTTGGATTCTCCTTTCGGTATCTTTTATCAGCTGTTCTCTGTTGAGCCTTTTCCCTTTTTCTGTATTATCAGCGGTTCATACGGTTGTTGTATTTGCGCCTCTCAAGCTCTGTCAGGAGCTTTTTGCGGAGGCGGATATCTGTCGGCGTTACCTCTACGAGCTCGTCATCATCTATGAATTCGAGAGCCTCTTCGAGTGTAAATGTGCGCGGAGGTGTCAGCTTGATGGTTTCATCAGAACCCGCAGCTCTCATGTTTGTAGCCTTTTTGGCTCTGCATGGATTGACTACCATGTCATCGGATCTGGCGTTCATGCCCACCAGCTGGCCTTCATATACGTGGTCCTGAGGCTTAACGAACATCTGCACTCTCTCCTGAATGGTGAAGATAGCATATGCCGTGCAGTTCCCCTCTTCCTGAGCGACAGCAACTCCATTGATGCGGCCCTGAATATCGCCCTTCCATGGTTCGAAACCGCTGAAGCGGCGTACCATAGTGCCTTCGCCGCGTGTGTCATTGATGAATTCTGAGCGGTATCCCATGAGGCCTCTCGTAGGAGCGGTAAATATTATCCTGGAGTAGCCATTGCCTTCTGACATCATGGCCGTCATTAGAGCCTTGCGCATGTTCAGCTTGGAGATGACCGGACCTGTATATTCGTCAGGCACGCTCACTATCACCTCTTCAACAGGCTCAAGCTTCTCGCCGTTCGGCCCGCGTTTAATCACTACTTCAGGCTTCGATACAGCCAGTTCATAGCCCTCGCGGCGCATGTTCTCAATCAGGATCGACAAATGGAGCTCTCCTCTGCCCGATACCTTGAAAGAATCAGTCGTATCAGTCGGCTCCACCAGAAGTCCTACGTTTACTTCGAGTTCCTTCTCGAGTCTGTCCTTGATATGTCTTGACGTGACATACTTGCCCACCTTTCCTGCGAAAGGCGATGTGTTTACCATGAAGTTCATCGAAAGGGTCGGCTCCTCAATACTGATGGTGCCGAGCGACTCCGGATGATCAGGATCACAGATCGTGTCACCTATCGAGATATCCGGGATCCCGGATACCACTACGATGTCGCCGGATCCGGCTTCCGCTGTAACGGTTCGGCTGAGTCCTCTGTAAACGAAGATCTGATTGATCTTGTTTTTAGTGACAGTACCATCCCCTCTTGTTACGGAGACCATCTGTGCTTCCTTGATGGTGCCGCGGGTTATACGGCCGATTCCCAGCCTTCCGATATAATCATCGTACGCAAGTGTCGATACCTGGAGCTGCAGAGGTTCATCGTCTGTATCCGGATACGGATCGCAGTGCTTTGTTATGCATTCGAGGAGAGGTTCAATGCTTAATCCGCCATAGCCCTTTGGCGACTTGCGGATCTTGGCAGCTCCCTCGCCGATCTGAATATCCTCGACCTCTGAAGGATCGTTTACGGCGATACCCTGTCTGGCTATTCCGTAAAGGATAGGAAAATCCAGCTGATCATCATTGGCTTCGAGATCCATGAACAGCTCGTATACTTCATCGACGACCTCGTCTATACGTGCATCCTTTTTGTCTATCTTGTTTATGAAAAGGATCGGGTTGATACCCTGTGCAAGCGACTTGCTGAGTACGAATCTCGTCTGAGGCATCGGTCCCTCGCTCGAGTCTACCAGAAGTATGACCGTGTCCACGGTCTTCATGATACGCTCCACTTCCGAGCTGAAGTCTGCGTGTCCCGGGGTATCAACGATGTTTATTTTGTAATCCTTATACATAATAGAGCAGTTTTTGGAGTAGATCGTGATGCCGCGCTCTCTTTCGATAGCATCTGAATCCATCACACAGTCAACTATCTGCTCGTTATCCCTGAATACATGCGACTGTGCGAGCAAGGCATCAACAAGTGTTGACTTGCCGGCGTCTACATGCGCTATTACTGCAATGTTTATTATCTTCTGTTTATTTGCCATTATTAGTCCTTTAGTTATTTTCGAATGATCTTATAAATGATCTCAGGTCTCTGGCGTAATCTATCGTTGTCGGCGCCAGTCTGAGGTTCGAGTATGCGTGCCCTTCAATTTCATCGGAATACCATTCCGGCTCAGGTACATCCAGTGTCAGGAACGAGATTGCCCAGGCTTCCTCGGATCCGAATGCCAGTGCGTACAGCAGCATGTCATAGTAATAATCGCTGTCTGCCAGATGGTTCTCGAGGACTTCCTTAGGTGTAGGGTGAGAAATAAAGTATCTGAGGCGTCTCACCTTGTTTACGATCTTTGCGTTTTCCTTGCCCCTTGCTCTCATTATGATTATGAGAAATTCTGCGATACATGCCGCGATCGTCATAGGGATGGCCACATAAGACTTCCCTGTATTCTTTACAATCCTGAATACGGTGTACATAACAGGAAGAGCAAAGATCATGGAAGCAAGCACCTCCGCATATATGCTCGACTCCGCAGTTGATGAATCCCTGTTGTCTATCACCTTGCAGAACAGCAGTGATGCTGCGGCTCCCGCGGCCGCTACAAGCAGCGCTTCAATGTAATTAGGCGATTTGTAATCGTAGAAGTATGAGAACAAGGCTGAAAGCCCAAGTCCTATGCCAAGCAGTCCCGCGCCTACAGCTCTGAATACACGCGATAAAGGTGTGAACGGTGAGCTCTCGCTTGTCGTGAACCCCGCGGCAACATCATCAGTGATAGCGGCTCTGACCTTTTCGATCCTCGGACCTATTTTGTCCATGTTGAGAGCCCTGCCCTTATACACATCTTCAAAGAGAATACGGTATGCATTGCGGTACATCCTCTCCTCTTCCACAGGTGCTTTTTCTCTTATTAGCCTGTATCGCTTAGGCTCATATTCGCTAATTCGCAGATATCCTTTCTGAGCGAACTGAAGTATAAGGTTCAGTACATCTTTTGTTCTTACTTCACTGTTGAATATGTATCCGAGTTCTACCGGCGTGAGGCCTTCTACAGGCTTAGTCACTTTCACTTTTTTGACCCTTGGATCCCTTCCGCCGATGAACCAGAGGATCAGCAGTATGAGCGCAAGTCCTGCCATGGTAAGAGTTATCGCCATTATGGACCAGCTTCCGTCAAGAGCGTTCTCCCAGTAACCGTCCGGAAGCTGCGCCTTGAGTGTTATACCGTAGTTCTCCGGTATCATGTCGCCTTTTACAGTGACTGTATGCTCTGACTTGTTCGCCTTAAATCTGATCTTGTTAGTGGCATCCTGCACGCCGAACTGGCCGGCATAGCACTGCATGTCATCAAACGGAAAATCGTCAGGAAAACTTGCCTCAATCTTTACCTTTCCTATCGGCTGCTTCCATTCAGGAAGCAGAACATCGAAGAAGAACATGTCTTTTGATTCATCGTGGTCGAGATATTCGCTTATCCTGTACTTGATGGTATATACATGTTCACCTTTAGTGAGCTTCTCGGGATCGGAGATCACGATCTTGCTTGCTTCAGAGGCGGTCTTAGCCTTATACAAGGCATTCTCTACCTCTATATCACTTATACGGAAATTGCCGCTCGGTATCGCGAATTCCACACTCTGCAGCTGATCCGGGATGTTTACGCTTATTTTCTCCTCTACGGTGTATGTGTGATCCTTGCCCACAGCAGCGGTCAGATCATATTCTGTAACTTCAAACGCTCCGCCCTGTACTCCTTCGGCACCGGCAGGTGCAGCCTGGTCTGAAGGCCCCGGGGCTGCGGACACCTTTGCCGCAAAAGGCACTGCTAAAACAAGTAGTGCAAGCACAAGAAGTGCAGCCACGCGTAATATGATGTTTTTATTCGTCTTTGATACGGAAATTTTGTTCAATTTATTGTCAATCCTTTATAAAGCCATAGTTATTGATATTTTAACACCCGGCAGGCACTACTTTCAAGTATTGTGCGCTTCTGCGCGGACTTGCTAACATCCCCCTGCCGGTTGTAAAATCACATCAAATGGATCGTTAATTACCGGCATGGAGCCGGAGTTTCGGAGGTTATTATGGTGACTAAAAGAGAAGATTATATTTCCTGGGACGAGTACTTCATGGGAGTTGCCATTCTTGCCGCAAAAAGGAGCAAGGATCCTAACACTCAGGTAGGCGCCTGTATAGTGGATAAGAACAATGTGATCCTCACTACAGGCTATAACGGTTTCCCGAAGGGATGCTCGGATGATGAATTCCCGTGGGACCGCGAAGGCGAGATCACAAAGTATCCTTTCGTAGTTCACGCAGAGCTCAATGCCATACTGAACGCGTCGGGTAAGGATCTCAGCGGGTCGAGGATATATGTCGCTCTCTTCCCATGCAATGAATGCGCCAAGGCAATAATCCAGTCGGGAATCAAGGAGGTCATCTATCTCTCCGACAAATATGCCGATACACCGTCTACGCAGGCTTCCAAGCTTATGCTTAAAACGGCCGGAGTAAAGCTGACTCAGATGCATCCGGATATCGATCAGCTGGTGCTGGACTTCAAAGTTGCAAAATAAGAAAAAGGAGTATATTAAATGAAAATGATCATTACCGCTCCGCGCGGAAAGATGGCCGGACTTATAGTTGCTGATGCCGCATCAAGAGAGGATGTGAAGATAGTAGCCGGTATAGGTCCTGCAGGCAGGGACTATATCGGAAAGGACATCGGCGAGGTTGCCATGATCGGAAGGACCGTTGGCGCGCCGGTTGTCGATAATATAGAGTCTGTTATAGATGAGGCTGATGTCGTATGTGATTTTTCGACTGTCGAACTCGGAATGGAAGTGCTTGAGGCCTGCCTGAAACATAAAAAAGCTCTGGTAGTAGGAACAACCGGTTTCAATGCTGAGCAGCGCGCACGCCTCGAAGCAGCAGCCTCTGAGATCCCTATCATGATAGCTGCCAACACGGACCGCATGGTAAACGTGATGAGAAAGCTTCTTATGGATGCTGCAAAAGAGCTCTATTATGATACGGATATAGAGATAATAGATATGCACGATAATACCAAACTCGATGCGCCGAGCGGCACCGCCCGCGAGCTTATCGAGTCAATGGGCGAAGCGGTCGGCGTCGACCTTGTCGGCGATGCCGTGTACGGCAGGCCGCTCGGCCGCCATCCTCGCGAGAACGGCAAAGTAACCTTCCACGCAGTCCGCGGCGGCGATACACCGTCGAGTCACACCGTATACTTCTTCGGCGAAGGCGAAAGGCTTGAGATCACCCACCATTGTCTCAACTGGAAGGGCTGTGCAAAAGGTGCTGTCAACGCATGCAGATGGATGGTCGGAAAGCCTGTAGGTCTCTACGGCATTCGCGAGTCCATGGGGCTGTGATTCCTACAGATGAGATACAGGTTCAGAGGAATAAAAACAAATATCGATGTTCCAATGTCTGATCTGCCGGCGGTCGTCGCAGACAAGCTCCGCGTCCCGGCAGACTGCATAAAGGAATTTGAGGTCCGCCGCAAGTCGGTAGACAGCAGAAAGAAGCCGTATATACAGTATGTGTATACGGTCGATTTCGATGTGGATAAAAGGCTTCGCATACCTAAGAAATTTTCACAGGATATCAGCGCCGTTGATATCGATAGTGAGCGCCCTCTACCGCCTTCACCCGGCAGCAGCGCTCTCGGTTCACGTCCGGTCGTTGTGGGAATGGGCCCGGCAGGGCTGTTCGCAGCTCTCGAACTGGCGAAGGCAGGCTACAGTCCACTGGTGCTGGAGCGCGGTCCTGCCATGGACGGACGCATCGAAGCAGTCGAAAGATTCAGGAGGAACAAACTGCTCGATCCTGAGGCAAACATGCTCTTCGGAGAAGGCGGCGCAGGTACTTTTTCTGATGGAAAGATCGGTACAGGCATAAAGGACAGTCTCATACGTGAAGTGCTGAAAGAATTCCGCGACGCAGGCGCCGGCGATGACATAATGTATCTCGCCAAACCGCATATAGGCACTGACGTACTTCGTGAGGTGATCGTAAATATAAGGAAAAAGATAGAAAGACTTGGCGGCGAGATCCTTTTTGACACTAAGCTCGAATCACTCGTGATCGATGACGGCCGCATGAAGGCTGTTAAGATTGCCGGGAAGGGATTTTCAGAAGCACGGATCATTGAGGCAGACGCTCTTATACTGGCAATCGGCCACAGCGCGCGTGATACTTTTTCAATGATAAACACCTCCGGTCTTGTCATGCAGCAGAAGCCTTTCTCCATAGGCGTTCGCATGGAGCATCCGCAGGCTCTGATCGATGAGGCACAGTACGGTAAAGAAAACACCGGCAAGCTTCCTCCTGCTGACTACAGGATCAATTACAAGGCATCCAACGGTCGCGGTGTTTATTCATTCTGCATGTGCCCGGGGGGAGAAGTTGTAGTATGCAGTACCAAAGATGGTGAGCTCTGCGTAAACGGCATGAGCAACAGAAAGCGTGACAGCGGAACAGCCAACAGCGGCATACTGTGTGATGTCAGGACTGAAGACTTCGGAAGCGATGATGTGCTGGCCGGAGTCCGGTTCCAGGAAAAATATGAACGGCTCGCATTCATAAACGGCGGCGGCGATTTTACCGCTCCTTCCTGCAGTATGGGTGCTTTCCTGAATGAGGCTCCCGAAGCAGCAAAGGTCACTGATTCACTCCCTTCTTTCGCAGCAGAAGCCATCAGGGAAGCCGTACCGGATTTTGCAAGGAAGATACATGGATACGATGACCCGTCAGCTGTGGTCACGGCTGTGGAAACAAGAAGCTCATCTCCTGTAAGGATAGTCAGGGACGAGCACGGTGAAAGCAATATAAAAGGCGTATACCCTGCCGGTGAAGGCGCGGGTTACGCCGGAGGCATCACGTCTGCCGCCTGTGACGGCATCAGAGCAGCGTGGCACATTATTGAGCGATATCATCCGCGGCAGCAAGACCTGTGATCCAGGCATTGCTGAGATTATAGCCCCCGCACCGGAAGTCCCGGTCGGCAAGCTCGCCCGTAATATATAAACCATTTACCAGAAGCGACTCCGAAGTCGCTTCATTTATTTCGCTGAGCGATACACCGCCCATCGTGACCTGGGCATCATTCCAGCCGCGTATCTGCACCGGGTGAAACTCAAGTGAGTGTACATGATCTGCTATCGCGCGCACCTCTTCATCACTGAGCGAAGAAAGCTGTCTGTCCTCAAAGAGACGCCCGTTTTTATCCGGACCATCACCTGCTGAAGCTATTACATAATCGGCAAGCGGTTCCTTCAGTACTGTACGCAGTATTTCTCCGACAGGAGTATCTGCGAAGCTTCCCTTTTGCCTGTCACGGATATATTCGGCGATATCCCCGTCAGGGAACAGATCCGCCTTTATAAGGAATCTGTCAAGGCTCTCTCCTGCCCGCCTGTCATATCTCATATGTCTGGTCATGTTGAAAACACAGATGCCTGAGAGACCGTATTTTGTGAACTGTATCTCGCCGGCTTCTTCAAACACTTTTGTGTCTTCTCCGAAGACCTCGTCCGGATCTTTATAAAGAGATACCACGCCGGCACTTCTGGTGCCGCCCAGGGTTATGCCGCAAGGTTCATGCCCCGGATCCCATTCATCACACTCTATGCCTGTCAGCGCAGGCACCGGTGTTACTACACTGTGGCCGAGATTCCTTGCGATCCTGTATCCGTCACCTATCGTTCCGTAAGTCGGACCGGCCTTGCCACCCATAGCAAGTATGACAAATGACGCGTATGTCGTGATGCTTCTGAGCCCGTCACGGTCCTTTATCACCGATTCAAGCATGAAAACATTTCTGCTTCCCGGAGCAGCATCCGAAACAAGCGATGCCGGCGCATATTTCACAGACATCAGCTCTTCTCCGCATGCGAAGTCAACGCCCAGAGAGGCTGCCCTCTCTGTCAGGAGTGTTGCCACATCCGAGGCTGACTCTGAATACGGATATACCAGCCCGTTTTTATAAGTCTTTGTTACGAGTCCTATCTCCCGGAAAAACTCCATTATGCGGTTGAATCCGGCGGCGCCTGTGTTGCTTATGTTGCAGCGGCCACTCCCGGTAGCGCGGATCTTGCGCCCCGGCTCAGGCATCTTCTCGATTACCAGCACGTCAAGCGCCGGGGCCTTCATCCCCAGCTCTATGGCCGCTGCCAGTCCCGACGCGCCGCCGCCTGCTATTACAACATCCGCTCTTCTGATCTCTCTTTCCATCACTTTTGCTCCCGGCTATTTATCCGTACTTCCGAATCCGCCGTTCCGGGAACTGTCAGACTCAGCGCCTTCAGGCACCTCATATCTCACTACTATGCCCTGCGCGAAAGGTTTCCCTTCAGCGAGCATCACAGTCTTATCCGAAGGATTCACAAGGCTGACTATTATATGCCCCTCGTTGTCGGAATCGCAGTAGTCCGCGTCAATGACGCCGACTGTGTTTGACAGCCTGATGCCATACTTGAAGCCAAGTCCGCTTCTCGGCATCACCAGCAGAACCTTGTCTCTTGCTTCTTCATCGCATACCCAGCGAATACCGGTAGCTATCCTGAAGCTGCTGCCGCCTTTGAAGTTAAGGCTGAACGGCATAAAGAAGTCGCATCCCGCGGATGCCGCAGTCGCCTGCTTTGGAAGCTTTATGGCATCATACCAATCCTTAAGCCCGCTGTCAGGGAGTCCCTTGACTCCGCAGTCAGCCTTCCATTGTTCAAACGAAACCTTCTCAAAATGTGACATACCGTCCTCCTAGCAGCCTGCCGCTTTTCTGAGTTCATCAGCTTTGTCTGTCTCTTCCCATTTTACTCCAAGAGAGGTCCTGCCCATCTGTCCGTAGGCAGCCAGTTCCCTGTACTGAGGCTTATTCAGTTCCAGCTTCCTGATGATAGCAGCCGGACGCATGTCGAAATGATCCAATATCAGATCGGCGATCTTCTCTTCATCGAGTTTTCCCGTGCCGAATGTATCGACGCATACAGACACCGGTTTCGCGACTCCTATCGCGTATGCCAGCTGCACCTCGCACTCAGTAGCGATCCCTGCAGCTACAATGTTCTTCGCAATATAGCGCGCCATATAAGCTCCTGAGCGGTCCACCTTTGTAGGGTCCTTTCCCGAGAACGCCCCGCCTCCGTGCGAGGAATGGCCGCCGTAAGTATCAACGATGATCTTGCGTCCTGTCAGGCCGGAATCCCCCATAGGCCCGCCTATTACGAACCTGCCTGTAGGATTGATGTAGTATTTTGTATTCTCATCGATGAGCTCTGCCGGTACTACCGGTGTGATCACATGAGCCAGAATATCTGATCTGAGCTGCTCAAGAGTCACATCCGCGCTGTGCTGAGTCGATACAACGATCGTATCTATTCTGGTGATTTTTCCGTCGTTATACTCTACTGTAACCTGTGTCTTGCCGTCCGGTCTGAGGTAAGGCAGTGTGCCGTTCTTTCTGACCTCAGTAAGTCTCAGCGCAAGCACGTGCGCCAGCTTGACTGACAGCGGCATCAGTTCTTCTGTCTCTGAATTGGCATAGCCGAACATCATGCCCTGGTCGCCGGCTCCTATGTGCGCGAATTCATCGCTCAGAATGCCTTTTTTTGACTCGAACGACTCATTGACACCCATCGCAATATCTGCCGACTGCTCTTCCATATGTACGATTATTCTGCAGGTGTTGCCGTCAAAACACGCATCCTCGCTGTCATAGCCGATATCGCATATGACCTTGCGGGCGATCGCTTCATAATCAACATCAAAATTACCCGACGCTTCTCCGAATATCATCAGAAAGCCTGTCTTTGCTGCGCATTCGCAGGCAACGTGAGCATTCGGATCCTGCGCAAGTATCGCGTCGAGCACGGCGTCAGACACCTGATCGCATATCTTGTCAGGATGGCCTTCAGTGACTGATTCAGATGTAAAAAGTTTTCTCATTTTATATAAAGTCCTTTCATAAAACACTATCGGCCAAATAAAAAGATCTCCCTGCCGCACGCAGAGAGAACAATAGATCCTCATCTGCCGGAGCCTGGCCTTCGCTCCGTGGGATTTGGCACCTTCACTTCCTGTGAGGTTGCCGCGGGGTCAAAGGGCCCATTCCCTCGCCCGCTCTTTATAAGGACGCTTTTATTATAATCTTGAAAAAACTAAAGTCAAGGGCTCTAACTCATAAGGGCATTCTTGCTTACTTTGTGATAAAAACAGGACGGAATTCATCGACGTTATCTGTTATACTTTAGGCATGACTGAACTGAAACTGATACATGGAAAGCAATCCGTAAAATACAATCATTTCAAAGAATTCGACTTTGAGACCTGCCGTGCCGTATGCACCAGGCTTATGGGAGTCGTCGCTCTTAAAGTGACCTGGCGCAGCAGGACTGACCGGCGCGAGCGCATGTATCAGGTTATGCACCTCGATTATTCCGAGTACGGCATCGATGAATATCAGGAATTCCTCTGCACACCGGGCAGCGAAGATTTTGCCGACAAAAAAGAAGAGATGACCGGTCTGTGGAATCACTTCGTCTACGTAATGGGAGGCAATATAGAAAGTATCGATGCTGCCTGCATGCTGAGGCTCATCGAAGATGCCCTGCCTCTTGCTTCGGAAGACATCTCACGCGAGTATGATAATGAAGAAAACAAGGAATTCCGCGCTTACGCAAGGATGCGTCTGGGATTCATGCAGGATGCTCTCAACTGTGAGGGCATAACATCGGCGGACTGCAGCACCAGAGATGCAATAGAGACTGCATCTCCGCTTAAGCTGTCGGCTTACGAAACTATCAACTATTTTATCATGAGGCTTGTCGACAGCGACTTCGCAGCTGCGTCATATCTTTCAGCCATGAGTGATGATGATCTACGCGACTGCGAGCTTACCGGTCCGGGCATACAGACACTGATCAAATGCGACATCGAGAGGAGCGACCGCAGCAAGGATGCTCCGGCAGACAAATTCTCCTTCCCGTTCCGCTGCCGCTTAACGACTCTTGCGAGAGATGCATACTACCATTACACTCTTGTCATCTGGCTGAACGGAAACTACCGGGCAAAGAATCCTCTTGTCACAGACATAAAGGTCGGTTCTGTTATTAAGCTTTCGGATTATGAGGCGGCCATTCAGATCAGCAGGCCGGAGTTTCTGACAGTCTTCGACTGTAAAGACGAGATGCTGAGGGGTTTTGATCCTAAGTATGTCAGTCTGTTCGCAAATTCCACCCAGATGGCAGTGCCGAACGGATGGCTCTATACAGCGTACAAGGGAGACAATTCGCATGTTGACACATCGTCATACAGGTTAAACGATGATGTGTACGGCTTTGCTCTCCTTTCCATAGCCGGCGAGCTCGTACTCATGAGCAATGAGCTCAGATACATATCCATGCTCGATGACGCCACCATTTTTTCGATGTATTCACCGTTCATAAGCACTAAAGGGAGGTTCCGTCTGGACACTCCTGTCTTCCAGACACTGTGCGGAGCAGCCGGTATGATGTTCGATGATCTGGTCGAGCCGGAAAGTGACTGATCAGGTTTTTATTAAATACAAAAAAACGCATCTTCACATTTTGTTCGTTTTTTTGCAATATCTTTTTCAACAAAACAGGAAAGCTCTTAATTTGCAAGGTTTGCGACTTTTCCACAAAGTTTTGAAAAATCGTATACAATCTTTTCCACTTATGCATGTGGAAAACTCTAAGTGCTGTTTCGTTGAAATTTCAACGTTTGTAACGATTTTTCCTTTGTGTCAACAGGATTTATCCACATATTTTTGAAATTTTATGACACGCGGTTTTGTTCGATTTTGTGAAACGCGTGAAACATCGGAAAGGATTTAATATGGCCACAAAAAGAGTATACCGGACAGATCCCTATGCTATCGAAAACGAGGCTGTTGTCACTGCCATACGTGAGAAAAACGGCATGGATGTGATCGCCTGCGATACATCGGTATTCTACCCTGAGGGCGGAGGACAGCCTTCCGACACCGGAAGTGTAACCCTTAACGGAACGGAACAGGTCTTCGCGGTGACCCGTGCCTTCGACGAGTCTCTCGTAGGCGATGTATGGCACACAACTGATGCCCCTGCGGGCACTTTCAATATAGGCGACAGTATTACACTCTGCATTGACCGCGACCTCCGCTTCAGAAACATGCAGCGCCACTGCGGCGAGCACATGCTCAGCGGCACCATGGATACTCTGTTTGGCGGAGTCAACAAAGGCTTTCACATGGGTGACGAATACATAACGATCGACATCGATCTCGGCGGGCGCATGCTCACGGACGAAGAGCTTGATCTCGCGGAACGCACAGTGAATGAGGCGATCTGGGCAGATCTTCCGGTGATAGTGACCTGGTTCGATGATTACGAGTCCTCACTCGCGCTTCCTGTGCGCAAGCAGGTGCCGCATGACGGCAAAGTGTCTGTAGTTACAGTAGGCGATCCTGAAGATCCGTATGACTGCATCGCCTGCTGCGGTACCCACCCTGCAAGGTCTTCCGAAGTAGGACTGCTTGCGATCTATAAGCGCGAGCCTAATAAAGGCATGAACCGCATTTATTTCGACTGCGGAAAAGCAGCTTTTGATAAGCTCAGCGCAGACTCAAGGATGCTGGCAGATGCCGTGCGGCGTTACTCCTGCTCCCCTGCCGATCTTGCAGGCAGACTCGATGCTGAAGCAGAAAGCATCTCTGCCCTGAAAGCAAGACTTGCGGGAATGACAGCATATATAAAGGATGCGGAAAAAGAAAAGATCCTCGCGGCAGCCGGCAGTGCCGGGGCTGCCGGGTACGTATACAGTTCAGATGTGCTTAACGCTGACGATCTGCTGAAACTTGGCTTTTCGGTCATAAACGAGGTATCCGGTCTTTTCCTGATCATGAGGCAGCCGGAATCACATACCTGCCTGCTTCTGTCCTCCTCGGAGGAACGTAAATGCGGAACTATAGTAAAGGACAATGTGAAAAAGTTCAGCGGGAAAGGCGGCGGCCGCGACGACAACGCGAGGGCCATCTTCCCTTCTACAGCTGACATGGATGCTTTCATCAAAGAAATTTCCTCTCAAAACTGAGATCACATGATACAATTAAGGCATAACCGAGATAAGGAGTACCGACATGAATGACAAGGTCATCGTAACTATAGACAGAGAATTCGGAAGCGGCGGTCATGAAGTTGCAAAGCGTTTGGCAGAAAGGCTCGGAGTCCCTTTCTATGACGAAGAGATCATCGCCCGGGCCGCAAAGAGCACAGGATATAACACGGAATATATACGCGAAAATGATGAGAAAGCTCCTGACTTTTCGTTCAACAATATGTTCTCAGGCTTCGAAACTTTCCAGACTTCACCTTTCGCCAAAGTACAGGAAGAAGAATTCAACATAATCCGTGAGATCGCGTCTGAAGGCAGCTGTGTCATAGTAGGACGCGCCGCTGACTATATCCTCTCCGAAGAGCGTCATGTCAGCATATTCCTCTTTGCGCCGTTTGAGGAAAGAGTCAGAAGAAAACTCCAGATCCACAACACAGCCGAGCCTGAAAACCTCTTCGATCTTCAGACCGTCGAAAAGCAGGTAAAGCAGATCGACAAACAGCGCCGCAGATACTATGAGTTTTATACCGATAACAAATGGGGCGGCCGCGATGAATACGATCTTCTGATCAACACGAGCCGTGCAGGCGTTGAGGGTGCGGTAGACATAATCGAGGCGTATATAAAAGGCGGCAAAGACAAGGATCTCATGTCCGATCTGGAATACTAAGATAAGAATACAAATGTGCGGGATTCATAAACACCGTCCGCAGTACACGGACGGTTAACAATCAATGTGCGCGAGCGGCGGAATTACGCCGCTTTTTCTTTTTCCTTTTTTCCGCGAGTATTGAATTCATAAATAAATAGTGTAAAATTTTAGATAACTTTATACATTATATTGTATGGTTTTTTGACCGTTCAATATTGCCTGGAAATGTTTAGATGGAGGAATCTAATATGAAGAAAATTCTGGTATTGGCACTTTCTCTCGTGCTTGCGATGCTGGCACTCGCAGGCTGCGGAGGCGGCGGTGGTTCAAGCTCCGGCGGAGACACCATCAAGATCGGCGTATTTGAACCTGCTTCGGGAGATAACGGCGCAGGCGGAAAGCAGGAGACTCTCGGCATCCAGTATGCTAATAAGATGGCTCCTACTGTCACAATCGGCGACAAAGAGTACAATGTAGAACTCGCTATCGTAGATAATGAGTCCGACAACTCCAAGGCTGTAACAGCAGCTCAGAACCTCGTATCCCAGAACGTATCGATCGTACTCGGATCATATGGCTCAGGCGTATCGATCGCTGCTGCTGACGTATTCGCTGACGCAGGCATGCCTGCAATCGGCGTAACATGCACTAACCCTCAGGTAACAGCTGACTGTGAGCAGTACTTCAGAATCTGCTTCCTGGATCCATTCCAGGGCACAGTACTCGCTAACTATGCATGGGACAGCGGCTGCAAGAAGGCTTACTGCCTCTCCAAGCTGGGCGATGACTACTCCGTAGGACTTGTAAACTACTTCGTAGAGGCCTTCAAGGGACTCGGCGGAGAAGTAGTTGAAGAACAGTTCCCTGACAAGAACTCTGACTTCACATCCTATGTAGCAAACGCAAAGAACAAAGGCTGCGATGTATTCTTCGCACCTGTATCCACAGAGGCTGCTGCACTCATCATCGACCAGGCTGAGGCTCAGGCACTCGGAATGCCTATCCTCGCAGGCGACACATGGGATTCAAACGTTATTACAGATGCTGCCAAGGGAAAGAACGTTGACATCACTGTTACAACCTTCTATCAGGAAGGTGGAAACCCTGAATTCGACGAAGGCATCAAGGCATGGATGGAAGAAGATTCAACAGCCATGACAAACAACGGCGGCAATACAGACCTCGCAGCTGTAACAGCAATGGGCTATGACGCATACTTCGTAGCACTCGAGGCAATGAAGGCTGCAGGCTCGACTGATCCGGCTGACATCCTCGCTGCACTTCCTTCCCTGCAGGTAAGCGGTCTGGTATGCGGAGATGTTTCGTTCAACGAAACAGGCGACGCCAACAAGACTGAAGCATTCGTAAAGAGATGCAACACAGAGACAGGAGCATGGGAATTCGTAAAGACTCAGGCTGCAGAATAATCCAGTCATAAGCAAGGGACAGTCTTACAGACTATTTCCCTTCCATGTATTAAGTTGAAAAGCGGGAGGCCGCGAGGCTTCCCGCAATTTTTAGAAAAAGGGACAAAAAATGTTACAAACCTGGTTACCTTACATACTCGCCGGCATTGCGGTCGGCGGCCAATATGCGCTGATAGCCATAGGATATACGATGGTATACGGTATCCTCAGGCTCATCAACTTCGCACATGGTGACGTATTCATGTGGTCGGGACTTATCATGGTATACCTTATAACCGTACTGCCTCTCTGGTTGTCGGTCATACTGGTAATAATCTTTGCGATAGTCCTCGGTACTACGATAGAAAAAGTCGCATACCGGCCACTGCGTTCAGCACCGCGTATGTCCATCATGATCTCCGCGATCGGTGTATCATACCTCCTGCAGAACTTCGCGCTCTATATAACCGGAGGTCTCACAAAGACATATCCTGAGATCGGCTTCCTGCAGAAGACTGTAAAGATCGGCTCTGCAACCACAAAGATGGTCACTGTCATTACCCCTGTTCTGACAATAGTCCTCGTATTCCTGCTTGTCATGCTCATCAAGCACACGAAGATCGGAATGGCGATGCGTGCAGTATCGCGTGACTTCGAGACCAGCTCTCTCATGGGTATTGACATCAACAGAGTAATCACAGTCACATTCGTGATAGGCTGCGGACTTGCTGCTATCGGCTCAGTCCTCTACTTCTCCAACTACACAGGTATCAACCCTATGTCGGGAGCCATGCCGGGCCTCAAGGCCTTTGTAGCTGCAGTATTCGGCGGAATCGGTTCTGTACCTGGCGCTGTAGTCGGAGCCTTTGTAATAGGTATCTGTGAGAACCTCATCAAAGGTGCAGGCTGGACTACATTCTCTGACGCTTTCACATTCGTTCTCCTGATCGTGATCCTCATGGTCAAGCCTACGGGACTCTTCGGAGAAAAGAATATCGATAAGGTATAGGAGGGCGCCATGGAAACAACACTGAACAAGAAAACCAAATCGGCTCTCTCCGTAGCGGCTATCGCGCTCTTCCTTGTATTTGTATATTTCGGAGACATCATGATATCTCCGGGATCATCCTGGAAGATGCTGATCACCGTTATTGAAAAAGGATCCATATACGCGCTGGTTGCAGCATCCATGAACCTGCTGAACGGATTCACGGGACTCTTCTCCCTCGGTCAGGCGGGCTTCATGCTGATAGGCGCATACACATACGCAATATTCACTATTCCTGCAGCATCTCATGACGCTGTATATCAGTACTTTGAAGGCGGCGCTATCAAATGGTCGATCGTAGAGGCTCTGGAGGGAAGCCTCGGAGTATTCGGTCACTATCTGGGCATGCTGATTCCTATGCTTGGCGCGGGACTCCTGGTTGCCGTCATAGCATTCCTCATCGGTATCCCGGTGCTGCGACTCAAGTCCGACTATCTCGCGATCGCTACACTCGGCTTCGCTGAGATCCTCAGGGCGTTCTTCCAGTGGAACACTCTCGGTCCTGTCACAAACGGATCGAATGTTCTGCGCAAGTACACAACATACGGCAATGCTATATTCCCTGTACTTATCTCAGGCATATGCATAACGATAATTCTTCTTCTGATCAACTCAACATACGGACGCGCATTCCGCGCCATCCGTGATGATGAGATAGCCGCAGAAGCCATGGGAATCAACCTCTTCAAGCATAAGGAGATATCGTTTGTAATATCTTCCTTCTTTGCAGGCATAAGCGGCGCGCTTCTGGCGATGTTCCAGACAACCATCAATGCGACCCCGTTCAACACAGTAATGACTTATGAGATACTTCTCATTGTAGTTATCGGCGGAATCGGATCGATCACAGGTTCAATCATAGGCGCGTTCCTGTTCACAGCCGCATCGGAATGGTGGTTAAGAGGTCTCGACGCAGGAAGATGGCTGGGCATTTCGGCTTCATTCATGAGGCCTGGCTTCCGTAAGGTAGTATTCGCTGTACTTATCATGCTGATCGTACTCTTCTACTCCCGCGGCATCATGGGAGACAAGGAATTCAGCTGGGAAAAATTCCTGTCAGGACTGAAAAACCTGCCTGCAAATATAAAGGCATGGCCTGCAAGGCGCAAGGCTAAGGCTGCTGCAAGGCGTGATGCAAGGGCGGCTAAAGCTGCTGCAAAGAACAGAGCAAAAGAAGCAAAAGCGTCCAACGAAGCAAGAATGGCTTCCGGCGAAGCTCTTTTCACACCGCTTGAAGTATCTGACACTGTAATGGTATTCGATAAGGAGGGCAAATGATGGACAACAGAGAAGTAGTACTCAGGCTCTCCGATATCACCATGCAGTTCGGCGGAGTCGTCGCTGTCGACAATCTCAATCTGGACGTACACAAGAATGAGATCGTCGGACTTATAGGGCCTAACGGCGCAGGCAAGACTACCGCATTTAACTGCATCACAGGCGTATATGAGCCTACGAACGGATCCGTTGAGATCAACGGTAAAGTCGTAATAGAAAATCATCCGCAGGGTAAGATGAAAGAAGCTTACAAAGGACGCAACGCGGGCAAATACACAAAGGCCATCACGATGCTTCCTGATAAAGTAACCAAGCTGGGCGTGGCGCGTACGTTCCAGAACATCAGGCTTTTCAAGGGCATGACTGTTATGGAAAACGTCATGGTCGCCATGCATATGAACCAGACCGAGTCTGTGTTTGGAGCAACCTTCAGGAGCAAGAAAGCGCGCACTGAAGAAGCTGCTATGAGAGCTGAAGCCGAAGAGCTGCTCCGCAAGGTCGACCTATATGAGAACAGGGACGATCTTTCGACATCATTGCCTTACGGAAAACAGAGGCATCTTGAAATCGCGCGTGCTCTCGCTACACACCCTTCG
>ONRQ01000044.1 GCA_900320285.1 uncultured Eubacteriales bacterium
AGAGTGTAAGACGCTGAATCTTAGGACAAGGCGCAGTTCTCTGTGAAGCAGGAATCCCCCACCTCTAAGCATTCATGCGTAGGTGGCGGGAACGTTCAAGACTTAAGTTTAGTTTAAGTTTCGACTGGTATTCTTTGGACTGTAAGGGGGCGATGCCATGGGATATCAGGCAGTTTTCAAAAGATACGAAATCAAATATATGGTCACGGCTGAGCAGAAAGCCCGCATTCTTAAGGCCATGGAGCCTTATATGGAAATGGACCGGTTCGGCAGGTCGACAGTCAGGAATATCTACTTCGACACTGACGATTATGTGCTTGCCAGACATTCCATTGCCAAGCCGGACTTCAAGGAAAAGCTCCGCGTAAGAAGCTATTCAAAGGCGGATGCGGACAGCACTGTCTTTGTTGAGCTGAAGCGCAAGTTCGACGGCGTTGTATATAAAAGGCGTGTCGGGCTGCGTGAGGCGGACGCAATGCAGTGGATGGCCGGCACGCATGATCCTGCGGTCATGTGCAGCCTGGCTGCGGAGTCACCACAGGTCACAAGCGAGATCGAATACTTCAAAAGCCTGTACAGCGGACTTAAGCCTGTACTCTATCTATCCTATGACCGCGAGGCTTACAGGATGAGGAGCGGCGCACATGCGGCTGACGGGGGAACAGAATTCAGAGTTACTTTCGACAGCAACATCCGCTGCAGGGAAAGCGATTTGACGCTCAGGTCGGAAGCATACGGAACAGACATGCTGGAAGACGGCATGTTCCTGATGGAGCTTAAATGCCCAGGAGCAATCCCGTTATGGATGACAGAAGTACTTTCGAAGGAGCACCTTTACAAAACATCATTTTCAAAGTACGGCACAGCATACTGCTGCTACATGGAAGAGACACCGGAAGAGCGCGCGCATGCGATTGCGGCTGCCGGCTACGAAAGACATGCGGCAGCCAGATCCGCCGGACAGTACATAAACCAGGCAGGGAATGCTGCGGTCAGATGGAAACCGGCATCATTCCGGTAACTGGTACAGCATTACAGTAAAAAAACATTTTTTTCATATAACTCCTCATATAATTTTCATACATCTTCCAAAACCCGTGAAAGGGACCGCGCCGTGTGCGCGGTCCTTTTCGTTTTCAACAACAACAGGAATAGC
This sequence comes from uncultured Eubacteriales bacterium, assembly GCA_900320285.1. Lineage (GTDB taxonomy): Bacteria > Bacillota > Clostridia > Peptostreptococcales > Anaerovoracaceae > Crickella. Next base: position 1,157 of record ONRQ01000044.1, read on the forward strand.
AGAAAAATTTGCTGAGCTTTAGTTTCATTTAAGCTTGGACCGTTATTATGCGGGTGTAAACAAGAGAAAAAGCGGGGAAGACCCAACGTACAAACCCGCAAAGCATAAAAACGAACATGAGGAGGGAGCAATGACGGAATTACTGTCTAGCATATATGAATCAACAACAACTACAACAATAAGCGCGGCTCAGTTCGGGGCAGCATTCGGAGTATCGCTGCTCCTGGGAATACTCATAGCCGCGGCATACATGTACAACACGCGCTACACCAAAAGCTTCGTGGTAACGCTGGCGATGCTGCCGGCCATCATATGTGTGATCATCGCGATGGTTAACGGAAGCATTGGCGCGGGTATCGCGGTAGCGGGAGCATTCAGCCTCGTAAGATTCCGTTCCGTTCCGGGAACAGCCAAGGAGATCTGCGCGATATTTCTTGCTATGGCGACCGGTCTGGCGACAGGCATGGGCTATCTGGGACTCGCTACGGCATTCACCGCAGTCCTGGCACTGGTGATACTGCTTTCCGGCAAATTCGACTTCGGAACAAAAAAGAATGCAGACAGATACAAGAGCTTCAGGATCACTATACCTGAGGACCTCGATTACACGGGAGTCTTCGATGACCTATTCGAGGAGTATACGAGCTCATGCGAGCTGGTAAATGTAAGGACTACAAATATGGGAAGCATGTTCAGGCTTACATATGATGTAACTCTGAAAGATCCGGACAAAGAGAAAGAACTCATTGACAAACTTCGCTGCCGCAACGGAAATCTCGAGATCAACGTTTCAAGACAGGTGACCACGGCAACAGAACTTTAAAAGCATCCGGATGAAGCCTAAGGAAAAATCTCAGACATAGTGATGTCTTCAGGAGGATACAGACATGAACAATGATAATGGATATAAAAGCAAGACATATAAGGATGCCGGGGTGAAGAAGCGCATCACCGCAAAAGCAATGGCAGTGATACTGGCGCTGATACTCGCTCTGTCGCTGACACTCACATCGTGCGGAAGCAGCGCAGAAGCGAATACTAACGGCTCCGCTGTTACGGCAGAATCAACAGAGGCTGCTGACAACGCGGTCAGCAAGTCCGAGATGTTTACCGACAGGGATCTGGCCGATGACTACGATGAGAGCAAGGCGGAGACTATCACACTCAGCGGAAGTTCCGCAAAGACATCGGCTTCATCCGGTGTCACGATAAACGGCAGCACGATCAAAATAACTGAAGAGGGCATCTACATAGTAAGCGGTACCCTTTCGGATGGCCAGATCATAGTCGAAGCAGACGACGCGGCCAAGGTGCAGATCGTGCTCAAAGACGCATCAATCACAAGCAGTGATTCGGCAGCTGTCTACGTCAAATCGGCTGACAAGGTGTTCATTACTTCCGATAAAGGAACGTCAAACACTCTCGCCAACGGCGGAAGCTTCACTGCTGACGGCGATACCAATATCGACGGCGCTGTGTTCGCAAAGGACGACATCACGTTCAACGGAAGCGGCAGCCTCACCATAGATTCGCCAGCAGGTCATGGAGTTGTCGGCAAGGACGATGTGAAGTTCGGCGGAGGCACATACACCATCACTGCGGCAAAGCACGGAGTGCAGGCAAACGACAGCGTAAGACTCGCGGAGTCTGATGTAACGGTCACATCGGGCAGCGACAAGGACGGTATCCATGTTTCTGATGACGCAGATGTAGAGAATGGCACCGAATCCGACAGCTTCTTCTATATAGCAGACGGCAGCCTGACTGTTACATCAGGTGATGATGGCATCCACGCTGACGCAGCAGTCAACATCGAAGGAGGCACCATTGTGATCAACGAATCCTATGAGGGCATCGAGGGACTGTCGATCAGCATCAGCGGCGGCAGTACCACTCTGACAGCCAGCGACGATGGACTTAATGCTGCAGGCGGAAACGCTTCAAGCGGCAGTCAGACGTTCGGCAGCGATGACTGGGGCGGAGGATCCCGCGGCGGCATGAACGACGGCGGTACGAACGGAAGCATCGCAATAAGCGGAGGCTCGGTACACATCACTGCCGGAGGAGACGGAATCGACTCCAACGGTTCGGTCGAGATCTCGGGCGGATACACAGTAGTTGAAGGCCCGGCGCAGGGTGACACGTCTGTCCTTGACTTCAACTCCACAGGCACAGTAACAGGCGGAACATTTATCGGTACCGGCGGAGCCGGAATGGCAGAAAGCTTCACAAGCGCTGAGCAGGGTCTCATCGCCGTAAGCGTAGGCGATCAGTCGGCCGGAACCACCATGACACTTACAAACAGCAATGGTGATGTTATCGCTGAAACCACTCCTGAGCTGGACTACTCGGTAGTCTACGTTAGCACGCAGGACATGACAAAGGGAGAGACATATACACTGACAGCCGGAAGCTACAGCGAGAGTATCACCCTGACAGACAACCTCTACAGCACGCTGAACGGCGGCATGAAGGGAAGCTTCGGCGGAGGCGGTCCCCGAGGCGGAATGAACGATGACGCCAACAGCGGCATGCAGGGAGATATGAACGGCGATATGAACGGAGGCATGCACAAGGGCCACGGAGACGGAGGAAAATCCGGCGGTCACGGGCCGGGAGAAAGACCGGATGATGTGACCGGAGCTACTCAGCTTACAGATGGTGAAGCAGCGTAATAAAGGGGAGTAATTCGGAGAAGGGACTTATTTCCGCAAGGAGAGGAGACAGACTATGAGAAACAGATATATAGCGCTTATTCCGGCTTATGAGCCGGAGCAGAGGCTGGCCGGTCTGACTGACGATCTGAAAAAAAGAGGATTCGATGTAGTCGTGGTCGATGACGGCAGCGGACCTGATTACAGGGCGCTTTTCGAAGAGCTGGCACAGAAGGCAACCGTTCTTACACATGCAAAGAACCGCGGAAAAGGAGCGGCTCTTAAGACCGGACTGAACTACATCAATAAATACATGGCTTACACGGAATCGGTCCTGACTCCTGCAGGGACAGAGGTGGTCTCGGGCAGGGACGCAGTCATCGTGACCGTGGACGCGGACGGGCAGCATCTTCCTGACGATGTCCGCAGGGTAGCAGAGATATCCTCTCAGAGGCGTGACGCGCTGGTGCTCGGCAGCAGGGCTCTGGATAAAGACATCCCTGCAAGGAGCAGATTCGGAAACACTGTGACAAGACATGTGTACAGCGCTGCAACGGGCTTACGTGTTCACGATACACAGACCGGACTCAGGGCTTTTCACCGCGGTCTTATCCCAAGGCTTCTGGAGATCGAAGGCGACCGCTACGAGTACGAGATCAACATGCTCATGCAGCTTGCTTCTGAGGGAGTGCCTATTATTGAAGAGAGAATAGAGACGGTCTACGAAGACAACAACAGAGGGTCGCACTTCAGGACATTAAGCGATTCATTCAGAGTGTATAAGGAGATACTGAAGTTCTCGGCTTCGTCGCTTGCGAGCTTTGCCATCGATTACGGCATGTACGCGCTGCTTCTGGCAGTTACAGGAGCTGCGGGCATTGCCAACAGTCTGGTCATATCCAATATTGGGGCGAGACTTGTGAGCGGAACGGCCAACTACACCATGAACAAAAGGCTGGTCTTCAAAAGCAGGACCGGGTTCGCGAAGTCAGCGGCGCAGTACATCCTGCTGGCAGGATTCATACTCGCGGGCAATACGATCGTGCTCAGCATGCTTGCGGGCACCCTCGGAATAAACAGATTCGCAGCAAAGCTGATCACGGAAGTCATATTCTTTGCGATCAGCTGGACGGTACAGAAGTACGTGATCTTTTTCAGGGAAGAGAGCGACGATGCTGATACGGATAAAACTCCGAAACTTGGCACACAGGAGAGGTAAGCAGACGTAAAGTCTGTTCCTCGGAAAGGGGGCAATGGTAATGATGAAAAAACACAAAGCGCTTCTTGCATACATGCTTGTGCTGACAGTGTTTACGACATACGTCGTTATGGATACTTTCGTTATAAAAAGGGTCTACGGTGAAGCTTCGGGCGACGGAAGTGAAGCGGCTCTTCAGATCGAAGATAATAATGGATCCGGAGAAAAGGCCGAAGACAGCAGCAAGGATATATCAGCGGACAGCGATTCAGATGATGCCGACAGCAGCAAGGACCATGGGCCGGGCGGTAAAAACGGCAACGGTCACGGAGCTCCACCGTCAGGGGGAAAGGGCCCCGGCGGCAAGCACGGTAAGCCGAAGAACGGTTTCGGAAGTTCATCAGATGGCTCAGCGGACAGCGGATCTTCCGAAAACAGCTCTGACAGCTCGTCATCTTCGACAAATTCCGGCATAAGCAGTGCGGGCACTTCCGACACCTATAGTGATGACAAGCTTTCGATCAAACTGAAGGAATACACAGTAAGCGGCACGGCGGTACATGTCGCTGAGGTAGAAGCTGATTCGGCTGACTACCTTAAGACAGCATTCGCGCAGGGCTCATATGGCAGGAACGTCACGGCGACTACATCGGACATTGCTGAAAGCGTGGATGCCATCCTGGCGATAAACGGCGATTACTACGGAGCGCAGGAGAAGGGCTATGTCATCAGGAATGGAAAGCTCTACAGGAGCACCGCGTCCAGCGGAAGTGAGGACCTGGTGATATATAAAGACGGATCTTTTGAGATCATCAACGAAAGCGAGGTGACGGCTGAGGATCTGATCGCAAAAGGCGCGGTACAGACGCTGTCATTCGGACCGGCTCTGGTAGAGAACGGAAAGGTCTCAGTAGACTCGGATGATGAAGTCGGACGCGCGATGGCAAGCAATCCGCGTACGGCGATCGGTATCAAGTCCGACGGGACATATGTCTTCGTGGTGTCTGATGGCAGGACGGATGAAAGCGAAGGGCTTTCACTGCTGCAGCTCGCTGAGTTCATGGAAAACTTAGGGGCGGAGACAGCCTACAACCTCGATGGCGGCGGATCATCAACCATGGTATTCAAGGGAAACATTGTCAATACTCCGACCGGAGGCGGCATAGGCAACGGAAGCGGAAGTGAAAGGAAGGTGAGCGACATTGTATACATCGGCTATTAAGACAGGAATGAAATATCTGGCAGCTTCCATAGTGATCGCTGCAGCGGCAGCGGTCTACGGACTGTTCAGCCACGGTGTCTATTCATACTTCATGACATACGCTTTTATGATACCTTTGCTTGGCGGAGCGCTGCCGCATCTGATCGCGGCCATGAGAAGAGCGGATGCTGATACAGAGAGCAGCGCGGATGAACCGGAGGAATACACAGAAAGTAAAACACAGACAGGCTTTGCGAAGCTCTTTGATGCAAAGGACACACAGCTCGCCATCATTGCGACGCTGACGGCCGGGAGCCTGCTTAAGGGAGTGCTCGACATTTACGGTACCACCAACAGACTGCTTATCGCGTATCCGGCAATTGCGCTGCTCATACTGGCCATTGCGCTTGCGGCAAAATGTAAAGAGCAGTACCAAATGAATAAGAATCTATAGGAGAAGAATCCATAACCGGCAGCAACTGCCGGTTTTTTTATTTGCCCGTTTTTCCCGGTCTGGGATCCGGAAAACAAAATTACAGTTTTCATATGCTAAATTTGAGTTAAGATAGAAAGGAGGAAGTCATGAATAACAATGACTGTATGGAGAGGGGAATCAATATGAAAAAGAATATGAGAAAAGCAATCAGCGTTCTTTTGATTGCTATAGCCGCAGTTATGCTGCTTGCCGGATGCGGCACGAAAAATCAGGAGACGGACATAGAAGAACAGTCACCGCCGGAGGAAGTCGTAGTTGATGAGGGCGAGCCTGAAAGCGAATCATCTGATACGCTCGATAAAACATATCTGTTGTCGGACCTTGAGTATATTGATGCCGGCACAGGAGAATGGACTCCTTCTGACTTTGTACCGGGAGCGGAAAAATATGTTTTTCACGATGACTACAGCTGTGAGTATATCTACAGGGATTACCCGTCCTATGAAGACATGATGAATGACAGCAACTATGAGACAGTGACTAAAAGCGGCGTGTACGTATTTAATGCTGAAGAGGGAGGGGTCACTATGATGTATGATGAAGTCCCTGTGATAGGCGCTATAGACGGTGACCAGCTTATAATTGTGCATGAATATAATGGAGAGCCGGCTATCAGAGGCACATATACGGAAGCTGAAGAATAATCGAAAAAATCCAAAAACGATGCAATAAAAAGACTGCCTCATGTGTATACATAGTGAAGGCAGTTTTTTAATACAAAAAAAAGTGACCGGACACGGTCGCAGTAAAAGGAAAGGAGTTCCGCCATGAAGAAAAGCAGAAACATCATACTGGCATTATTTACCGCTCTCGCTTTGCTTATGACGATGAGCGTATCCGTATTCGCAGGTGCCATAAGCAGCAATGATGCGGCACTGAAGACGGCTCTCAAAAATGCCAAGCTCAAAAAATCCAAGGTAAAGCATATCGAGGTGGATTACGACAATGATGACGGCAAAGCTGTGTACGAAGTGGAGTTCACGAAAAAATCCAACGGTAAGGAATACAGCTACGAGATAACTGCAGACACAGGCACGATAGTTAAGAAATCCATTGAATACAGGTATAAGAAAAATTCCTCGCACAAGAAGATAGGAAAGAAGGCGGCAAGGAAGAAAGTTGCCAAATTCTCAGGTATAAGCTATAAGATAATCAGCAAGGGTACATGCACCTATGAATATGATGACAGAAAAGGCACATACGATGTAAAGTTCACAAATGGCGATCGTGTTTATGACTGTGAGGTGCTTGCTCCTACCGGGAAGATCATTGAATACGAGTGGAAAGTTAACGGTTACTGATACGGATTGAAAAGGGAAAATGGCGACACTGCATCTGGATGAAAACTTAATAATAAGGATGGCCTCGAACGATGGTGCCGCCTTCCGTGAACTGTATCAGCAGACATCAGGCGTGGTGTACGGATTCGCCATGTCGATACTCCGCAACAAGCACGATGCGGAGGACGTGATGCATGACGCGTTCATCAAGATCCATACGAGTGCGGTCACGTACAGGCCATCCGGCAATCCGATGGCATGGATACTCACCATCGTAAGGAATCTCTGCCTCAACAGGATCCGTGCAGGAAAAGTGTGCGAGGACCTGTCAGAGTATGACGACCTTGCCGGAGCTTTGAATGAAAATGATTCGATGCTCGATAGGATGGTTCTTGAGGCGGCGATGAGCGTACTGGACGCCGAGGAAAGGCAGATAGTCGTTTTACATGCGATGACCGGATTCAAACACCGAGAGATCGCGGAGATACTTGACCTCCCGACAGGTACTGTGCTGTCAAAATACAACAGGGCGTTAAAGAAAATGAGAAAAGAAATGGAAGCGAAGGGGGTGCAGAGATGATCGATAATAACGAAATCGAAAAAAGACTTGCCTCTGCGCTTAACGCAGCTGCCCCTGACATGCTTGATGAGCTAATGGCGGAGCTGGATCTCAATGAAAAGCCTGAGCAGTCAATGAGAGAAAAGCTTGCTGATGGTGAGCAGGACAGATATAAGAAATCATTTGTACGCAGCAAAACCTTCAGGGCCCTGGTCAGCTGTGCGGCCGCATTCATACTTGTGATAGGCGGGTTCACGGTTTGGAAAAACGCGAATGAGAAGGTCCTGGCGGTCGTAGACCTCGATGTCAATCCGAGTATCGAGCTGTCGATCAACGGGAAGGAAAAAGTGGTAGGAGCAACAGCGATAAATGAAGATGGCAAAGACATTCTTGACGGCATGGATCTGAAGGGCAGCGATGTGAAGACTGCGTGCAATGCTATCGTAGGTTCGATGCTTACGAAAGGCTACCTGAATGACCGCTCCAATTCCATACTTCTGTCGGTCAGCTCCGGCGACCCGGCAAAGGGCCAGGAAATCGAGACTGAGCTTTCGGATTACATCAATTCATACGCAAATGGCTCAGCGGTTTCGACAGCTGTTATGGGCCAGTATGTCGATGCAGACGATGAGCTGAAGGCGTTTGCGTCAAAGAACGGGATCTCTGCCGGCAAGGCGGGACTCATACGCAGGCTGCTTGATACTGGCGGGACAAGGATGACAGAAGATGCACTGCTTTCTCTGTCCACACAGGAGCTGATAGTCCTTGGACAGGAGCGCAAGGTCTCCGAAGAGATGATGTACGGTGAAGCCTACACAGGTGACTACATCGGATACGAAAGCGCACTTGAAGCAGCACTCAGCCATGCAGGACTGGACAGCACGCAGGTCAGTGGCACCGAAGTGGAAATGGACTGTGAAAACGGGGTCATCATATATGAAGTGGAGTTCAAACACGGCGGTCAGGAATACGATTATGAGATCGCAGCGTCAACAGGAGAGATAATACAGTCGGATAAAGATATCGATGACGGCGATGACGATGCGGATGAGGAAGCTGATGACGACGACGATCATGACGATGATAACGATGATCGCGATGACCACGACGATGATGACGATAATGATCACGATGACCACGACGATGACGATGACAACGATCGTGATGATGACGACTGATCAGCGAAGAGTCCTCAGAACGAGAGCGGATGCGATACCGACTAGAATTCCTGCGGCGATCCCGCTGAACATCAGAACAGGGAAATAGAAGAATATGCGGAGATCCTCGATGAGGGCGGCAGCCACGAGCAGCTGGCCGAGATTGTGCAGAACTCCCGCAGCCATACTTACACCGGTCACTGAGAAGAGACCGGTTTTTTTGAGCAATATCATACCGGCAAGGCTCACGACGGCTCCGGCGAGCGCGTAGAGCATGCCGAAGAGGCCATTGAACAGCAGGCCGGCGAGCACCACGCGTATAACGCTGACTGTTGCCGCGTCCTTAGCCCCGAACTTGTACAGTGCCACTACGGTAACGACATTGGCTATGCCAAGTTTGATTCCGGGAACGCCCGGATTATATGGTATAATGGCTTCGACATACGAAAAGATGAGAGCCAGCGCCGCCATAAGGCCGACTCTTGCGACGAATGATGCGCTGAGAGATTTACGCGTCGAGGCTTTACGAGGTGACTGAGTCATAGCCGCCTCCTTCCTCTGAACCGTCCTCTATGCGGACTACAAGCCGGTTCGGCAGGCAGACGATGCTTTCACCTGGTCTCGAGATGGCACCGTGCTTTACACATACCTGGTTCTTGCAGGAGGCCTCGGTAACAGACACTGTACCTCCGCTGATGACGACCACGTTGTAATAGTCATACTGCACTGAAGCTGCGTCATCCGGATTCCCTGCAGGAGTATCAACAGCTGTCTGCTTAGGCGCAGGCACCACAACAGTGCGGTCCTCAGCGAGAGGGTATCTGGCGTAGAGATCGCCGCCCGACTCTATGATGACCTTTGCGCCGCTTCCTGCCTCACCATGCGAAAGAGTGAGCGCGGCAGAAGCCGCCAGACCGATGATGACCAGCACTATGAATAGTATTATGTCTGCCTTTCGTATGAACTGTTTCATTGAACATAGTATAACATGGACCTGTTGAAAGGATAAGCGCCCGGATGAAGCGTGTTCTGAAAAAACTGAATATTCTCATGCTGATCGCGATGCTTACTATTCTTGCAGGCTGCAGCGGAACAGGCGCATCCGGAGCTGAGCCGGTAATGGAGGACGGATACTACCTGGATACCGTCTGCAGCATCTCCATCTACCGCATGGCGGATGCGCAGGGAGAAGTGAAGGATGCGGCGGATATGAGCGAGGAAGCTGAAGCCGCTATAAGCGAAGCCTTCGATCTTTGCAGTGAGCTCGAATCAAAGATAAGCCGCACCCGCAAGGATTCAGACATCAGCAGACTCAACAGCGCCAGAGGCGAATGGGTAGATGTGAGCGAAGATACTCGCGAGCTCATTCAGAAGGGCATGGAATACTCGCACTTGTCTGACGGCGGTTTCGATATAACGGTCGGAGGCGTAACAGAGCAGTGGGATTTCCACGCGGCAGAGGGTGAGGCCAGGATTCCTGATGCGGAGGCTCTTGCTGAAGCCGTGACCCATATCAACTATCGGAATATCGCTATCGAAGGCAACCGGGTGAAGCTGACCGATCCTGAAACAAAACTCGATCTCGGCGGCATCGCCAAAGGCTGGATAGGAGACAGGATGACTGAGCTCCTCGAGAGCAAGGGCGTCATTTCAGCCGTCATTAACCTTGGCGGAAATGTCATCTGTGTCGGAGGCAAGACAGATGAGGATGACTTTGTCATCGGAGTAGAGACGCCATTCAGCGACCGCAAAGAGATTATCGGAAAGATAGCCGCTAGAGACAAGACCCTCGTTACATCAGGTGTGTATGAGCGCCAGATAGAAGTGGACGGAAAGAGATACCATCACATCCTCGATACTGAGACAGGCTGGCCGGTGAATACCGATCTTGATGCAGTGACGCTCATTGCAGACAAGGGACACTCGGCAGACATCGATGCTCTCAGCACGATATGTCTCATTAAAGGGGCTGACGAGGGAATGGAATTCATAGAGAAACAGGATGGCGTAGAAGGCGTGTTTGTGCTGTCAAATGGCGATATACGCACAACAGAAGGCGCAGAATTAGAGGTGGTGAAATGAATAAACAGGTGAAAGAAGTCATGATGCCGAAAGTACTGGTCACAAACGATGATGGAATAGATGCTCACGGGCTCAGGATCCTTGTAGACGCATTGTCGAAACATGCAGATGTTTATGTTGTAGCTCCGGCTGATCAGCAGAGCGGAAAGAGTCACAGCATAACGTTTTTGCGTGAAGTCACTCCGCAGGAGCGCGACGTTAAGGGAGCTGTGGCAGCCTGGGTCCTCGACGGTACGCCGGCTGACTGCGTTATGTGGGCAATAGATTATCTGAGAGATGAAGAGGGCGTTGAACCGGACTTTGTCATCAGCGGTATCAATCTGGGATTCAATACCGGCCTTGCGGCATATTACTCGGGGACTGTAGCAGGCGCGCGCGAAGGAGCAATAAACGGCATAAGGTCGATAGCGCTTTCCGTGGGCGGACAGGATGGGATGAGTGCTGAACACTTCGATTATCTGATCGGTCTGCTGCCTCAGCTGATGGAAATGTCCATGCAGATAGATCCGGGAATCATCCTCAGTGTGAATGCACCGGACGTTCCTTCGTGGGATATAAAAGGAGTGCGCGTCGCGGAAACAGCTCCGCGCGGTTACGGAATCCGGTTCTTCTTTGAAAAGAAAAAGAACGGCAATTATCAGATGACAGGCGAAGCGGACTATCTCGACGACAATATGCGCTATGATATCGACTGGTGCGCTGCAAGCTATGTTGCTGTCTCACCGATACCGACTACGCTTTCAGACCCTGTTGCACTGATGCGCCTTAAGGGACTTGCGCGGGCGGCTGACTGTCTGACTCTTATCATAGATCCTCAGGAGAAGATGCCTGTGCACCTGAAGAACGCGGACAGGCTGACAGGAAATCTGGAGAAGCTTACCCGCGCTGTAAGCAGAATGGATCTGCCGATAATCCTGGCAGAATCCTACGACATGGGAGATATACTCCCTCAAATCAAAAAATATGCCTCCGAAGCAGAAACAGTCAGACACATCCATCCTGATGTATGGACTTCGCCGGATCTTGAGAAGTTTGCCGGCGCGATCGACTGCAGAAAAGTGCTCATAGCGGGAGCTGCCACTAATGTGGAGCTGCTGCAGACGGTACCGGGCTTCCTAAGAAGAGGTTACGAGGTAGTGGTTCTGAAGGATTGCTGCGACTCGGCTGACACGGACGGACATGATCTTTCGATAAAGATGATGGAGGACATGGGCTGCCGCATCAGCACTCTTGAGACTGAGGTGATGATGCTTGCGGGTTCCTGCCCGAAACAGGTGCTGAACTCGGTTAAAAATCTTTTGCGAACTTGACATCGGGGGGCCGATGTTGTACTATCGTTTTTGCTATGCGCATTTGGCACAAGAAGGGGCCCGCGCAACGGGAAGATCCCTTATGCCCATGTGTGTGCTGATGTAGCTCAGTAGGTAGAGCACTTCCTTGGTAAGGAAGAGGTTTCGGCAGTTCGAGTCTGCTCATCAGCTCCATGCAAACCCGCTTAGGGACAGGGACGCTTGTCCCTAATTCTTTTAAGAATAAGGTTGTCGGCGGTTGCACGGCGTTGCCGTTATGAAGACAACCTTGACCTTCGGAGGCAAAGCTCCTCCGGTAGAACGTTCTAATTTTTTAAGGAGGAAGTTAAATGGCAAAGCAGAAGTATGAGAGAACCAAACCGCATATCAACATTGGTACGATCGGCCACGTTGACCACGGTAAGACAACTCTTACAGCAGCAATCACATCAGTACTCAACAGAAAGTAC
>ONRQ01000027.1 GCA_900320285.1 uncultured Eubacteriales bacterium
GGGAACTATCGAGTGCAAGTTCTGGGGTCTCGGCGGCGACGGAACAGTCGGAGCCAACAAGAACTCCATCAAGATCATCGGAGACCACACAGACAAGTACGTTCAGGCTTACTTCCAGTATGACTCCAAGAAGACAGGCGGCGTTACAATTTCTCACCTGAGATTCGGTGACAAGCCAATCAAGAGCTCATATTACATCAACAAGGCTGACTTCGTAGCATGCCACAACCCATCCTACATTGATAAGGGATTCAAGATCGTTCAGGATGTTAAGCCGGGCGGAATCTTCCTCATCAACTGCCAGTGGAAGCCGGAAGAAGTCGGACAGCACCTCGACGCTGCTGCCAAGAAGTACATCGCTGAGAACAACATCCAGCTGTACATCATCGACGCTATCGATCTCTGCGCTAAGATCGGAATGGGCAAGAGAACAAATACTACACTCCAGTCCGCATTCTTCTCACTCGCAGAGGTACTGCCAAAGGCAGATGCTATCAAGTACATGAAGGATGCTGCTACAAAGTCCTACCTCAAGAAGGGTCAGGATGTCGTAGACATGAACCACAAGGCTATCGACGCCGGTGCTGACGCTCTCGTTAAGATCGACGTTCCTGCTGAGTGGGCTAACCCTGCTGCAGACGCTGAGAAGGCTCCTCTTGAGGGACCTGAAGCTCTCGTTAAGCAGGTCAAGAACATCCTGCTGCCAATCGACAACATGGATGGAGACAGCCTGCCAGTATCCGCATTCCTGCCACACGTTGACGGTGAGTGGGAACTCGGAGCTTCCGCTTACGAGAAGAGAGGCGTTGCGGTTATGGTTCCTGAGTGGGATTCCACAAAGTGCGCACAGTGCAACAGATGCGCATTTGTATGCCCGCATGCTACTATCAGACCATATCTGCTCGACGAAGCTGAGATGGCAGCTGCTCCGGAAGGATTCAAGGCTGTTGATCACAAGCTGAGCAAGGGCGCATATAAGTATGGCCTCGCTGTATCCCCGCTCGATTGTATGGGATGCGGAGTATGCGTAACAATCTGCCCAACCAAGTCGCTGACAATGAAGCCGCTTGAGGAGCAGCTCCCAGAGCAGAAGAACTTCGACTATGCTGTTAAGAGCGTATCTGTTAAGAAGGAATTCGCAGACAACAGCAACGTTATCAAGTCGCAGTTCAAGACTCCTCTCCTCGAGTTCTCGGGCTCCTGCGCAGGATGTGCTGAGACATCATATGCAAGACTTATCACACAGCTTTGCGGAGATCACACATTTATCTCCAACGCTACAGGATGCTCCTCCATCTGGGGCGGCCCTGGCGCAACAGCTCCTTACACAACAAACGCTGAAGGTCACGGACCTGCATGGTGCAACTCGCTGTTCGAAGACAATGCTGAGCACGGTCTCGGTATGAGAATGGCTATCAAGGCACGCAGAGCTAAGATCAAGGCTGACGTTGAAGAGCTCGTAGCTGCAGGCGTACCTGATGAGGTAAAGGCTGCTGCTGATGCATGGATCGAAGCATTCGACTGTGTCGATGGTTCGAAGGAGAAAGGCGAGGCTCTCGTTGCAGCACTCGAAGCTGCAGGAATCGGAGCTGACATCGTAGCACGTAAAGACCTCCTCGGCGAGAAGACAGTATGGATCTTCGGCGGAGACGGATGGGCTTACGATATCGGTTACGGCGGACTCGACCACGTACTCGCAAGCGGCGAGAACGTAAACGTAATGGTATTCGATACTGAGGTTTACTCCAACACAGGCGGACAGGCTTCCAAGGCTTCCAACATTGGTCAGGTAGCACAGTTCGCTGCAGCAGGTAAGGCAATCGAGAAGAAGTCGCTGTCTCAGATCGCTATGGCTTACGGTTATGTATACGTAGCTCAGGTAGCTATGGGTGCTGACATGAACCAGACTCTGAAGGCAATGAACGAAGCTATCGCTTACGACGGCCCATCCCTCATCATCGGCTACTCGCCATGCGAGATGCACTCCATCAAGGGCGGCATGGTTAACTGCCAGATGGAAATGAAGAAGGCTGTAGAGTGCGGTTACTGGAACCTCTTCAGATTCAACCCTGCAGCTAAGGCTGAGGGCAAGAACCCGTTCACACTGGACAGCAAGGTACCTGCAGGCGGATATCAGGAGTTCCTGAAGAACGAAGCACGTTACAACAGACTGACCAGAGAGAATCCGAAAAGAGCAGAGAAGCTCTTCGCGGAGAACGAGGCAGCTGCAATGGCACGTTACGACAAGCTCGTCAAGTTCGTAGACTTCTACGCACCAGCAGAGTAATTGTCCGGAACGCGGCATAACGCAAAATAAGAGAGCCGGTCTTCGGACCGGCTCTTTCATCTTTAGCTGAGTTGTGGAATAATTAGGCAATGACAAAAGGAGAAAACGGGAGTGAACAGTAAAATCACCAACAGGCTGTTTTGCATATTACTGACTATTGCGCTGATCCTGCCGTGCTCCGCGGTGTCGTTTGCAGATGACGCGGGGGACGAAGATGTTTTGCGTGCATCGGATCTTGAAGAATACATTGAGGCTACGGATCCTGCGGACCCCGTTGCCGCGATGGACGATGAGATCTTCAGCACTTGCCGTCTCAAGGTGAAAAGAGAGCTCGATTCACTGGAAGGGGCTGTGGAAGGAGTCAGCTACCAGGGTGACACACTTCTCAGATTCGGATCTGTCGCTGAAACAAAGCGGGCATATGCCCGTCTATGCAGGGAATATGGTGAGGATAACGTTATTGTTGACATTCCTCTGTTTACGGTGGATTCTGTATCAAAGCCGGTGGGTTGGGGCGCGGAATTCATGAATATCGGCAAAGAAATAGCGCGCCAGACTCAGAAGAACGGGCAGAATGCCCGCAAGGTCACGATAGCGGTCATTGATTCAGGCATAAACAGTTCACATGAGATCTTCGACGGGAGAGCAATCTCACAGAAGTCAAAGGACTGCATAAGTTCATCTCTCGGCATTGCCGATGAAGATGGCCATGGTACTTCTGTAGCAGGGATAATATCCGAATCGGCACCTGACAACGTGGAGCTGATGATACTCAAAACCTATACTGATGGAAGTAAAATCAGCGTTGTAACTGTCGGGCAGGCGGTCAGGTATGCCGCAGATAACGGTGCGGACGTTATCAATCTGTCAATGTCTTCATCCCCGAATTTAGCCACGGCTAAATATTCCGAGCTAGTCAAGTCTTCAATAGCAGACATGGAGAACTCACTTAGATATGCAACGGAAAAGGGAGCCATAATCTGTGCTTCATCCGGAAATAACAATGGACAAATGGAAGCTTTGAATTCATATCCTGCAGTAAGCAGCTACACACTTGCTGTGGGGTCGATCGATAAATACGGGAAGCGTTCGGATTTTTCAAATTACGGATACTCGCTGAACTTTTGTGCACCTGGTGATAACCTTATATTGGCATCATATAACAGCAACGCGGGCTATTATCATGGCTCAGGTACAAGCTTTGCAGCTCCTTACATATCTACATGCTGTGCATTCGTGAAAATGGATAATGAAAACGCCGGCAATCGGGAGGCTGTAAAGGCTCTTGGGGCAATATGTGTTGACTATGGAGATGCGGGATGGGACTGTTTTTATGGCTGGGGAATGCCGAAATACGGAGTCGTTGCAAAAAAACCCGTACAGGATGATTCTGATGCAAAAGCAAGAGCGGTCAAATCAGTAAAAGTCGGCGGAAGCAAGGTGACAGCTGCATCTATCAGGGCTGCAATAGCTGCTGCAGGAGGCCGTAACGAATATGTAACTGAACTGGTGCTGGGTAAAGGGGTAAAGAAGATCAGTAAGAAAGCTCTGAAGGGAACAAAGGTGAAAACCATTGTAATAAAGAGCAAGAAACTGAAGAAGAAGTCTGTCAAAGGCTCGCTTAAAGGCTCATCCGTTACGAAGATAAAAGTTAAAGTCGGAAGTAAAAAGACAAACAAAAAATATGTGAGAAAGTATAAACCATACTTTACGAAGAAAAACGCGGGCCGCAAGGTCAAAGTTACAAGATAAAAGGGCAGAGCCGGTCTTTGGACCGGCTCTTTTAGTAGTTGAATGTACAAGGAATAGAAGGTAAAATAGAAGTGTGTTATTTATGAAGAAGGAGGTACACATATGCCACTCGTAACAACAACCGAAATGTTCAAGAAGGCTTATGACGGCGGATATGCTATCGGAGCTTTCAACGTAAACAATATGGAGATCGTACAGGGCATCACAGAAGCTGCCGGCGAGCTCAGAAGCCCTGTAATCCTGCAGGTTTCGAAGGGCGCACGCGCTTATGCTAACCACACATATCTGGTTAAGCTGGTAGAGGCTGCTATCATCGAGAACCCTGAGATCCCTATTGCACTCCACCTTGACCATGGTGATTCATTCGAGCTTTGCAAGAGCTGCATCGACGGAGGATTCACTTCGGTAATGATCGATATGTCTTCGAAGCCATTCGAGGAAAATATCGCTGTAACAAAGCAGGTAGTAGATTATGCTCACGCTCATGGCGTAGTAGTCGAGGCTGAGCTCGGAACACTCGCCGGAGTAGAGGACGAGGTAGTCGTAGAAGCCGGACACGAGAGTTATACAAGACCTGAAGAAGTTGAAGAATTCGTAAGCAGAACAGGCTGCGATTCCCTGGCTATCGCAATCGGAACTTCCCACGGCGCATACAAGTTCACACCGGCACAGTGCACAAGAAACGAAGAAGGCATACTCGTACCGCCTCCACTGCGTTTCGACGTACTCGAAGAAGTAACAAAGAGACTGCCTGGATTCCCGATCGTTCTTCACGGATCTTCATCGGTTCCACAGGAATTCGTAAAGATGGTAAATACATACGGCGGAAACATGCCTGATGCTGTAGGTATTCCTGAAGCACAGCTCCGTAAGGCTGCAGAATCCGCAGTCTGCAAGATCAACATCGACTCGGATATCCGTCTCGCAATGACAGGAAACATCCGCAAGTACTTCGCAGAGCATCCTGATCACTTCGACCCTCGCCAGTATCTGAAGCCGGCAAGACAGGCTGTAAAGGATATGGTAGCTCACAAGATCGTAAACGTACTCGGATCGGACGGCAAGATTTAATATCTGTATCAACTGAACATAAAGCGGCGCAGAGACAACTCTGCGCTGTTTTTTTGCGCCGCAAATCCGCCCGGGATAGACTCCGGCCGCGCGGCGCAAAAAAAGACCCAATATGTATATTCTGTAAGGATTCAGGCTGTAAACGGCCCAAAATGGTATACTGTTTGGGAATATGATGTGCCAGGCACGTCATAGTGGGGAGGAAAGAATTGTCTCATACGATTGAATTAAGAAAAGTCTCGAAATACTATGCCGGCGAAGATTCCGTCAGCATGGGCTTTTCACGTATAGATCTCAACCTCGACATCGGTGAGTTCGTAGCGATAACCGGAGAGAGCGGAAGCGGAAAATCCACGCTCCTCAATGTTATAAGCGGACTCGATACCTATGAAGAGGGTGAGATGTTTGTATGCGGTGAAGACACCACCGCATACGGGACAGAAGACTACGAAGTATACAGAAAGACATATATAGGTAATATTTTTCAGGATTTCAACCTGATCAACAGCTACACGGTTTATCAGAACATTGAAGCTGTTATGCTTCTGTCGGGCAAAAAGAGGAGAGAGTGCAAGGCCAGGATCCTTGAGCTCATCGAGCTGGTCGGACTCAGCAAATACCGCCGCACAAAGGTCTCAAGGCTTTCCGGCGGACAGAAGCAGAGGGTGGCGATTGCGCGTGCGCTTGCGAAGAACGCACCGATTATCGTTGCGGATGAGCCTACCGGTAATCTTGACAGCGCTTCAGCCCAAAGTGTAATGGAGACGCTGGCAAAAGTATCGGCTGACAAGCTCGTTGTCATTGTTACACATAACTATGAGCAGGCCGAGCCATATGTGACCCGCAAGCTTACGATGCACGACGGCAAGATTATCGAAGATAAAAAGATCGGGCTGAACCGTCTTTCAGAAGACGATTACCTTGCAGAAATAGGTGATTACGGAGCATTACCGGTTATCGGCAGTGAAGCCGGCGGCATACAGAAGAGGGAAGGCCGTGTAGCCAGAGCGGAGAAAGCAGAGAGGGCGGCGGAAGCCGGCATCACAACGCAGCACGCCGAAGCGCCGACGATGCCGAGAAAGATGAGGAAGTCTTCGGAAATAAGACTTGGAGTCCGGAACACGTTCAATCTTCCTGCAAAATTCATTCTTTTGTTCATAGTGTACTTCTTTGTATCGACGGCAGTGCTCAGCCAGTATGCGACCACCAAAAACAGCATGCATGAGAGCGAGCTTCTGGGAAGCAACCCATTTTTCGTCAACACGAGCACTGACAGAGTAATTGTAAAGAAAAACGATGAGAGCGCATTTACTGACGCGGATTTTGCGGCGGTTGAATCCACACCTAATATCAGGCAGATAGTCAGGAACGACCTCGCGGTAGACAGCGGCGTAAGCTTTACATTGGGTGAGGCCTACATAGAAGGTCCGGTCATGCCGATATCAGAGGCTTCCGGTAAAACAATCACGTATGGCCACATGCCGGAAAATGATTATGAGATAGTCGTTAAGCTGGACACCACAAGTGACGCATTCCTTGCTCTCGGTGACAGCGGAGAAGAGTATATAGGTGAGACTGTGAAACTCAAAGACATGAGCCAGATGCAGTCTTATGACTTCAACGAGGATTTAAAGATAGCAGGTATTATTATTGACAGTGATGTAGATACCGATTCGGAATTCGCTCTCTATGGATACTCCACTATATATGCCAGCGATACTATAAGCAATGAACTGCTGATCTCCATGATGGCAGCCACTTCGAAAGCGGAACTGAACTTTGACGGCACAAAGATATCCACTGAGTACGAGAGAGGAATCTACTCATCCCCGAACGTGCCTGATGGGGAGGTATACCTGCTTGAGGACCAGACATATTACTATGATGCAGAAGAACCTGAAGACGCTATAGGAGAAGACTTCAGCCTCAAGGTCAAAAACAGGTTCTTTGAGTCGGAAGGAGAGTATACTGTCGGGAAGATTCTGACAAACAAGAATTGCACTGATTTAGTAGGGATCCCTAAAGATGAGTACGACATGTTCTACAACTGTGTATTCATCAGTGACAAAGATTTCAGAGAGCTCTTTGACAAGGGCTTCTATCAGATAAGCGCTTACATGACAAATGAGCAGGAATCAGAGGAGACACTGCAGGCTCTGAATGATAAAGGCTTTACAACGCTTGCTCTAAAGGATTCGCTGTCGGATACGACAGGCGGTTTCAGCGGTGTTATCAGCCTTATGACATATGGCAGACTTGCGCTTGAGTTCATAATCCTGTTCTTTATAGCTTATGCGGTCATAAGACTGATCATGAGGTCGCGTAATTCATACTACTCGACTTTAAGAATACTGGGTGCCACAAAAGGCAATACCGACACCATACTGAGAGTTGAACTCATACTCATGATGATCATCGCTTATGGTGTTGACATTCTGTTTGTTGTTCTGGTAAACAAAGGCATTTTACAGAATCTGCTAAACATGGATCTCAAAGAGATCACAAAAATGCTGTACTATCTCACACCGCTTGATTACGGTGTTCTTGGGGCAGTGCTGCTGTTCATGTCGCTCCTTATCGCTAACAGATATTCAAGGCACATCTTTACAAAGAGTGCCATGAAGGCGTTCAGAGAGGGGGCGTAGGCGCATGATAAAGATCGAAAAGGTAAACAAGTATTACAACAAAGGCAAGGCCAATCAGATCCATGTCATCAACAACACCTCAATGACACTGCCTGATGAAGGCATAGTTTGTCTGCTTGGGCCATCAGGCTGCGGTAAAACAACGCTCCTGAATGCTATCGGCGGACTTGATAAGGTCGATAAGGGAACCATAACGATAGACGGACAGCGCATAACCAGGTTCTCATCAAGCAAGATCGACAGCATACGTAATGCCCGTATTGGCTATATCTTCCAGAACTTCAATCTGCTCGATGACAGGACGGTGTTCGAGAACGTAGCAATTGCCCTTCGCATGATAGGTATAAGGGACAACACTACCGTCACGGCACGAGTAAGATACTGTCTCGAGAAGGTGGGAATAGATCAGTACAGAAACAAGCTGGCCGGATCGCTTTCAGGTGGACAGAGACAGAGGGTGGCTATCGCACGCGCGATAGTCAAGAACCCTAGCGTTATCATCGCGGATGAGCCTACAGGTAATCTCGACAGCGCCAATACCCTCGAGATCATGAACATTATCAAGACGATCTCGAAGGAAAGACTTGTCATACTTGTCACACACGAAAGGAACATAGCCGAATTTTTCTCGGACCATGTCGCCGAGATGAAGGACGGTAAGATCATTAAGGCTTACAGCAACGATTCTTCAAGATATCTCGACTACCAGCTAGAGAACAAGATATATCTGAAGGATATGGCGGTCCACAAGGGCTTCAGCAAGGACGACGTAAACGTCGATGTATACAGCGATGAGGAGCGCCAGGCTGACATAAAGGTAGTCATCAGAGGCAACAACCTGTACATAAATACCGGCGGGAGATTCAATGTTGTAGATGAGTCAGCAAACATAGAAATGGTCGATGATCATTACACGGCCATGGACGAGCGCTATTTCGAAAACAATGATTTCGATTATACCGCATGTTTACCATCAAAATACAAGGCCAGATACACCTCTGTCTACAGGCTGAGCAATATGCTCAGCAGCGGCTGGAGGACGGTAAAGGGGTTTAAAAAGATAAGAAAGATCCTCATGCTGGGATATGTTTTTGCAGCTATGTTTGCATTTCTGGCGGTAAGCAATGTAATGGGGCTGATCGATGTGAAACCGGTCGATTACAGAACTACAAACGGCAATTATGTTACGATCCCGAATGCTTCAAAGACTGAAGATCAGCTTGATCTGGTAGGAGGCCTCGAAACGGTAGCATTTGTGCTCCCGGGTGAAACCAAAAAGCTGGTCACTCTTCCGATGGATGATTATCTGCAGACGAGTTACGCGCAGGAAGACCTGGCTGTATCAGTGGTGCTTACGAGCGTACTCACACCGGATCAGCTGATTGCGGGAGCGATGCCTGCAGATCCTCATGATGTGGTCATCGACAAAGCGCTGATAGATGGGTTCCTTAGAGATAAAAAAGGTATTTCCATAGGTCTTGATAAGACGGAAAAATTCCTCGGAAGGAGGATCACGGTCCCGAACCTGGATGATTATAAAATAGTAGGAATTTCAGATACTCAGTCACCTTCGCTGTTTGTAGATCAGAGTCAGGCCATGTACATTCTGACCAATGCAAATGACCAGGATGATGACTTAACCATCATGGGAGCCGGAGAAGAAGCTGAAGCCGAGGATGTCATAAAGAGCGGAAAAGTCATGGACCTCGATCTTGCTAAGAATAAGATCAAGGTGACTAAAGGCAGTAAGCCTGAGGAAGCATTTGAGACCATCATCAATGAGTACCACGAAGATGAATTACCTATTGGGAAGGCTATAAATACAAAGGTAGCCGGCCGAAAACTGACGGTAGTAGGCTACTATAAAAGCGATTCTGCCGACGATGACACATACTATGTACACGCGGATACTATAAAGGAGGATTACATCGGAAAGCAGAAAAACTTCTCCGCATATGCTTCGGATATTCCGCTCCTTAAGTCGATGCTCGAGCAGGAAGGCCTGTCGTTCAAGGTAAATGATGACCGTGACCGCAAAACATATATCAACGCGCGCAAGGATCAGCTGACTTCTTCGCTTATCGTAGCGGGAATCATAATGCTGATATCTCTTATAGAGATGTTCCTGATGCTCAGATCATCGTTCCTGTCAAGAATTAAAGAGGTAGGAACGCTGAGGGCCATCGGGCTGAAAAAGAAGGACATCTACAGGATGTTCACGGGTGAGATAATGGTGATTACATTCATTACCGCGATTCCGGGAATTGCCATAATGTACTTTGTACTCACGAAGCTGGTGACCATCACGTACTATATCGAAGGCTTGTATATAGTATCGCCTATAATAGCTGCCATAACATTTGGCATTATACTGGTGTTCAATCTGCTTGCGGGACTCATTCCTGTATTTGTAACGATGCGAAAGACACCGGCACAGATACTGGCAAGAACAGACATATAATAATCGGAAAAAAGGCACAAAAAGCGCCGGCTTTGAAGCCGGCGCTTGTCTTTTATAAGTATTGCACTTCACATTCCTTGAAGTAGTTCTTTATAAGGGCTCTCCTTATCTCGTCGACTGTAGGGAACCTCAGGCCGATCTTTGCCGCCATTGACGGGTCATCGACTTCGTCGTTTATCTTTGTGCCTACAATGATCTCCACCTGGTCGGTCTCTCTGAGGATTGCTATCATGCGCTTTGCCGCATCCTCACTCATTTGTTTGAGCAGAGTGCCTTCGGTCAGCCTTTTGGCTACCTCAGAAAGGGTGAGCATGCCTTCTGTTACAAGGTCGATACCTTCGATCTTGCTTGCAGGAGGCAGATTGCCTGCCGGAGCCTTGTCGGCTTTGACATCCTTGCCGAGCTCACGGGCGACTATCTTGGCGGTTGTGCCGCCGCATACGATGATCTGGCCATCGAAGTTCTTTATGCGCTCCCCGAGCTTCTTGTCGGACTCACGGCTGCGCGGCGCACCGGTCACTATAAGAGTGCGGCGAGGTTTCTTAACCCCTATAACGCAGCATGTGATGTCGTCATTAGGTGTGTATTTGTCGTTTTTATTGGCTTCAGTGACAATAGCGCGTGCTAACTGCCTTGAGGATATGTCCGGGTTATTTACCAGTTTTTTCTGAATGAAGTCAGAAACATTGTCTGTTCCCCAGCCCGTTGCCTTAACAACGGATGGCAGCGACTGAACAATGCGCCTTTGCGACCTGAAAACTGCGTATGCCGGATCGTCTTCTCTTTCCTTGTTTGACGGGCCAAGTGCGATGCCTGACTGAGCAACGCCGTCGCTGAAGAATATCAGCCTGTCGCCTTCTTTCATCTCAAAAGTTGATGAATAGACTATCTCTTCCTTTATGGCTTTTTTACGCTTAAGTCTGATTGCCGTCTTATCCCATTCCACCGGTTCGCTGCCAACGAATCTGAGACTTTCAGGGTTGTCGTATTCTGCAAGCTCCACGCGGATGAAAGACTTGTCGTCAGAGAAGATGATCCTCGCAATGGTGAATGTGGAATAACTGATGCCTTTCACACTGTCGATCGGAAGAGTATCCATTATGACTTCCGCAGACTTCTCGAGATCCATGGTAGACAGCGACAGCTTACTTGCCATGTGGGAAGTCAAAGACGCCAGCACGTTGGCTCTTACACCGCTGCCGAGACCATCCGAAAGGATCACTGTCATTACGTTGCTGTTCGGATTTCTGTCAATATAGTAAACGTCTCCGCCGATGTTCTGACCGTGCTTGAAAAGCTGTGAATAATCGATATCGATACATAAATCGTTCATATTAGACCTCACTGCTTTCATCGGCCATCAGGCCGTCTTCTCCGGCTTCACTGTTGTTAACGTTGAATTCCTCAATGATAGAGTTGAGCATTATCTCAGTCTCTGCGGCATTATCGCCGAGCAGGGCTGCAATCTGCTGTACTGAGGTCATTGACTTTCTGATGACTTCTTCGGCCTTCTCTACAACAGCCTCTCTCCTTACTGAAGGGGTCGTTATGTCTTCGAACATAGCTCCGAGAAGCTCCTTGTTTTCTACAAGGAAGAAAGTGATCCTGTATATCTTGCCCTTATGACGGAACCTGTACTGCTGAGGCTTGCTCATGAAGAACTGCTCGCGGAATTTTTCTTCAAACGGAACGAATGCCGATATCGGATAGCCGCGGAATGATCTCAGACCCTCCGAATCAAGGAATTCATCAGGATAATCCTCAAATATCTTGATGAAACGCTTGTTGCATTCAGCTATGGCAAGATCGCTGTCTACGATTACTACGCCGTGAGGAATCGTAGAAAGAAGTATGTCTACCTTAGTTTCTGCGTCCTTGCGCATCTTGGTTACGCACATCTCTGTCTCGGCAAGACCTGCCAGCAGAGCCCTTGCCATGTCACGGCATGTTGGGTAGCCGCAGCCGCCGCAGTTGAGCTCATCTTCAGAAGTTGTTTTGCCGAGTCTGGCCAGAGCACCGCGGATGTCTTCCTCAGAGTAATCTGATGAGGACAGTCCTGTCGGCGCAGGGAACTTCGCGCCCAGTATACCATAGCCTTTTTCGTATACCTCTCTGGCAAATTCTTCGTCCCCGTCGAATATATCAGGGTCATTCAGACGTTCAAGTACGTATGATGCCACTGCTTTTTTGCGTCTTACAGCTGAGTCAAGATGTGAGGTGCCCGGACCGCTGATGCATCCTCCGTCGCAATTCAGCGCTTCAAGGAAATCCGTGGTATGAGTTCCCATGAGGGATGACATTACACGGGTGATCCCCGAAACTGAAAGGGCGGACTGCTCAACGAAGCGGCCCTGCCAGATTTTTGAAGTCTCGATCTGACCGTTCTCAATAGGGTATATTGCAGCCATACCTGCCTTTGCCGGAACGAAATCAACAGGGATACCTGTATCCATATTAGCAAGATCGATGTTTTCCTCTTCAAGCCATTCGCGGACTTCTCTGAAGGTGAGAGAGACGTCTGGATACCCCGGATGCTCATCAGCCTCTACTTTTTTAGCTATACAAGGCCCTATGAACACAATGACGATATCATTGCCGTACAGTTTGCGCAGATAAGCGCTGTGAGTCTGCAGAGGGCTTGGTACCGGAGCCAGCGCGTTTATATCTTCAGGGAAGTACTTCCTGACGAGTTCCACGACTGACGGACATGCCGTTGATATGAAAGGAGCGTCTCCGTGATCCTCCATATACATATCGAGCGCCTGTGATACCAGCGCAGCTCCGATCGCTGTTTCAGAGACAGCATGGAAGCCGAGCCTGTAGAGAGCTCTGATAAAGTTCTCCTCGTATCCGATGAACTCAGATACATAAGACGGAGCAAGTGATACTATAACCTTGCGATTCGACAGGAATGCCATCCTTACTCTGTCTGTATCGTTCCTGATTACCTTTACTGAGTTAGGACACTCGTTGACACAAGTGCCGCAGAACGTACAGCGGTCATATATGATCTCCGCATGTGCGTCCTTTATCTGGATTGCTTTCACGGGACAATGCCTGACGCAGCGGTAGCAGTCACGGCAGTTGTTGATTTCCGTATAAATAGGATATTTTTCCACTATTTACCTCCCCATACAAGCCGGCATCCCCAAACCACCTGCTGGCGGAATTATGCCTGCTTGCCTATCACAAATATCTTGTACAAAATTATAACATATATTCTGATTGCACTGCACGGCAGACTGCTCCTTGTGATATAATAGGGAAGAATTTTTGGGACAATGATCCGGAGGTAATTAAATGGCATTTGCAACAGCAGAAGAATATAAAAACATGGCGGGCAACTTCATCCACGATATCATCAACGATGACCTCGCCACAGGCAAGCACAAAGAGATCGTTACGAGATTCCCGCCGGAGCCTAACGGCTACCTGCATATAGGACACGCCAAGTCGCTCTGCCTCAATTTCGGTACAGCGCTCAAATACGGCGGCCGCTGCAATCTCAGATATGATGACACGAACCCTACCAAAGAAGACATCGAATTCGTAAAATCGATCGAAGCAGATGTAAACTGGCTCGGATTCCAGTGGGATGAAAAGCTCTGGGCTTCTGATTATTTTGATACGATGTATGATGCAGCGGTAGAGCTCATCAAGCAGGGCAAGGCTTTCGTGTGTGAACTCACTCCGGATCAGATTCGCGAATACAGAGGAACACTTACTAAGCCTGGCAAGGAAAGCCCTTACAGAAACAGACCGGTAGAGGAAAATCTCGAGCTCTTTGAGAGGATGAGAGCCGGCGAGTTCGCTGACGGAGAGATCTGCCTCAGAGCAAAGATCGACATGGCGAGCCCTAACATCAACATGAGAGACCCTGTCATCTACAGAGTCGTCCATGCGTCTCACCACAACACAGGTGACAAATGGTGCGTCTATCCTATGTACGATTTCGCTCATCCGATCGAGGATGCAATTGAGGGCATCACGCACTCCATCTGTACGCTCGAGTTCGAAGACCACAGACCTCTTTATGACTGGGTTGTACGCGAGGTAGGCTGGTGGCCGAATCCTCCGCGCCAGATCGAGTTTGCGCCGCTCAACATCACAACGATGCTGATGAGCAAGAGATTCATCCGCAGACTCGTCGAAGAGGGCAAGGTAGAAGGCTGGGACGATCCTAGACTGTGCACGCTTGCAGGTATCCGCCGCAGAGGCTACACACCTGAAGCGATCCGTAAGTTCTGCAACGATATCGGAGTTACAAAGGCAGACACCATGATCGACATAGCTCAGCTCGAACAGTGCGTCAGGGAAGATCTCCAGCTCAAGGTCCCGGCAGTTAACGTTGTAAAGAACCCTATCAAGGTCATCATCGACAACTATCCTGAAGACAAGATCGAGATGTGCACGGTAGAGAACAACTCCAAGGTGCCTGAGATGGGTACGCGTGAGATCCCGTTCGGCAGAGAGCTGTGGGTTGACGGGGACGACTTCATGGAAGTTCCTGTAAAGAAGTACTTCAGACTCTTCCCGGGCAACGAAGTAAGATTCAAAGGGGCTTACTTCATAAAGTGCAACGAGGTCGAGAAGGATGCTGACGGCAACATAGTGGCTCTCCACTGCACATACGACCCTGAAACACACAGCGGAAGCGGATTCGAAGGCCGCAAGGTCAAGGGCACCATCCACTTCGTTGAAGCAAGCACTGCTGTAAAGATAAAGATCAGAGAGTATGGCTACCTCATGAAAGAGAACGAAGAGACGGGTGAGCAGGAATTCGATCCTGAATCACTGGTCGAAACATGGGGCTATGCGGAACCGTCGATCAAGGATGTTAAGCCTGGCGAAAGATTCCAGTTCTTCCGCAAGGGTTACTACATCTCGGATTCAAAGCTCACAACAGATGATGAAAAGGTATTCAACAGCATCGTAGGACTGAAGAGCTCCTGGAAGTAATTAAAAATCAGGAGGTGCATATTACCGCTGCGTTAAACCACGGCGAGGCGGGAGCTGTGCTCCACGCATGGCAATATGCACCTCTTTTTATATTGCCAAAAAGGTGTATATTTTTTAAGGTTTGAGAAATATGCAACTTTGTTACGTATAATTACTGTGTATGATTGGATAACTGTCGATACAGGGAGGACAGCCATAGAAACAATTATCAATGAGATCCTGACCTTTTCAGAGATCAATCCTGAACTAGCAGTACATATAACCACCGTCTTCCGGTGGATCTTTATGGTGCTCGCGGCATACATCCTCCTTATATCCATCGTTTCGCTTCTTACAACGAGAGCGACTCCGGAGATCTGGGGCTATTACATGGTTGAGGATGGAGGCGGTTATCCTATTACACATTGGGAGAATGTGATAGGAAGGTCCAAATCGACCGATATCAGGATTCCGCTCCGAACTATTTCAAATAACCATGCGCTGCTTGTGCGGCGTTCCGAAGACAAGTGGATGATAAAGGATCTCGGCTCCGGCAGCGGCACCAAAGTGAACGGCTTCAGTCTGGATCCGGATAAGCGCTACGTAATCAATCCGGGTGATCTTATAGAGATGGGCGGTACCAGAGCCACCATCACTCCGCCCAGCGTAGAAGAGACACGCAATAACAGATACATGCGCCGTCTTGACAGGGAGCCGGTCGCTCCATGGAAAATCCTGATTGCTATCACTGCGTTCCAGATGATGACAATAGTGCAGCTTGTACTCAGCATGGGTACAGAGATAACTGCATCAGCGCTGATAAGCATAGTGATCCTTTCGGCCGTTATGTGGGCGTATGTCATGATCTTTAACGCGATGGGAAGGCGTGGCTTTGAGATGGAAATGATAGCCTTCTTCCTTTCAACGATAAATCTTGCGGTAACAGCATCATCGGATCCGGGCTCGGTACTTAAGGAGCTCATAGCAATACTGCTGGGTCTTGCCCTTATGATATTCATGTGCGTGTATATGCGCGACATCACCAGGCTGCGCAAGATAAAACCTGTTCTGATAGGACTGTCGGTGATTGCTCTTATAATCAACCTTGTATTCGGTACGGCCAAATACGGAGCTACAAACTGGATCAAGATAGGAGAGAGCGGCTCAATACAGCCGTCAGAGCTGGTCAAGCTGGCGTTCATACTGATAGGTGCCGGTACGCTTGAGGAGCTTTACGAGAAAAGAAACACTATTGTTTACGCTGCGTTCTCGTTCTTCTGCCTGGCCTGCCTTGCGCTGATGAGCGACTTCGGAACGGCTCTCATATTCTTTGCAACTTACCTGGTGGTCTCGTTCCTCAGGAGCGGTGACTTCTCGCGCTTTATTCTGACTGGTGTCGGCGCGGGCGCGATGGGACTTATCGTCCTCAAGTTCAAGCCGTACATAGCGTCAAGATTCGATGCATGGGGGCACGTCTGGGAAGCTGAGTTCATGGATGACCTCGGATACCAGCAGACACGTACCATGTCATTCGGCGCGGGAGGCGGACTGCTCGGACTTGGCGCAGGCAACGGTTCGCTCAAATATGTTGGAGCGTCCAACACTGACCTTGTATTCGGTTTTGTTATGGAAGAGTGGGGGTTCGTCATAGCGGTCCTCGCGGTGCTCTGCATCGCTACTCTTTCCGTGTTCGCTGTAATGCATATCGTGGCAGGAAGATCCACCATATACACCATACTCGCGTGCAGCGCGGCAACGATGTTTCTTGTACAGACGATGCTCAACGTGTTTGGTGCCATAGATCTCTTCCCGCTGACGGGAGTAACGTTCCCGTTTGTATCCACGGGAGGTACGAGTCTGATGACCTCATGGGCGATGCTTGCGTACTTTAAGGCTGCGGACATGCGGCGTAACGCGAGCCTTGCGGTGAGAAAGGAGGAGTGACCATGCGCAAACAAGAGAGAAGAGCATGGATTTGCCTCCTGCTGATGACAATACTTCTTGCCGGAGTCGGGCTTTTCGGCTACAGATTCGTGAAGTTCGGAGGCGAATGGGCAACATTCTACGGAAATACGCAGATATATACAGACGGCATGATAAACCGCGGCACAATAACGGACCGCTACGGAGAGGAATTACTCAAATGCACGCCTGATGGCTTTGAATATCTTGGAGATTACGAGACAAGAGTTGCTACAGTCCATGCTGTGGGAGACCCGCAGGGCAATATATCTGACGGAGCCATATCTGTCTTCAGGAGCCAGCTCATAGGATATGACATACTGAACGGTACATATGACACAACGGCGAACGGCAAGCGGATAGCTCTTACCATAGATGCGAACGCGAACCGCACGGCATATGAAGCCCTGGCCGGAAGGACAGGCGCGGTCGGAGTATATAACTGGAAGACCGGTGAGATCGTCTGCATGGTGAGCACACCGACTTTTGACCCTGCATATGAACCTGAAGCAGATGCAGATGAGGAAAACTCGTATTTCTTCAACAATTTCCTGGACGGACTGCTTACGCCGGGCTCAACATTCAAACTTGTCACAGCGGCTGCTGTTATCGACAATATGCCTGACCGCGATTCATTTTCTTTTGAATGCGATGGTGTCAATCAGGTTGGAGACGGCGAAAACTCAAAGCTGATCGATGTGACTGAACACGGCGAGGTAAACTTCAGGGACGCCCTCGCGCAATCATGCAACGGAGCTTTCGGCGCACTGACTCGTGAGGTCGGAGCGAAGACCATGGAAAAGTATGCCGAGAAGGCCGGCCTCACAGAGCCTGTTCCTATCGATGGAATTGAAACCGCGGCAGGGTCCTTTGACTTCCCGAAGAATGATGACGTTAAGCTGAGCTGGGCGGGAATCGGTCAGGCTGATGACCTCGTGAATCCGTGCGCAATGATGGTATATATGGGCGCTATCGCGAACGGAGGGGAGCCGGTACAGCCAACTCTCATAAAGAGTGCTACCTTTGTAAAGGAACTGACCGGGGGGAAGAGCCTCGGAAGATACCTTGACAGCGATACAGCGGCAGAACTCAAGGACATGATGAAGAACAATGTTGTTGAGAACTACGGAGAATGGAACTTCGAAGGCATGGATATGTATGCCAAGTCCGGAACCGCGGAAGTCGGCTCCTGGAATCCGGACGCATGGTTTGTCGGGTTCACGGATGATGAAGATGCACCTTACGCTTTCGTAGTATGGGTCAAGGACGGCGGCTTCGGTGCCGAAACGGCAGCTCCTATAGCGGCAAGAGTGATACGTGCACTCGGTTCGGCTGCGGAATAGACTCATAATATATATAGTGGATTTAGGCTGATGGCAAAAATGCTGTCAGCCTGTTTTTTGATAAACGTCAAAATTATTTTAGAAAAGTCACATAAATAGATATAAATGACGGTTATAATGACGCTACACATGTTATTCTTTAGTTACAAAGAACAAAGCAGAAAACAAAACAGAAAACAAAGAAGCGGTTCAATCACTAAAGACTACAATTAACCGCAATTATAAAAAATGAACTTCATATAGTACCTCCTCTTTCATACATTCTCCTTTTAAGGGCACGCCCTTCAAACAAGCTCCGGAAAACCGGAGCTTGTGTTGTTTTTGTATAAAAGCACAAAAAACGTTGACAATTACCCCTTAAATCCTTATTATGTACAACATCGACAAGTGAATAACACCTGACCCGATAGAGGTCGCGGAGATTAAGAGTAACGGTCAAATACGCGTGGGGAGCGCGGCCGTGAAAGGATGATCCGCCGAAGCTTTCCGGAATCCCAAACCGGCATGCTGGGACGATGCAATAAGATGCACCGGACTGTCACGAAAGTGGAGCGCTATCATGGTAGGCGGTAAAAAATGAAAGTTACCTGATCCATGGCAGTTTCGTCTCAAGCGTTATTCATGGATCATTTTCATTATATGGAGGTATTTTATATGGACACACCTGCTCTTTATGCAACCGCATGGGCGGTTCTGCCGCCACTCATAGCCATCGTACTGGCTCTGATTACAAAAGAGGTTTACAGCTCGCTCTTCCTGGGCGTAGTCGTAGGCGCTGTGCTTTTCGCAGGAGCTGACTTTGACGGCATAGTAAACCACGTTCTTCAGGATGGACTCATCGCTTCGCTTTCAGACGGATGGAACGTAGGAATTCTTATTTTCCTGGTCATCCTCGGAATCATAGTAGCGCTGATGAATCTCTCCGGAGGGTCCAAGGCTTTCGGGGCCTGGGCTCTGAGAAGAGTAAGAACCCGCGTAGCAGCAGAGATCGCTACAGTTCTTCTCGGTATCGTTATCTTCGTAGACGATTATTTCAATTGCCTTACAGTCGGCAGCGTCATGAAACCTGTAACAGATGAGTTCAAGGTTTCAAGAGCTAAGCTTGCTTACATCATCGACGCGACGGCTGCTCCTGTATGCATCATCGCACCGGTTTCTTCCTGGGCTGCTGCAGTATCGAGCTTTGCCGGCGAAGGAGAGGGTATATCGCTCTTTATAAGATGCATACCTTATAACTTCTATGCGCTCTTTACTTTAGTGATGATGTTTGCTCTGATCTTCATGAAGTTCGATTATGCAAACATGTCTCAGTATGAAAGAAATGCGATCGAAAACGGAGATCTCTTCACTATCGAAGATGCAAATGCAGCTACAGCTGATGCGGCAGATGCAGGAAGCGACAAAGGTATCGTACTTGACCTCGTATTCCCTGTTGTAGTACTCGTAGTAAGCTGCGTTCTCGGAATGATCTATACAGGCGGATTCTTCGACGGTGCAGGTTTTGTAACTGCTTTCTCAGATTCCGATGCTTCTGTCGGACTGTCGATGGGTGCTCTCGTTGCACTGGTCATCATAATAATCTATTACACCTGCAGAAGAACTATCAGCTTCACAGAATGCATGAGCTGCATACCTACGGGCATGCAGGCTATGGTACCGCCTATCCTGGTACTGACACTTGCATGGTCACTCAAGGCAATGACAGACAGCCTTGGTCTTGCAGATTATGTAAGCGGACTGGTAGAGGGAATGAGCGGAGTTGCCGTAGGCGTTATCCCTGCAGCACTCTTCCTGATCGCATGCGTACTGGCATTCGCGTCCGGAACATCGTGGGGAACTTTCGGTATCCTTATCCCGCTCGGACTTGCGATCACAAATTCGCATCCTGAACTGTCAACACCGATTATCGCAGCCTGCATGGCAGGTGCTGTATACGGCGACCACTGCTCACCGATCTCGGATACAACGATCATGGCATCCGCCGGAGCAAACTGCAACCACGTTTCACACGTGTCGACACAGCTCCCATACGCAACTACAGTTGCAGTAGTATCCGCAATATCCTATGTGATAGCAGGTTTCACAAGCAGTCCGGTCATTCCGCTGATCGTAGGAGTTGTACTGCTTCTCGGTACACTCGTCTTCTTAAGGGGACGCGAAAGCAGCTACAGAGTACCTGAGTCGGCAAATATCAACCGTGCAGCTGCTGAGTAACAGTCAGATACGGTATTCAGTCAATCAAGAAACAAACACGGCTCCGCAATAAACCTGCGGACCGTGTTTTTCGTTACAAGGAAGAGTATAATCCTTATATAGCCGTTATAAGGAAAGAAAGGGAACAGAGATGAACTTCACTTCCAGTGAGATGGATTTTGTAAAAGAAAATGAAGCCTACAGACCAATTCCGGAAAGCGACAAGCGGCGCCTTGAATCGTCTGAGGCTTTTGACGCTGAGCTTGGCAGAATGCGCGATGCCGCGGCCGGCGCCATGCCTGACATGCGCCACTGCATTATAAAAGGGATCGATCTGGCCGGCCGCGATCTTAAGGGGATAGATTTCAGACGGGCCACATTTGACGGATGCAATCTGCACGGGACGGATTTCAGCGGTTCTGAAATGGATAATGTTGCTTTCTATAATAATGACCTCACTGACATGAAACTTTGCGGATGTAAGGCGCGCGGATGCAGTTTCCGGTTCCAGGATATGACGGGCATAGACCTGAGAGGGGCCAACATCTATTCTTCGGTGCTCGAGGATGCCGTCAATCAGGACAAGGTCATTACAGATGACGACACCAAATGGTATAAGATGCGCTGCCCGGAAGAAGGGGAAGCTTTTATTGCATGGAAGTGCTGTACGGATCTGCGTGTAGTTATGATGCTGGTGCCGAGAGATGCTCACCGCTGCATGGCTACCATGGAGACCGGACGTGTATCAAAGGTCAAGGTTCTCAAGATCACTAATATTGACGAAACGGAGAATTATACCTGGGCACAGTCGACTGTAGATCCGGATTTCTACTATGAAGTCGGAAAGTGGCTTGAGCCTGCGAACGGTTTCCAGACGGACCGGTGGAAGGACTCCTCGCCGGGCATACACTTCTTTCTTGACCGCCAGCAGTGTGTCGACTACCAATCCAAATAGAAAACGGTTTGAAGCAAGGGCAGAAGCTCTTGCTTCTTTTTAATGCAAAGCGCGTGATTGAAAGCACAAAGACTACGATGTATAATTATTAATGCAAAATACAGTTTTTCTTCTATATAGATATAGATATAGAAGCTAATGATGGCGTAAGGGCATTAGACAATCAATAACGGTATCGCCTCAGCGGCGATACTTGTATTATGTAAAAGGGAGGAAATGCTTTATGAAAGTTATCATGTCCGGTAACGAAGCGACTGCCCGCGGAGCCTGGGAAGGCGGCGCGAGATTTGCTTCGGCATATCCGGGAACACCGAGCACAGAGATCCTCGAGAACATGCCTCAGTACGGAGAAGACGTATACTCCGAGTGGGCACCTAATGAAAAGGTAGCCACAGAGGCAGCGATCGGAGCATCGATTGCCGGTGTAAGATCATTCTGCGCGATGAAGCACGTAGGAATGAACGTAGCGGCTGACCCTATCTTCACATTCGCCTATACAGGTGTTACAGGCGGATTCGTTATGGTAGTAGCGGACGATCCGGGCCAGCACAGCTCACAGAACGAGCAGGACAACAGAAACACAGCCAAGTCGGCCAGGCTCCTCATGCTTGAGCCTTCCGACAGCCAGGAGTCCAAGGATTTCATGAAGAAGGCTTTCGCGCTTTCCGAGAGATTCGACATGCCGGTGCTCTTCCATGTCACCACAAGGACATGCCACTCCAAGGGTCTCGTAGAGCTCGGAGACAGAGAAGAAGCTGCAGTACCTGATTACGAACCAAAGATCAAGAAGTACGTTACGGCTCCGGCAAACGCAAAGGTGCTGAGAGCGACTCTTGAGGATAGGATCGCGGCAGCAAGAGAATTCTCCAATGACTGCGAGTTCAACAGAGTTGAGATGAACGACACTAAGATCGGTGTCATCACATCCGGTATCTCTTATCAGTACGCTAAGGAAACATTCGGAGACGGCGCTTCCTATCTGAAGCTGGGTCTCACTTTCCCGATGCCTGACAAGCTGATCAAGGATTTCTGCAGCAAGGTAGACAAGGTCTACATCGTTGAGGAAATGGATCCGTATGTCGAAGAGTTCGTAAAGACCCTCGGCATCGAGTGCACGGGCAAGGATGTCATTCCTAAGTTCGATGAGCTCAACACGGACATCGTAAGGAAGGCCTTCCTCGGTGTAGAGCCTGAGACTTACACCACAGACATGAAGACCGTCGTCAGACCTCCTGCACTCTGCGCAGGCTGCCCTCACAGGGGACTGTTCTACGCACTGTCCAAGAGGAAGGGTATCATGATCACCGGAGATATAGGATGCTATACACTCGGTATGGCTCCTCCGCTCAATGCAGTACACACCACTATCTGCATGGGAGCTTCGATCTCGCAGGGTCATGGCGCATCGATCGCCCTCAAGGATGCAGGCAAGGATACAAAGGTAGTATCCGTTATCGGAGACTCCACATTCTTCCATACAGGCGTCAACTCGCTGATGGATGCTGTATATAACAGCGGACACAACCTGTCCATCATCCTCGACAACCGTATCACAGGAATGACAGGCCACCAGCAGAATCCTGGAACAGGATACACGCTGATGGGCAAGGAAGCTCCTGAGGTAGATATTCCTGCACTCTGCAAGGCTATCGGGGTCAAGGAAGAGAATATCATCACAGTTAATCCTAACCACCTCGACGAGGTCAATGCCGCTCTCGATAAGCTGCTTCCTAAGGACGAGCCTACAGTGCTTATCACAAGATGGCCGTGCGTACTCAAGAAGTTCAGCCAGCAGGATATCGACGAGTTCCCTACACTGCACAAGACGCAGTGCGTGATCGATCAGGATAAGTGCAAGAACTGCAAGATGTGCGTCAAGACCGGATGCCCGGCCCTGATCAGTACGAAGGAGAAGGTAGTCATCGACAAGACCAGTTGCAACGGCTGCACGGTCTGCAAGCAGGTCTGCCCGTTCAAGGCTATTGAGGAGGTGACAAGATAATGAGTGAAGTTAAAAACATCCTCCTGGTAGGAGTAGGCGGACAGGGAACCATCCTGGCCAGCAAGATTCTGACAAGCGGTCTCATCAAAGCGGGCTACGATGTCAAGATGAGTGAGATCCACGGAATGTCGCAGAGAGGCGGCTCAGTATCCACACAGGTAAGGTATGGCGATAAGGTATACAGCCCTATCGTAGGCAAGGGATCCGCGGATGTTATCGTTGCGTTCGAAGAGATGGAAGCTCTAAGATGGCTCGACCACCTCAAGATCGGCGGCAAGATGGTAATCAATGATTACCGTATCCAGCCTGTGCCTGTAAACCTTGGCGCAGCTGAGTATCCTGAAGGAATAATCGAGCACCTCAAGGAGAAGTGTGAGGTACTGTCCTTCAAAGCTGCTGATGTAGCTACAGAGCTTGGCAACCCTAAGGCTATGAATATCGTTCTTCTCGGTGCCCTCGTTAAAGCGATGGGGCTCGATGAGATCGACTGGGATGCAGAGATCGAGGCTAATGTAAAGGCCAGATTCATCGACCTCAACAAGAAAGCGTTCCACGCAGGCTACAGCCTTTAATGTTAAACTGAATAAGTTTCCGGAGGTGCCGGCGGGAGATCCTGCCGGCGCCTTTTGATTTGCGCATCCTTGAAACACAGCGCGTGGCATGATAGTATATATACCGATTTTGAAGGAGGACGCAATGAGAACACTGATGATGATCGCGAGCGTCGCGATGACCGGCGTGGGAATATTCTGCGTAGCTAACGCCAGCGCGGCCTTTCTGTCGGTTGCTTTTATTATTGGCATCATATTCATATTGCTCGGCGCAATTGAAATACTCATAGGAAGGCGTGCTGATTTTGATGTCTCCGAGATCGGCGTCGGTTTTACAAAGGACGGATTTCTGATGCTCATAGTAGGCATTGTAGTTTTATCCGGCCAGGTAACCGATGACAGCAGTGCCCAGATACTGTTTGCTGTATGGATGCTCGTCGAAGGAGTGCTGGCATTCAGATCCGAATGGCTCGACATCATGGAGTCTGACTCGGATCAGAAGATAGGCGTAACACTTTGCACGCTTATGCTCATCGTGGGCGGATACATGTTCTTCAACAACTCAACTCTGAGACTCAGCCAGACTCTGCTCATCGGAATCTGCATGATTATCCTTGGACTGAGAAGGTTCTGGCAGTCGTTCAGTATTGAATACTCCAGACCGAGCTTTGTCACCGGAAACGAGGAAAAGCTTATGGAAGCTCAGGAGGATGAGAAGCGCGCGCTTGCCAAGGCGAAAGAGGGAATACGCGAGCAGAAGAATGCACAGAGACGTATTGCTAAAATCAAAGCCGATATGGCAGCTGAACAGGACATCATGATGAGCGCGGCTATTACCCGCCAGGAGCGTGAAGCCGAACGCGAATCGGCAGAATAAAACCGGATCACAGGCGTATGCGCCGGTCCGGAAAAACTTTTTAAAAAATAGCAAAAAAGGTATTGACTATTCATTTTAAAAGAGTAATATATACGAGTGCTTAAAAACAGGGCAAAAACAAGCCCTGATTTTTTAAGCCAAACGTGCAGCCATGTGCTGCTGCAGCCCAAAAAAGAACTCAAAAAGAATTTAAAAAATTCCAAAAAAGTTCTTGACACAAACGTCTGGGCTGTGTATACTAATAAAGCTGTCGCTGAAAAGCGCAGCGGAACCTTGAAAACTTCATAGTGCAGAACAGGTCTTGAATTAAAGGGCTAAAAGCCCTGAAAATGAAAGACTTTGA
>ONRQ01000076.1 GCA_900320285.1 uncultured Eubacteriales bacterium
TTCCCTTCGCCGTCCATAAAGTATTCCACACCCAGATAAAGTTCGTTGTTATATACATCAATGTCCCCGATATGGTTGACCTCCAAAGTATACCCCTGAAACGGATCCGTGTTTTCCGCAATCAAATTCCAACTGCTGTCGTATTTAGCCAGTGTCCCGGATCCGCTTACCCAGTAATACCCTTTTTCCGTACACACGCCTTGCCTGCCTGCCACAGGATGAGCTTCCGCAAGCTCGTATCTGAAACCTGATTCTGTTTTGCCGCATCCAATGAGTAATATCATGCCGACAAGGCTGAGTATCACTGACAATCGTTTATGCATTTTCCCTCCACAGAGCCCTGAAATGCGCATCTTTGTCTATAAACCCTTAACTATGCAAATTGCGATTTGTTAACGTCTTTATGATATCACAGCGTGTGAATCCATATATCAATATTGTACGAACGGATTCAATCATCAAAGTACCGATATAACATATAACTGCCGATACCAATAGCTGCATTCACAACTATCAACATCAAAACCAGAATTCCTATGTCATCATCTATCTGCACAGTTGAGTCTACTATCCTGATCAGGAATCTTGAAACAATCAGCATCACCACAAATGTAACCGCAATATGGACTGCTTTTCTCACTTCAGTTCCTCTATCATCTGTCTTCAGCTGCAGCAAGCGTAAGCCTTTTATGCTCAGCATAGCAAGTACTGCGCTTCCCAGAAATACTGCTGTGTGAACCAAAAGATTGCCCTCATCCCCGCTGACCAACCGCAGTGTTCCATCCGCAAGAACTCCGATGACAAGGCATATGCAAAGACAGACCTTTCTCTGATGATTCCGGCTCATTGATAATCTCCGCAAATCTCTGAATTATGACTTTTGTTTAATACTATCACAGCAAAAGTCATCTGCAAAAGAAGACCCTGTGATCATTTAGATCACAGGGTTTCGTCTGGCAGAATATATGGGACTCGAAGAAGTCAGCCTATTCTTTCACTGGCTCGAACCCGCTCACCTTGTACCCGGTGCCCTTCAAAGCTCTGACGAAATCATCTTCGGTTTTCTCATTCTTGGAAAGCACATCCGCCCGGCCGCGGCCGAGATTGACATGCGCCCATGTATCCCCTGACGCGTTGATAGCGTTCTCAACATTCACGGCGCAGTTGCTGCACTTCATGCCATCGACCGATACAAGGTATTTGAAAGGATAGTGAGATTCATCAGTATCCTCTACACGCTTTGGCAACACGGTTTCCGCGCTGCCGCAGCAGCTCGATCTCGCCTTTCCTCTCACCTTCTGAACTGTTCCGTATACAGCATACGCGATCAGAAGTACTCCAATGATTATTATCACAGTTGCAGTCATTGCTCATCCCTCTTTCTACTCGGCTCCCTTAAGAGCCTCTACCATGTTGATCTTACGGTTTTTACGGGATATCATCCATCCCACTATCACTGCCACTCCCAGATTCAGGGCCGTAGCCAATAGTATGCTTACAGGTCCTACAAGGGCCTCCATCTCATATTCGCGCGCCAGCATTTCCATCAGATATTTCAGCGCCCAGATACCTGCGGGTATGCCCAGCAGAGTCCCTGCCACAGCTATCCAGAGATTCTGGGATATCAGGAGCCGGCCGATCGCCTTGTTCCTGAAGCCCAGTACCTTGAGCGTCGCCATCTCGCGGTAACGTTCCATGTAGCTCATGATCCCGAGATTGTACAGTACGATAAGGCACAGAAGTACAGACGCGACTATGAGAACTATGATGAAGAAGTAAAAAATCTCCATGAACGCGTCGAAAGAGTCGATGATATCCTGCTTGCTCTGCACGCTTGTGATGTTGCTGCCGGTACCGATCTGCGCCTTATCCGTCATGGTATACACGCTGTTTATTTTGTATGCCTCACTGCCGGTCAGGCCGATCTCTTCCGCGTAATTCTCGTTCATCGAGATACTCTCCGTAAGAGATCCGTTGATGCCGCTGATCAGGATATCATAGCTTTCATCCGTACCATAAGGCTCTACGGTCACAGTATCCCCGGCCTTCACGTCAAAGTCTCTGGCGAGCCTTTTGCATATGAGCGCGCCTTCATCAGGCAATGGGATGATAGCAGAGTCTTCGTCAATAAATCTGTACAGTTCATGTGTGACATTGTAAACATCAACGGAGAGCGTTTTGTCTCCGACCTTGGCGCTTACAGAAGCGCTGTAATCCCCGTCAAGATCCTCCGCAAGTTTTATCGCATCGCTGTTTTCAGCATCCGATGACATGAATATTTTCGAAGCGTAGGCCGCCGTCCCGTCATAAAAAGTGTCCAGGAAATTATCCATAGTCTGGTTCATGCCAAACGAAGCGACCAGCATCAGCATGCATCCTAAAGTCC
The DNA here is from genome assembly GCA_900320285.1 of uncultured Eubacteriales bacterium. Classification (GTDB taxonomy): domain Bacteria; phylum Bacillota; class Clostridia; order Peptostreptococcales; family Anaerovoracaceae; genus Crickella. The sequence goes on from ONRQ01000076.1 coordinate 2,387, forward strand.
CGATGAACGACATGGCGCTCCTCGATTTGTGTCTGAAGATGTCCCTGAGGTTCCACTTGGTACCGAATCTCAGCTTGTTCCAGAGTGCGGTCTTTTCGAGTGCGACCCTGCGAATGTGCTTCGGCGTGTATGGGCGGAGCGTCTCAGCGGCCGTGCCCCTCAGGAGATCCTTGACCGACAGATAGCCGACCAGAATCGTCAGGAGAATGATCCCCACTACGATCGCCCAGATCCAGAATGGAATGTGGATGGTCCAGTCAGGCATCACGAAATACGTGCCCATCATGCCGTCTTGCGACATCACCATCTTGCAGAGCCAATACCCGAGCACTATACCAAGCGCCGATCCGATGAGCGCAATGACTACCGCGTACGAAGTGTAATGGCGAAGTATCTTCTTGTCCCTGAAGCCGAGTGCCTTGAGTGTTCCTATTTGA
>ONRQ01000002.1 GCA_900320285.1 uncultured Eubacteriales bacterium
AGACAAGAATATGGCACAGGTAATAGTAAGAGAAAACGAGAGCCTGGAGAGTGCTCTTAAGAGATTTAAGAGATCTTGCGCTCGCGACGGCGTCATGGCTGAGCTGCGTAAGAGAGAGCATTACGAAAAGCCGAGCGTAAGACGTAAAAAGAAGTCTGAGGCTGCCCGTAAGAAAGCTCGTAAGTATTAATAAAAAAACGGAGATGCGAACCAGCTTTTACCGGTTCGCATTTTTCTTAACCGGATAGTAAAGGAGATACATAATGGGTCTTAAAGAACAACTGATGCAGGACTATAAGGACGCGATGAAAAACGCGGATGCTGTAAAGAAAAATACAGTAAACATGGTAAGAGCCGCCATCAAGCAGTATGAAGTTGACCAGAGAGTCACTCTCGAAGATGACGCGGATATCGTTAAGATAATTAAAAAGCAGGTAAAGATGAGAGCCGATGCTCTTTCTGACTTCGTTAAGGCCGGAAGAGACGACATGGTAGAGGGTTACAAGAAGGAAATCGAGATCCTCAAGTCATACCTGCCTGAAGAAATGGGTGAAGAAGAGATCAAGGCTAAAGTCAAAGAGATCGCTGATAAGCTCGGCATCGAAGCCAACATGAAGAATATGGGCGTTCTCATGAAGAGCACTATGGCAGAACTCAAAGACAAAGCCGACGGATCTGCTGTAAACAAAGCTGTAAAGGAATTCCTCAGCGGTAAGTAATATATGGAATATAAACTGAACATACCAGAAGAGATCAACATACAGGGGCTTTTCGGCAACTATGATGCCAACATCCGTTCAGTTGAAAAATTCACAGGTACGGAAATGTCTCTGCGCGATAACGTTCTTACAATCAGGGGAAGAGATCCCGAGCTTGCAGCACGTATAGTTGCGAGACTGATTGAAGCTTTGAGTGTTGAGCCTGTTCTTGACCCTCAGAAGCTCAACTATCTCATCGAGATGGAAGCCGGAGGCAAGAGCTTTGATGAACAGAAAGCATCGCGCGAAATCATATGCTACACACATACCGGAAGACCTCTGAAGCCTAAGACTCAGGCACAGAAGGATTACGTGGACAATATCCGTGCAGCAGATATGGTGTTCGGCATAGGACCGGCAGGAACCGGTAAGACGTATCTGGCCTGTGCCATGGCTATAAATGCCTATAAGAACAAAGAGGTAGAAAGGATAATCCTTACCAGACCTGCAGTGGAAGCAGGCGAGCGCCTCGGATTCCTTCCGGGTGACATGCAGGAGAAGGTAGATCCTTATCTCAGACCGCTTTATGACGCTCTTTATGATGTGCTTGGTATCGAGGCTGCAGCAAGACTCAGGGAGAAAGGCGTGATAGAAGTCGTACCGCTGGCCTACATGAGAGGCCGCACCCTCGACAACGCGTTCATAATCCTCGACGAAGCTCAGAATACTACGCGTGAACAGATGAAGATGTTCCTTACACGTATGGGATTCAATTCAAAAGTCGTCGTAACGGGAGATATCACCCAGATAGACCTTCCGAGCGGTACAGTCTCCGGACTCAAGGAAGCACGTAAAGTGCTCAGCGGCGTTGAAGGAATAAGATTCAACACCTTTTCTGAGGTCGATGTAGTAAGGCATGAACTGGTGAAGCGAATCATCAGAGCCTACGATTCGTTTGACAACAAAAATAGGGTAAGAGCTACAACTTCAAAGGGTAATAAAGTCAGCGACAGGTGATATATGCAGATAGTATTCAATGATGAATTTGATAAGCTGACGCCGGAGATGTGGAATCTCATGGAAAGGGCCGCAGATATAGCACTCAGGACGGAATTCAGCGAGCTTGAGAATATCGAGCTTGAGAATGAGCCTGAACTCGGCGTAACTGTAGTTGATGACAGCGAAATACTCGAGCTCAACCGCGAGTACAGAGAAAAGGACAGCATTACAGATGTTCTGAGCTTTCCGCAGTTTGAAGGACATGACGATCTTCTCGAGGACCTGCTGGATGACGAAGCTGAAACTCTGATAGGAGATGTCGTGATCTGCTATGAGCAGGCCGGGAGACAGGCAGAAGAATACGGAACAGGACTGACGCGTGAGATGCTGTATCTCTTTGTGCACAGTGTGATGCACCTCTTTGGCTACGATCATATGGATGAAGAGGAGAAGGCTGTGATGCGAGCCCGTGAAGAAGAAGTACTTTCAGCGATAGGAGTCAGCAGAAACAAGTGAAATCAGGATTCATAGGAATAGCAGGCAGGCCGAATGTAGGCAAGTCCACACTGATGAACAGGATGCTGGGCGAAAAGATCGCCATAACATCGGCCAAGCCTCAGACAACATTAAACAGAATAACAGGCATTTATACGGATCTCGAATATGAGAACGGAGAAGGACTTCAGATGATTTTCCTCGATACGCCAGGGATCCATAAGCCGCATAACAAACTTGGCCAGGCCATAAATGAAACTGCCGTCAATACTCTGAATGGTGTTGACGTTGTTTTGCTTATTGTCGATGGGACTCTTGACTTCGGAAGAGGGGATGAAGCAATACTCAGGATTCTCGAAACCATCTCCGCCCCTAAGATCCTGGCTATCAACAAAACTGATCTGATAGGCCCGGAGAAGTATCTGGAGCTCTACAACAGATACGACAGTACAGGACTCTTCGATGACATATATGGAGTATCCGCACTGAAGGGCGACAACATCGATATGCTTCGCGACAGGCTGGCAGCCTGCATGAACGAAGGCCCGATGTATTACCCTGATGATATTGCGACAGAAGACCCTGTAAGGTTCATCGTCAGCGAGATCATTCGTGAGAAACTCATGAACTACCTCGACGATGAAGTCCCGCACGGAGTGTTTGTAGAGATAGAGTCGTTTGTTGAACCAGAAGATCCGCGCGCCGCAGTGGAGATATCTGCGGTGATCTACTGCGAAAAGAAATCGCACAAGGGTATAATCATCGGTAAGGGCGGCAGCAAGCTTAAAGGGGTAGGAAAAGCTGCGCGTCTGGAAATCGAAGATCTGCTTGGCTGCAAGGTGTTCCTCAGCCTTTTCGTAAAAGTGAAGGAAGGCTGGCGTGATTCCGAGCGGACCATACGCAGCTGGGGCTATAAGGACGAATGATAATAACTACTGAAGGTATAGTATTACGCCAACGAAAAATCGCAAATAACAGACGCATGATCGTCCTTTTTACGAAGCAGTACGGCAAGCTGTCAGCGGGTACTTCTGCTAATGAGAAGTCCCGCAGCAAGGCAGCGCTGGCGCTTCGTCCTTTTACGTATGCAGAATATGACATTTTTAAGGGCAGGGAAGCATACAGCATAAACTCAGCACAGGTAAAAAGGAGCTTTTACTCTATCGGTGAAGACATAGACAGGTTCATGAACGCATCTGCGTTTATTGAGTACCTGGATAAAGTGCTCGAGGAGGGTGTACCTGCTCCTAAACTGTTCGATCTCAGCCTGGAATTCCTGCAGTCGGTTTCGGAGTGCAGGACAGGGACTGACACTCTGCTTTATGCGTTCATAGTCAAGACGCTGAAGATGCTTGGCGTAGCACCTGAACTCAGCTGCTGTGTAAACTGCGGCAAGGCACCTGAAAACTTCGGAGAGGGCTTTAAGATATTCTCTGTTTCGGGCGGAGGAATCATCTGTCCGGAGTGTGCTGCAGAGGAGAAAAGAGAGGCCGATTCGTTGATTTACAGGCCTGATTTCGATATAATCAATGTGTTTAGGTACTTTGATTCAAAGCCTGTAAAAACGTTTGAAAAAGTAGATCTCAAGCCGGAAATCCGCAATGAGGTCAGACAAATATTATCCGAGTACACAAGCCGCTATCTTGGGGTGGATGTACTCACACCAACCAGAGGATTGGAGGTATAGTAATGGAAATCACACTGGAAAAAATCGAACTGGTAAAAGACAGAACAGGTTCAACTTATGCTGAAGCAAAAGCTGCTCTCGAAGCTGCTGAAGGAAGCGTAGTTGACGCTATCATCGCCCTCGAAGAAACGATGAACAAAGAGCATGACAAAGTAGATGGCGCCAGCCTCAAGGACAGCCCGCTGTTTGCCAAGCTTAAGGAAATCGTAGATAAGGGCAATGTTTCCAGGATACTCGTAAGCAAAGGCGACAAGACCATCGTGAACTTCCCGGTCACAGCCGGTGTAATCGGTGCCGTTCTCGTTCCATGGGGAGCGATTCTCGGCATAGTGGCGGCCATGGGCACACAGTGCAGCATCGATTTTGTTGACGATAAAGGCAATGTCGTTGACATTGAAGGAAGGGTAGTCGGCATCTATGACAAGGCTAGAGGCGCTGTCATAAAGGGGATGGATAAAGCTCAGGACGCTGTCAACAAGGATACACTTGATGAGCTCATGAACACCATCGACAGCTTTGCAAAAAAGGCCGGAAAGACCGTAAAGGAACTTATTAAGGACGCTTCCGATGCTTACAAGCAGAGTGATGCCGAAGATATAATCGAAGAAGAATTCAAGGACGAGGAGCTTTAATATATGCCAATTGATAAGAAAGATATTCCTGTAACCGACAGAGCCGTAACTATGGAGAAGATAATAGCTCTCTGTAAAAACAGAGGCTACATCTTCCCGGGATCAGAGATCTACGGCGGACTGGCAAACACATGGGACTTCGGTCCTCTGGGCGTGGAGTTCAAGAATAACATCAAGGACGCCTGGAGACAGAAGTTCGTAAGAGAATCCGGACTCAATGTGGGACTCGATGCGGCTATTCTGATGAACCCCCAGACATGGGTAGCGTCCGGTCACGTAGGCGGTTTCAGCGACCCGCTGATCGACTGCAGATCGTGTAAGACACGTTACAGAGCAGACCAGCTCATCGAAGACTGGTACAAAGAGAACGAGCCTGATACGGAAGTCGTTGTTGACGGATGGTCGAGGGAAGAGATGGAGAACTTCATCACTGAAAAGGCCATCAAGTGCCCAAGCTGCGGCAAGAGCGATTTCACAGGTATAAGACAGTTCAACCTGATGTTCAAGACCTTCCAGGGAGTCACCGAAGACTCCAAGTCCGAGATCTATATGAGACCGGAGACGGCACAGGGAATCTTTGTCAATTTCAAGAACGTTCAGAGAACGGCCCGCAAAAAGATACCTTTCGGCATAGCACAGGTAGGAAAATCGTTCAGAAATGAGATCACACCGGGCAACTTCATCTTCAGAGTAAGAGAGTTTGAGCAGATGGAGCTGGAGTTCTTCTGCAGACCGGGTACTGAACTGGACTGGTTCGATTACTGGAAGGCGTACTGCCTGAGCTTCCTTAAGAATCTGGGCCTCAAGCCTGAATACACAAGGTTCAGAGACCACACGCCTGAGGAACTCTCGCATTACAGCAATGCAACCACAGATATCGAATATCTTTTCCCATTCGGATGGGGCGAGATCTGGGGAGTCGCGTCGCGTACAGACTACGATCTCATGGCTCATCAGACCCATTCGGGAGAGGATATGAGCTATCTCGATCCTGAGACCAACGAGAGATACGTGCCTTACTGCATAGAGCCTTCTGTAGGAGTAGAAAGACTTGTTCTGGCATTCCTTGTGGATGCATATGATGAGGAGATCCTTACAGACGGCAAAGGTAAGGAGGATGTCCGTACAGTACTCAGACTGCATCCGGCTCTCGCACCTTACAAGGCAGCCGTACTTCCGCTTTCAAAGAAACTTGAAGACGTTGCCCGTCCGGTATATGAAGAGCTGACAAAATACTTCATGGTTGAGTATGATGCTGCAGGATCGATCGGAAAGCGTTACAGAAGAGAGGACGAGATCGGTACTCCGTTCTGCATCTGCGTAGACTTTGATACTGCAGAAGACGGTTCGGTCACTATACGCGACCGCGATACAATGGAACAGGTGAGAGTACCAATCAGTGAGGTCAGAACGTATATCGAAGAGAGACTGCGTTTCTAATAAGCCGTTAAAGATGTGTTGATGCATTTCTATTAATATAAAGAAAATAAGGAGATGGGGCCTATGGCAAAATATGTATATTCATTCAATGAAGGAACCAAGGATATGAGAGCACTGCTCGGCGGCAAGGGAGCAAACCTTGCTGAGATGACAAATATCGGTCTTCCGGTACCTTTCGGATTCACGATCACTACAGATGTGTGCAGAAAGTACACTGAGGACGGGGGAGTTCTCGCTCAGGAAGTGATCGATGAAGTATGGGAGCACATCGCTGAACTCGAAGAAGTGATGGGCAAGAAGTTCGGTGACAATGAGAATCCGCTGCTCGTTTCGGTAAGATCCGGAGCGCCGATCTCGATGCCGGGCATGATGGACACCATTCTTAACCTCGGACTCAATGACATCGCTGTTGAAGGCCTTGCGAAGAAGACAGGCAACGACAGATTCGCTTATGACAGCTACAGAAGATTCATGCAGATGTTCGGCGACGTTGTAATGGAAATCAAGAAGTCCAATTTTGACGAAGTATTTGAAAACCAGAAGAAAAAAGCCGGCGCTGAATTCGACGTACAGCTTACAACAGATGATCTCAAGGAAGTCATCGGAGGATACAAGGAAGTAGTAAAGAGAGAGCTCGGAAGAGAATTCCCTCAGGATCCTAAGGACCAGCTGCTCGAGGCTATCAAAGCCGTATTCAGATCATGGAACAACGACAGAGCCATCCTGTACAGAAAGATGTACGGCATCTCTGATTCCCTCGGAACAGCCGTAAACGTACAGTCCATGGTATTCGGTAACAGCGGAAACGATTCCGGTACAGGCGTAGCATTTACACGTAACCCGGCAAACGGCGAGAACAAGCTCTTCGGAGAGTTCCTTGTAAACGCTCAGGGTGAGGATGTAGTAGCAGGTATCAGAACTCCGCAGCCTATCTCAGAGATGGCAGATGCTTTCCCGGAGGTATATACACAGTTCGAGAAGATCGCAAATACACTTGAGAACCACTACAAAGACATGCAGGATATGGAGTTCACTGTTGAAGACAGAAAGCTCTACATGCTGCAGACACGTAACGGTAAGAGAACAGCTGCTGCAGCAGTCAAGGTTGCTGTAGATCTCGTAAAAGAAGGCCTGATCGATAAGGATACTGCCGTAATGAGAGTAGAGCCTGATCAGATCAACCAGCTTCTGCACCCTGTATTCGACGCTGACGAGCTCAAGAAGGCAACTCCTGTAACAAAGGGACTTCCTGCATCGCCTGGCGCTGCTACAGGACAGATCGTATTCTCTGCTGATGACGCTGCTGCATTCGCTGCAGAAGGCAAGAAGGTAATCCTCGTAAGAGAAGAGACTTCGCCTGAGGACCTCGCCGGCATGGTTGCTGCTGAAGGTATCCTGACAGCCCGCGGCGGTATGACATCGCACGCTGCTGTAGTTGCAAGAGGAATGGGCAAGTGCTGTGTATCCGGCTGCAAGGAGATCACAGTAGACGAGGCTAAGAAGACTCTGACAGTAGGCGGAAAGGTTTATACAGAAGGTGACTTCATCTCGCTTAACGGTACAGACGGAAACGTTTATACAGAAGCGATCAGGACTCTTGCACCTGAACTCTCCGGAGACTTCGGACAGATCATGGAGTGGGCTGATGAGGCAAGAACGCTCAAGATCAGAACAAACGCTGACAACCCGAGAGACGCTGCCCAGGCTGTAGCATTCGGTGCTGAAGGTATCGGACTCTGCCGTACAGAGCACATGTTCTTCGATGATGAGAGAATTCCAAAAATCAGAAGAATGATCCTTGCTGAGAACGAGGAGGATAGGAGAGAGGCTCTCGCAGGTCTCCTGCCATATCAGAAGGAAGACTTCAAGGGAATCTACAAGGCAATGGGCGACAGGCCTGTAACTATCAGACTCCTTGACCCGCCTCTGCATGAATTCCTTCCAAAGACAGATGAGGACATCAAGCAGCTGTCAGAGCAGTTCAATATCCCTTATGAGAAGGTAGTCAACAAGACTCTTGAACTCCATGAGTTCAACCCTATGCTGGGACACCGCGGATGCAGACTGGCTGTTACATATCCTGAGATCGCAGAGATGCAGACCGAGGCTATCATAATAGCAGCACTCGAGGTCCGCAAAGAAGAAGGTATCGATGTAGTTCCTGAGATCATGGTTCCTCTGGTAGGTCACGTCAATGAGCTCAAGTTTGTTAAGAAGACAATTGTTGAGACTGCAGATAAACTGATCGCTGAGTCCGGAGAAGAAATGAAATACATGGTCGGAACAATGATCGAGATCCCAAGAGCTGCAGTAACAGCCGATGAGATCGCCGAAGAAGCTGAGTTCTTCTCATTCGGAACAAATGACCTCACACAGATGGGATTCGGATTCTCCAGAGATGACACAGGCTCAATCATCAAAGAGTATGTGGAAAAGGGCATCCTTGACAGCGATCCGTTCCAGTCGCTCGACCAGTCAGGAATAGGCAAGCTTATAAAGATAGCTGTAGATGGAGGCAAGAAGACAAGACCGAACATCAAGCTCGGTATCTGCGGAGAGCATGGCGGAGATCCTGTAACCATACATTTCTGCCATGAAGTAGGACTCAATTACGTATCCTGCTCGCCGTTCAGAGTTCCAATCGCCAGACTGGCTGCTGCTCAGGCTGCGATCGAGGAGAAGAGAGGCTAGTGCCTCAGCTTACGGTACAGCCGGATAAAACGATATTAAACACACCTGCAGAACACTTTTGTCAGGCAGGTGTGTTTTTATTTTGAGCATAAAGTTGTTTTTACGAACAAAAATTTTTTGATATTATTGTCAAAAAAACAAGAATTATCTCGAACTTCATTGTATATTTCAAGCAATCTGCTATACTGAACAGGCAAGGAAAAACAAAGCAATACAATGTTCTTTATTGAGTGCAATATAGCCTGAGTATATAATTACGTCAAAGGGGTTGTTATTAAGACCGCTTGTTTGTTTCAAAATTGTTACGATATACAAAGGCAAGCGATTGCTTTGAGAAGTTATTTAAGGAGGCAATTCAAATGCAAGATTATCTGTTAACACATCTGTACTGGATAAGCCTGTTTGCTTCTGTCTGTGCTTTGATCTTTGCCTATGTACAGGCAAAAAAGGTTCTGAACTCAGATGAAGGAACTGACAGGATGAAAGAGATCTCGAGATTCGTACGTACAGGCGCTGCGGCTTTCCTGAAACGTCAGTACCGTACAGTAATCATCTTCTTCATAGTCATGTTCTGCGTGCTCTGCGGAATGGCTGCAGCTCACAAGCTGACATGGTATGTACCTTTCGCGTTCATCACAGGAGGTTTCTTCTCAGGCCTTTCCGGTTACATCGGAATGAGCATCGCAACACGTGCTAACGACCGTACTGCATGTGCTGCTCAGCAGAGCCTTAATAAGGGTCTGAGAGTTGCGTTCTCAGCCGGCTCGGTAATGGGCTTCACTGTAGTAGGACTCGGACTTCTTGACATATCACTCTGGTATGCGCTGCTCGACCTCGTATTCCATGAAACACTCGAAAATATCACAGCTGCAATGGTAACATTCGGAATGGGAGCTTCTTCGATGGCGCTGTTCGCACGTGTAGGCGGCGGTATCTTCACAAAAGCTGCTGACGTCGGCGCTGACCTCGTAGGTAAGGTCGAAGCCGGTATCCCTGAGGATGATCCTCGTAACCCTGCAGTTATAGCAGATAACGTCGGAGACAATGTCGGTGATGTAGCCGGGATGGGCGCTGACCTCTATGAATCATATGTAGGTTCCATGGTATCGACATGCGCTCTCGGAGCCATCGCGTTCTACGCAAGCGGACTTGGTGTAAAATCCGTCGCTCTGCCGCTGCTGATGGCAGCTGTCGGAGTAGTATTCTCCGTAATCGGTTCGTTCTTTGTACAGACTAAGGAAGGCGCAAGCCAGAAGAACCTGCTTGCAGCTCTCCGCCGCGGCACCAACTTCTCGGCTATCGCTACTGCGGTATTCTCGTTCGTACTTGTATGGTGGCTTTTCGGAATCGAGTTCTACGGACTCTATCTGGCCATTATTGCAGGACTCCTTGCAGGTGTTCTGATCGGTCTCTGCACAGAGTACTACACTTCTGATACATATAAGCCAACACAGAAGATCGCTGAATCTTCACAGACAGGTACTGCTACACTCATTATCAGCGGACTCGGCACAGGCATGATGTCCACAACACTTCCGATCCTCATCGTCGGAGCTGCAATCATCATCGCATACTATTGCTCAGGCATGTGCCCTGTAGATGTAGCGCCATCGAGCATCGGACTTTACGGCATCTCACTGGCAGCTGTCGGAATGCTTTCCACACTCGGTATCACACTCGCTACAGACGCGTATGGCCCTGTAGCTGACAATGCCGGCGGTATCGCTGAAATGGCAGGACTTCCACCGGAAGTACGTGAGAGAACAGACGCTCTTGACTCACTCGGCAATACAACAGCCGCAACAGGTAAGGGATTTGCTATAGGTTCTGCCGGAATGACAGCACTTGCTCTTATCGCGAACTTCAAGGAAAAGCTCCTTGTCTACATGCCGGATGGTCAGGACCTGCAGCTCAATCTGCTTGACCCTAAGGTGCTCGTAGGACTCTTCATCGGAGCATGCCTGCCGTTCCTCTTCTCATCGCTTACTATGGGCGCTGTAAACCGCGCGGCTCAGAGCGTTGTGCTTGAGGTAAGACGCCAGTTCAAAGAGATCCCTGGACTCATGGAAGGAAAGGCAAATGCGGATTACGCACGCTGCGTAGACCTCTGCTCCAAGGCCTCTCTAAAGGAGATGATCCTTCCTGCATGCGTAGGCATTGCTGCTCCTATCGTTACAGGCCTCATCCTCGGCGGACTCGGAGTTGTGGGAATGCTCTGCGGAGCTACTGTATCCGGATTCATTATGGCTATCTTCATGGCTAACTCAGGCGGTGCCTGGGATAACGCCAAGAAGTACATCGAAGCAGGCCACTTCGGCGGCAAGGGCAGTGAAAACCACAAGGCTGCTGTCGTCGGTGACACCATCGGTGACCCGTTCAAGGATACATCCGGACCTTCAATCAACATCCTTATCAAGCTTGTATCGATGGTATCCATCGTATTCGCAGGACTTATTGCATCTGTAAGTCTCCTGTAAATCTGAGCTGGGATAACAGAATTAACACTGGCACCCATACAATTTGTATGGGTGCTTTTTAATTAAAGTTAGCTGCTTCAAATCTGTGTTATAATATCTGCATGCATAGAGAGTCTGATTGGGAGAATTAATGGATAATACTGAAAGTACAATAAAAGTTCTGGTAACAGGCGCATATGGACTTCTTGGAAGCCACACGGTCAGGGAACTGATAGAGAATGGCTATCAGGTAAGGGCATTCGGGCGGGATCCTGAGAAACTGTCTGAACTGGCAAAAGAATATAACTGTGAGCAAATCGATACCTTTTGCGGCGACTTCTGCAATGTGTCAGATATAGATAAAGCCTGTGAAGGCATGGACTATGTCATCCACTGCGGCGCGCTCCTGAAAGGATGGGGAAGACGCGGCGAATATATCAGAACGAATGTTGACGGTACCAGGAACGTGCTGGACGCATGTGCGAAGCATAAAATAAAACGGCTGATACACACATCTTCGCCGAGCGCCCATGCGCTGAGGAATAACCTCAACATTACAGAAGAGGATCAGAACGAAAGCAACAGGCTGAACTATTACATCGAAAGCAAGCTGATGGCCGAGAAACTGGTGAGGAGTCAGGATAAAGTTCCTTACTCAATGATAAGACCGCGCGGTATCACAGGCATCGGTGACAGAAACATGCTTCCGGTTCTTATAAACGTTAACAGGCAGATCGGAATACCGCTTTTTCAGAAAGGAAAGGTCCTGGTAGATCTGGTATGTGCTGAAAACGCGGCTATGGCGCTCAGACTATGCATGGAAAAGGATGAAGCTGTCGGACAGGCATACAATATAACAAACGGAGAGCCGAAGCTCGTTACTGAACTCGCTGAGGAGATGTTCACTGCACTCGGCACTAAAGCCAGATATATCAGGCTGCCGTTCATGCCTGTTTACGCAGCGGCAGGTCTGCTTGAGACCTTATGGAAACTTTTTAAGGTCTATGATAAAGCTCCGCCGCTTACACGTATCAACGTATGTACTCTCGGAAGAAGCCAGATATTCAGCATAGAAAAGGCCAGGAGAGAGCTTGGCTATGAACCTAAGGTGAGCCTTAGTGAAATGATAAAAAAGTATGCAGAGAACTATGTCCGTGGATAAGAGCCGCGTTAAATTCAGATATAAATTAATATATAAGACGGTCGGAAGCCTTGTTCCGCTTTTACTCCGCAAGTACGGGTTCAGAACGGACAGAATAAGCAAGAAGGATGAGCCATACATTGTTGTGTCCAACCACCTGACGGAAGTAGACATGCTGATGGTCGCAGGTGCTCTTTCGGAGCATATGTATTATGTTGCCGGCGAGCATCTTCTCAGGACAAAAGCCGGTCCTAAATTGAAATGGGCACAGGATCCGATCTTCACGTACAAAGGGGCGCCTTCGATCGATACGATGCGCGAGGTCATCAGAAAGATCAGGGCAGGAAACAACATCATGATATTTCCCGAAGGGAGCAGATCGTTCAACGGAGAGACCCTGAAGCTGGACAGCGGCATCGCAAAGCTTGTTAAAACGGCAGGATGCGCGCTAATCACTTACCACATAGAAGGCGGATACTTTGTTGCTCCGAGATGGGCTTACACGTTCAGAACCGGTCCGATGAAAGGGAATATAGTAAATGTATATTCATCGGAAGAAGTAAAAAAAATGAGCAGGGATGAGCTCACTGACTGCATTAACAGGGATATTTACGAGAATGCCTACGAGACACAGCGCCGCAACATGTACAAATATAAGGGCAAAAGGCTCGCCGAAGGTCTCGAAAACTATCTGGTGAAATGCTCCTGCTGCGGGGCTTTTGACTCAATGGTCACTGAGGATGACAGATTCCGCTGCACGGAGTGCGGACAGTCCGGAAGGTATACTCAGGAAGGATTTCTTGAGGGTGACGGGCTCAGATTTGACAGTGTTTATGACTGGGGAGTCTGGTCAGAAAAGGAGACCTGCAAATACATAAAGGCTTTTGAAGGTGAAGAAGCTGTTTTCTGTGACACTGACGTTGTGCTTTATGAGGTGCTGTCCGATCACAGCCGTGTCGATCTGACTTCCGGGGAAGTAAAAGGCTATAAAGACAGACTCGAGATAGGAACTGAGGTATTGTCTTTTGATGATATAAGCGGAATGGATATGCTGTATTTCGGTAAAACGCTTGTGTTCACATATAAAAAGAGGCATCTTGCCATAACCGGAGAGCACTATCACGCTATCAAATATCAGAAACTTTTCAACATGTATAAGAAAAAAAATATACCAAACAGTAATTAAGGTTTATACTATAGGCATTATATTCAACAGTTTTTCATCAGCTTGTTTCATTTTGAAAGAAAGTATAGAGAGATGAGAAGACCACTGGAAGGTAATTCAGAACAAAGAAAAAGCAAATTCAGCATGGGAATGATCCTTGTCGCTATCGGTATCGTATACGGCGATATAGGAACGTCTCCTATGTATGTTATGAAGTCCATCGTTGAGGGTAACGGAGGCATACAGCATGTTGATCCGGATTTTATTGTAGGATCGCTGTCACTCGTCATCTGGACCATAACACTGCTGACTACAGTCAAACACGTCCTGATTGCGCTAAAGGCTGACAACCACGGTGAGGGAGGCATCTTTGCGCTTTACACACTGGTTAGGGACTATGGCAAATGGCTGATAATCCCTACAATGATCGGCGGATGTACAATGCTTGCGGACGGAGTGCTTACGCCGGCTGTAACTGTTACGACAGCTGTTGAAGGTCTGCGAAGCATTCCGTTTATGAACCGGCTTCTCGGTGAAGGGCAGTTTGTAGTTATTGTTATAACACTCACTATAGTCAGCGTGCTGTTCATGATACAGCGAAGCGGAACGAGCTCCATCGGCAAAATGTTCGGACCGGTTATGATGATCTGGTTCCTTTATCTTGGAGCAACGGGCGTCTGGCTTTCACTTGGCGATCTTACTATTATAAAGGCATTGAATCCGATATATGCGGTGAAGGTGCTGTTCAGCCCGGGCAATAAGGCAGGCCTCATGATACTGGGAAGCGTATTCCTCTGTACGACCGGAGCTGAAGCTCTTTATACAGACATGGGTCATGTAGGCAAAGAGAATATCATGCGCAGCTGGCCTTTCGTAAAGACCTGTCTGATTCTCAATTACATGGGGCAGTGTGTATGGATACTCGCAAACCGTAATAACCCTGAAATGGCTGCGATCCATGACCTGAATCCGTTCTACATGATGCTGCCTCAGGGCATGCGTCCTGTAGCCATTGTACTCAGCGCCATGGCCGCTATCATTGCCAGCCAGGCACTTATCAGCGGAAGCTATACACTCGTGCATGAAGCAGCGGCTCTTGACCTCATGCCTCATCTGAATGTAAGATATCCATCGGATACGCACGGACAGATATACATCCCTTTAGTAAATAACATACTGTGGATACTATGCGCGGCAGTCATTCTTTACTTCAGAAGCGGATCACGCATGGAGAACGCGTACGGTCTGGCGATCACGATAAGCATGCTCATGATGACTGTACTTTTCACGGTCTACATCGGAGTTATGCACAGGCATATTGTCGGAGCAATACTGTTCGCGCTCACGTTCTTTTCACTGGAAGGAGTGTTCTTTGTATCCAGCCTCGGTAAATTCAGTATCGGCGGTTATGTAGCGATCATCATTTCGCTGGTGATCCTGCTAATCATGATAAGCTGGTACCGCGGCACACAGATAGAGCGCATGCAGAAGGTAAAGCTGCCGATGCGGGATTACCTCAGCAACATCAAAGGTCTGCAGAACGACCCGGATATTCCATATATAAGCAACAACCTTGTATATATAGCAAAAGGTGACAATTTCGAAGAAATCGACCGCGATATTCTTTATTCCATACTCGACAGGGATCCTAAAAAGGCCGATGCATACTGGTTCATAAGTGTCAACACAACACGTGAACCGTTTGACAGGGAATACGAGGTGGAGACTTTCGGGACGGACTATATTTTCCGGGTCAACCTTATTCTGGGTTACAAAGTCAAGCAGAGTATCAATATCTATCTCAGGCAGATAGTACAGGATCTTCTGAAGACCGGAGAGCTGCCAAGGCAGGTACGCGAACATTCGATATACGGGCCATCTGATGTAGGATCATTCAAATTCTGCATGATCAGAAAGATGATGCCTGCTGAGGGGGACCTGTTTCCTATAGATAACTTTCTTATCCACAATAAGTATTTGATCAGGAGACTTGCGGGAAGTCCGGTCAGATGGTTCGGTCTTCAGACTTCACGTGTGCTGATTGAGTATGTACCGCTTTTCCTTCCTAAAAAGCAGCAGGAAGAAGAGAGACTTGAAAGGATCAGATAAATGAAATCCATAAGATTCGGTAAGCTGGAAGACGGCAGAACGGCGGGACTCTATATTCTTGAGTCGCCGGACGGCATGAGGGCTGCTGTCACGGATTACGGAGCTGCACTGGTGAGTCTGGCAGTTCCGGACAGAAAAGGCATAATGCGTGATGTTGTGCTGGGCCATGACGATGCCCATGGGTATGAGACCGGCAGCGGGCATATCGGGGCCTCCGTCGGCCGTTTTGCAAACCGTATCGCCGGAGCAGAGTTTGAGCTGAATGGCTGCACTTATGAACTTACTGCAAATAACGGTACGAATTGCCTTCATGGTGGAAGGGATTTCTTCAAAAACAGACTCTGGGCAGTCAAGATAGATTTTACAAGCGTGACATCGGGCGATATAATGGCGGCTTACGCAGCAGAGAGCATAGCTGACAAGGATCCTTCACGTGGTATGAGAGGCATGCACGACAACATGATCACATTCTGTCTTGAGAGCCCGGACGGTGATCAGGGTTTTCCGGGAAACATGCAAATAGAGGTCACATATTCACTTCCCGGCAACGGTAAACTCAGAATAGACTATAGAGCTGTATCAGATGCGGATACTCCTGTAAGCTTCACAAACCACAGCTATTTCAATCTTAACGGCCATGACAGCGGCACAGTAATGGGACACTGGGCAAGGATAAATGCGGAGTATTATACTCCTGTTGACTCCGGGCTTATTCCTCTGGAGGGTGCCTCACCGGTTGCGGGGACACCGTTCGACTTCCGTGAGGACAAGATGCTCGGAAAAGATATCAACGCGGATAACGAGCAGATTGCATTCGGAGGCGGCTACGACCACAATTTTGTCATTGGAGATTCTGCAAGTGAAGCGGGCGAAAGAACCATCAGGGAAGCCGGAGTCCTTTATTCGGACGAAAGCGGCATATGCATGACAGTGATGACTGACATGCCCGATATGCAGATGTATACTGCAAACGGCCTTAATGACGAGCCCGGCAAGGACGGAGCTGTTTACGGAAGGCGCAGCGCGGTCTGCCTTGAGACACAATTCAGACCAAACGCCATAAACAACAGCGATCCTGCCATACGTGAGGGCTGCATCCTGAAGGCAGGGGAGGATTTTACATCTTCCACCATATACAGATTCAGCACTATTTAATATTTCAGACTAAAATGCTCCGGGACCCCGGAGCATTTTTGATTGTATTATTTTGTGATCAATTACATTGCATTGTTTAGATCTCGAGCAGTTTCGAGTATTCAGCCAGAGCTCCGTCTGTATCGTGAGCCAGAACTTTCTTTGCAAGAACCTTTCCAAGCTGTACGCCTTCCTGATCGAAGCTGTTGAGATTCCACAGGAAGCCCTGGAACATGATCTTGTTTTCGAAGTGAGCGAGAAGAGCGCCGAGACTCTCCGGTGTAAGCTTTTCACCGACGATTATGCTTGATGGCCTGCCGCCTTCAAAGTTCTTGTTCAGATTCGCATCCTCTTTACCACAGGCGAAGGCGACTATCTGTGCAGCAACGTTTGCTTCGAGTTTCTTCTGGCTTGTGCTGCCCTGAATAACAACATCTTTTCCGGTCTGGTTCTCTTTGAAACCAATGAACTGGAGTGGTACGATGCTTTTGCCCTGATGCAGCAGCTGATAGAAGGAATGCTGTCCGTTCGTTCCAGGCTCGCCGAAGAGTACCGGACCGGTCACATAGTTAACAGGTTCTCCGAAGCGATTGACGGATTTCCCGTTGGACTCCATGTCAGCCTGCTGAAGGTGAGCAGGAAATCTTGCAAGTGCCTGTGCATAAGGAAGTACAGCGGTGCTTTCATATCCAAGTACGTTTCTCTCATATACACCGATCAGAGCATCCAGCATGGCAGCATTTGACATAGGGTCAGCCTGAGCAGCCAGCTTGTCAGCTTCCGCAGCTCCCTTTAGGAAAGCATCAAATACATCAGAACCGAGGGCAAGTGACAGAACAGCTCCTCCTACAGCGGATGTGGAGGAATATCTTCCGCCAATGTAATCATCCATGAAGAAGGCAGCAAGATAATCGCTGCTCTTTGCAAGAGGTGATGTCTCACTGGTTACCGCTATCATGTGCTTTGAAGGATCAAGACCTAAGGAAACAAGCGCGTCCTTGACAAATGCTTCGTTTGTAAGAGTTTCGAGGGTAGTACCTGACTTTGATACCAGAATGAACAGTGAGTGTGCTACATCGATAGTATCGAGAACGCTTACCGCATCGTCCGGGTCAACGTTGCTTATGAATTTTGCATCCATCAGAAGCTTTCCGTTTGCACGCGCCCAGTTCTCAAGGGCGATATACATAGCACGGGGACCGAGGTCACTGCCGCCGATTCCTATCTGAACAACAGTAGTGAATTTTTCACCATCCGCATTGCAGATCTCTCCCGCATGCACTTTTGCGGCAAAGTCAGCCACTTTCTTCTGCACATCTGTGTAGAAGGCTCTCTTATTGATGCCGTCAGCGATAACATCATCTCCCAGCTGGCCGCGCGTAAGGTGGTGGAGTACAAGTCTCTTTTCACCTGTGTTGATCATAGCTCCGTTATAGAGCTCTTTGAATTTGCCTTCAAGATCTGACTCTTTTGCAAGGGCGGTAAGCATTCCGAGAACTTCTTCATCTACCTGTTTGGAAGCGTAGTTATATGTAAGTCCGCATGCCATAGGTACGGAATATTGCTTTACACGTTCCGCACCTGCATCGCCTGCCAGTACTTCTTTCAGATCAACCCTGTGATCTGATTCCATGAGAGCTTTATATGCCTTAAGGGTATCAAGATTTTTCCATTCTGCCATTTTAATATCCTCCTATAAAGAGAGTTGTTCTGCGGTAATTCAGTTATTCCCGCTGCAATTTTTCCCAACTTTTAGTTTACATTAAAATCAGTTGTATGTAACGAAAAAAATGCCGTTGCGCTTGTTTTTTTAGTCTTTCGTAAAAGCAGCATTCAAAGATGATAAAACAAAACGCTTCAGGCTTTTTCTGTCTGAAGCGTTCTTTTCCTATTTCAATTCCATTGTCAGCTCGGCATATCCATCCTCAAACTCAAGATGACCGATCGATCCGTTAACCAATGTGAATGAAGGTTTTGTGTGTCCTATATCCGCATTCCAGATGAGCGGGAGATCCATATCGCCAAATACTCGTTCAAGCTGTTCAAGGTAGTCTTCGTCGGTCGCATCACCCGTGAAGCATGTACGGCCGATAATCACTGCTTTTGCATAATCGAACAGCCCCATCTGCTTTAATCTGTTCATGGAATACATCAGCCCCATAGGAGTGAGCTCAAAGTTGTCGAAAAACCAGATAAGACCGTCGCTTTTATATCTTTCGGCAAATCCCTCCAGATCTATATAAGGTGTGCCGATCATTTCATCTATGACATCTATGCATCCGCCTATCAGTCTGCCCGTCACGTTAAGTTCATTATCTTCATACAGTTCGGATTCTTCGGGATCTCCGCGGAAAAGCAGCCATTCCACCGGCGCATCCATTTCATATTCTTCTGTTTCTTCATTAAATCCCGTTGAATTATACAGCTCGTATGAATGCTGTACAGGCAGGTCTCCAAAGATGACCGAAAGGGCATTGAAGTGGAACTCATGAAGAGGTCTCCAGTCCCATGCTCCGGCATTGACTCCGTATATGGTAGCTATGTCAAAAACAGTAGTAAACAACATTTCAATGGCTGTAGGATCTGAATAGCCTGAAAACCATTTTGGATTATTCTTTATAAGATCCCAGTCTATGTAAGGAAGCATCTCAACTGCATAGTCACCGCCCGATGCGCAAAAAACCATATCAATATCGTCATCAGCGAAAAGCTCATTGAATTCCTGGCCACGAATATCAGCAGGAGCAGAAGGGCAGTCTTCACTTCTTACGCTTTCTGTTTCGCAAGGCAGAAGTCCTGTCTGCTCGAGTATATCGAGAGACATGTCAAAAGAATCCTGCTTGCCTCCGACACCGGCGCTCGGTGCACATATTCCTATATAAGATCCTTCTTGTGGAAATTCAGGATAGATCATTAACCAGTTCTCCGTTTCTCTTATTTGTAATACGGCAGTGCCGTTTCAATCATAGAATTATAACACGATTGGATCATTTAGCACGTTCAACTAAGTTCGGAATAAAAAACAAAACGAGAAATCGTGGAAAGAGGGGGTCATGAGAGAGTGTATTATGTAACAGGCAAAAAGTTTTGTTAATTAATTGTCAGAAAAACACAATTCTCAATATTTCTTTTAGGAACGTTTAATAAGAGATGTGAAAAATTAAATTACGCTAAACAATTGAGTAATAATAAACAAAGTTAAACATTGCCAGAATTATAACAATAAGGTAAAATAATTGTGAATGGTGGAAGAGCTGAATCTATTGGAATTTCAAGCCTTAATCCCCATTAAGTTTGTAGGAATTAGATAAGTATAAAGGAGGCTTTAGCAGATGAAAGTATCGAGCGTTCCTTTCAAGGGAACTAAAGATCAGGAAGCCAAACTGCTCGAAGTGATCGCTAAGTACAAAGGTCAGAAGGGTGCTCTTATGCCTATCATGCAGGAGGCACAGAATATCTACGGATACCTTCCATACCAGGTACAGAAGATCATTTCCGATGAGACCGGTATTCCTATCGAAAAGATTTACGGTGTAGCTACTTTCTATGCGCAGTTCTCGATGTCGCCTAAGGGCAAGTACATTGTATCGGTGTGTCTTGGTACAGCTTGCTATGTTAAGGGCGCTGGCAAGGTTCTCGAGGAAGTTGAGGCCAAGCTTGGAATCGGCGACGGCGAATGCACCCCTGACGGCAAGTTCTCTCTTGAGGTTTGCCGCTGCGTAGGCGCATGCGGACTGGCACCTGTTATGATCGTTGCTGGAGATGTATATGGTAAGATGACCCCTGACAGAGTCGAGGGCATCCTTGCGAAA
The DNA here is from genome assembly GCA_900320285.1 of uncultured Eubacteriales bacterium. Classification (GTDB taxonomy): domain Bacteria; phylum Bacillota; class Clostridia; order Peptostreptococcales; family Anaerovoracaceae; genus Crickella. The sequence goes on from ONRQ01000002.1 coordinate 20,460, forward strand.
TACGAATAACGCATAATGGAGGGCAAGTCATGAAAACACTGCAAGAAATAAAAGACATCAGGGCGGCAAAGTGCGGTCAGATCGACATCAGATTCAATCCTGACACAGCAGAAGAAGCCGTCAAGACCTACGTCCTCGTTTGCGGAGGTACCGGCTGCCAGTCAAACCACAGTGTTGAGGTAATAGAAGAACTCAATGCACTGATCGATGCTGCCGGCAAGAAGGACGAGATCCAGATCATCCAGACAGGCTGCCAGGGACTCTGCGCTAAGGGCCCTATCATGGTAGTACATCCTGGAAACATCTTCTATCAGGAAGTAAAGCCTGATATGGTTGAGCGCATCTTCAATGAGCATATCCTCGGCGGAACACCTGTCGATGAATACCTCATGGTAGAAGAGCTCCCAAGCGGCGAGAAGATCCACTATGTTGATTCTCCATTCTATAAGGATCAGCTGAGAATGGCTCTTCGTAACTGCGGTAAGATCGACCCTGAAGATATCGATGAGTACATTGCAAGAGACGGTTATCTGGCTCTCGCTAAGGCTCTGCTCGAGATGACTCCTGATGATGTTATCAAGGAAGTCGTGGATTCGGGACTCAGAGGCCGTGGCGGCGGCGGATTCCCAACCGGAAAAAAGTGGATGTTCGCATCCGCAAACAGGGGAGAAGTTCAGAAGTTTGTAGCCTGCAACGCTGACGAAGGTGACCCGGGCGCATTCATGGACAGATCCATCCTTGAGGGAGACCCTCATTCAATTCTTGAGGCTATGGCTATTGCCGGATATGCTATCGGCGCTAACCAGGGCTACATCTATGTAAGAGCTGAGTATCCTATCGCTGTTGACAGACTGAGGATCGCTCTCGATCAGGCCAGAGAATATGGCGTGCTCGGAAAGAACATCTTCGGCTCCGGATTCGACTTCGATGTAGATCTCAGACTTGGTGCAGGAGCGTTCGTATGCGGCGAAGAAACAGCTCTGATGACCTCTATCGAGGGCAACAGAGGTGAGCCTCGTCCTCGTCCGCCATTCCCTGCAGTTAAGGGTCTGTTTGCTAGGCCAACAGTACTCAACAACGTTGAGACTTATGCAAATATCCCTCAGATCATCCTCAATGGTGCCAGCTGGTTCAATCAGTATGGTACTGAGACATCGAAGGGAACAAAAGTATTCGCTCTCGGCGGCAAGGTAAACAACACAGGTCTTGTAGAGGTTCCTATGGGAGCTACTCTGAGACAGGTAGTAGAAGAGATCGGCGGCGGAGTTCCGAACGGAAAGAAGTTCAAGGCTGCTCAGACAGGCGGACCTTCCGGCGGATGCATCCCTGCTAAATCATACGATGTTCCTATCGACTATGAATCACTGAAGGCTATCGGTTCCATGATGGGATCCGGCGGAATGATCGTACTCGACGAGGACAACTGCATGGTGGATATTGCTAAATTCTACCTCGGATTCACAGTAAGCGAATCCTGCGGAAAGTGCACACCATGCCGTATCGGTACAAAGCGCATGCTCGAGATCCTCGAGAAGATCTCGGCAGGCAGAGGCGAGATCGAAGATCTCGACAAACTCGATGAGCTGGCTCACTACATCCAGGCTAACGCTCTCTGCGGACTTGGACAGACAGCTCCAAACCCAATCCTCTCGACAATCGAGCACTTCAGAGATGAGTATGAAGCACACATCATCGACAAGAGATGTCCTGCCGGTGTCTGCAAGGCACTGCTCAACTATGTAATCGATCCAGAGAAGTGCAAGGGATGCACAAAGTGCGCCCGCAACTGCCCGGTCGGCGCTATTTCAGGCGCTGTCAAGCAGCCACACGTTATTGACTCGGCTAAGTGCATCAAGTGCGGTGCCTGCATGGATAACTGCGCATTCGGTGCAATAAGCAGAAAGTAAGGGGAGGTGAACACAATGGCAGATATCAAAGTAACAGTTGATAACATTACTGTAACTGTTCCGGAAGGTTCCACCCTGCTGGATGCAGCTCATAAGGCGGGCATCGACGTTCCTACATTATGCTATCTGAGAGGCATCAATGAAATCGGTGCCTGCAGAATGTGCGTATGTGAGGTAGTTGGAGCAAGAGCTCTTGTCGCTGCCTGCGTATACCCATGCACAGACGGTATGGTAGCATTTACCAATACCGAGAAGATTAAAGACTACAGACGTAAAACTCTTCAGCTGATCCTGTCCGATCACGATCAGGACTGCCTCGGCTGCGTAAGATCCACAGACTGCGAGCTTCAGGCTCTCTGCAAACGTTACGGCGTTGAGAAGACAGACTACTATGAAGGCATTAAGAATGAGTTCGTAATTGATTCTTCTTCGGCTTCGATCGTAAGAGACAACAACAAGTGCATCCTCTGCAGAAGATGTACAGCTGCATGCGAGAAGTATCAGAGCATCGGCGTTATCGGCGCCAATGACAGAGGATTCGCTACTCATATCGGCAGCGCATTCGAGCTTCCTCTCGCAGAGACAAGCTGCGTAAACTGCGGACAGTGCATCGTTGCATGCCCGGTAGGCGCACTGCATGAAGTAGACGCTACTCAGGCTGTAAAGGCTGCTCTCGCAGATCCTTCGAAGACCGTAGTCGTTCAGGCTGCTCCTTCAGTCAGAGTCGGACTCGGCGAATGCTTCGGCATGCCGATCGGCGCTGAGGTAGAAGGCAAGTTGGCTGCAGGTATGAGAAGACTCGGATTCGATGCAGTATTCGACACCAACTTCTCAGCTGACCTCACAATCGTTGAGGAAGCCAACGAGCTGATCGAGAGAGTTACAAAAGGCGGAGTGCTCCCGATGATCACATCCTGCTCACCGGGATGGATCAAGTTCATCGAGCACTACTATCCTGAGCTCCTTCCTAATGTTTCGTCCTGCAAGTCGCCGCAGCAGATGTTCGGTGGCGTAGTCAAGACTTTCTGGGCTGAGAAGAAGGGCATCGATCCTAAGGATATCGTTTCCGTATCGATCATGCCTTGCACAGCAAAGAAGTTCGAGTGCGGCAGAGACGATCAGTCTGCAGCAGGAGTTCCTGATGTAGATTACGCTCTGACAACAAGAGAACTCGGCAGACTTATCAATGAGGCCGGTATCGACTTCGTAAATCTGCCGGATGAGCCATATGATGATCCACTGGGCGAGAGCACAGGCGCTGCTGTCATCTTCGGAGCGACAGGCGGAGTTATGGAAGCTGCTCTCAGAACAGCTGTTGAATGGATCACAGGACAGCAGCTCGGCAAGGATCTGCTCGAGTTCCAGGATGTCCGTGGTGTTGAAGGCGTAAAGGAAGCAAGCTACAAGGTAGGCGACCTCGAAGTAAGCGTTGCTGTAGCTTCCGGACTTGCTAATGCACGCAAGGTTCTTGAGATGGTCAAGTCAGGCGAGAAGAACTACACATTCATCGAGATCATGGCTTGCCCGGGCGGATGCGTAAACGGCGGCGGACAGCCACACGTTCCATCCAAGATCAAGAACTTCATCGATGTTCGTGAAGTAAGAGCTAAGGGTCTGTATGATCTCGATGCTGCAAGACCTCTGAGAAGATCTCACGAGAATCCAAGCATCAAGGCAATCTACGATGAGTACTTCGGATCATACGGAAGCCATAAGGCTCACGAAGTTCTGCACACAACTTATGTGGCTCGCAAGGTCAACGCAGATCACGAGTAATTCAGGAACAATAATCCTGCGTTTTACTTATCAACAACAAAATGAAGCTGCTCCGCGAAAGTGGGGCAGCTTTTCTTTTTTATCCATACTCGGAGTTGGCGTTTAAAAGAATGAGCCTTTATGATACAATATCATGGCGCGCGAACATGAAAAGCGCAAAATACAACTGTACATCGGAGGATTTAAATGATTCACGAGAACGCATGGACAACATACAGCGCTGATGATCATAAAAAACTCGAAGCTCTTAGCGCTGATTATATTGACTTTCTTAACAATGGAAAGACAGAACGCGAGTGTGCACAGCTCATCGTGGAAATGGCAAAGAAAAAGGGATACAAAGATCTTGCTGACGTCATAGCTAAAGGTGAAAAACTGGCAAGTGGCGATAAAATTTACACCGTCAACATGGGCAAAATGGTAATGATGCTCAATATCGGAAAAGATATCATCAACGACGGAATGAATATACTGGGTGCTCATATCGATTCTCCACGACTCGATCTGAAGCAGAAGCCTCTGTATGAGTCAGAAGAACTGGTATACCTTGATACCCACTATTATGGCGGCATTAAAAAGTATCAGTACGTGACAATGCCTCTTGCACTTCATGGTGTTGTTGTAAAGGCTGACGGCACTAAAGTCACTATTAATATCGGTGAAAAGGATGATGATCCTGTATTCATGATAAGTGATATTCTGATCCATCTGGCTGCTGAGCAGATGAAGAAGGTAGCTGCTACTGCTGTTGAGGGTGAATCCCTGGATATTCTCATTGGAAGCAAGCCTCTCAAGGGAGAGGAAAAGGATGCTGTCAAGGCTGCTGTCATTGAGCTGCTTAAAGAAAAATACGGCATTGAAGAGGACGATTTCATCTCAGCAGAGATCGAAGCCGTACCTGCAGGCAGGGCCAGAGAAGCAGGTTTTGACCGTTCCATGATAGTTGGATATGGACACGATGACAGATGCTGCGCTTATCCATCTGCGATAGCCATGCTTGATGTTGCTGACCCTGAAACTACTTCCTGTGGTCTTTTTGTTGATAAGGAAGAGATAGGCAGTGTCGGTGCTACAGGTATGGAGTCGCACTTCTTTGAGGATATGATGAGAGAAGTGCTTGACAGAATGGGTATTTACAGTGAAATCAATCTTAACAGATGCCTCAGAAACAGCCGTATGCTCAGCTCTGACGTAAGTGCAGGATATGATCCGCTCTATGCTGACAGGTTTGAAAAGAAAAACGCATCTAAGCTGGGACACGGTCTTACTTTCAATAAGTACACCGGAGCAAGAGGAAAATCCGGTGCGAATGACGCAAACGCTGAGTATATTGGTAAACTCAGACAGGTCCTTGATAAGCATAATGTGGTTTATCAGACTTCCGAATTAGGCAAGGTAGACGCAGGCGGCGGCGGTACGATCGCTTACATCCTGTCGCTATATGGTATGCAGGTTATAGACTGCGGAGTTCCTGTGCTGTCGATGCATGCTCCATGGGAAACGATCAGCAAAGCCGATCTCTATGAAGCGTACAAAGGTTACAAAGCATTCCTTACGGAGTGCTAGTCTGACAGGAGGACGTATTTGCTCAAGGCTGCAATTATTACATTTCTTATGGCCATGGTGCCTGTGGTAGAACTGAGAGGAGCGATCCCTTATGGCGTAATCGCAGGTCTTAGTGTGCCTGCGGCATTCATAATAGCGGTTATAGGAAACCTTGTTCCTATTCCGGTTCTGGTGGTTTTCACAAGAAAGGTGTTTGAATGGCTCAGAACAATCAGTAAAGGGCTCGACAGGTTTGTAAGCAAACTTGAGGCAAAGGCCGAGAAAAACAAGGAAGTTGTCATGAAATATGAATTCTGGGGGCTTGTGCTGCTTGTAGCAATACCGCTGCCCGGAACCGGAGCATGGACGGGAGCTCTCGTGGCCGCCATGATGGATATGAGGCTTAAGAGGGCGATGCCGGCAATAATACTGGGAGTGCTGATAGCCGGAGTCATAGTGACTACAGTGACATACGGGGCGGGCGCGCTGTTCTGAAAAAGACAATAAAAAACCCGGCTTTGAATGAACTGGTTCGGTTCAGTTCCGAAAAACCGGGTTTTATTATGCCTGTTTTTACTTACCTTTGCCGAGCTCTTTGGTGCGCTCAGTGGATTTTATGACTGTGTCGATGAACGCTCCGCGGACTCCGTGCTCCTCTAGTGTTTTGATGCCCACGATGGTATTGCCTCCCGGTGAGCAGACCTGATCCTTGAGGAATCCCGGATGCTGACCGGTCTCGAGAACCATCCTGGCAGCTCCCATGACAGTCTGTGCCGCAAGGTTCTGCGCGGTCTTGCGCGGAAGTCCCTTGGCAACTCCGCCGTCTGCGAGAGCTTCAATTACCAGATAGATATATGCCGGGCCTGCTCCGGAAAGACCGCAGGCAGTATCGATGAGGTCTTCAGACATCCACTCGACGATTCCCAGAGACTCGAAAAGCTTCTGAGCAAAAGCTTTTTCTTCGTCGGTAAGGTCTGTGCCTGAGTCGAGGGCAAAAGCTCCCATACCGACGAGAGCAGGGGTGTTAGGCATGAGTCTGAGCAGTCTGAAATGGCCGCCTGTCATTTTCCGGATCGTTTCGGTTGTGAGTCCCGCCATGATGGAGATCATGGCCTTGCCGTCGAGAGTATCGCCGAGTTCTGCAAGAGCTCCGGCGGCATATTGAGGCTTAACGCAAGAGAGAAGGATGTCAACTGCTTCACCGAGTTCTTTATTGCTCGATACGATATGGCATCCCAGCTCAGCGTATTTGTCTGTGATAGACGTTGAAACATCGTATACATATACATCATCAGGCTTTACTACGTCTGCCTTGATAGCGCCTGAGAGGATAGCGCCTCCCATTGCGCCTGCACCAAGAAATCCAATTTTCATAATTTATGCCTCCGTAAGAAAGTGCTTCAGTTACTGATTACAGCACCATTGTAACATTCACCGGCAGTGGTGTATCAAGTTATTTTATAAACTATTATTCGCATTATTTACAAACAGATGTTCAAGTGTTATTATTACCGAGTAAAACACACTGGCCTGAAAGGCTGTAAATAACAGGGTTACACACAAAGATGAAGAAAGATTTTCCTAAGATCGGTCCTACGGTCACCATGTTTGTACCGTATGACTGTAATAATGCATGTCCGTTTTGCGTAAATAAAAAAGAGTACAGAGACACATCTGAATTTGACCTTCAGAGATGCTACAGATCTCTTGACCTCATGAACAGGATATTCCCTAATAACGATATCGTTCTTACAGGCGGAGAACCTCTGGCGGATCTTGATGCACTTCAGGATATACTCAATCATATTGAAGAAGGCCATCATATTTATATTAATACCACGATGCCGGTAGGAGAGGGACAGACCATAGAAGACGTTGCTGCGGTGCTCAATAAGTATGCGGACCGCATCAGCTGCATCAATGTGTCCAGGCATCTCAAACATTATGTTAAGGAATGCCCTGACGAGATATTTGATCTTCTGAAGTTCAGAACAAGGATCAACTGCGTGGTATTTGAAGACGCAAAGGATCCTGAGACCAAAGATAAACTGATAAAATTCCTTGACAGGTTTAAGGGACATGAGATCCAGCTCAGAGCGAATTATTCATTCCTTAATCTGGAGAACGTATTCGATACTGAAAATGACAATCTCTTCAAACTGATCTCTGAGATCTGCGAGTACAAGTATCCTCTTGAGAAGGAGAGATTCAGAACGGGATTTGTATTTGAACGCGAAGGCAGCAAAATCACATACCACAAGACATTGCCGTTTGCGAAAGTTGATGGTATCGTAGGCGATATTATTATAAGGCAGACGGGCCGCATCTACGATGACTGGAACGAATACGGCCATGAGCTTAACATCAATGATCTTGTGGATCATCAGTACAAATAATGGAGGAAAACCATGAAAAAGAGTGAACAGCGCCAGAACGACATCCTCGCATTCATGAAAAAGACAATAGCTTCAAAAGGCTACTCGCCTACAGTCAGAGAGATCTGCGCGGCGCTCGGGATCAAATCAACCTCTACAGTGCACAGCGATATCAAGGCACTCGAAGATAAAGGACTTGTAAAAAAGGACCCTGCAAAGCCGAGAACAGTGCTTCCTGTAGAAAACGAGTACGTTAAAGCTTCTGAAGTATCATATGATACTGTAGCGCTTCCTGTCGTCGGAAGGGTCGCAGCCGGTGAACCGATACTGGCAGAGCAGAATATCGTCGATGAAATGCCTATACCGTCACGCTTCGTCGGATCGGGTACAAACTTCATCCTGACTGTACACGGCGACAGCATGGTGAACGTCGGCATTAATGATGGTGACTACCTGATCGTACAGGAATCACATGATGCCTCCAACGGCGAGATCGTTGTAGCTCTTGTGAATGACGATTATGAGACCGGAGCTACGGTAAAGCGGTTTTTCAGGGAGGCAGACCATATCAGGCTTCAGCCTGAGAATGACTACATGGATCCTATAATCGCAAGGGATGTCACAGTAGTCGGAAAAGTAAAAGGAGTATTCAGATACTTCAACTGACAAAGTCAAAAGCAGTCCGGTAAGCCGGATTGTTTCATTCCATCGCGTGACCAATTTTTGCGCGGTGTTTCAAGCGGGCATTTGAGTTGTTCTCATCAGCCCGTTTTTTGTGTATACTTTAATATGTTTGAGTGAAATCTGCCAATGAGGGCTTTGAATCCGGCCTCTCTGGCCGCGTGTCTGATGAACTGAATGAAAAGGTGGAACCGGGTGACACTGAGAAAAGAATACAAAGAACATGATTATCTGATAAATACTTATGGCTCCTTTGCAGAAGCAAGAAACGACAAGTTCCACGTGGATGAAAGACGCTACTCCAGCATCCTTAAGCTGACTGCGAACGGGACTCTTATCATGGGCATCTGGAGTCTCATAAAGTGTTTTATGGAAATGATCGGTGATATGGGAAGTGAGATTTTAGCAGATGAAGTCCCGCTTTTAATTGCCATCTTCGGGAGTGCAGTGGTAATTGCGTTTTTTTTCATGATCGGAATCTCATTCAGGTACCTGGTATGGAGAGGTGCCTGCAGGGAGGCAGCGAGCGGGAAGAGTACGAACGGATACATTGCATGCGCAATTATTCTTTTAGCATACGGCGTATATGCCGTCGCATATTTTATCTATCATGCGGTCAGGAAAGAAGCGGACGTACAGGGTGTCCTTAAACTCATTTTTGATGTTACCTCGTTTATTATTCTGTGTGAATTGATTGCTTCCGCATTCAGGTTAAGAAAAGTCAGGAAAGAGATTGCAGCCCGGGAAACAGGAGGCGAGCTCTGATGCAGATGGACTTTCACTATTACGCTACATATGCGGCAGCATATCTGGCCGGATACAGCCATGAGGAAAGCATGGTCATATGTTATAGTGCGCAGTTTGTAGATGAATGCACCAGAACATATCTCAAGAGCATAAAAGGACCACTTTCAGCCGCCACCACACAGCTTCAGGAGGAAATGGCAGACGCCAGGACAGATCTGCCCGGCATTCAGGATATTACAAGGATATGGGCCTCTTTTCACTTTCTTCCCCGTGATTTGTACAGAAATCCCAAACGGCGCTGCTCGCGCGCTTACAGAAGGAAATACCGCCTTATATGCGGCCCAAACGGGGAGCTTGCAGCTGAAACGGTCAGGCTTGCAAAGGGGAAGGGACTTGAGGCTGCCGGAGTTGCCATGCACGTCATTGCAGACACATGGGCGCATCAGTACTTCGCGGGAACTCCTTCCGTAGTAATAAACAATGTAAACGAATATTTCTATGAGATCATCTCCAGAGATGGAAGGAAAGAGGAACACAGAATCAGGTTCAATCATAATCCAGCTACTGCAGATAACCTTGAGAAAATGGAATATACCTGTACAGTGTTCCAGAACAGCGAGAAATCCGTGATGAATCTCGGCCACGGCCGGGCAGGGCATTTTCCTGACTACAGCTTTGCGAGATACAGATACATGCCGGCATGGGCGGATTTCAACGAAGTGGTCAAGGACAATCCGGCGGATTATATTCTGGCGTTCACACAGATGATATATGCTCTTAAGTATCTTAAGGGAGATATTGAGGAGTTTGATGTAGAAAAATATGATATGGATTCCATAGATCCATACAGGGATGAGATCCTCGGGATCCTTTGCAAAAGACAAACGGATGTCTGCGCTGAATGGAAGGCTTTCGGAGAGAAACTCTCGGGATATCAGATCGAGGATTTTGATATCAATAAATATAAGGATGAATATCTGACTGCGGATGAAGGCGGCAAAAACAAAACTGTTCTCGGAAGATTTATACTGGCTGCCATGTCTCAGAAGAGCATGGTGACTAACAGAATATATAAGTCCGGCAACAGAGCGGCCGGTTATTCGATCGACATCGGTGAGAAGGGATTCAGAGGCATAAAGGATTATGCAAGGCTCCTGCAGGAAAAGGAGGGCGACTGATGAGTAAACTTCAGAGATTCAATTCCTTCATCGGAGGCCTGTTTACAGTATTTTTCGGGTTTGCCCTGTATTGGGCTCCTTTTATGGGTGTTGACATGATCTCGACTGTCATGACTGCCGCGCTTCTGCTTATGGGAATCAGAAGCCTGTACTTCTATTTCACGATGTCCAGGCACATGGTGGGAGGAAAGTACTCGCTGTTTGCAGGAATAATACTGACAGATCTCGGTGTATGCGCACTAATGATGAAGAGCTTTCCTCCGGTATATATTATGATCTATCTGCTTTTGATCCATTCTTTCTATGGCGCAACAGATATCATGGTGGCTTTGCGGGCAAGGCGCCTTAAAAGCAAGTCATGGAGGATAAAGCTTTTTACCGGTCTCGGGAATCTGACCCTTGGTGTACTGGCAATAATCTTCGGATTTACCGGAGAGGACATATTCAGTGTGATATATATTTATGCTCTCGGTGTTATTTACACGGGAATAATGCGCATGGCAAATGCTTTCAGGAGGACGGCGGTTCCGTACATACAGTAATGAAAAGAAAAGTGATTCTTGCTTCGGCGTCTCCGAGGCGGCTTGAAATAATGAATAAGCATGGGGTGGAGCCATTTGTAATGCCTACGGACGCGGATGAGACCATTACGGGAGATCCTTCCATGACAGAAGTCGTTGAAGACCTGTCGCGTCGAAAGGCTCTGGCCTGCTACAACAGTATAAAAGAAGACAACAGGTATTCGGGATATATAATCGTCGCGGCTGACACAATAGTTTATAAGGACGGAATACTGGGTAAACCTGAAGACGCAGAGGATGCCAGACGCATGCTGCAGTCATACAGAGGCACTTACCACTACGTAGTAACAGGGATCACCCTTATAGATACAGACAGCGGGAATGAAGAGGTGCTGAGCGATATTACCAGGGTATGGTGCAAAGACTATACTGATGAGGATATCGAGGATTATATATCAAGGGCGGAACCATACGATAAAGCAGGCGCCTACGCTATTCAGGGATATTTCGGCAGATATATTGACCACATAGAAGGCGACTATGAGAATGTTGTGGGACTTCCGTATTACAGGATCGAAAAAATACTTGAAAACTGTTGACATTACAGCAAACGGTGCATATAATAACCGAGGTCAAAGCAGAAGTTATCCGCTTCTCGCCTTACAGACTAGCGTTGGTAGGGCCACATAAGATTACGGAATGTCTTATTTGCGGATGCTTGTGCGTCCGCATTTTTTATTACGGACATAAAAAGATTAAGGTGCTCTATTCGGAAAGGGAGGAACAGAACCATTAGCGCCAGAGATAATAAGAAGAATCAGACACAGATCAATGATGAGATCAGGGCTGATGTTGTACGTCTAATTGACGAAGAAGGAGTGATGCGCGGCATCGTAAGTATTGACGAAGCGCTTTCGCTTGCAGAAGAAGCAGAACTCGATCTGGTTAACATCTCGCCTAACGCTGACCCGCCGGTATGCAAGATCCTTGACTACGGAAAGTACCGTTACGAGCAGCAGAAGAAAGAGAAAAATGCCAAGAAGAATCAGCATGTGACTGAGATCAAGGAGATCAGGCTCAGTGCTTCGATCGAAGATCATGACGTAGAAGTCAAGGCAAAGGCAGCGACCAAATTCCTGCAGGACGGCGACAAGGTAAAGGTTTCGCTGAGATTCCGCGGAAGAGAACGCGACTACACGCAGCTCGGTTTTGACGCAATGAAGAAGTTTGCCGATATGGTAGCAGACTACGGCGTAATCGAAAAAGAGCCAAAAATGGAAGGCCGCAGGATGAATATGTTCCTTGCACCTAAAAAAGACAAAAAATAAGATTTACATACAGGAGGATGACCCAAATGGCTAAGAACAAAATGAAGTCACACAGAGGCGCTATGAAGCGTCTGCACGTTACAGGCTCCGGCAAGGTCAAGAGAAACAAGGCTTACAAGAGCCACATTCTCACAAAGAAGACCGCAAAGAGAAAAAGAGGTCTGCGTAAGGCAACTACTCTTACAAGTGCAGATCTGAAGCGTATGCTGAGATCAATGGCTAAATAATCGGGGAGGTGTAACAAATGGCAAGAGTAAAAAAAGGCGTAAACGCGCATAAGAGACATAAGAAGATCCTGAAGCAGGCTAAGGGATTCTACGGCAGAAGAAAGAACACATTCAGAGCCGCCAACCCGGCAGTTATGAGAAGCCTGAGATCGGCATATGTAGGCCGCAAGAACAAGAAGAGAGAATACAGAAGACTCTGGATCGCAAGAATCAACGCAGCTTCGAGAGCAAACGGACTCAGCTACAGCAAGCTGATGAACGGACTTAAGAAGGCAGGCATCGAGATCAACCGCAAGATGCTCTCCGAGATGGCAATCTTCGACGCAGCAGGTTTCGCTGAACTCTGCGAGACAGCTAAGAAGTTCAACTAATGAGTTATTTTGTCAGCCATTTAGGAATAATCTTTATTGCAGCGGTTTTCGTGGCAGCGTGCGCTGCAGCCTGGTGGTTCCTTACAGAAAGGAACGCCATGCTTATCAGACAGAGAGCTGAGGCGAGGCGCAAAGCCGCGGAAACAAGTACGCAGCATAAGGAAACTGAATCAGATAAAAATAAATAAAGAAAAACTCCGGCTTTGCGGCCGGAGTTTTTCTGTTGCGAAAATATCTAACTAAGAAAGAACAATCAAAAGAAAAAGGTAAATCGTCGAATAATTTCGACACCTGAATAATAGCATCCCAATGTGAAGACAATATTAGGCTAATGTGAAGCATTTTTCACACAAACTCAAATTCTGTTAAGAAGAGTGCAATACCACTATATATTGTGATAACATCGGTTTACATATGGAAATAGGACTCTGTATTTGAGTCTGAAGCAATGGAGGAAATCGATATGAAATGCCCGTATTGCAATTATGAAGACACAAAGGTAGTCGACTCGAGACCTGTTGAAGATGGACTCGCTACCAGAAGAAGACGCGAGTGCACCAAGTGCCACAAGAGATTCACGACTTTTGAAAAGATCGAGAACTCGCTGCTTGTGGTTGTCAAAAAGGACGGCACCCGTGAGAGCTTCGACAAGAACAAGATCGTCAACGGCATAATGAAGGCGTGCCAGAAGACTAAGGTCACTTATGAGGATGTTCAGAGAATTGCTGACAATATTGAGCGCGGACTTTCGAACACCATGGAAAAGGAGATCCAGTCCACTAATATTGGCCTCCTCATAATGGAAGAGCTCAAAGCCATCGATCAGGTAGCTTACGTAAGATTCGCGTCAGTATACAGGGAATTCCAGACGATCGATACATTCATCGATGAGATCAACAAACTCACAAAGGGCAAAAATAAATAATCAGACGGGAGAACCATTATGCTAAGAGTTGCAATAGATGGTCCGGGGGGAACCGGCAAGAGCACTATAGCTAAGGCTATTGCTGTCCGCTTCGGACTGGAATACATCGATACAGGAGCCATGTACAGAGCTCTTGGGCTTAAGGCACGCAGAACCGGCGTGGATGAATTTGATGAGGATGCTGTCAAAGATATGCTGGCTGTTACTTCTATCGATTTTGTCAGCGGACACACACATCTTGACGGCGAGGATGTCAGCGGTCTCATAAGGACAAACGAGATTTCGATGGCGGCTTCCAACATTTCCAAACTTGCCATTGTCAGAGCAAAGGTGGATGAGGTGAGTCGTTTTCTGGCTTCCACTAAGGATGTTGTAATGGAAGGCAGGGATATCGGCGCAACCGTAATCCCTGATGCCGAGGTCAAGATCTTTATGACGGCTTCCCCTGAAGTAAGGGCAAAAAGACGCTATGAACAGCTTCTGGCTGCCGGTAAGGAAGCGGATTATGACACCATTTTCAACGAGATCCAGGCAAGGGATTATCAGGACTCACATCGCGAGGTAAGCCCGCTCAGAGCGGCTGATGATGCTGTTTATCTGGACACATCTGATATGTCGATAGATGAGAACATAGACGCGGTAGCAGAAATAATAACCGCCAGGACGGGACGCAGCGCGTAACGTAAAATATGGCACATGTTGATCGGGCCACGTCCTTGTGGGGGTGGCCTTTTAAGTAGTATTATAAGCATGTGTGCTCCGGGAAGGAGTAAATATGCAGATAAAAAAGATGCCTGAGGCTGAAAGGCCGCAGGAGAAGATGCTCTACGGCGGAGCGGGAGGACTCAGCAATTCCGAGCTGCTTGCACTTATTATCAGGACCGGGACCGGCGACAAGTCGGCAGTCAGACTGGCAGATGAGGTGATATCATATGCTAATGAAAACACCGGCGGACTGGGAGCCGCGGAAGTAAGGGAACTTACAGAGATCGATGGCATCGGAGAAGCGAAAGCATGCTCAATAGTGGCAGCGATGGAACTCTCAAAAAGGCTTATAGCCGGATGCCAGGGAACTGTCAAGGTAAGGATAAGAGACAGCAGACAGGTGGCTGAGATACTGATGGAAGAGATGATGTATGAAAAACGGGAGTTTTTCATGACGCTCAATCTCAATTCCAAGATGCAGGTGGAGTCGAAGTCGGTCATATCAATAGGCAACCTGGACAGCGCTCCTGTGCATCCGAGGGAGGTCTTCGGACCGGCTGTCAGAAGAGGAGCTGCGGCGGTCGTCGTTGCTCACAATCATCCCAGCGGGGACCCCTCGCCGAGTCCGCAGGATATTGATGTCACCAAAAGACTTATCAAAGCGTCGGAGATCCTTGGAATAAGGCTGATTGACCACGTGATAGTCGGAAACGGCTGCTTTACGAGCATGAAATCAGAAGGATACTTCGGAAATTAAAACGGAAAAAAGCATGGACAGAAAAGTTACGATTCAGGATTTCATAGATTCACTTGGCATGGCAGGGCTTCTTACCTCTGTCGGAGGGGAACCTTCATGCAGCGCGATAATGGCTTTATATACTGTTCCGGGAATGAAGGAACTCGGGGCAAGCGAAGTGAAAGGCATTACATATAACTCGAGGGAAGCTGCGGATGGCTCGCTCTTCGTGGTTAAGGGAGCTCATTTCAGGGAACAATATCTGAATGACGCGATTGAAAGCGGCGCGGTATGCTATGTAAGGGAAGACCCTGATGCAGCCGGGACTGCAGGATGCAGCCTGATCAGCGATGAGGAGGCTATGGCCGCAGGAGAACGCATTCTGAAAAAAGCAAAGGACTCCTGCCTTGATATATGGGTAAAAGATATCCGCAAGGCAATGCCGGTGATCGCCGAGACTTTTTACGGGAAACTATCTGATGATCTGTGCATGGTGGGCATCACGGGCACAAAGGGCAAATCTACCACAGCCTATTTCATGAGGTACATACTCGATGACTATATGGCCGGCACAGGGGGCTGCAGAAGCGCTATCTGCTCCGGAATAGATAATTACGACGGAGTAATTGAGGAAGAATCGCATCTTACCACGCCTGAGATCATGGAGCTCTATCAGCACATGAACAACGCGCTGAACAGCGGTATCAGGTACATGACTATGGAAGTCTCGAGTCAGGCGCTCAAATATGACAGAGTGACGGGAATTGAATTCGCTGCGGGAGCTTTTCTTAACATAGGAAGCGACCACATCAGCGCGATAGAGCATCCTGACTTTAACGATTATCTCGAAGCCAAGCTGAGACTTTTCGGACATTGCCGCAAGGCATGCATAAACCTGGACTGCGAAGAGCAGGAGCGCATAAAGGCGGCTTCGGCGGACTGTCCGTATGTGATCACATTCAGCCAGAAAGATGACAGAGCCAACGTATATGGATATGACATCAGGTCATCTGAAGGAAAGGTCACTTTCATGGCAAGAGGAAGATCGATAGAAGGATATGAAGACTTCGATGAAGAATTTGCGCTTGGGACGTTCGGAACAATCAATGTTGAGAACGCTCTGGCGGCTATATCACTCTCGGCGCTGCTCGGAGTCCCTCTCAAATACGTTAAAAGCGGTCTCGCAAAAGCCAATTCGCCGGGACGCATGGAGGTTTTCTACAGCGAAGACGGCAAACGCATAGCAATCGTGGATTATGCTCACAACAAGCTGAGCTATGAAAAGTTCTTCGAGACCATCAGAGGAGAATTCCCGGGGAAGAAGATGATGATAGTGTTCGGCTGTCCGGGCGGAAAGGCGTTTGCAAGACGTGAAGAACTGGGAACAATAGCAGGCCATAACTGTTCATACTCGATCATCACTGAGGAAGACTACGGAGAAGAGGATGTCAATAAGATCTGCAGAGAGATTGCCGGATTCGTAGAAGCTGCCGGCGGCAGATGCGAGATCATCACTGACAGGGTGGAGGCCATAAAGAAAGCCATAACTCTCATGGATGATGACACGATATTGTTCCTTCCGGGAAAGGGCCGCGAAACCCGCGAAAAGCGCGGTATAAAGTACATAGATACACCGTCGGATGCGGATGTAGTAATACAATTCATGAAATAAGAAACTAAAGTGAAGCAGCTGTTTACCGGCTGCTTTTTCTTCTTGTTGACTGGACTTATTGCTGTATGTATAATATCTATGTATGTTTATGTCATCTAACCGCATATATGTTGTATCGGCCGGACTGTCCGGACCCTACATAAAGTTTTTCAAACAGCATGATGCGTAGATAATGTATATATTACAAAATCCAAATAATTGATAAGGAGGTGCTTATGTCACCGGTTTTAACTGTTGTGATCAGCATTGTAGTCCTTATCGTCGGTATAGCAATTGGTTACATACTTCGTAAGAACGTCGGAGAGAAGGCCATAGGAAGCGCAGAACAGCAGGCCAGGAACATGATCCTGGACGCGCAGAATACTGTCGAGAACCTCAAGAAAGAGAAGGTACTTGAGGCAAAAGAGGAAATACATAAGCTGAGAGAAGAATATGAGGGTGAGCTCAAGTCCAGAAGGGCTGAGGTCACAAAAGCTGAGAGAAGGATCCAGCAGAAAGAAGAAAACATCGACCGCAAGCTCGAGAGCATCGAGAAACGTGAGAATGGTCTCACAAAGAAAGAGCAGTCGATGAACGAAAAGCACAGAGAGATCGATGCCTATATTCAGAAACAGGTAGAAGAACTCGAAAGGATCTCAGGTTACACAAGAGAAGAAGCAAAGCATCTTCTCCTTCAGGAACTCGAAACAGAGATCCGCAAAGATGCTTCTGACATGATAGTCAGCATCGAAAGCGAAGCAAAGGAAGAAGCCGATAAGAGAGCAAGAGAGATCATCACTACCGCGATCCAGAGGTACGCTTCAGATCAGGTAACAGAGACCACAGTATCGGTTGTCAGCCTGCCGAACGACGACATGAAGGGCCGCATCATCGGAAGAGAAGGCCGCAACATCAGAGCCATCGAGACTCTGACGGGAGTAGATCTGATAATTGACGATACTCCTGAGGCAGTCATACTTTCGGGATTCGATCCTGTCAGAAGAGAGATCGCAAGGATCGCTCTTGAAAAGCTGATCGTTGACGGACGTATCCATCCGGCAAGGATCGAAGAAATGGTCCAGAAGGCCACTAAGGAAGTCAATACTATTATCAAGGAAGAGGGTGAAAGAGCGTGCTTCGAGACAGGAGTGCATAACCTCAATCCTGAAATGGTAAGACTTATAGGAAGACTCAAATACAGGACTTCATACGGACAGAATGTGCTCCAGCACTCCATCGAGGTATCGACCCTGGCCGGAATGATGGCTGAGGAGCTCGGGCTCGACCCAAGGCTCGCCAGAAGAGGCGGCCTCCTGCACGATATAGGCAAGGCTATCGACCATGAAGTAGAAGGTACTCATGTGGAGATAGGAGTAAATATCTGCAAGAAGTATAAGGAGTCCTGGAAAGTCATCAACGCTGTTGAGGCTCATCACGGTGATGTGGAGCCGACTACACTCGAGGCCATGCTGGTAGCAGCTGCCGATGCACTGTCAGCAGCAAGACCGGGAGCAAGAAGAGAAACTCTTGAGTCGTATATCAAGAGACTTGAAAACCTTGAGAACATTGCCAATACAACAAAGGGTGTAGAAAAGTCCTATGCGATCCAGGCGGGACGCGAGATCAGAGTCGCAGTCAAGCCGAATCAGGTCAAGGACGACGAAGTGCCTATGCTGGCAAGAGAGATCGCCAAGAAGATCGAGACTGAACTCGAATATCCGGGACAGATCAAGGTCAATGTCATAAGAGAAACAAGGGCTACGGATTACGCTAAATAAAAGCATCTTAAAAGGCTCCTCGCGAGAGGAGCCTTTGTAACCCCAGTCAATAAAAGCTATTACAGAAAAGGGCTTAAAGAATGGTATATCTGGATAACAGTGCCACAACAAGACAATACGACGAAGTAACGGATCTGATGTATAAAGTCGCGAAAGAAGACTTCGGAAACCCGTCTTCTCTGCATGCGCTCGGCTTTGAGGCAGGCAACCTGCTTTATGATGCGCGCAGAAATATCGAAGATCTTCTGCCGCCTGCCGGCAATGTCATTTTCACATCAGGCGGCACCGAGAGCGACAACATGGCGCTGCTCTCGTCTGCGCGCAAGCTAAGACGCCGCGGCAAAAAAATCATTACTACTAAAGTCGAGCACCCGGCGGTCCTTGAAACATGCAAAAGACTAAAGGAAGACGGCTTTGATGTGGTATATCTTGACGTAGATGTTGATGGATATGTTGAGGAACAGGCGGTAAAAGCGGCACTTGACGAAAACACTATTATCGTTTCCATTATGGCTGTAAACAATGAGGTCGGTACAATCGAGCCCGTTTTGCCGGCCGGGCGTACAGTAAGGGAGTTCAACCGGCAGCACGGAACTGATATCATGTTCCATACTGACGCTGTACAGGCCTTCGGAAAGCTCCCTCTTGACGATATAGAAGCTGATCTCATATCAGCCAGCGCTCACAAGTTCCACGGACCTAAAGGCATGGGATTCCTGTATATGAAGAATCGCCACAGCCTGCCTGCGTATATTATAGGAGGCGGCCAGGAAGGCGGATTCAGATCATCAACAGAGAATACACCGGGAATAGCCGGTATGGGACTGGCTGCAAAGATGTCCTGCGCAGATCTTATGATGAAATCGAGCCGCATGGGCATGGTAAACAACTATCTGCTCAACGGTCTCAGGGCTGAAATCAAAGACATGATCGTCAATGGTCCGGAAGAGCTGGGTTACACATTGCACGAGCATGGAAAGCGCTGCCCGGGAGTCCTGAATGTCACGTTTGAAGGTACACGCGGAGAGGTCCTCCTGCATACCCTTGAGCAGGACGGAATATACGTCTCGACGGGTTCAGCCTGCTCATCAAACAAAACAGGTGACAGCCATGTGCTCCAGGCAATGTCAATGACGCATAAAGAGATAGAAGGAGCTATTCGCTTCAGCTTCTCGGAATTCAATACAGTGGAAGAGATGGACTTCGTGATAGAGCGGACCAAAAAGGCCGTTGAGCGCTTCCGCCGCCTCGGCAGCTTCCGCTAGAAATAATCTTAAGGAAATAATTGAATGGAAAAGAATTTATATATAGTTAGGTGCGGCGAGGTCGCACTTAAAGGCATGAATAAGCCATACTTTGAGCGTGTTCTCCTCGAGAGAGTCAAAAACGCTCTGTCCTGCTATGAAGGAGCAGAGGCTAAGTGGATCGAAGGTCTGATGTTCGTCAGAGTACCTGCAAACATCCCTGAGGATGAAGTCATCGCGAAGTGCGTAAGGGTATTCGGCGTAGCTTCTGTCAGCCCGGCAGTAGAAGCGCCAAAGGACATCAATGAGATAGGCAAAAAAGCTGCAGAGTACATGCAGAAGGTAATTGAAACCGAAGATATCAAAACCTTCAAGGTAAAGGGCAAGAGAGCTGATAAATCATTCGCGATAGAGTCTCCTGAGATAGCAAGGCAGGTAGGAGGCATGGTGCTGAAAGCCTGCAAGGTTCTCAGCGTAAATGTGCACAATCCTGACTGCGTGCTTACTGTGGATGTCAGACGCGAGGGAGCATATATCTTCAGAGACAAGATCCGCGGCTTCGGAGGACTTCCTCTCGGCACTAACGGAAAGGGTCTCATCCTGATGAGCGGCGGCATAGACAGCCCTGTTGCGGCGTTCATGATGGCAAAGAGGGGCATGAGCATCGAAGCGGTGCATTTTCACTCATATCCGTACACAAGCCAGAGAGCGCAGCGAAAGGTTGAGGAGCTGGTAAGGACTCTCGCGGGGTACATGGGCACGGTAAAGATGCACGTGATAAATCTTCTTCCTATCCAGGAAGAGATCGTGAAAAACTGCCCTGAGGACGAGACTACTCTGCTGGTAAGGCGTTTCATGATGAGGATAGCGGAGCAGATCGCTCTTAAAAACCGCTGCATGATGCTTATAACAGGTGAGGATCTCGGCCAGGTAGCAAGTCAGACCGCGGAAGCGCTTGTCGTGACTGACAGCGTTGTGGACATGCCTGTCATGAGACCGCTGATCGCCATGGATAAGGTGGATATAATGGACAAGGCGCGCGAGATAGGCACATATGACATCTCGATACAGCCTTACGAGGACTGCTGTACGGTGTTCCTGCCTAAGCATCCTGTGACGAAGCCGAAGAAAGAGCGCATCGAGAGGTCTGAGTCAGCTCTCGATGTGGAAACGCTTGTAAAGAATGCGGTAGAGTCCGAAGAAATAGTTGAAATCAGGCCTTAAAAATTGTATTATAGGCGAGTGAAAACGATGACGAGGACAGTAAGTTCACCAACGGGGCTTGCCAGAGAGGGATGGCAGCTGGAATCATCCTAAGTCCCGGTGTTCTGAAAACCACCTCCGAGTGGCACCAATACTGCCCGCTTAGACCGCGTTAAAAGTCTGAATGAGTGCCGGTAAGAGATCTTGCCGGAAGATGGGTGGAACCACGGATGCTCATATGAAACGAGTATGCGTCCCTTCTGACAACACGTCGGAGGGGACTTTATTTTTTGGCCCTTCCGGAGAATAGAAGGAGGAAAACAGAATTGATTATTACACTGAAAGACGGAAGTAAAAAGGAATACGCTCAGCCTATGTCCGCTTATGACATTGCCAGAGATCTGAGCGAAGGGCTTGCGAGAGTTGCATGCATGGCTGAAATAGACGGAAAAGCCGTTGATCTCAGAACCATGGTAGACAAGGACTGCAGTCTCAACATCCTTACATTCGATTCCGATGAGGGAAAGCGCGCGTACAGACATACATGCTCGCACGTTCTTGCAGAAGCTGTAAAGAATCTTTACCCGGATGCAAAGCTTGCCATCGGACCTTCAATTGAAAACGGATTCTACTATGACTTCGATATGCCGCCTCTGACACGTGAGGATCTCGACAAAATCGAAGCCGAGATGAAGAAGATCATCAAGAAGGGCGAAAGACTGACTTACTTCACACTTCCGAGAGAAGAAGCCATACAGATGTACAAGGACAAGGATGAGCCTTACAAGGTACAGCTCATCGAGGACCTTCCTGAAGACGAAGAGATATCGTTCTATCAGCAGGGCGATTTTGTTGAGCTCTGCGCAGGACCTCATATCATGAGCACAAAGCCGATCAAGGCGTTCGCGCTTACTTCGAGCTCCGGAGCTTACTGGAGAGGCGATGAGCACAACAAGATGCTCACACGTATCTACGGTACGGCATATACAAAGAAGGATGAGCTCGAAGAGTATCTGGCTTACCTTGCAGATATTAAGAACCGCGACCACAACCGTCTCGGACGCGATATGGATATTTTCACAACGGTAGATATCATCGGCCAGGGACTTCCACTCTTTATGCCTAAGGGTACAAAGATCATACAGAAGATGCAGAGATGGATCGAAGATCTCGAAGAATATGACTGGGGATATGTCCGCACAAGGACTCCTCTGATGGCCAAGTCCACACTTTATAAGATTTCCGACCACTGGTATCACTACAAAGACGGCATGTTCCTGCTTGGATATGACAACATGGATGAGATCATGTCAGCTGAGGACCGTTCGAGCGAGATCCGCGGAGTCGAGGATCTTAATCTCATCGAGAACGATGCAGATGCCGATGTAATGGCGCTCCGCCCTATGACATGCCCGTTCCAGTATTACGTATATAAGGCTCGTCAGAAGAGCTACCGTGATCTTCCGTACAGGATGGGCGAGACATCTACACTGTTCAGAAACGAGCAGGCAGGAGAGATGCACGGACTTACGAGAGTTCGTCAGTTCACTATTTCCGAGGGACATCTGGTATGTACACCTGAGCAGATCAAGGATGAATTCAAGGGATGTGTTGATCTTGCAAGATATTGTCTCACGACTCTTGGTCTGGAAGAGGATGTTACATACCGCTTCTCCAAATGGGATCCTGAAAAGGCAGAGGACTATCTTGGCGATGCCGAGTCATGGGAGCGCGTTCAGGATCTGATGAGAGACATTCTTGATGAGATCGGTCTTGAATATACTGAGGAAGCCGGTGAAGCGGCGTTCTACGGACCTAAGCTCGACATTCAGGCAAAGAACGTATACGGTAAGGAAGATACAATGATCACGATCCAGCTCGATATGTTCCTTTCCGAGCGTTATGACATGTACTATATCGACAAGGATGGTCAGAAAAAGCGCCCGTATATAATCCACCGCACATCGATAGGATGCTATGAGCGTACACTTGCGTGGCTCATTGAGAAGTACTCCGGCAACCTGCCTACATGGCTCTGCCCTGAGCAGGTAAGGATACTGCCTATCTCAGATAAGATCGCTGATTATGCTGAAGAAGTCCGCAGGGAGCTCCGCAGAAACGGTGTAGACGTTACTGTAGACAACAGCAGCGAGCGTATCGGATACAAGATCCGTAAAGCTCAGATGGAGAAGATCCCTTACATGCTGGTACTTGGAGCAAAGGAAGCCGAAGAAGGAAATGTTTCGGTACGTTCAAGATATCTGGGCGATGAAGGCGTAAAGCCGCTTGGCGAATTCGTAAGCGCTCTTTGTGAAGAGATCCGCACAAAGGAAATCCGTAAGATCGAAAAGAAAGATGCGTAGAGTTAATCCGACAAACATGGTACAATAAAACAGTTGGAGGAACTTAAACATGGCAATAAAATATAAAAGAGTCCTTATAAAGGTAAGCGGAGAGGCGCTTGCAGGCGATGACCGCTTCGGAGTCAATGACACAGAGCTCGGAAAGGTAGCTGCTCAGATCAAAGAGATACGCGATGCCGGAGTAGAGGTAGCGGTCGTAGTGGGAGGAGGCAACTTTTTCCGCGGCCGTACGGGAGGCAATATCGATAAGCCGACTGCAGACTACATGGGCATGCTCGCAACAGTCATGAATGGTCTTGCAGTTCAGGATGCTCTTCTGGCGGCAGGATGCCCTGCAAAGCTTATGACTGCGATCGAGATCAGGGATATGGCGGAAGGTTACGCAAGACGCAAGGCTCTGGACTATCTCGAAGAAGGCAAAGTAGTTGTTTTCGGAGGAGGCACGGGAAGCCCGTTCTTCACTACAGACACAACAGCTGCTCTCAGAGCTGCTGAGATCGGAGCGGATGTGCTGCTTCTGGCAAAGAACATCGACGCGGTCTATTCTGCAGATCCTAAGCAGGATCCGGACGCTGAACGCTATACCGAGCTTTCATACATGGACATCATCGATAAAGATCTTAAGGTCATGGATCTTACAGCAGCAACGCTCTGCAAGGATACACAGACCAAGATATATGTATTTGCTCTCAAAGAAGAGGGCAATCTCATGAAGGTTATCAACGGCGAAAATGTCGGAAC
The DNA here is from genome assembly GCA_900320285.1 of uncultured Eubacteriales bacterium. Classification (GTDB taxonomy): domain Bacteria; phylum Bacillota; class Clostridia; order Peptostreptococcales; family Anaerovoracaceae; genus Crickella. The sequence continues at coordinate 44,462 of ONRQ01000002.1, forward strand.
ACTCATACAGTAGGAGGCATATCATGGCAAAGAAACCACTCGAAGAGAGAATAGAAGGCGCTAAGAACTATCTTAAAGACAACCTTAACACCGTAAGAGCAGGCAGAGCCAACCCGGCGCTCCTTGACAGGATCTCGGTGAACTATTACGGATCACCTACACCTCTCAAGGCACTCGCCAATATTTCGGTGCCTGATCCGAGAACTCTGATGATTTCGCCGTTCGACCCTAAGTCGGTAGGTGACATTGAAAGAGCGATCCTTGAGGCCAACATCGGAATCAACCCTACAAACGACGGCAAGGTGATCAGACTTGCGATCCCTCAGCTCACAGAGGAGAGACGTAAAGAGCTCACAAAGGTCGTCAAGAACTACGGCGAAGAAGCCAAGGTGGCAGTCAGAAACCTGAGACGTGATGTTAATGACGAGCTCAAGAAGGCTGAAAAGGCCGGCGAGCTTACAGAAGACGATCTCAAGAAAGAGCTCGAAGATACTCAGAAGACCATCGAGAAGGCGATCAAGGATATCGACGCTATAATCGGTGAAAAAGAGAAAGAGCTCATGGAGGTCTAAAAGGCGTACTTAATGATGACTTGCGGCGTGGCTTTATGCCACGCCTGCTGTTTGTAAAACGATATGGAAAAGCGACCAATACCAACTCACATTGGAATAATAATGGACGGCAACGGCAGGTGGGCCAAGGCTCACGGTGTGCCGCGCGTGATGGGGCACAATGCCGGGATGCAGGCGATGAAGAAGATAGTCATCGCCTCGTCAAATCTCGGCGTAAAGTACCTTACTGTTTACGCATTCTCTACCGAAAACTGGAAACGCAGCACCGAAGAGGTTAGTGGCATTTTCAATCTTATTGTAAAGTATGTTAATTCAGAGCTCGAAGAGCTTGATGAGAACAACGTACATATCAATATTTTCGGAGAATATGACATGCTGCCGAAAGCTTCGGTCGACGCCATCAACAAAATGGTGGGCAGACTCAGGGATAATGACGGGCTTATCTTCAACATCGCGCTCAACTACGGCGGAAGGGACGAGATACTTAAGAGTGTCAGGGCGCTCACTGCGGAATGCATTGAGCAGGGCAGAGACCCTGAAGAACTCACTGAGGACGACATCTCAAGATTCCTTTATTCCGGAAGCGCCCATTTTGATGTGCCGGATCCTGATCTTATTATCAGGACGAGCGGAGAGGAACGCATGTCCAATTTCCTCACATGGCAGGGAGCATACAGTGAACTGATGTTTACAGATACTCTCTGGCCGGACTTCACTCCTGAAGAATACGCTGAAATGATAGACGCATACGCGAACCGTGACAGGAGGTTCGGCGGACGCAAGGAGAACGACAAATGAAAACAAGAATCATTTCCGGATTGATAATGGCGCCGCTGCTGATCGTACTTTATCTGGGCGGCTGGTTCCTCTGGGCGGCGGCTCTCCTGATAGCCATAATGGGACTTCAGGAATTCTATAAAGGCTGGAACAGTCTGGACGTTCATCCGTCAAAAGAGATCGGCTATATTATGACCGTGCTGCTTTTTGTGACGGCGGTCCCGTACGGAGGCAGAGAGAGTACCGTACCGCAGTTTTATGAGAACATGATGCTGATGTGCATATGGGTGTTCCTGGCTGTGGCCGCGGGAATGATATACGGATGGAAGATAGACAGACGCGGGCCTTACGATGCAGTCGCTACCGTAACCGGTCTTGTATATATACCGTTCTTTACGTACCACATGGTGCTGATCGATATGACTGAATACAGCCTCTTCATCTGGATAGTCGTCATAGCGGCGTTCGGATCGGACATATGTGCGTATTTCACGGGATATTTCCTGGGCAAGCACAAAATGGCGCCTAATCTCAGCCCTAAGAAGACCATAGAAGGCGCAGTCGGCGGACTGATCGGAAGCTCACTGCTTTCGGGGCTCTTCGGCTTCATATTCATGAGAGAAATGGCAGTTGTGTGTCTTGTGCTCGGACTTGTAGGCGGAGCTGCCGGTATGGCAGGAGACCTTACGGCTTCAATGTTCAAGCGCAAGATGGGCATCAAGGACTACGGAACACTCATCCCGGGTCATGGTGGTATCATGGACAGATTCGACAGCGTCATCTTCGTTGCACCTGTTGTTTATTACGCTATCTGCGCTCTGACAGGCATACTGAATATATGAAAACAATGATCCACAGATTCTTCAGAAGAACAGCTTTATTTATGACCGCTTTACTGGTCATAGTGTTGCTGAGCGCCTCATTTACCATGCCGGCGTTCGCGGATTCTCCTGAAGAACAGGCGGATCGCATACTTGCCGGCATGAGTACCGATCAGAAGATCGCTCAGATGATGGTGGTCGCGATGCCGGCTTCCGGCGCGGCAAAACTGCAGGAAGAGTATCAGTTCGGTGGATATATCCTTTTTGGAAGGGACTTCTGCAGAACCAATAAAAAGGGAATGAAGAAGCTGCTTTCTTCGATACAGAAGAAGTCTGATATTCCGGCTCTTATGGGCGTGGATGAAGAAGGCGGCACAGTAGTGAGAGCTTCGCTGTACTCAAAGTACCGCAAAAAAAAGTTTCGCTCGCCTCGCCAGGTATATAAGGCCGGAGGCTACAAAGCGATAACAAAAGACACAAAAAACAAGGACAGGTTCCTTAAATCGCTTGGACTGAACTGCAACTTCGGGCCTGTCGCAGATGTGCCTTACAGAAGAAGCAACTTCATTTATGACAGATCTGTCTCGACAAGTACAGGCAGAACGAAAAAATTTGTTAAACTCACAGTCACCCAGATGGGAAGTGACGGAGTGGTGTCAGCACTTAAACATTTCCCTGGTTATGGCGGCAACGGGGACACCCACAGCAATATCATCCGTGATAAAAGGTCTCTCAGAACATTTGAGCACAGAGACCTTAAACCATTCGCAGCCGGCATCAAAGCCGGTGCCGACATGATCATGCTGTCGCACATAAAAGTGGATGCCTTTGACAGCAAAAGGCCTGCGTCACTGTCAAAAAAGGTGAATAAGTACCTGAGAAACGAAATGGGGTTTGAAGGAGTTATTATAACTGATGGCCTTGGCATGGCAGGCATCACGGATTTCGCGGGAGGAGATCCGGGAAAGGCAGCTGTCATGGCTGTAAAAGCAGGAAATGACATGCTGTGTGTGACAACAAGCAGCAGGACCTGTTTCAAGGCGATCAGAAGTGCTGTGAAAAAAGGTGAGATATCAAAAGCTCAGCTGGATGCTTCGGTAAGAAGAATACTGCTGATGAAGATAAAAAGAGGCATAATCCCACCAGACATGCAATAAGAGGCCAATACCACAGCCTTGACTTAACATATAAAAAGGACAGGAGAAATAATTTGAAAACTGCAATACTATTCTTGCTCATGCTGCTGGTGCTTGTCATACCGCATGAGTGGGGACATATGACCGTCGCAAGATGGTGCGGCGTAAAAATAAACGAATTTTCAGTAGGCATGGGTCCGCTGATCTTCAAGAAGCAGAAAGGTGATACACAGTATTCACTCAGGCTGCTTCCTCTCGGAGGTTACTGCGCCATGGAGGGTGAAGAAGAGAGCGTTGACAGCCCTACATCATACTCAAGCAAGACTAATCTGCAAAAGATAGCGATACTGCTCGCGGGAGTAACGATGAATGTTATTATCGCTGTCCTCGCAGTAACAATAGCGCTTTGCGTATCCGGAGTGGCATGCAATACTCTCGACTCGGTTCAGCCGGGATCTCCGGCGGACGCTGCCGGATTAAAGGCAGGGGACACCATTGTTGAAATCAATGGCGTCAGGACCGGTACATGGGACAAGGTGGTCGAAGGAGTAAACTCCTACGACGGAGGAGACCCTCTCGAGGTAACATATGAGCGTGACGGTGAAAGATATACCACCTCTGTTACTCCTGAGATGAGCGAAGAATACGGCACCTACATGGTAGGCATAGTTGCCGGGACTACAAAGGATTTCTGGACCTGCGCCAGACTGGGGCCTGCCACAACATGGGAACTCAACAAATCCCTGATAGAAGGCTTCAAAATGCTGTTTACGGGACATGTGAAGAGGGACGAGATCGCAGGACCGGTCGGCCTTGTAAAGGTAGTAGATGCCGCTTCTGGCTATGGCTTAGGGTCGTATCTGATGCTTCTCGCGATCGTCAGCCTAAACCTGGCAATTTTCAACCTTATCCCGATACCGGGACTGGACGGCGGTAAGATATTCTTTATACTGCTCAAGATAATCTCGGGAGGAAGGATAAACGATGACATGGAGTACAAGGCTACTGTCATAGGAATGGCAGTACTGCTGACGCTCTTTGCGCTGATCACGATAAATGATGTAATGAACCTTTTCGGTTAAAGGAGACGGAATGTCAAGAATGGTCTATTGCGGCGATGTCGCCATCGGCGGCGGAGCGCCGGTATCCATACAGTCGATGACAAATGTCGACACAAGAGATACGGATCTGCTGGTCAGGCAGATAGATGAGCTGGCTGATGCGGGATGCCAGATAGTAAGATGCGCCATCCCTGATATGGAGGCGGCGGAATCATTCGGCAGGGCAAAAAAGCTTGTAAGAGTACCTCTTGTAGCCGACATACATTTTGATTACAGACTGGCCATCGCGGCAATCGATGCAGGAGCAGATAAGATAAGGATCAATCCGGGCAACATCGGCAGCGTCGACAGGGTAAAGGCTGTAGTCGATAAGGCCGGGGAGCATGACATCCCTATCCGTGTGGGCGTCAATTCCGGATCCCTTCAGAAGGACCTCATTGAAAAGCACGGCGGAGTCACTGCTGAAGCTCTCGCTGAGAGCGGAGCGGCCATGCTGAAGTATATCGAGGACCTCGGATACGACAAGCTGGTAGTCTCTATCAAATCGTCAAATGTCCGCATGAACTACGATGCTCATCTGAAGCTGAAAGAGCTTACCGACGCGCCTATACACATAGGTATAACGGAGTCCGGTACTCCGCGCAACGGAGAACTCAAGTCGGCCATAGGTATAGGAGCGCTCCTTCTGGCGGGAATAGGAGATACAATGAGAGTCTCCCTTACCGATGATCCGGTAAAGGAGGTACTCTTCGCAAGACGCATACTTGAGACTATAGGCATGCGGGAAAAAGCCATAGATGTGGTCTCGTGTCCTACATGCGGCAGAACGGAAATAGATCTCATCGGTCTTGCCAATGAAGCAGAAGACAGACTGATGCCGATCGCGCAGAAGCGCGCTGACGCGGGGCTCAGGCCTCTTAAGATAGCAGTCATGGGCTGCGCGGTAAACGGACCGGGAGAGAGCAGAGAGGCTGATTACGGCATAGCCGGAGGAAAGGGCGAAGGCCTCGTGTTCAGTCACGGAGAGATACTCGAAAAGGTAGAAGAAGACAGACTTATTGACAGGCTGATAGAGCTTGTTGAGGCTGATGGTGAATAAAAAGGCAAAATGATAAAGATCTCTGAAGAAATTCTGACTGCTGACGAGCTGAAAGAGGCGAGCGGTAGGGACATCAAAGACATAGACATAGAGATAACGAATGTGGCTGTGTCAAAGGTGAACGGAGGTACGAGCGTGGCGTTGAACATCGACGCCAAGCTCAATTTTGTGATGCCTAAAAAGATCGAAAACCTCATGAAGAGGAGGATCGCTGCCAGGATAGCTTCAGCTGAAAGAGTAAGATTCAACTACACATATACCGGGATAATGATCCCTAAAAAGCCTGCAGGCGAAGAAAGCTATCAGGCACAGTCAGGCAACGGCGGATATAACGGCGGAAACGGACGGCAGTACAGACAGAGTAAAAAGGACAAGCCGGCATTTACAAATGCGAACGGCGAGCTCGTTCTGCTGGGCGACGACTTCACAGGAGATCCAGTCCCATACTCCGAACTTGAAGGACTTGTAGGGAGCAAGGAGAAGCCGGTAATAGAAGGTGAAGTGTTCAGCATTGAATCGATGCCTATCAAGAGCGGCCGCCAGCTCATAACCATACTCATTGCCTCTGAGATCCGTACGTTCGGACTCAAGGCGTTCATTTCGGAAGAGAAGCTCAAGGAGATACAGGAAAATCTCTCGCAGGGCGACATGATAAAAGCCCGCGGCAGCATCGAATACGATACATATGAGCATCAGAACCTCATGATGGTAAATTCCATCAGAAAGGTAGAGAAAAAGCTCAAGGAAGACACATATCCGAATGGCAGAAGGGTAGAGCTCCACTGCCACACCAAGATGAGCGACAACGACGGTTTCAACGAGGTGAAGGATATAGTGAAAAAGGCTGCTTACTGGGGTCAGCCGGCTGTAGCCATCACAGACCATGGCGTAGTGCAGGCCTTCCCTGATGCAGCCAAGGAAGCTGCAAAGCAGGCCAAGAGCGGAAGGAACATAAAGATAATATACGGTGTCGAAGGATATCTGTATCCTGACGAAGACGCTATGGAAGCTGACGGCACCATCGACATCAAGAAGAACAGAACTTATCACATAATCATTCTGGCGAAGAACCAGACGGGACTCAAAAATATCTATAAGCTTGTCAGTACTTCGCACATCGATTACTTCTATAAGCGCCCGAGGATACCACGCTCCGTACTGCAGGCTCACAGAGAGGGGCTGATAATAGGCTCCGCCTGCGAGGCAGGTGAGCTTTACCAGGCAGTGATCAGGGGCGCTGATGACGATGAACTTGACAGAATCGCGTCTTTCTATGACTACCTGGAGATACAGCCTTTAGGCAACAACCGCTTCATGATAGAAGACGGCATCGCGAGGGATGACAACGATCTCATAGCCAACAATTTGAAGATCATTGCAACTGCCGACAGGCTCGGAAAGATGACCGTAGCCACTACGGACTCGCATTATCCGACTAAAGAAGCATCTATCTACCGCAACATCATTATGGCAGGCATAGGCTTCCGCGACACACCTTCAGATTCGCTCTATCTGAGAACTACGGACGAGATGATGAAGGAGTTCGAATACCTCGGAGACAGGGCAGAGGAAATAGTCATTACCAACACCAACAAGATCGCCGACATGGTTGAGGAGGTGCTTCCTGTCCCTAAAGGCAAATTCCCGCCTAAGATCGAAGGCGCCGAAGACAAGCTCAGGGAGAGCTGTTACAGTAAGGCGAAATCAATATACGGCGATCCGCTGCCTCCTGAAATAGAGGAAAGGCTGGAGACTGAACTTAGCTCCATCATCGGAAACGGATATGCCGTGATGTATATAGCTGCACAGATGCTCGTTCATAAGTCTAACAGGGATGGTTATCTGGTAGGATCCAGAGGCTCGGTAGGATCTTCCTTTGCCGCTACCATGGCGGGCATCACAGAGGTTAATCCTTTGGCGCCTCACTATATCTGCCCGGAGTGCAGGCACTTTGAGTGGTCGGACGAACCGGGCAAATACGATGTAGGCTATGATATGCCGGAGAAGGCATGTCCGGAATGCGGCGCACGCATGAAGAAAGAAGGCCTCAACATCCCGTTCGCTACTTTCCTCGGATTCAAAGGTGACAAGGAGCCTGATATCGACCTTAACTTTGCGGGTGAATATCAGCCGGTCGCACACAGATACGTGGGAGAGATCTTCGGTGAAAAGAACGTATATAAGGCCGGAACGGTAGCTACGATCGCCGACAAGACTGCTTTCGGATATGTAAAGCACTACGTCGAAGACAATCATATAAACGCTAACAAATACGACATAGACTATCTTGTGAAGGGCTGCACGGGCGTCAAGAGGACGACCGGACAGCATCCGGGCGGTATCATCGTCGTTCCGGATGACCACGAGATATATGAGTTCTGTCCTATACAGAAACCGGCAAACAAGAGGGACACTGACGTCATAACGACTCACTTCGATTATCACAAGATCGATGAGAACCTTCTGAAGCTGGATATTCTCGGACACGATGTGCCTCAGCTGATAAGACACCTTCAGGTAATGACGGGAGTCGACCCTATGAACATCCCTCTGGATGACAGGGAGACTCTGAGCATATTCACATCACTGGACGCACTTAAGATAAAGAACGAAAATTACAGGTTCACGCACGGCACATACGCAATACCTGAGTTCGGCACCAGCTTTACCCGGGGCATGCTTGATGACATCCATCCGACCACGGTCTCGGCACTGATCAAGATGTCGGGATTCTCTCACGGGACCGCAGTATGGACCGGAAATGCGCAGGACCTTCTCAGAAACGGAACTGCGACTATCGACGAGGTCATCTCGTGCCGTGACGATATCATGAACTTCCTGATCAAAAAGGGCCTGCCGAACGGAGACGCGTTCAAGATCATGGAGATCGTAAGAAAGAACCGCGTACTCAGTGAGGAACAGCTCAACATGATGAAGGATCACGGGGTGCCTGACTGGTACATATGGTCATGCGAGACGCTGCAGTACATGTTCCCGCGTGCTCATGCAGCTGCGTATGTAATGATGTCGATCAGAATGGCGTGGTTCAAGGTCAACTATCCGGAAGCTTTCTATGCCGCATGGTTCAGTTCGAAAGTAGATAACTTCGATGCCGACATCATCGGTCTGGGCATACCGGGAGTAGAGAAGAGGATGGACGAGATAGAGAAGCTCGGTAATACCGCTACTGCCAAGCAAAAGGAACAGCTGACGGTATATGAAGTAATGTACGAGGCATTCTCGAGAGGATTCACTTTTGCAGAGCCTGAGCTGGGAGTTGCAGAACCTTGCAGGTTCTCAGTCGTAGACGGAAAGATAATGTTGCCGTTCAATGCAGTAAGCGGTATCGGAGACACTGCTGCTGAATCACTTGCAGCAGCATATGCTGAGAAGCCGTTCAATACTCTCGATGACGTAAGGTCAAGAACAAAACTCACCGGCACCAACATAGACGACCTCAAAAAACACGGACTGTTTAAAGGACTGCCTGAATCCGCACAGATAAGCATATTCGATCTGTAGGGGGATCACGCACCGCGCTCGATCTCCCAGCGGCATTCACGGTAGAAGTAGAGCAGCTGATAGTTGACGCGGCGGCCTTCATTGATGGTACAGCAATCATAGACGATGCGTGACACACCGCCTGCGCCGAGCCATTCTATATTCTTAATGTCCGTTACCCTGACCGTCTTTTTTATGCCGAACTCCACCACCTTGAATCTGATAGGGCGTGGAGACATCGCGCCTACATCAAAAACGGCCAGAACATCAACTGCCTGTCTCATAATGCTCCATTGTGTCCCGGCAGTATAATAATACCGAACAAATGTTCTACAATCAATATCGGAAGTTGTATTTACTTGTATAAAAACAGAAACGACATGAGCTACAGGATATTCGTCATAAATCCCGGATCAACATCCACAAAACTCGCATATTTCGAGGATGAGAAGAAACTCTGCGAAGAGAACGTCTTTCATGATTCGTCCGAACTGGCAGGATTTGCGAGTGCTTACGATCAGCTGGATTTCAGGAAGCAGATGATACTCGGATTTCTCAATGAAAACGGGATAGATCTGCATGGTGTGGATGCGATAGTCGGCCGTGGAGGCAGCACAGCCACGATCAACAGCGGAGTGTATGAGATTAACGATAAGCTTTTAGAGGACACCAGAAACAAAGTGACCGGTGTGGATCATCCGGCGAATCTAGGAGCACCTCTGGCAAGAGAGCTAGCTGCTGAGTACGGAGGAATAGCCCTGATGGTGGATGGACCTAAGGTGGATCAGTTCACAGATGAGGCACGTATTACCGGCATCGACGGGTTATACAGAGGATCGAGCCTGCATGTTCTAAACCTTAGAGGTACAGCACAGCTGCATTGCAGGCGGCACGGCATGAAATACGAGGATTCAAACTTTATCGTATGCCATATAGACGGCGGTATGTCCATATCCGCCCATGATCACGGCCGCATGGTGGATGGCACTAATAACGCTCTCGGAGAGGGACCGTTTACACCTACGCGTATAGGAGCTCTGCCTGTTCAGGCGGCTGTAGAATATTTTGGCGGTTCAGGCGCTATGAAAGTCGGCGATGCCTGCACCAGATCGGCGGGATTCGTAAGCCATTTCGGCACTTCGAATTCAGACAAGGTGCACGGGATGGTCGAAGCCGGAGACCCTAAGGCAGTACGTGTCTGGAATGCAATGCTATACAACATATGCAAGGCAATCGGAGAAATGGCGGTAGTGCTATCGGGAGAAGTTGATGCGATAATATGCGGGGGAGGGCTGCTGAGATTCGACGATCTCTGCGATTACATAAAAAAACGCTGCAGCTGGATAGCACCGGTGTATTTCTATCCGGGAGAGGTGGAACACGAAGCCATGGCGGCAGGAGCGCTAAGGGTCCTCAGGGGAGAGGAAAAGCCGCAGGTCTATACAGGTATACCGGTCTGGAGCGGCTTTAAAGACTGAAAACTTTTTAAACAAAAGCTTGACTTATAATGAACATATGCTAATATATTCATATGAATGTATCAGCATATGTTTTTCTTATGAAAGGGATAGCAGATGACAGAAAATGATTACATCATAAAAGATCTGGGTGAGGAGGAACTTCTTGAGCTTGCTGAGCTCTTCAAGATGTTCGCGGACTCTACGCGAATCAAGATACTTTACGATCTTTTTGACGGAGAAAAGAATGTCAGCGAGATATGTGAAGATATCGAGATGAACCAGTCCGCAGTATCACACCAGCTGAAAGCGCTCAGGACGGGCAAGCTCGTCAAGAGCCGCCGCGAGGGAAAAGCAATATATTATTCCCTCGATGACGATCATGTAAAAACAATAATTGAGATGGGCAAGGAGCACATCGAAGAATAAGAGCGATCAAAGGAGAAGTAAAATGAAAAAGAAATTCAAACTCGAAGATCTCGACTGCGCAAACTGCGCTGCAAAAATGGAAGAAGCTGTCAAGAATATCGATGGCGTTACTGATGCTTCGGTGAGCTTCATGACTCAGAAGATGATGATAGAGGCTGATGACGCGGTATTCGACAAAGTCGTAGAGGAAGCAGTCAAATGCATCGCTAAGGTTGAGCCTGACTGCAAGGTAATTCTGTAATGGATAAATTTACGAAAAAGCAGAAAAAAGAATTAAGGGAGATCGGTATTTCGCTAGTTCTGTTCGTGATCCTGATGATAGCGGATCACATGGGCCTTTTCCCGGATACGACCGAAGGAACGATCATACAGCTGCTGCTGTATCTGATACCTTATTTCATCGTAGGACACGATGTCGTCCGCAAATGCCTTATAGGTATAAAGAACCGGCAGCTCTTTGATGAGAGCTTTCTCATGACTCTGGCTACAATAGGCGCCTTCGGATGCAGGGAATTCGGAGAAGCCGTTGCGGTCATGCTGTTCTATCAGGTCGGAGAGTTCTTTCAGGGATATGCCGTCGGAAAATCCAGGGGATCCATTGCCGAGCTCATGAGCATGGCACCTGACTTTGCGAACCGCGAAGCGGAAGACGGAAGCATTGAAGTCATAGATCCCGACGATATAGAAGTGGGAGACATTCTGGTGATCAAGCCGGGTGAGAAGGTTCCTACAGACGGTATTGTCCTCCAGGGAAGCGGCTTCGTGAATACATCGGCGCTTACCGGTGAATCGCTTCCAAGACTCGTAAGTGAGGGAGAGCAGGTCATATCAGGCTGCATCAACGGGGAGACTCTGCTGAGAATAAGGGCGGAGAAGGAATTCGACGACTGTACCGTATCTCAGATACTTGAGCTCGTAGAAGAGGCATCTTCGCGCAAGTCCGTGACAGAGAACTTCATTACCAGATTCGCTCATTATTATACCCCGGCAGTAGTTATCGCCGCAGTCATACTTGCGTTTCTGCCGCCGCTTATCTCGGGGCATTTTACCGCTGAATTCGGCAAATGGGTGCTCAGGGCATGCACATTCCTGGTAATATCGTGTCCGTGCGCGCTTGTAATCTCCGTACCTCTCGCGTTCTTCGGAGGCATAGGCGCCGCGTCATTCAAGGGCGTACTCGTTAAGGGATCGAACTACCTCGAACTTCTTGCCAATCTCGATACAGTGGTATCTGATAAGACCGGAACTCTGACAGAAGGAAAGTTCAGAGTGGCGATGGTAGAAGCTGCAGACGGCTATGATACCGACGATATAATAAGATATGCCGCAGCTGCCGAGGCAGGATCGACGCATCCGATCGCTGCTGCAATAATCGAAGCCTGCGAAAATCCTATCGCACAATCGCAGATAAAGGATGTAAAGAATGTCTCCGGCAAGGGAATAACCGCCACAGCCGGGAACGACAGTATAACTGTCGGAAATAAGGGGTTCTTTGATGAAGAGGGCATCGAGATGCCTGAAGTGACTGCTGATGTGATCGGCACAAACTGCTATGTGGCTAAAAACGGCAAGTATATCGGTACGATCATAGTGGCTGATATGCCTAAAAAAGGAGTAAAAGAGGCAATAAGTGAAATGTTTAAGGCCGGCGTGAGATACATCATGATGCTTACCGGCGATTCCGAGAAAGTCGCTTCAGCTGTTGCTTCCGAACTTGGCATCTCAGATTACAAAGCGGAACTGCTCCCGCAGGATAAAGTAAGCGTTGTAGAAGGTCTCATAAATGATCTCAAGGAAAGAGCCGGGACAGGTGATAAGGCAGACAGGAAGCGCGGTAGACTGGCATTTATAGGCGATGGTATCAATGACGCTCCGGTGCTCTCAGTTGCAGATGTCGGCATAGCAATGGGATCTCTTGGATCTGATGCGGCAATCGAAGCTGCAGATGTAGTCATAATGGATGACGACATCGGAAGAATACCGGCTGTCATGGGAATAGCCCGCAAGACACTCGGCATATCGAAGCAGAATATAGCATTTGCGCTGTTCGTCAAGTTCGCCTGCCTTCTGCTGGGAGCAATTGGCATAGCCAATATGTGGGTCGCTGTATTTGCCGATGTAGGCGTTGCAGTGATATGCATACTGAATTCCATGCGCATGCTGAAAAAATAACGTGCTATAATCAGCATATGAAAATACATGTGCTGAACTGCGGTTACATAAGAATATCAGAAAATCTGATCGAAACAGGCGGCATGATGAGCGATCTGCGCCACGCGGTCCTGACACCGGACCCTAAGCGCGTTGAACTTCCCGTGCACGCCTTTTTGATTGAACACAGGAATGGATTGTTCCTCATAGATACCGGACTGAGCAGGGACATAAGTCCTGCGGGAGAATACGATAAGAAAGCATCTGAAAAGGTGCTCACAAAGCATCTGGCTGCGGTATACCATCCGTATGTACCGGCCGGAATGGCCGTGCATGAGCAGCTTGCATCGATGGGTATAAGCCCTGCGGAGCTGGAAGCGGTGATCATAACCAACTTTGACATCGACCATGTGTCCGGACTGAAGCATGTGTCGGACGCAGGGAGGATCATAGTACCTGAGGATGAGGCCTATTGGTCTGTAAGAACGAAATACAGAATAAGACAGAACAGGGAACTCTGGGAACCATATAAAATAGAGAGACTGTTCTTCAGGGGTTATCTTACCGGTCCCATGAATAAGGCAATCGACGTTCTCGGTGATGGAAGTCTGATGATGATAAGCATCCCGGGATATACTGACGGTCAGGCCGGTGTGAAGGTATCGGAAAAGGGCAGATATGCTTTCATAGCTTCAGACGCAGCTTTTTCTCCGGATAGCTGGAAACGCATGAAAGCTCCGGGCCTTGGAGCCAATGAAGCACTCCAGCTCAGGACCATGAGGTGGCTTGCAAAGACGGCTGAGGACCCTGCATGCGCAGGCATATTCTGTACGCATGATCCTGCACTTAACCATAAAGTCATTGAGATGTAGCATAATTGTTACCTTAATACATCTTAATCTAAATATAGCGTCATAAATGGATATAAAGACAACATTTTGTGCTAAAATGGTGCGGAACTAAGAATTCCGCACTTTTTGTATTTGAAGTGTAAACTATAAATCGCTGTTGGAGAAAGAGATGACACCAGATCAGTTCGACAACAATAATAAAGACAAAGTCAGAGAGATCACAGAGGACAGCCACAACGTTTCTGCGAACATGGGCGGAAAGAAAACTGAGGCGAGTCTTTCATTTGATTTTGACAATATACCGGACGTCAGCGACGGCCTTGATTTTGACTTTGACAACAAGCCTGAAGAACCGGTACCGGATAAGATACCTGAAGAAGTCCCTGCTGAAAAGACTCCTTCTGAAGTACCGGATGCAGAAACTCCTGATGAAGAACCGGTACATGAAGTAACAGTTACTGAAGAACCGAAAAAGGAGTATGGTCTGCCTGCAGGTTACAGCAGAACCAGGGAGATGAAACCGGTAAAAGCTGAAACACAAAAGGCAGCAGCACAGGCTCCGTCCGAATTCTCAAAGAAGCTCGGATCTGCCAAAACTGCTCTTAAAAAGAAGATAGCTCAGCAGCAGGATGCCAGAAGAGCAGCGAAGGCTGCCGAGGCAGAGAGACAGAGACTGCTTGCCAGAGAAGAGGAGATCAGGAAAGCCGAAGCCGCCAGGATAGCTGAAGAGGCAGCAAGAAGAGCCGAAGAAGCCAGACAGAAGGCTGAATATGAGGCTAAGCTTGAGGCTGCTATTGTTGCGGAGATGGCGGCGGCAAAGGGCAAGAAAGCCGTAAAGCCGGCAAAAGCCGTAAAGCAGGGCGTATCCGTAAAAGCCAAGCCGTCAGCTAAGACCAAGAATCTCAAGGATAAAAAAGCAGTTGCCAACAAAAAGACTGCTGAAAAAAAGGCAGCTGAGAAAAAAGCTGCTGAAGCCAAAGCTGCGAAACAGGCTTCAGATAAGCCATCAGATAACAATAAACCTTCGGGCAAGAAGAAAAAAGTAAAGCTCAGAAAGAGAAGGGGATTCTTCGGATGGGTTCTGGCAATCATTGAGATAATGATCGCGCTCGGTATCGTCGGAGGTATTGCAGGCGGAGCATACGCAGCAATCACGATCGCGCATGCAGATACGATACATCCTGAGCAGATATACAACACACTGGAAGTCAGCACCCACATTTATGATGACAAGGGCAATCTTACGGATGATATTTATCTGTCGGAGAACCGTGAAATAGCCAAGTATGAAGAACTTCCGGAAAATCTAAAGAATGCGTTTATCGCAATAGAAGACAAGACTTTCTGGACGCATAAAGGTTTCAACTTCAAGAGAATCTTCGGAGCGATCTGGAACTCTGTTTCCGGCGGAGGGGAGATAAGCGGAACGAGTACTATTACTCAGCAGCTCGCGCGTAATATATTCCTGCCTGAAGAAAAGAGTGTCAGATCAATAAAACGTAAGATAATCGAGATGTACTATGCTCATGAGATAGAAGAGACTCTGAGCAAGGAAGAGATACTTGCGGCATACCTTAATACGATATATCTCGGTTATGGATGCTACGGTGTGGATACAGCAGCCAAGAAGTACTTCGGCACAGAAGTTGAAGACCTTACACTTGAAGAATGTGCGGCACTTGCTTCGCTGCCTCAGGCACCTGGAGTATATGCGCTGCTTATGACAGAAGACGATGAGGCTGAAACGACTACTAAAATAGAGAAAGGCCTCTACGCAAATGATGTATCCCGCAGCAGAAGATATCTTGTGCTCGACCTTATGGCGGAGCAGGGGTATATAACCAAGGAAGAAGCAGAAGCGGCAAAGAAGCCTCTTGAAGAATTCATAAATCCGGGCGGAGCAAGCATGAGCTCCAGCTCGTCCTTCAAGGATTATCTGCTTGATACTGTTAAACATGACCTTATGGAGCAGTACAGCCTTACTGAAGAGCAGGCGGAAAAGCTGATCTATACCAAAGGCCTCAACATTTACTCGACTCTTGATTCCCAGGCCCAGAAAGTGATCACCAAGGAATTCAAGAAAAAAGAGAACTTCCCAAAAGCCGTAAGCGATGACGCGAAGGTTGAGGGAGCCATGGTCATTGTAAAAGTCGGTACAGGCGAGATAAAGGCTATGGCGGGAACGAGAAGTGTAAAAGGAGAAAAGCTCTTCAACAGAGCCGTAAGCCCGCGTCAGCCGGGATCATCCATTAAGCCTCTCGCCGTATATGCTCCGGCTCTCCAGAAGAGCTACGAGTATCAGAAGGACGGAAAACTCTTCAAATTCAAGGATACCGGCTACGACAGCCAGGGCAAGAGCATGTGGGGCAATTACATAACTGTCAGCTCCGGCGTCAGGGACGAGCCTATGAAGGTAAAGGGCAAAACATGGCCTAAAAACTTCAGCAGATCGTACAGCGGATACAGAACGTTCAGACAGGCGATACAGCAGTCGATCAATACCTGTGCGGTAAAGATCCTGGCGCAGATCGGTACTGACTACTCAATGGAGATGGTCAAGAAGTTCGGTATCAGCACAGCGATAGACGACACAAACGAAGCATACAATGACGTCAATCTTGCAGCGCTCGGGCTGGGAGCTATGACCGAAGGAGTCACTCCGCTGGACATGGCGCTCGCATATGCGGTATTCCCGAACGGAGGTGTTCACAACTCCGGAATCTGCTACACAAAGGTAACGGACAGTGACGGAAAGGTGCTCCTGGAGGGAAAATCGGAAGAGACGCGCGTCCTCAATGAGGGTGTCGCATATATCATGACAGATGTGCTGCAGACTGTAGTTTCAGACGGTATAGCATACGACGCAGCAATCTCGGGAGAAAAGGTCGGAGGCAAGACCGGAACGACTGATGAGACCTGGGATATCTGGTTCGACGGATTTACTCCAAAATATGCAGCGGCTCTCTGGATCGGAACAGACAATAACATAGAGCTCGATACGACCTCGGCAACAGCTGCCAAACTCTGGAGCAGGATAATGAGCAAGGTCAAGAGAGCTAAGGGAGGAGAATACAAATCCAGACCTGATAATGTCATAGTAAAGAACGGTGAATATTATACAACCGGAACTCAGCCGCCTGATCCGCCACCGGTAAAGAAAGATAAAGACAAGGATAAGGATAAAGATAAGAAAGACGGAGCAGCCACTCCGGCTGCACCGGCAGCTCCTGCAACACCGGCACCGGCGGCGCCGGCAGAGACCGAAAAAAAGGACTGATAAAGGGGCAACTTCAATAAAATACTTGCAATTACAGAACTTTGGTGGTATAAGTGCTAAAGTAAGCTAATGTTTCGAAAGAGTGGGGACTCCCACTCTTTCACTTATGTAAGGATATTTTCTACGGAGATAAAATGGCAAAAGA
Organism: uncultured Eubacteriales bacterium; assembly: GCA_900320285.1. Taxonomy (GTDB): domain Bacteria; phylum Bacillota; class Clostridia; order Peptostreptococcales; family Anaerovoracaceae; genus Crickella. The sequence goes on from ONRQ01000002.1 coordinate 61,739, forward strand.
CGATATCTGCAGAAAAGTGACAGGGATCCTGATGCCGTTTCTTGAAGAGAACGGACTGGACATCTACAAAGTTGAATATAAAAAGGAAGGACCTGCCTGGGTACTGAGGGTAAGCCTCGATAAACCTGCTGATGCGGAATCCGAGTATGTGAGCATAGATGACTGCGAGAAGGTGAATGTATGGCTGAGCGAAGCCCTCGATCAGAACGATATCATTGACCGGAGCTACAACCTCGAAGTCAGTTCGGCGGGCCTCGACAGAGAACTTCTTAAGGACACGGATTACGTGCGCTTTGCCGGAAGAGCTGTAGAAGTAAAGACTTATGAGCAGATAAACGGCAGCAAGTTTCACGAAGGAGTCCTTAAGGGCAAAGAGGACGGAGTCGTGAAGATAGATACGGGAGCAGGCGAACTTGACATCCCTGCCGATAAAATAGCAAAGATAAATTTAGCAGTAGTTTTCTAAATAAACAGAAAATCAGGAGGAGACAATGAGCAAGGAATTTCTAGATGCATTTGCAGATCTCAAAAAAGAGAAAAATCTTTCGGAAGAAGAGATCATCGGAGCAATCAAGGACTCTATCGAGAATGCATACAGGAAGAATTACGGAGCATCCAATGTAAGAGTCGATGTAGACATGAGTGAGGGAAATGTCACTGTTTACATGGGCATGGAGGTTGTTGAGGAAGTCGAAGACGATATGACTCAGATCTCACTTGAGGATGCGAAGGAAATATATGACGGTTATGAGCTCGGCGACGTAGTCGAGTATGAGATCGACCCGAGAGATTTCAACAGAATCGCTGCACAGGGCGCGAAGCAGGTCTTTGTGCAGAAAAACAGAGAGGCTGAACGCACTAATTCCTACAACGAATTTATCGAGAAGAAGGGAACGATCGTTACGGGAAAGGTCGAGAGGATCTCAAACGGAACAATGCTCATCTCACTCGGCCGTACTGAAGGCCGCGTACCTGCATCCGAGCAGGTCAGAACTGAGAACTTCAAACCGGGAGACCGCATCAAGGTTTACGTAATGGATGTAAAGAAGGAGAACAAGGGACCTCAGGTACTCCTCTCCAGATCGCATCCGGGACTCGTAAGAGGTCTGTTTGAACTCGAGATACCTGAGATCGCAGACGGAACCGTTGAAATCAAAGGAACAGCCCGCGAAGCAGGTTCCCGCACAAAAATAGCTGTTTACTCACACGACCCTAATGTTGATCCTGTAGGCGCATGCGTAGGAAACAGAGGAGCAAGAGTCCAGAATATCGCTGACGAACTCTTTGGCGAAAAGATCGACATCATCGTCTGGGATGAGGACCCTGCAGTTCTTATCAGCAACGTGCTGAGACCTGCCATCGTTGAAGGCGTTTATATCAACGAAGATGAGAAGGCTGCAACAGCAGTCGTACCTGAACAGCAGCTGTCGCTTGCAATCGGACGCGAAGGTCAGAATGTAAGACTTGCTGCAAGAGTCAGCGGATGGAAGATCGATATCAAGAGCAATGATCAGCTCAAGGAGATGGGCTTCGCATTCGATGAATATGAAGATTCCGAAACTGAAGAAGCCGGAGAGGTCACTGAAATTGAGGAGACACAAAGCAACTAAGCCGATGCGAAGATGCATCGCGTGCAGAGAGTCGAAGCCACAGGATGAGCTTATAAGATTTGTCCTGGACGGACAGGATCCTGTTGTGGATGTAAGCGGCAGGGCAGAAGGAAGAGGCTTCTATCTTTGCAGGAGTGAGGAATGTATGAGAACCGCAGTTAAGCGGAAAGCATTCAATCGTGTGTGCAAGCGAAATCTAGATGAGAAGGAAATCAGCAGACTGATCGGACAGCTGTCCGTCAGCTGCCAAGGAGGTATGGATGTCAAAGAAAGTTAGCGAACTTATCAAAGAACTTGACATAAGTATACAGGAATTAAAAGGCTATGCGGACAAGCTTGGTATCGCTATAAGTTCCGCAAGATCCACAGTTGAGGATCAGGCAGCTGAAAGGCTGACAAGGTCTATCAACATGATGAGAGGAACTTCCTCGGGTTCCAGGACAGGCGGAAACAAGCCTAAAATCAAAGCCATCCCGGTTGTGCATAAGGATGGGGCAAGGCCTAAGCCGCCTGCAGGCAAGCCGGTGATCCCAAAGAAGCCTGTTGCGCCTAAAAATGAAGAGCCTGCAGAAGATAAGATCGAAGCTGTTGAGCCTGAAGCGGAAGAGCCTGAGGCAGTGACAGTTGAGATTCCTGTTGCTGAAAAAGAGCCTGAAGCGCCAAAACCGGCCGAAGAAAAGCCGGTGGCTTCTGATGAGCCTGCAGTACCTGAAAAGGAAGAAGCAGAAGTAAGCGCTGCGGAGACAGCCGCTGCTCCTGAACCTGCTGCAGAGAAGGCAGAGGAAAAACCTGCTGAGGCTCCGGCCGAACCAAAAGAGGCAGAACCTGCAGAGCCGAAGAAGGCCGAAAGCGCAAAACCGGAACCTGCCAAGGAAGAGGAGTATGTTAATGCTCCGGGTAAGCCTATGCGTTTCAAAAAGATCTCTGATGCCGAGACCGAAAGGAAAAAAGCTGAAGAACAGAAACGCCAGATGCGCGAGAAAAGGTCGCAGAACAAGGCTTCGGACGGTGACAAGAAGAGATCTTCAAAGAATAAAGGAGAAAAAGACCGTCAGGATCGTTCTGATCGCAAGGAACGTCAGGACCGTAAGGATCGTCCGGACCGCCAGAGAAAGCCGCAGGGCGAAAGACCGGCTCCTGCACCATCTTCGGGCGGTGGTAAGGCTTCAAAGGGAAAGAGCAAGAAGTTCTTCGATAACCGTGACAGAGACAAGCAGTCCAGATTTGACAGGCGCGAAGACGGACCTGGCGGACGCAGGAACAACAGCAATAATATTTATGATGAAGCTGCTCTCGAGAAGCAGGAACGTCATAAGAAAAAGTATAAGACCAAGGTTGTTGAGGAGCCTACAGTGGAGGAACTCCTGCCTGAAGGAACCATCGCTGTGACAGTTCCGATCACCGTAGCAGGTCTTTCCGAGCAGGCTGAGATCAGCGTCAGCAAGATCATCATGGCTATGATGCAGATGGGCGTAATGGCAACTATCAATCAGACTCTCGACAAAGATGCAGTAGAGATGCTCGCAGAGGATCTCGGGCTCCAGATCGTTGTGACTGAAGAAGAAGCTGAGATAGAAGAACCGGGAATCGACATGCATGAGGACTCGGAAAACGAACTCAAGCCTCGTCCACCGATCATCACTGTCATGGGTCACGTTGACCATGGTAAGACCTCGCTGCTCGATGCTATCAGAAACACAAACGTTACAGCAGGCGAGTCAGGCGGTATCACACAGCACATCGGTGCATCCGAGGTAATGATCAACGGAAGAAGGATCGTTTTCCTCGATACGCCGGGACACGAAGCGTTCACAACTATGCGTGCAAGAGGAGCACAGGTCACTGACATCGCGGTACTGGTAGTAGCTGCAGATGACGGCGTAATGCCGCAGACCATAGAGTCGATAAGCCATGCCAAGGCTGCGAATGTTCCTATCATAGTTGCAATAAATAAGATGGACAAGCCGGGCGCAAATCCGGACAGAGTAAAACAGGAACTCATGGAGCACGGCGTGCTCGTAGAGGACTGGGGTGGCGAAGTTATATCCGTTCCTGTTTCCGCTAAGAAGGGCGAGGGCATCACTGACCTGCTTGAGATGATCCTTCTTCAGGCAGACATGCTCGAACTCAGAGCAAATCCTGACAGACTGGCTCTCGGTACTGTTATCGAGGCAAGACTCGACAAGGCAAAAGGTCCTGTCGCAACTCTCCTCGTATCGAACGGTACTCTCAAGACCGGACAGAGCGTAGTTGCGGGAACGACATCCGGAAAGATCCGTGTCATGACAGACGACAAGGGCAAGACCATCCGCAAGGCAGGTCCTGCTACGGCTGTTGAGATCCTCGGACTTTCAGATGTACCTGATGCCGGCGACGCGTTCAATGTAGTAAGAGACGACAAGACAGCCCGTGAAATCGCTGCAAACCGCAAGGAAAAGATGAGAGAGGAAGTCCTGGCAAAGAACGCCAGCATGACTCTCGAGAAGCTCTTCAGCCAGATCCAGGAGGGCGAAGCCAAGGAACTCAACCTCATCGTCAAGGCAGACGTGCAGGGATCTGTCGGAGCCATCATTACTTCGCTCGAGAAGCTTGAGACTCCTGAGGTCAAGATCAACGTCATTCACAGCGGCGTAGGTACTATCAACGAGTCCGACGTAATGCTTGCCGAGACATCCAACGCGATCATCATCGGATTCAACGTCAGACCGACTACAGCCGTTACCAACCAGGCCCAGGCTGCTGATGTCGAGATCAGACTCTACAGGGTCATCTACGACATCATTGATGAGATCCAGGATGCCATGAAGGGCATGCTCGATCCGGAGTACAAGGAAGAAGTACTCGGAAAGGCTGTTGTCAGGGATACATTCAAGGTGCCTGGCGTCGGCATAATCGCCGGCTGCTATGTCAACGAGGGTATTGTAAAGAGAAATGCCCAGATAAGACTGGTAAGAGACGGCATTGTTATACATGAGGGCGTGATCAGCTCACTCAGAAGATTCAAGGACGACGTCAGAGAAGTCGCTGCCGGATACGAGTGCGGACTCGGTATCGAGAAGTACAACGACATCAAGCCTGACGACGTGATCGAATGCTTCAACATGGTTGAAGTAGCACGTTAATAACGGAGATAAAATGGCTAAATACAGACAGGGAAGACTCAGCGAAGAGATAAAGAAGAGCGTAAGCGGCTTTCTTATCAACGGAGCTAAGGACCCGGCACTTACTTCAAGAATAATAAGCATTACCGGCGTTGAAGTGACACGCGATCTCAGCTATGCGACGATCTACGTATCACCGGTCTGCCTTTCGGATGAAGACAAGGAAATGGTATATTCAGGCGTCCTTGCGGGTTTTGAGCGCGCAAAAGGCGCCATCAGAGGCCAGGTGTCGAGAGACATAAAGCTGAGACATACGCCTGAACTTATATTCAAACTTGACTCATCACAGGATTACGGCAGACATATCGATTCTATAATCGACAGCCTTACATACAGCAACGAGGAATGAACGACACTATAAAAAGCATTGCAACAATAATGAAAGATCTTGACGGCATACTGCTGTTTCCGCACACAAACATGGACGGGGATGCGCTGGGCTCATGCTCGGCGCTTTGTCTTGCGCTCAGAAGCCTGGGCAAGAAGGCATATGTCATGATCAACGAGCCGGTGCCGAAGAACCTCGATTTTCTGGAATGCGGATGTACTACGACCGATGACAGCGTGCTTGAAGACGTTCAGCTTTCTCTTATGATCGACTGCAATGGCATGAACCGTATCACCGGCAGAGAGAAAGCCTGGGAGAGAGGCCGTCTCAAGGGATGTTTCGATCACCATGCCACAAAGGCCAAGGAAATCAGATACGATTTTGCAAGGATAGAGACAAAGGCCGCCGCAGTGGGAGAGATCGTATATAACGTGATAAGAGCTCTTGGCGTAGAGATATCTCTCGATATAGCAAACTGCATATTCACAGCTATTACAACTGATACCGGGAACTTCCAGCACAGCAACACTACAAGCCGCTCGCATGAGATAGCCGGACATCTTTACAAGATCGAAGGATTCAACTCCAAGGTAATATCCGCGCTCATTTATGACCGGAGAACAAAGGAGGCTCTCAGGATGGAAAGCGAGGTCATCTCAGATCTTGATTTCTACGCAAACGGAAAGCTTGCTGTCGGAAAGGTCACTCAGAAGCTGCTAAAGGAAAACGGCTGTACTCTCGATGAGGCAGACGGCATCATACAGAAGATGATGAGTATCGACGGAGTCGAGGGGGCCTGCCTGTTCAAGGAGACTGAGACAAACGTCAGAGCAAGTCTCAGGGGACGGACCTATGCAAACATGGCTGCAGCTGCTGCGAAATTCGGCGGAGGCGGACATGTTCTTGCTGCAGGATGCACATTCTTCATGCCTCTTGAAGAAGCCGAGAAACAGCTTATCCCGGTTCTGATCGATACCGTGAATGCTTGCTGAAAGAAATGACAGACGGAATCATAAACGTAAATAAGCCGGCCGGATGGACATCTCAGGATGTCTGCTCAAAACTCAGGCACGTGCTTCATATCAGAAAAATAGGACACACAGGAACGCTCGACCCGATGGCTACGGGCGTTTTGCCTGTATGTGTGGGAAAAGCCACGCGCATAATCGAGTACTATGACAGGGATTCCAAATCATATCACGCTTCGATGAGGCTGGGAATCACGACCGATACTCTCGATATAACGGGTGAAGTACTTGAAACGGCCGGATATTCGAATATTGACGAAAAAGCCGTGAGAGAGGCTTTTAAGGCGTATACGGGCCATGTGATGCAGATACCCCCAAAGTATTCGGCGCTAAAGATAGACGGCAAAAGAGCATACGACCTGGCCCGTGAAGGAAAGGACTTTGAAATCAAGGCGCGTGAGATAATCATCTATGATAATTCGATCACGCGGATAGACCTGGAAGCGGGAGAGATAGAGTTTAATGTCACTTGCTCAAAAGGCACATATATACGGACAATATGTGATGATATAGGCAGAGCGCTTGGCTGCGGGGCAACAATGACCGCACTGACACGTACCGCGTCCGGATACTTCCGGCTGGAAGACTCATATACGATCGAAGAGATCATAAATGAGACAGATCCGCTCAATACCATGCTGGTTCCGGCAGATATCACTCTGGAAAAGCTGGGAAAGGCCTTACTTAACGATAATAGAATTACTGCCTTTATGAACGGAAACAGCTCCTGGAGCACCGGATTCCGCATCACAGAGCCATCTGAATTTGATAATCTGTACCGTGTGTATGGAAAAGACGTTTTTCTGGGCGTCGCGGCGGTTGAAAACGGATCACTGGTGCCGCAAAAGGTAATAAAATAGCAAAACATGATAATAATCAACAGTCTTGACCAACTGAATCTGAAAAAGAAGACTTCCGTAGCGCTCGGAAACTTCGACGGCATCCATATCGGACACCGTGAGATATTCCGCGCGGCACTCGACGCTGCGGCAGAGCAGGACCTCGATTCACTCTGCTTTACTTTTTCAAATCACCCGTTCAACTTCATACTGAGGCGTGAAGACAGTGATCCCGATGCGGTAAAACTGATCTGCACCGAAGAGGAAAAGATCGCGCTTATTGAAGAGATGGGCTTCGATATCCTTGTTAATGTACCGTTTGACGAGTACATCATGACTATGAAGGCTCACGATTTCTTCATGAACATCGTTAAGGAGAAACTGAATGCCGGATACGTATCGGTAGGATTTAACTATACCTATGGTGCAAGGGCAACAGGCAGGCCGGATACCCTGCGAAGTGAATGCAGGGATGCAGGCATAGGACTGAGCGTACATGAAGCCGTGATAGTAGACGGTGAAGTCGTAAGTTCTACTCTTATCAGAGAGATGATAGCTACAGGCAATATGGAAATGACCGCGAGACTTCTCGGAAGACCGTATTCCTTCACGGGCACGGTCAGACACGGAAAGAGGCTCGGAAGCCGCATGGGGATCCCGACAATAAATATTCCCGCTCCCGGCAGACAGATGCTGCCGCCGAATGGTGTGTATTTCAGCCGTATCCTGATCGACGGTACTGAATATAACAGCGTATCCAACATAGGCCTGAATCCTACAGTAAATGATGACATCAGGAAAAAGACCATAGAGACCAATATCTTTGATTTTGACGATGATGCCTATGGAAAGGAAGTCACGGTTTATTTTGATCGTTTCTCACGTGGAGAGAGGAAGTTCAGGAACAAGGAGGAGCTCTTTGCGCAGATCGCCCGTGACTGTACAAACGCCCTGAATTATCGAAAAAAATGATAGACAACACGTTCCATTCGTGTTAATATACCAACGTTGTAAATCAATTCAATATACCCGCGCCGCAGTGGTTCGCATCTCCGACGGCCACGCAGAGCGGGCGAACTAAAGAAAAGGAGTTTATTTTTATGCTTACAAAAGAGAAAAAACAGGAAATCATTAAAGAGTATGCAGTTAAAGAAGGCGATACAGGTTCCCCAGAGGTTCAGGTAGCTATCCTTACTTACAGAATCAACGACCTCAACGAGCATCTCAAAGAACATCATAAAGACCACCACTCCAGAAGAGGTCTTCTGAAGATGGTAGGACAGAGAAGAAACCTTCTCAAGTACCTCAGAGAGACAGATATCGAAAGATACAGAAGCCTTATTGCACGTCTCGGACTGAGAAAATAATATCTGACAATGAAGCGGGAGCACGCCTCCCGCTTTGTATGTATTTAGTTAATGCCCATAAGAGGAGAATGATTAACAGGAAGGAGTTGTTAATAAATGGGTAGATTTGAAGATTACAGAACATACAGAACAGCACTTGGCGGAAGGCTTCTTGAAGTCGAGATCGGCAAGCTGGCAGAACAGGCAAACGGACAGGCTACGGTCAGATACGGAGATACGGTCGTAAGCTGCACGGTTTGCGCAAGCAAGGAGCCGAAGCAGGATGTGGATTTCTTCCCGCTTACATGCAACTTTGAAGAAAAGCTCTATGCTGTCGGTAAGATCCCCGGCGGATACATCAAGAGAGAGGGACGTCCGAGCGAGAAGGCAACTCTTATCTCGAGACTCATAGACAGACCGCTCAGACCGCTTTTCCCAAAGGGCTACAGAAATGATGTAGTAGTAGCAGCTACCGCTCTGTCGGTAGATCACGACTGCTCACCTGAGGTAGCATCGCTCATCGGTACTTCGACAGCGATCGCAATCTCTGATATTCCTTGGGACGGCCCGACTGCAGGTGTTGTTGTCGGCAGAGTAGACGGAGAATTCGTCATCAACCCTACATTTGAGCAGAGACAGGTATCTGACCTCAATCTTACTGTCTGCGGTACTGAAGAAGCCATCATGATGGTTGAAGCAGGAGCCAACGAGCTTCCTGAGGACCAGATGCTCGAAGCTATCCTTACAGGTCACGAAGAGATCAAGAACATCTGCAGATTCATCAAGGAAATCGTTGCAGAAGTAGGTAAGGAAAAGCAGGATTACGTAGTATTCAAGGCAGGCGAAGACGTTGACGCAGCTGTCAGGGAATACGCTACTCAGAAGATGGTAGACGCCATCTACACATTCGACAAGCAGGAAAGACTCGCCAACATGGACGCAGTCGCTGTCGACGCAAAGGAACACTTTGCTGAAGAATTCGAAGACAGAATGGCCGAGGTAGACGAAGTTCTCTACAACATTAAGAAGGAAGAAGTCAGACGCCGCATCCTCGAAGAAGGTGTACGTCCTGACAACAGAAAACCTGATGAGATCAGACCGCTCTGGAGCGAGACAGGTTATCTTCCGAGAACACACGGATCCGGACTCTTCAAGAGAGGACAGACTCAGGTTCTTTCGATCGCGACACTCGCACCGCTTTCAGAGGCTCAGTTCCTCGACGGTATCGATGATGACGTGACACGCAAGAGATATATGCATCAGTACAACTTCCCTGGTTACTGCACAGGCGAGGCAAAGCCTAGCAGATCTCCGGGAAGAAGAGAGATCGGACACGGAGCGCTCGCTGAGAGAGCTCTTATGCCGGTACTCCCAAGCGAAGAGGAATTCCCATATGCTATCAGAGTCGTCTCCGAGGTAATGTCCTCCAACGGTTCTTCCTCGATGGCTTCCACATGCGGATCCTGCCTCGCACTTATGGACGCAGGTGTTCCTATTAAGAAGCCTGTCAGCGGTATCGCGATGGGACTCATTGAAGGATTCAATGAAGACGGATCGAGCAAGTTCGCAATCCTCTCGGATATCCAGGGAATGGAAGACTTCCTTGGCGACATGGACTTCAAGGTCACGGGAACTCCGGATGGAGTTACGGCTCTTCAGATGGATATCAAGGTGCACGGCCTCAACAGAGAGATCCTGAAGCAGGCTCTCGAACAGGCTAAGATCGGCAGAGCAAAGATCCTCGAGAGCATGCTCGAAGAGATCCCTGAGCCGAGAAAAGAGCTCAGCAAGTACGCTCCTAGATTCATCAGCATGAGAGTAGACCCTGACAAAATCAGACTGGTCATCGGACCGGGAGGAAAGACTGTCAACAGGATCGTTGATGAGACCGGAGCCAAGATCGATATCTCGGATGATGATGTCGGATTCATCGCTATCTATGCAGCTGATCAGGAAAGTGCTGAAGCTGCACGCAGAGAGATCGAGCTCATCACTAAGGATGTTGAGGTAGGCGAGACTTACGAGGGTAAGGTTACAAGGATCATGAACTTCGGAGCATTCCTTGAGATCCTGCCTGGCAAGGAAGGCCTGCTGCATATCTCCAAGATGGCAGATCACAGAGTAGCAAAGGTTGAAGACGTCATGAACATCGGTGACGTGGTACAGGTAAAGGTCACAGAAATCGACAGCCAGAACCGCATCAACCTTGAACGTCCTGACGTTAAACGTTCTGACTCCAAAAGAAAATAATGCTATACGAAGAAGGCTTCACGCAGAATAGAGAGATCTCATGGCTGAGATACAATGAGCGTGTGCTCGAAGAGGCACTGGATGATTCAGTGCCTCTTTTTGAACGTCTGCGTTTTATTGCCATATTCGTTTCCAATCTTGAGGAGTTTTTCAAAGTAAGAGTAGGCAGCCTTCTGGGTGAAGACGATGAAGGGGATGACATTATCGACGAAAAATCCGGTATGACAGCTGCTGATCAGCTAAGACAGATACACGATCTTGTACCGGGACTCCTGATGAAAAAGGACATGGCATACGGGCTTGTGGAAAGAAAGCTGGCCGAAGCAGGAGTAATCAGACTTGAGGCCTGGCAGCTTAATGATGAAGAGAGAGGCAGATGCTTCGATTTCTTCAGGGACGAGATAAAAGACAGTCTGACTGTAAGGATACTCGATGCCGGTGAACCGCTGCCTGCAATCGATGAGGAAAGACCGTATATAATGGCAACTCTCGATGCCGAGATAGAGGAAAAGTTTGGTTTTATTGACATCCCGCGGTCTCTGCCGCTCATAAAGACGCTGCCGGGAAACGGCTTCAGATATGTGCTTACAGAAGACATCATCAAGATGTTTGCCGATACACTTTTTGTGCCTTTTGTACCGCTTGACCTGCATGTTATAGATATAGCGCGTAATGCTGAGGCAGCTGGAGGGACCGGTGATGCCAACACAGCAAATGAGATGCGTGATGCGCTCAGGCGCAGAAAGAACGGACCGGCTGATAAACTTATCTCTGACGGACGTCCGGACAAAGCACTGAGGTCATATTTCACCAGAGCTTTGGATCTTGATGAGCGTCAGATCTTTACAACAACCAGAATAGACTTCTCATATGTTGACGAGCTGGAAAAAATGCTGCCTCCGGAGCTCAGGAAAAGCATTACGTATAAGCCGCACATTCCTTTTGATCAGACGAAAGGAATAAGGGGAAGCATTATCGATGAAGTAAAAAAGAGAGATCTTCTTTCAGCATATCCGCAGGATTCCATGGATCTCTTCCTGGGACTGCTGCGCGAAGCTTCGTTTGCACCTGATGTGACCGAGATACGCATTACGATTTACAGGCTGGCATCTAATCCCAAGATAGCTGATTATCTCATCTACGCTGCAAGGACAGGCAAAAGGGTGCGGGTGGTCATGGAACTCAGGGCCAGATTTGACGAAGAGAGAAATCTCGCCTGGGCAGAGAAGTTATCGGCTGCCGGATGCAAGGTGTATTACGGCACGGATAAGTACAAGGTCCATTCCAAGATGTGTCAGATAGTTTTTGAAAACACGTCGAAGGACGGCGGCAAGATAAAGAACTACATTACCCAGATATCAACAGGGAATTACAACGAAAAGACGGCTGCTCAATACACCGATCTGTCGCTCATGACATACGACCGTGAGATAGGAAAGGCCGCATCAAAACTGTTCAGGGATATCTTCAGAGGCAGGGTCATAGAAAAAGAACGCAGTTATGCGCCTCTGGCTGTATCGCCTCTGAGCATGCGCGGCGAGATCATGAGACTTATACGCCGGGAGATCAAAAAGGGCAAAGCCGGAAAGATTTTCTTTAAGATCAACTCGCTTACAGATGAAGGGCTGATAGAGGCTCTGATGGAGGCGTCGTGCGCCGGATGCCAGGTAAGGCTTATAGTACGAGGCATCTGCTGCCTGCTTCCGGGCATCGAAGGATGTACCGAGAACGTGTGCATTGTCAATAAAGTAGGCAGATTCCTTGAGCATTCAAGAGTATATATTTTCGGCGAAGGTATAGATGAAGTCATGTATATCTCCTCAGCCGACTTGATGAAACGCAATCTGGACAGAAGAGTGGAAGTGGCCTGCCCTGTAAAAAGCGGCAAAATAAGAGACCGCATAAAAGCGATCATGTACGATGTATACTGTGATATGGAGAAGGGACGTGTAATGCTGCCTGATGGTACATACGCGGTCAAAAACTGAAATGTAAAATAATGAATGCCGGTCAGCGACCGGCATTTTTCAGTTGATGTTTCTTTTTCTTTTTTCTACTTCCGCGTCATCGGGAAAGTGCAGGGTATGACCGTCTTCATCACGGTATTTCGCGTTGATATCCTCCGCCTCCTCTGCGGCCTCTTCATCATCATCTATGATGGTGTAATTGGCGCCTTTTTTCATCTGCTCCATTTTTTCTTCGAACTTTTCAAAGACATGAGGATACCGCTCGCGCACAGTGCGAGTATCCACTTCTTCGTTCTGCTTTTTCATTGCCAGAGCGTAGATCACTATTCCGACTACGACCAGAAGTCCCAAAATGATAAGAGGCATATCAATCTCCTTTTTGATGCAATTATTCTATACTCAGGCAGGCAGACGGTCAATGACATATTTATCCCTTAATACAGTAAAATGAATGGAAAAACAGGCATTTTATTTGTTCAAAAGAGTTTAAAACAATAGACGCATTATGGTAAAATAATCAAGTTGTGAAATAAAGAAACAGGAGATAATAAACATGTTTGAAAACCTTTCGGATAAGCCTGTTGCCGCATACCAGGCGGAACAGGTCAAAAAGTGGAATGAGCTCGACATGCTCAGCCTCTGTGTCAAGGCCAGAGAGGGCGCTCCTTCATTCGTATTCTATGAAGGACCTCCGACAGCTAACGGCAAGCCGGGCATCCATCACATGATGGCAAGGACTCTCAAGGACTCTGTCAACAGATACAAAACAATGAGGGGTTTCCAGGTAAAGCGCAAAGGCGGCTGGGACACTCACGGACTGCCTGTCGAGATAGAAGTAGAAAAGCAGCTGGGATTCAGCGGCAAACAGAACATCGAGAAGTACGGCATTAAAGAATTCAACGAGAAGTGCCGTGAATCAGTATTCAAATACACACAGATGTGGACCGACATGTCAGAGAAAATGGCTTATCTCGCTGACATGGAAGATCCGTATATCACATATAAAAACGACTACATCGAAACAGGCTGGTGGATCATAAAGAATGCTTTCGACAAAGGTCTTGTTTACGAGGGATACAAAATCCTGCCTTACTGCCCGCGCTGCGGAACAGGCCTTGCTTCGCACGAGGTAGCTCAGGGCTATAAGGATATAAAGGTCAATACACTCACATGCAAGTTCAGACGTACCGGCGTCGATCATGACAACGAGTACTTCCTTGCATGGACCACAACTCCATGGACACTCGCGTCCAACGTTGCGCTGACAGTAGGCCCTGACGTCGATTACGTGAAGTGCCTCATGAAGTCCGGCGAAAACGAAGGGAATCTCCTTTGGGTAGCTGAGGCTCTCGCAGATAAGGTGCTCGCCGGCGAGGAATACGAAGTGGTCGATAAGGTCAAAGGAAGTGACATGGAGTACTGGACCTATGAGCAGATCGAGCCGTTCTGCAAGGTCGAGGACGGAAAGAACGCCTTTATAGTCACTTGTATGGATTATGTCAGCACTGAAGATGGTACCGGAATCGTTCATACGGCCCCGGCATTCGGTGAAGACGACTACAACTGCGGCCGCAAGTACAATCTGCCTGTGCTCCAGCCTGTCGATGAGAGAGGCTGCTACACTGAGACACCTTGGGCAGGAAGATTCGTAATGGAAGACGGTCTCGACGTAGATATCATCAAGTATCTTGCTCAGGACGACAAGATCTACGCGAAGCAGAAGATGGAGCACGCGTATCCGCACTGCTGGAGATGCGGAACTCCGCTCGTTTACTACGCAAACAAGTCGTGGTACATCGAGATGACAAAGCTCAGAGATGAGCTCGTCGCAAACAACAATACAGTCAACTGGTATCCTCCATATGTCGGAGAAAAGAGATTCGGCAACTGGCTCGAAGAGGTCAAGGACTGGGCTATCTCAAGATCCAGATACTGGGGAACACCTATCCCTATCTGGAAGTGTGAATGCGGACACCTGCATTGTGTAGGCTCCAGGGAGCAGCTTATCGCCGATGCTGAGCAGGACATCGATATGAGCATTGAGCTCCACAGACCGTATGTAGATGACATCACGGTAAAGTGTCCTGAGTGCGGAAAGAGCATGCACAGGATACCTGAGGTCATGGACTGCTGGTTCGACTCCGGAGCGATGCCGTTCGCGCAGTGGCATTACCCGTTTGAAAACAGTGAAAGATTTGAAGAAGAACTGTTCCCTGCAGACTTCATCTGCGAGGGTATTGACCAGACCAGAGGCTGGTTCTACTCACTGATGGCGATCTCGACGATCGTAAAGGGCTGCGCTCCATACAGGAACGTTCTGGTAAATGACCTTATTCTCGACAAGAACGGCAAGAAGATGTCAAAACACGTCGGCAATACCGTAAATCCGTTCGAAATGATGGATAAGTATGGTGCTGACGCTCTCAGGTGGTATCTGGTTTACGGATCGCCTGCATGGACTCCGACCAAGTTTGACGAGGACGGTATCAGGGAAGTCATCAGCAAAGTGTTCAGCACTCTCAGAAACACATATAATTTCTTCTGCCTCTATGCAAACATAGACAAGGTTGAGAAGAAGCACCTCGACGTGCCATACAGCGAGAGACCTGAGCTCGACAGATGGATAATCTCAAAATACAACAGACTCATCAAGACCACGATCGAGGCTATGGACGAGTACGATCACATGAGAACTGTCAGAGCCATAGGCGAATTCATCGATGGTGACCTGTCCAACTGGTATATCAGAAGAGCCAGAAGAAGATTCTTCGCTGAAGGCGATGGCGACAACATGACTGTCGACAAGAGAGCCGCATACGCAACGACTTATGAAGTTCTGACAGGTGTAGCAAAGATGATGGCTCCTATTGCACCGTTCATCTCAGACGAGATCTACACAAAACTTACAGGTGAGCCTACAGTACACATTGCTTACTATCCTGAGGCAGATGACAGCCTCATCGACGACCGCACTGAAGAGAGAATGGATCTTATCAAGGTTCTGGTCAACCTCGGACGCAGCACCAGAGAGCAGGAGAAGCTCAAAGTTCGCCAGCCTCTCAGCAAGGTGATCGTAGATGGAAGCTATAGAGACGTTATCAGCGATCTTACAGACCTTATCAGGGAAGAACTCAACGTACATGAGGTCCAGTTCGAGGACGACCTTGACAAGTACATGGACTTCAGCATCAAGCCTAACTTCAGAGCAGCAGGTCCTGTCCTCGGCAAGAATGTCAAGGAGTTCGGCGGCAAGCTTGCACAGTCGGATGCAAAAGAAATGATCGCTGCTCTCAATGCGGGACCGGTGGTCATGACTCTCGGCGGGCAGGAATACGAGATAACGAAAGACCTCGTAGATGTGAGAATTTCCTCAAAGGAGGGATTCGTAGTAGGTATGGACAACAACGTGTTCACGATACTCGATACTACTCTCACACCTGAACTCATCGAACAGGGTTATGTAAGAGAAGTTATCTCCAAGATCCAGCAGCTCCGTAAGCTGGCTGACTTCGAGATGATGGATCAGATAAAGATCTACATGAATGCGGACGATGAGATCAAGGCTGCAGTCGAAAGAGCCGGAGATTTCATCAAGGATGAGACCATTGCGATCGCTATCGAAGAAAAGGAAGATCTCCAGACATTTGATATCAACGGTCACAAAACAGGGCTCGCTGTAGAAAGAATCAAATAAAGACGCTATCATTGCCTGCGGACCGGATACGGCCGCAGGCAACTGCTTTCTGACAAAAACACATGAAGACAGAAGACAACAAAAAGAATATCCTTGATTACCTTCCGGACGAACTTGAAACAGTTGCATCTGAGCTTGGCGAAAAGAAGTTCAGAGCTGCGCAGATCTTCGGATGGCTTGCGAAGGGCGTAACGAGCTTCGATGACATGAAAAATATTCCTGCCTCATTAAGGACCGCCCTTGATGAGCGCTTTTACATAGGAATTCCTGAAGCGGTACGCAGGCAGGAATCAAAGGATGGCACAGTAAAGTGCCTGTTTGAGTTCCCTGACGGAACACAGGTGGAATCTGTTTTCATGAAGTATGAGTACGGCAATTCCATCTGCATCTCGTCGCAGTCCGGCTGCCGCATGGGCTGCACATTCTGCGCTTCCACCATGGACGGGCTCGACAGAAGCCTTACAGGAGGCGAGATGCTCGCCCAGGTGCTTGCCATGAGAAACATAACGGGTGAAGATATAGGCCATGTCGTTGTAATGGGCATGGGCGAGCCGTTTGATAATTACGAAGGACTTTCAGGATTCATAAGGCTTATACATGATAAAAAAGGATATGATCTCGGACTGCGTAATATCACGGTGTCGACCTGCGGTCTTATTCCGAAGATCAGAGAGTTCGCCGTGGACTTTCCGCAGGTGAATCTTGCCGTTTCGCTGCATGCACCAAACCAGAAACTTAGAGAACGCACTATGCCGGTCGCTAAAAAATATAAGTACGATGATCTAATGAAAGCCTGCAGGGAGTATACGGAACTGACAGGACGGCGCATCACTTTTGAATATGCAGTGATAGATGG
Organism: uncultured Eubacteriales bacterium; assembly: GCA_900320285.1. Lineage (GTDB taxonomy): Bacteria > Bacillota > Clostridia > Peptostreptococcales > Anaerovoracaceae > Crickella. The sequence continues at coordinate 78,818 of ONRQ01000002.1, forward strand.
CGTAAACGACAGCGCCGAATGTGCAAAAGAACTTTCAGCAAGAATGAAAGGCTGGCTGTCACATGTCAACCTGATACCTCTGAATGAGGTAAAAGGGAGGGAATACAAAACCGCGAACGGAAATAGCGTTGCGGCATTTAAAAAGATCCTTGAGAGCAACGGTGTTGCTGTTACTGTCAGAAGAACCCTCGGAAGCGACATAGACGCCGCCTGCGGCCAGCTCAGAAGAAAAAAATAATTTTCAAAATAACTATATACAGTATGCGGAGCATAATAGCTCCGTTTTATATTGTGTACATCATCAAAATCAGGAGCCTATCTGCGTATTTTATGATATAATACATTGATTATTTATGTAATGAATGTGATTTGATAGATAACTATGTGCTTTTACGCACTTAATAGGGTTTTCGGAGGTTACTTATGAAGATCTTGATAGACGGAATGGGCGGCGATTACGCACCGGAAGAAATTGTAAAGGGAGCGATCAGAGCTGCTTCAGAAATCAGCGAGACAGTTGTTATCATCGGACCTGAAGATGTCATTAATGAGCAGCTGAGTGCCAACAGATGGAGAGGCGACAATATTGAAGTCGTAGATGCAACTGAAGTCATAACGAATGAAGAGCATCCGGCAATGGCTGTCAGAAAGAAAAAGGATTCCACCATTGTAAAGGGCATGAACATGCTGAAGACAGGTGAGGCGGATATCTTCATCTCGGGCGGAAGCACGGGAGCTCTTCTTGCAGGAGGACTTGTCGTGCTCGGACGAATAAAGGGCATAAAGAGGCCGGCTATAGCCGCGTGGTTCCCGCGCGCAGGCAAAGAGGGCGTCACATTGCTCCTCGACTGCGGCGCCAGTGTAGAAGCAAAGCCTGAGTACATCTATCAGTATGGAATAATGGGAAGCATTTTTGTAAAGGGAATCACCGGAAACGAGAATCCTGTTGTAAGGATGCTGAACGTAGGTGCGGAAGAAGGCAAAGGAGACGATCTTCACAAGACTGCTTTCGATATGCTTAAGGAAAGCAATCTCAATTTCCAGGGAAACATTGAAGCGCGTGATGTGATCTTCGGAGAGACAGATGTAGTAGTTACTGATGGATTCAGCGGCAATATTTATCTCAAGAGCAGTGAGGGCATGAGCCTTGCTATCATGAGGGAATTCAAGCGCAAACTCACTGAAGGCTTTGTTGCGAAAGCAGGAGCGATGCTCGCATACAGCAAGATAAAAGAAATCAAAGAAGTCTTTGATTATTCTGACGCAGGCGGCGCACCTATACTCGGACTCAAGGGCGCGGTGCTCAAGATCCATGGAAATTCAAAGGCTACAGAAGTTTATTATGCTATCCACAGGGCGGTTGACTACGTGGACAACAATATCACGGGAATGATCGCCGAGGCGATCGGAAACAGCGAAGAATTCGCTGATAAAGGAGAATGATAATGGCGCAGGCCGTTGATTATGAAAAACTGTATAAACTGATCGGCTACAGATTCAAAAGCGAGAAGCTGGTAAAGACAGCTCTTACTCACAGCTCTTATGCATCAGAGCATAAACTCGGATATGAGCGCAATAATGAGCGCCTTGAATTCATCGGTGACGCCTATGTTGATGCTGTAGTGGGAGCAAGGCTTTTTGAGATCATGGGGTCAGCACATGAAGGCGTTCTGTCCAGATGCAGAGCTGATGTGGTATGTGAAGACTCGCTGGCTGATACCGCTTCCGAGATGGGACTCGGAGAATTTCTCTATCTCGGGAAAGGTGAGGAAGCAAGCGGCGGAAGAAAAAAGGCGTCGATACTTGCTGACGCCTTTGAGGCACTTGTAGGTGCAATAATACTCGATGGCGGATACGACGCGGGCCGTGACACAATACTCAGGCTGCTTGATAAACGCATCACTCTGGGAGCACAGGGAAAGCTGAACAAAGACTATAAAACAAAGCTTCAGGAGAAACTCCAGGAAGCAGATCACAACGTGAAAATCGAATACCGCAAGATCGCGGAGTCCGGCCCGGATCACAATAAAACTTTCACTATCGAAGTAGAGATAAACGGAAAGACGGCAGGCAGAGGCACCGGCCAGAGTAAGGCGAAAGCTGAGCAGGCGGCAGCTGAAGACGCACTTTCGAAGGGAGTATAGCAGTTGTATTTTAAGAGAATAGAAATGCAGGGATTCAAGTCATTTGCTGACCCTGTAAACATAGAATTCAATGAAGGTGTGACCTGCATAATAGGTCCGAACGGAAGCGGCAAGAGCAATATTTCCGATGCCCTGAGGTGGGTACTCGGTGAGCAGAGCTCAAAGCAGCTCCGCGGTTCCAAGATGCAGGATGTCATTTTTGCCGGAACGGCGACCAGAAAGCCTAAGGGAATGGCTGAAGTAACGCTCGTTATCGACAATACAAATAACATTCTGCCTCTTGAATATAGTGAGGTAGCGGTCACAAGGCGTATGTTCCGATCCGGAGAAAGTGAATATCTTATCAACGGAAACCAGTGCAGACTCAGAGATATCCGTGAGCTGTTCATGGATACCGGCATTGGCGTCGAGGGATACTCGATAATAGGACAGGGCAAGATTGCCGATATAGTAAGCACCAGACCTGAAAACAGAAGGCAGATATTCGAAGAAGCCGCAGGCGTAGTACTCTATAAGAGCAGAAAGAGCGAAGCTGAAAACAAACTTAAAGCAGCGACCGTAGATCTGGACAGGGTCAGAGACATAATTGCCGAGATCGAAGGACGTATCGGAGGCCTCAGGGAAGATTCAGAGAAAGCTACTGAATATATCGGGCTCAGGGACAGGTATAAGACACTTGGGATCAATATAATACTTCACAACCTCGGAAACCTGGAAGTCAGCGTACGGGAGGGCAAGGAGGAGCTCGAAGCTCTCCAGGCAAAACTGGATCTCACATCTGCAAGACTGGTCGATACTGAGGAAAAGCTCGAAGTTCTCAGGGACAGCGAGACAGATCTCAACGAAGAGTTCGGAAGCACGAATGCCAGACTTCTGGAGGCAATCGATGAGCTGGCAGACATCACAAGCGGAGGAAAACTGAATAAGGAACGCCTTGCAAACATCGAAAAAGAACTCGCAAGACTCGAAGAGGAGCTGAATTCCGCAAACGAAAGGCTCGGTACTGAAAAGGGTGAACTGTCAAGGCTTGAAGAAGGCGAAAAAGCTATGAACCGCGACATGGATAAGCTCAGAGGCGAGCTTGAGGACGCGGTCATGAAGTTCAACGAAGACTCGCGCAGATCGTCTTCGATTGCCATGCAGACAGAGGAAATAAAGAGCAGGCTGATCGATATCAATCACCGCAATGTCACCAGAAATGCCGAGATAAAGACTCTCAGCAACTATAAAACTACTCTGGAAGAGCGCAAGGAGACTCTTAAGGAAGAATTTGAGTCCAGAGACAGGACGGATACCGAAAACAGGGAGAATCTGAAGCTTATTGAGCAGAAAATAGGTGAGAATGAGACAGCTCTTAAAGCAAAAAAGGATGAACTGGACTCGGTTAACGATAAAATCATTACCGTTGCTACAAACATTGAGAAGAACATAAAGGAAGTTGACGAAATATCCGTCAGATGCAACCAGGCAATTGCCCGCCGCAGCACCATTGAAGAGATGGAAGCGAATTATGAAGGCTACAACAATGCTGTCAGATCGGTAATGAATGCAGGTCGAAAGGGTATTATCGGCACAGTTTCCGATATCATTGAAGTTCCGCGCGGTTTTGAAACAGCTGTAGAAACAGCTCTCGGGAATTCACTCCAGAATATCGTGTGTGAAGACGATGCCTCTGCTAAAGATACCATCGAATGGCTCAAGCAGACCGGCCTGGGCAGGGCAACATTCCTTCCGGTAAAGTCTGTAAGAGCAGACCGGTTAAGAGTCAGCGAAAGAGTCAGTTCTGCCGCCGGGTACATTGGTATAGCTTCCGAAATGGTGAGCTGTGATGAAAGATACAGAGAGATAGTTGACTATCTGCTCTGCAGAGTTATTATTGCGGACGATATGGAAAGAGCCATCCGTATCTCCAAGATGGATATAGGCGGGTTCAGGATCGTTACCAGGGATGGTGAAGTAATAAACGCATTCGGTGCTATCACCGGCGGAAGGTATAAAAACAGAACGGCAAACCTTCTGGACCGCAAAAAGGAGATAAGCACACTCAAGGCAAAAATCGCTGACTACAATGCCATGACGGCCGATCTGAACACATCAAGAGAGAAACTCGATGCTGAAAGAACTCAGCTGAGAGCCGAAAGAGATGCTCTGCGTGCTGAGATCACCGATCTCGATATAGCAGGCAACGTTCTGAAAGCAGACAAAGAACACGCAGAGGCAATTGTACGTGAAGACGCGGGCGCTGCTGAGAGATTCAGATCCAGCATGGAGACCCTGGAATCGGATATAGAAAGAGCAGACAATATGATATCCGGTCACAGAAAGAGCATAGAAGAGGCTGAAAAAGAGTATGCCGAGGCTGAGGAAAAGGCTGAAGCTCTCATGAAAGAAGCCGAAGATATCAAACCGGTCATTGAGCAGGATAACGAGGCCATAGTTGCTCTTAAGGTCAGAATCGGAGAAAGCGAATCCAGAATGCTTGCCGACAACGAGATGATAGAGCGTGTAAGGGACGACGTAACGGAGCTTGAGGCAGCGGTTGAAGATAATCTTGCTCTGCAGAAAGAACTTATATCCGACAGGGACAGACTTACAGCATCCGGGGAGCAGTCCGGAGATATGGAACGTGCCCTAAGCCAGGAAAAAGCCGAGCTCGAAGAAAAGATCGCGGATATCACATCAAGACTCGAGGACGGGCGCAGCAGAAGCGAAGCTCTTATGAACTCTCAGAAAAATGACAGAGAAGAGCTTGAGAAGATCCGCGATGAGCGATACAAGCTCGAAGTCAGGACGGCCAGAAACGAGACATTGCTCGATACACAGAAAGACAAGCTGTGGGATGAATTTGAAGTATCCTATGCGGAGGCTCTCGACATGAGAGACGAAAACTTCGCGATAACTGCCGGAAACAAAGAGTCCAGGGAGATAAGACTCAGGCTCGCGGAACTCGGCGATGTTAACGTAGGAGCGATCGAAGAGTATAAGGCCGTAAGCAAGAGGTACGAATTCATGACGGCTCAGGAAGCTGATCTTACGAAGGCCATGAATGAGCTGAACGAGATAATATCCAACATGGATAAAACCATCAGGACAAAGTTCAAGGAAAACTTCGACCGTGTTGTAGTCAACTTTGAGCAGTCTTTCAAGGAGCTCTTTGGCGGAGGTTATGCTGAACTCAGACTCGAAGACGAGACAAAGCCGCTTGAATCAGGCATAGAGATCACCGCACAGCCGCCGGGTAAAAAACTAAAGAACATAAATCTTCTTTCCGGAGGAGAAAAGACCCTCACCGCAATAGCGCTTATGTTTGCGGTACTCAAGGCCAAGCCGACACCATTTGTCATTCTCGATGAGGTAGAGGCTGCTCTTGATGAAGTGAATATTGAGAGGTTTTCTGATTATCTCAAAAACTTCGAAAATATACAGTTCGCGCTCATAACACACCAGAAAGCTACCATGGAGCATGCAGACGTGCTTTACGGCGTAACAATGCCTGAACAGGGAATCTCCCGCATGCTGTCGCTCAAGCTGGGAGACGAATTTGATCCGGAAGGACTTGAATAATATATAAGGAGACCAATAATGGCACTATTTGAAAAGAAAACCGTATTCCGCAAATTCATCGATTCAATTACGATGGCGGTCTATGATAACCCTGAACTCGGTCCGGAGTTCCTCGATCAGCTCGAGGAGTCCCTCGTTATGGCCGATGTAGGCATAGAAACCTCAGCCAAGATAATTGAGGAACTGAACAAGGCGATAAACTATAAGTACATCACCAGGGAAAGAGAGATAAAGAAGGAGCTTTCACGCATACTTGAGGAGCTCATGGATAAGGGAGAGCGCAACCTCATGAAAGATGAGTATCCGCTCGTTATCCTCATGATTGGCATCAACGGAGGCGGAAAGACCACTACCATAGCGAAGCTCGCCAACATGTACATACAGCAGGGAAAAACTGTAATGCTGGCTGCTGCTGACACTTTCCGTGCTGCAGCGGCAGAACAGCTCGAGCTCTGGGGACAGAGAGTAGGAGTCGAAAAAGTAATCAGGAGAGAAGAAGGCGCGGATCCGACTGCAGTCATATACGATGCTATACAGTCGGCAAAAGCCAATAATGTCGACGTGCTCATATGTGATACGGCCGGCAGACTTCAGAACAAGACAAACCTCATGAAGGAGCTCGAAAAGATGAGCAGGGTCATTTCAAGAGAATGGCCTGAGGCAACAAGAGAGAATCTTCTCGTAGTGGATGCTACTTCGGGGAAGAATGCCGTAAATCAGGCTGAAGAATTCAATAATATAGCTGATATTACCGGAATCGTTCTTACGAAGATGGACGGAACAGCAAGAGGCGGCATAACAGTCACAATCACTGATGAATTTGACATGCCTATAAAGTTTATCGGCGTAGGTGAGAAGATGACTGATCTGCAGCCGTTTAATGCGCATGATTTTGTGGAGGGTATATTTGATGAGTAAACCCATTCTTGCAATTGTAGGAAGACCAAATGTAGGCAAATCGACATTCTTCAACCGCCTTATAGGAGAAAGACGCGCGATAGTCGAGGACGTGCCGGGAGTTACGCGTGACAGGATATACGCCGAGACAGAGTGGAACGGCAAGGAATTTGCTGTTATCGATACGGGCGGTATCGAAGTACGCACTGATGACACCATACGCTCCCAGATGAGGGATCAGGCCGTAATGGCAATGGATATGGCGGATGTCATCTGCTTTATGGTGGACGGAAAGGAAGGTCTCACGACAGCGGACCGGGAGGTTGCGGATCTTCTGCGCCGCACGGGCAAAGAGGTCATACTTGTTGTAAACAAGGTTGACTCGCCGTCAAAGGCCTATGAGGTCGTCCTTGATTTCTATGAGCTCGGATTCGGCGAACCCGTACCTATAAGTGCTGCCAATATGACCAACATAGGCGATCTCCTTGACAGGATAGTCGAGGGTTTCCCTGATGATTCATTCGGCAGGGTCGACGAAAGTGTTCACATTGCAATAATCGGAAAACCAAATGTCGGAAAGTCATCTTTGGTAAATGCGCTTACCCGGCAGAAAAGAGTAATTGTATCGCCTATTGCAGGTACTACACGTGATACGATCGATACACCGTTCACATATAAGGACAGGGAATATACTCTGATCGACACTGCGGGACTCCGTAAAAAGAGCAAGGTGAACGATTCGATAGAGAGATTCAGCGTTGTAAGAGCCATAGCTGCTATCGAGCGCTGCGACATATGTGTTCTCATGCTGGATGCTGTGGAAGGCCTTACGGAACAGGATAAAAAGATAGCCGGATACGCGCATGAGGCCGGCAAGGGACTGCTGATAGTCGTGAACAAATGGGATCTTATAGAGAAAGAGACCAACACAATGCGCGATTACGAGAGAAAGATCAAAGCTGAGATGCTGTTTGCTTCATATGCTCCGGTCGTGTTTACATCCGTGATCAACAAGCAGAGGATATTCGACATAATCGAAAGATGCTCGCGCATAGCCGACGCCAGAAGCGTACGCATTACGACAGGAAAGCTCAACAGCATCATAGAGGACGCGGTAATGATGAGGCAGCCGCCTTCAGACAAAGGCCGCAGACTCAAGATCTATTACGCGACTCAGATCGGTACTAAACCTCCTCTGTTCTCGTTCAGTATCAATGACAGGGAACTCATGCATTTTTCGTATGCCAGATATCTGGAGAACAAAATTCGTGAAGCCTTCGATTTTGAAGGTACTTCAATCAAATTTGTCTGGAGTGAAAAGAGAGGTGAACGGAGATGAACGAAGCAGTAAAGCTCGTTATCATAGGAATCGCCGCTTATGCCCTGGGAAACATCAATCCTTCGATCATTATCGGAAAACTTAAGGGCATAGACATCCGTAAGGAAGGCAGCGGAAATGCCGGCATGACCAACACTATCAGGGTCATGGGCATAGGCGCAGGAATTACAGTTTTCGTAATTGATGTTCTTAAGGCTTTCATTGCTGTCAGGATCGGAATCAGCTTCGGCGGTAAGTACGGAGCAATGGTGGCCTTCGCATGCGTGATACTTGGTCACTGCTTCCCTGCGGCATTCGGATTCAAGGGCGGCAAGGGTGTAGCTTCGGCTTTTGGAGCTGCACTTGCTCTCAACTGGCCAAGTGCTCTTATAGCTATTCTCGTTGCAGGGGTCCTGTTTGGGATCACCCGCAGAATGTCGGTTGCGTCTCTGGTCGCTGCACTGTCCTATCCGGTGCTGATATGGCATTTTGCCCCGGATTACCTGTATTTTTCTATAGGAGCTGCAGCATTTCTCATGTTGATGCACATGGCCAACATAAAAAGGATCGCAAAAGGAGAAGAAAAGCCTCTCACTGTCGGAGGCAGCAATAAAACAGACGAAAAGGAGCAGACGAAATGAAAGCAATAGACTATTATGCGGGAGTTACTATACCTGATCTTGGTGATAAAGCGCTTGACGTAGCTGTCATCGGAAGCGGTTCTTTCGGTACTGCCATGGCTCACAATGGACACAGAGTAACATTATACGGACGCAATAAGGCTGCTCTTGATGCCATGAAAGAGACACGTATCAACAGCAGATATCTGCCGGATGCGGTTCTCAGTGATCGTCTGAACTATACAAATGATATAGGCGAAGCAGTCAGAGGCAAAAGCATAGTGGTATTCGCTGTACCTGCTCAGACTTTCAGACAGGTATCGGCTGATGCTTCAAAGTATCTTGAAGCCGGCACCATCGTGGTAAACCTTGCAAAGGGTATCGAAAAGAACACCCTTAAGAGAATGAGCGAGGTGGCTGAAGAAACCATACCGCAGGTCAGATACGTTGCCCTGTCGGGACCGACACACGCAGAGGAGATCGTAATGAATGCTCCTGCAGGCATTGTAGCTGCTTCTGTGGATCCTGAGGCGGCAAAGTTCGTTCAGGACGCGTTCATGTCAGAGCAGCTGCGTATATACACACAGGATGACATGGTCGGAGTGGAGATCGCAGGAGCGGTAAAGAACGTCATCGCCATAGCTACCGGAATTTCTGATGGGATGAAACTCGGAAGCAATGCCAGGGCAGCACTCATGACTCGCTCTGTTCATGAAATAAAGAGGCTCGGCCTCAGGCTTGGGGCAAACGCAGAGACTTTCTCGGGCCTTGCGGGTATAGGTGACCTCATTGTCACATGCGCTACCGATCTTTCGCGAAACAGACGCTGCGGACTCCTGATAGGAGATGGTCTTAAAGCTGAAGAAGCGGTAGAAAAAGTAGGATCGGTCGTTGAAGGTTACTATACGGCTGACGCGGTTTATGATCTCGCCGGAAAGCTGGGCGTTGAGATGCCGGTATGCATGGCTACCAGAGCTGTGCTGAAGGGAGAGATCGCGCCTGATAAAGCAGTAAGAATGCTGATGTCAAGAAGCAAGAAAGACGAGGTACAATGAAAAAGTATCACGTAATCACTTACGGATGCCAGATGAACGAGCATGACTCGGAGAACATAGCCGGACTTCTGGAGGCAATGGGTTACGAGCATATCGATGACCCGTATAAGGCAGACGTAACAGTTATAAATACATGCAGCGTAAGGGAAAACGCTGACAAGCGCTTTTTTGGAACGCTTGGACAGTTTAAAAAAGTCAGAAAGAATAACCCGGACTTTGTGCTTGCAGTCTGTGGGTGCATGCCCCAGCAGCCGAGAGTGGTGGCTGAAATCAACAAGCGCTTCTCATGGGTAGACATAGTATTCGGCACCCAGAATATCGCGCAGTTTCCGGAACTTCTCGAAGAGAGACTGAAAACCGGAAGACGCATGCGCGCGATCATAGCTAACAATCCTGATATAAGCGAAGAGGGCATGAAGCCGGTCAGGATGCACCGCCACAAAGCACTTGTGAATATCACATACGGCTGCAACAACTTCTGCACATACTGCATCGTTCCTTATACCAGAGGACGTGAGAAGAGCCGTATGCTCAGTGATGTCTGCAGCGAAATAAAAAATCTTGCAGCTGACGGTGTGATAGAGGTAATGCTGCTGGGTCAGAACGTCGATTCCTACAGGGATGCTGAAGGCCACAGCTTTGCAGATCTGATCAGGGCTGTCAATGAAATCGAAGGGATAGAGCGCATCAGATTCATGACCTCACATCCGAAGGATATTTCAGATGAGATGATCGAATGCTTCAGAACGTGCGATAAGCTCTGCCATAACATACACCTTCCGGTGCAGTCAGGCAGTGATAGGATACTGAAGCGTATGAACCGCCATTACGACAGGGAATCCTATCTCAAAACAGTAGAAAAATTAAGAAAGACTGCCCCTGACATAACAATTTCCACCGATATAATCGTCGGTTTCCCGGGCGAGACTGAAGAGGATTTTGAGGAGACTCTCGATATAGCCAGAAGAGTTGAATATGATTCGGCTTTCACGTTCATATATTCACCGCGGGAAGGGACGCCGGCAGCAAGATTCACTGACCAGATCCCTGACGAAGTCTGCCACGAGAGATTCGACAGACTGGTAGATGTCATGAATGAGATCAGCCTGAAGAAGAATCAGGCGTACAAGGGACGTATCTGCGAGGTGATAGCAGAAGGCGTAAGCCGGAACGACGATAACGTCCTGGCCGGAAGAACCGACGGATTCAAGCTTGTAAACTTCACGTCAGACAGAAGCCCTGAGCAGCTGATGGGCCGCAAAGTCAGGGTTGAAATAACAGAAGGCAAAACATTCAGCCTCGAAGGAAGAGAAGTGGAATGACGGGCATTCTGGAGCAGTTCCTGCAGTTTTTCACATTGTCACATATCATGGTCATCATTTACGTCCTGAACGCGCTTATTGCGCTCGGACTGATTTTCTTTGATGACTCAAAATCACCTACGGCGACCATGGCGTGGATAATGGTACTTTTCATGGTACCTGCGGCAGGGCTGTTCCTCTATATGATCTTCTCTCAGAACATTGCCAGACAGCAGATATTCAGAATGACTGAAGACGAAGAGGAAGGCAAAAATACTCTGATCGACTGGCAGAAAGAAGCTGTGCGGCAGAGCATGCCGGTAGATGAGGATGATATCACCGGCCGGTGGAAAGACATGATAAGCATGAATCTGGGATATGCTGACTCACTTCTGACCGCCAATGACAGCGTAGAGATCATCACCGACGGAAAGGAGATGTTCGAGAGGCTCTGCAATGACATCGAAAATGCGAAATATACCATAAAGCTGTGTTTTTACATAGTCAAAGATGATTTTGTAGGGAACAGACTTATCGAGCTTCTTACCAGAAAGGCACAGGAAGGTGTCAAGGTAAGGCTCCTTATGGATGCGCTCGGAAGCCGCAGTATCGGACATTCTGATCTGAGAGCTTTCAAAAAAGCCGGAGGTAAATACGCATTCTTCTTCAAACCTCTTATACGGCACCTGTACTTCAGGATAAACTACCGGAATCACCGCAAGCTTGCGATAATAGATAACGAGATAGGTTATATAGGCGGATTCAACATCGCGAAAGAGTATCTCGGATATAAAAAGAAGTTCGGATACTGGAGAGACACACAGCTGATAATCAGAGGCAATGCTCTCGCGACTCTCAACGAGAGATTTTACATGGACTGGCGCTATGCCTCAAAAGAAGAAATAGATCTTATCGATCAGTCGGTAAGATACGCATTCAGGGCGGAAACCGGAGATATACCGGTCCAGATAGTCTCCTGTGGACCGGAATCAGAGAAAGAGGAGATCAAGATGGCATTCATGAAGATGATAACGAATGCCAGAAAAAACATATATATCCAGACCCCTTATCTGGTGCCTGACGAGCCCATGATGGAATCGCTTCGAATGGCGGCAAGATCTGGCATCGATATGAGGATAATGATCCCATGCATGCCTGACCACCCGTTCGTTTACAGGACCACGCTGTACAATGCAGGCAGACTCATCAGGGATGGCGCAAAGATATATATTTATGACAACGGATTTCTGCATGCCAAGACTCTGAGCATAGACGGAGAGGTATGCACGGTAGGATCCGCTAATTTCGACAACAGAAGTTTCAGACTCAATTTTGAGTCAAACGCATTTATATACGACAGGGATGTCACAGAGGAACTTGACAAAAGATTCATGGCTGATATAAGTCTCTCACATCCATACACCCAGGATGACAGGGAACGGATATCAAATTTCGAAAAAGCTGCAGAATCGATATCGAGACTGCTGACAGAGATACTATAAGAAACGAAAGAAAGGGATGCTCAATTGAACGCAGATATGATCCTTACAAAATTACTGATGCTTCCGGGCATCATAATCGGACTGAGTTTCCACGAATTCGCACACGCATGGATGTCTGATAAACTCGGCGATCCAACACCGCGAAGACAGGGAAGAGTAACGATAAATCCGATGGCGCATATAGATCCGATAGGATTTCTGGCACTCCTGCTGGTCGGATTCGGCTGGGGAAAGCCTGTACAGATAGATCCCGGTTATTACAAACACAGACGCAGAGATGAATTCCTGGTCGGTATTGCAGGTGTTACGATGAATCTGCTGATCGCAGTGATTTTTTCGTTACCGGCAAGGGCGATAGTCAAAGCCTTCAACGGCGCAGCTGCATCAGATTTCATATACAACATCTACCTGATGATCTTTTATATCGTCAGCATAAATATCGTACTTATGATATTCAATCTGATACCATGCCCGCCTCTGGATGGCTGGGGTATATTGACTCAGATTTTCAGGCTCGACAGATACAGCTGGTGGTACAAGGTCTACCAGTATGGAACATGGATACTTCTGGCACTGATCGTATTCGACGTGACTGACCGTATCATCACACCGCTTGTTACACTGATACTTGGAGTATTGTTGTAAAGTCAATTATGAGGCAGCAGCTTCCGGCTGCTGCCTGTCTGATATAGAGGGGAAAAACATGAATGATCTCATTCCGGATAAAAACATACCTGTAATCATGGACAGACTTGAGCAGATGCACCCTGAGGCGGCATGCGCTCTGGACTTCGGGACTCATTTTCAGCTGCTTTCGGCAGTGATGCTTTCAGCTCAGACTACGGACGTCTCAGTAAATAAAGTGACACCGGTACTTTTCGCTAAGTATCCTACGGCAGAGGCGATGGCAGATGCTGATCCGCTCGAGGTGCAGGAGATAATAAAGACAATAGGCCTTTATAAAAACAAGTCAAAGAATATAGTGGCTCTTTCAAAAATTCTTGTTTCCGAATACGGAGGAGAAGTGCCGGGACGTTATGAAGATCTGGTAAAACTCCCCGGGGTAGGCAGAAAGACGGCCAATGTTGTGCTGGCAGAAGGTTTCGGTGAAGCCCGCATAGCAGTCGACACGCATGTCTTCAGAGTTTCAAACAGAATAGGGCTGACATGCGCCAAAGACCCTGAAGGTGTAGAAAACATGCTGATGGACAGACTTCCGAAGGATCAATGGTCAAGAGCTCACCATTTGCTTATATTTCACGGCAGAAGAGTCTGTCACGCCCGCAAACCGGACTGCGGAAACTGCCTTCTTGCAGACCTGTGCCTTTATGTAGAAAACGGAGGAGCGAAGTGAGACTGATACATCTGTCGGATCTGCATCTGGGGAAGCGGGTCAATGACTTCCCGATGATAGAAGATCAGAGGTTCATACTTGAACGCATACTGGAGATAATAGACGAAGAAAAGCCGCAGGCTGTTCTGATAGCGGGAGATGTCTATGATAAGCCTCTTCCGCCGGCAGAGGCCGTGCGTCTTTTTGATGATTTCATAAGCAGACTTTCGAGGATATGACGGAAGTACTCACTGCTTCAGCCTTGATGATGAGTATGGAAGAGTGAATTTTTATATGCTTCCTTTCATAAAGCCGGTTCATGTGAGACAGGCGTTTATCGATGATGAAAAAGCATCAGAGATAGCAAGCTATACAGACGCTTTAGGCTTTGCAATCGATAAAATGGAAGTTGATACAGAGGAACGCAATGTACTGATTGCCCATCAGTTCTGCACGGATGCGCTAAGATCGGAATCTGAAGAGATATCAGTAGGCGGCATCGATAACGTTGATACCTCGGTGTTTAAACCCTTCGATTATACAGCGCTCGGGCATCTGCATGGACCGCAGCCTGCAGGAACAGAAAGAATAAGATATTGCGGATCTCCGCTGAAATACTCGTTCTCTGAAAAGGATCAGATCAAATCCGTAACGGTTGTTGATTTAGGAGAAAAGAAAGACGGCATCTGCAATGTCCTGCTAAGGACAACGGAGCTTGTTCCTGTGAGAGATATGAGGGAGATGAAGGGCAGTTTTGATGAGTTAACGAATATAAATTATTACAAACTCATCGAAAAAGAAGACTATATGCGCATAATCCTTACCGACGAAGAGGATGTGATCGGTGCGCTTGGCAGTCTGAGAGCCATATACCCTAATATAATGAGGCTGGAATATGACAATACCAGGACTCGTGCTGCAGCTATAGTTCCTGATGCGGAAGGGAACGACGGCAGAACTCCGCTTGAGATATTCAACAACCTTTATGAGATCCAGAACGGGAAGCCGATGGATGAAGAACAGTCCGGTCTGGTAGGCGGCCTGATAGAAAAAGTATGGGGTGAAGATTCATGAGACCTCTGAGACTTAAAATGACGGGCTTTGGCCCATATAAGGACACAAATATTATTGATATGGAAAGCCTTGGCCGCGGTGGTCTTTATCTCATAACCGGAGATACAGGTGCAGGCAAGACATTTATTTTTGATGCCATTACATACGCTCTTTACGGTGACATGAGCGGCTCAGGACGTGACAGCAAAAGCGTCAGGTCACAGTATACTCCGGATGGGGAAAAGACCGAAGTAGAGCTTGTATTTGAATATTGCGGGCATAAGTATACGGTTACGCGCAATCCGGAATATTACAGAGCCAAAAAGAGCGGAGACGGATTTACAAAACAGTCTGCCGGAGCGACCCTTATAAAGCCGGACGGAAGTGTCGTCGACGGTTCATCCAAAGTCAATGAAGAGATAAAAAGCATCCTTGGTATAGACAGAGGACAGTTCTGCAATATAGCCATGATCGCACAGGGAGAGTTCAGAAAAGTCCTTAATGCCGGTACCGATGAGAGGCAGAGGCTGTTCCGTAAGCTGTTCAATACTCAGCCATACAGCAGACTGTCAGATGAACTGAAAGAGCTGAGCAGAAAAAATCTTGAAAAATACAATGACGGAAAACGAGCCATGAATCTTTCAGTTGCTTCAGTAAACTGCAGCTTTGACGAAAGTCTTTCGGCCAGGATCGATGAACTGAAAGAACGTTCAGAGAATGGTTCTGTTTCACCGGAAGAGATATGTGAATTGCTCGGATCAATAATTGACGCAGCTGATGAGAAGTCAAAATCCCTTGCGGATGACCTTGAAGCGACAGATAAAAAACTTACAGAATTCAAAAATAAGATAGCTCTTGCAAAGGATCACAGAAGGAACGTAATGAGCCTTGAGGAGGCCAGGAACTCAATTCCTTTACATGAAGAAGCAGTAGAAAAAGCAAAAGCAGCTCTGGATGAAGCAACCGCCGGAAAGCCTTTGATCGAAAAGCTGGAGAACGATGCTGCGCTGATAGAAGCTTCACTGGATTCATATGATGAACTTGATGCAATAAGTGCAGAAATCACTGAATTACAGAAAGAAGCAGATACAGGAACCGTTGAACTCACAGCCGCACAGAACGAAGCGGAAACTCTGAAAAAGGAACTTTCAGACAGTGAGTCACTGATGGAGCAGCTCCGGCAGTCCGCTGAAGAACTTGTAAAAACCAGAAACAGTATAGAAAAAACGGAAAGCCGTATTACTGTGCTCAATATGCTTTCAGACGATATAGAAGCTGTTACAGAAATGAGCGAAACTCTGAAAAAGCAGCAGGATGAGCTGAAACCTATGCTTGCTGAAGCAGAAAGGCTCGCAGGTGAGTACAGCGCGATGCTGACGGCTTATATGAAAGAACAGGCAGGCATACTTGCAGAATCTCTTGCCGAGGGAGAACCTTGCCCTGTATGCGGTTCCGTTCATCATCCTGCTCCGGCTGAGCTCAGTCAGGAAGCGCCTTCTGCAGAAGCGCTGGATGATAAACAGAAGGAGGCCGAGGCCGCTAGAAACAGGGCGTCCGGCAAGATGAGTGAGGCTAATACATCAAAAGGCAACCTTGATGCAGTCATGACACGTACCAGAGCTGCAGCTATCCGCGAGACCGGAAGTGAAGATCTTACGGCTGCCCGGGAGACTGCGGATAAAGAGAGAATTCTGCTTAATGAAAATCTGATCTCGCTGCGCGAAGAAGAGAAGGACCTGAGTGAAAAATCAGCAAAAGCAGAGGCGCTGAACAATACTGTTCCGGAGATGCGAAAAGCGCTTGAAGAAAAGGGCGCACATGTGAAAGATATAGAAAAGAAACTTACTGCGGCCAGTTCATCACTGGCCGCTGCAGAGGCAAGATATAAACAGGTAAGGAAAGATCTGGCTTTTGACTCAAGAGAAGATGCGGAAAGCAGCCGGTCCGAAAAAGCGAATGAAGCGAAGAGACTGCGGGAAGAGATAGATAAGGCTTCTAAGAAGCTGAGTGAAGCTGAATCCGGAAGAGATGTCAATGCCGCCAGGATAAGTGAACTCGAAAGGGTCGTTGAAGGATATAAACCTGTAGATGAAGACGCTGCGACAGAAGCGGCAGCTGCGGCGGAATCCGAAAAGAAGTCACTTACAGATCTTAGTATTCAGATCAATGCCGAACTCAATTCCGCGAAAACAGCTCTGAATTCGGTGAGATCCGGAGCTGCGGAACTTGAACGCATCCGTAGGGAACACGAGATAATCGACTCCCTCAACAGAACTGCCAACGGATTGCTTACCGGCAAGGAGAGGATAACACTTGAATCTTATGTGCAGTCCTTCTACTTTGAGCGCATCATAAGGCGCGCAAATATCAGGCTGAGAATGATGTCTGACGGTCAGTATGAATTCGTTAGAGCGAGCGGATCCGGTGACAAGCGCCACCTGTCCGGGCTGGATCTCAGTGTACTTGATCATTACAGCGGAACGGAAAGGTCAGTGAACACACTTTCCGGAGGAGAGAGTTTCATGGCATCACTGTCACTGGCTCTCGGACTTTCTGATGAAGTGCAGGCTTCAGCAGGCGGCATAAGGCTTGATACCATGTTCGTTGATGAGGGCTTTGGATCGCTTGATTCTGAGACTCTTGAAAAAGCCATACGTACGCTTACCGAACTCTCAGATGAGGATAAGCTCGTAGGAATAATATCGCATGTTGACGCACTCAAATCCCGCATAGAAAAACAGATCGTGGTCACTAAGGACCGTGATGCCGGTAGCAGGGCAGCGGTAATCATTTAATGCTTTAAACCGTAAGCACATTTTGCTAAAATTAATTAAATAGGACAATATTTCCAAAGGCATATACATGCCGCTAAGTAATGATAGTTTTTTCCTGTAACAACAAAGGAGAGTCATATATGAAAAAGACTATTAAAGACATCGACTGGACCGGCAAAAGGGCAGTAGTAAGATGCGACTTCAATGTACCTCTTGACGGTGACACCATTACTGATGACATCCGTATCAGAGCAGCTCTTCCTAGCATAGAGTATCTTCTTGAGCATGGAGCAGCTGTAGTCCTCATGTCACACCTCGGCAGACCTAAGGGTGAACCGAAGCCTGAGTTCAGTCTTGCACCGGTTGCAAAAAGACTTGCTGAGCTTACCGGAAAGGAAGTCAAGTTTGTTCCTTCTGACGTAGTTGTAGACGATAACGTAAAAGCTGCGGCAAAAGACCTCAAGGCCGGTGAAATGCTGCTCATAGAGAACGTCAGATACAAAGCCGGAGAAACAAAGAATGACCCTGAATTCGCAAAAGAGCTTTCAGAGCTTGGCGATATTTTCGTTCAGGACGCGTTCGGATCCGCTCACAGAGCACATTCTTCGACTGCAGGCATAGCTGATTATATTCCTGCTGTATCCGGATTCCTTATTGAAAAGGAACTCAAATTCCTCGGAGAGGCTGTAAACAATCCGAAGAGACCGTTCGCGGCTATCATGGGCGGCGCAAAGGTAAAGGATAAGATTCCGGTGATCACCAACCTTCTTGACAAAGTAGACATCCTCATTATCGGAGGAGGAATGGCATATACATTCTTCAAGTCACAGGGCTACTCCATCGGAAAATCACTGCTTGACGAAGAAGGTCTTGAGCTTGCAGGAGAGATCCTTAAGCTGGCAGCAGAGAAGGGTGTTCAGTTCATGCTCCCTGTAGACGTTGTAGCTGCTGATGAGTTCTCAAATGATTCGCCATATGGTGTATATGATGTTGATTCGATTCCTGATGACAAAATGGGCCTGGATATCGGACCGGAAACAATCAAACTTTATACCGATGCTCTTAAGACAACAAAGACTGTAGTCTGGAATGGTCCTATGGGTGTATTCGAAATGGAAAACTTCGCAGTAGGTACAAAAGCAATTGCTGAGTGCCTCGCTGAGATCGATGCCACCACAGTCATCGGAGGCGGAGACAGCGCTGCTGCTGTAGCTAAATTCGGACTTGCAGACAAAATGACACATATCAGTACCGGAGGCGGAGCAAGCCTTGAGTTCCTCGAAGGAAAAGAACTCCCGGGAATCGCAGTCATCGATGATAAATAGGAGAGGGGAAAACACCATGAAAAAATTTTTGATCGCAGGAAACTGGAAAATGAACAAGACTTCAGCTGAAGCAGCAGCTTTTGCTGAAGAGATCAAGGCAAAGAATCTTCCTAACGCAAAGGACGTATGCGTAATGGCTCCGTTCACTTCTATCGAAGCGCTCGGTAAGGGCCTTGAAGGATCCGGAATAGGATTCGGTGCTCAGAATGTACACTTTGAGCCAAGCGGCGCTTACACAGGAGAGGTTTCGGTCGCAATGCTTCAGGAACTGGGCGTAGGATACTGCGTGATCGGACACTCTGAGAGAAGAGAATATTTTGCTGAGACAGATGAGACTGTTAATAAAAAGCTTAAGGTACTCATCGAAGCAGGCATCACTCCTATTCTCTGCGTAGGCGAATCCCTCGAGGTCAGAGAGCAGGGCGGAGAGCAGACATTCGTTGCAGGACAGGTCATCGCAGATTTTGCAGACATCCCTGCTGCTGATGCCGCAAAGGTAGTCATCGCTTATGAGCCTATCTGGGCTATCGGAACAGGCAAGACAGCTACACCTGAGCAGGCAGAAGAAATGTGCGCTTTCATCAGAGGAGTTGTCTCCGGCATCTATGACAATGCAACAGGTGACGGAATGCTCATTCTCTACGGCGGATCGATGAAACCATCCAATGCCAAGGAACTTCTTGAGAAGCCTGACATCAACGGCGGACTTATCGGCGGAGCAAGTCTCAAGGTTGAAGACTTCGCTGCAATCGCTGAAGCAGCTGCTTCACTGTAAAATAAGCTGTATCAATTGACACAGCATTATTGATTATGGTATTTTTAGACGTTCGGATATTTATCCGGGCGTCTTATATTTCAATTAAGTTTTGGAGGACAAAATGCATACCGCTTTAATGGTAATCCTTTTGATATCAAGCCTGGTGCTCATCGTGAGCATTCTTCTTCAGACAAGTAAGAGTGACGGACTCTCGGGTTCGATCGCAGGCGGAGCAGAGCAGCTCTTCGGAAAGAGAAAGAGCAGAGGATATGACGCACTTCTTGCAAAGATCACAACGGTCTGTGCAATCATTTATATCGTCGTATCACTTGCAATTGTTGCTATTTTCAACTGATAAACCGAAAAATGCGTGATAAAACGCATCCGGAGAACACTCAATGCTCAAGATTATAACACTGATCTGCGCTCTGATAGGTCTTCTGGCCGCGATCTCTCTTGAGACATGGCTCAGGAGCCGCATTGTCAGAAATGAGACTTCCGCTGAAACATACGCTGAAGTCAAAAGCAGAAATTCAGAATTCTGGTCAATTCAATATGTGCCGCTGATAATTACACTTGCACTGCTTGCAGCAGTTCTGTTTGCATTTGTAGGGCACCTGAATGCCGCTGTCTTTTTAGGGGGAGCGGCTCTTTGCTTTGTTTCAGTTATTATCGGGGCCACTACTGTTGTTACCGGAAGCATATCATCTTCATCCACAGCGGTTTCGGGAGATATCAGGACAGCCCTCAAGACAGCATACAGATCGGCAGCTGTTATGGGTCTCAGCGTTTCATCAATAGCGCTTGTAGGACTGGGTGTTCTGTTTTTCTTCCTGAAAAGAGACCAGCTTGTTGATCTTGTTGCGAGCTTCGCTCTCGGAGCTTCCATCGTATCACTGATCATTGGTCTTTCAGGAACTGCATTCTCAGGAGCATACGCTCTGACAGTAAAAGGGGATGATTTCACCGACTATACGGGAATGTTCATCGGAAGCGGAGCCGATCATGTAGAGACATACATCCTGTCGGCATGCTCAGCAGCACTGCTTTCTGAAGTAGCTGTTGATACTTCCGGCGTTATGTCAACATTTACCGCAACTTCTGCAGCCAGATACCCGCTTATCATATTTGCTGCCGGTATTATTGCTTCTATCATAGGCATCATGGCCTACAGAGGATATGTCGTAAAGAAACCTGCTGCAGGCCTTACTGTGGGCAATATAATCGCAGCAGTTCTTATCGCCGCAGCTGCTGTTTACTTCAGTAACGATCTGCTTCAGTCGTATGTCTACGGTGTATGTGCATCTTTGGGTATTCTTGCCGCACTTATTTCAGGTGAAGCTTCAAAGGCATATTCGATAGACGGAGCTATTTTCAAACGCTTCCTGCCGGATGTAAAGAAGACAGGAGTAAGTGCATCCATGATATACAGCCTGTCTATCGGTATGATCTCGGTAATGATACCGGCTATTCTTACTACAACCGCCATGGTACTTGCATATTATTACGCGAACTTTTATGGCATAGCCCTTGCAGCAGTAGGAATCAATTCAATGACTGCAGTAAATTCAGCTGTAAGAGGCTTCGCAATCAACACTGCAAGCGCCTCAGAAATCGCCTCGGTAAGTGATCCTGATGCTGAGAGCCCTAACCCTGCTGATGTGCTTCTGACTGCTTCAGTTACTTCAGACTCAATAGGCAAGACATATTCAGGAGTGGCAGCATATGTAACTCTGGTTGCAATGTATACGGCTCTTTCGGTAGTTGCAAACAATCCGGCCATAAATCTTCTGAGCACACCTGTGTTCACAGGAATCACAATTGGTGCTGTTGTTGTATTTGTATGTGCCGGTTTCATTATAAGATCGATAAGGCTCACAAGTCAGGTGCTCGAAACCAGGCTTGGTGATTCATATGACCCGGGAAAGCGAATAACTTCCCTCAGAGGCCTTGTTCCTCTGTTTGTAATATCAATCATCGTTCCAATGGCAGCAGGTGCTGCAGGCGGAGTAAACGGACTCATAGCATTCTCGTGTGCCGCTTCAGTCACAGGAATGTGTGTTATTTTTGCATTCAATAACGCAGGCAGATACTTTGACAGAATGGCTACCGAAACACTTGGTACCATAATAAAGCTGATGCTGGCAGTAACACTCGTTTTTGCTCCGTTCTTTATGAAGTTCGGAGGGCTCTTTTAGTGCCTGACCGCAGAGCAAGGCTGTATTCGAAAGACAAACGGCGGCTCTGCAGAAAGGCCGCCGTTATTTATTAAAAGCAAACAGTAGAGGAAGATTATGAAAAACAACAGATACCGCATATTCGTGATCAATCCGGGCTCAACATCGACCAAGCTGGCGCTTTTCGAGAACAATATCAAAATACTCGAGACATCAGTGACACATGACGCTGAAGTGCTCAATTCATTCCCGATGCCGAATGATCAGCTCGATTACAGAATGGGAGTTATAAAAGACTTCGTAGAAAAGAATGATATTGAGCTCGATAACATCGATGCTTTCGTGGGAAGGGGCGGCGGCTGTTACCCTGTGCCAAGCGGTACATTCGAAGTGAACGATCTTCTTCTCAATGACATCAGAAACAATGTCGGCAGAACGATCCATCCGTCCATTCTGGGCGTGCAGCTTGCCTATGAGATGCAGCAGAAGTATGGCGGACGGCTTTTCATGGTAGACCCGATCTGCGTTGATGAATACACAGATGTGGCCAGGGTTACCGGTGTAAAGGGGATCACACGCAGGACTGAATCACATGCGCTGAATCTCAGAGGCACAGCGATGAAACATTGCAAGATACACGGTATGGATTATAAAAAATCCAGTCTCGTTGTAGCCCATATCGACGGAGGCATCACCATAGCGGCGCAGAAAAACGGAAAACAGATCGACTGCAATCAGGGCGCAGGAGGTGAAGGACCATTTACTGCAACACGTACAGGCTCACTTCCTCTGATGGAAGTGCTTGATTACTTCAAGGATCACACTGTTGATGAGATGCGCCATCTTTGTACAGGAACCGGGGGATTTGTATCCCACTTCGGTACATCAGATGCTGATGAAGTATACATGAGAGTCCTTGACGGCAACGAAGAAGCAAAACTGGTCTGGGAAGCACTGTGTTACAACATAGTAAAATACATAGGTTCAATGGCTACGGTTCTCAAGGGTAAAGTCGACGGTATTCTGATAACCGGACGCTATACGCGATTCCGCGGGCTTATTGATTACATCAGAGAATATACCGGTTGGATAGCTCCGATTTACATTTATGAAAATGAAGTGGAGCAGGAGGCCATGTGTGCCGGCGCGCTCAGAGTCCTGAGGGGGGAAGAGCAGGCAAAGATATACACCGGCAAGGGTATGGTAAAATAACAAAATATAATATTTTTTCAAAGCTAAGGAGGGGAATAAAATGTTGGAAAAGCTGGAGAAGATCCGTGAAGAAGGATTCAGGCGCATAGCTGAGTCATCGGATCCGGCCATGCTTGAGGCTGTACGCAAGGAGCTTACAGGAAAAAAGAGCTCTCTGCAGGAAGTGCTCAAGAGTTTAGGCGGACTCGAACCCGATATGCGTAAATCTGTCGGAATGAAAGCAAATGAGGTCAAGAACCTCTTTGCAGAAAAGATCCAGGCAAGACAGGAAGAACTTATTGCAGGAGCATCTGCGGTCGAGGGAGATATTGATCTGACTCTCCCTGGAATCGAAGTCAGCGAAGGCGCGCTGCATCCTATAACCCAGATGTGCTACGACCTCAATGACGCCTTTAGATCACTTGGCTTTGAAATTTACAGCGAAGACGACATCTCGAGCGAGAAATTCGCCTTTGATAACCTCAATTTTGCTGCCGATCATCCGGCAAGAGCTTCGATGGACACTTACTGGCTGGAAGGAACCGAAAACAAAAGAGGAAACGAGAGGCTGTGCCTCCGTCCTCATCTCACCGGCGGCTCAGTAAGATATCTCCTTGAACATGGAGCGCCTGCAAGATTCGTATATCCCGGCAGAGTTTACAGAAACGAGACAACTGACGCACGTCATGAGAGAGCGTTTTTCCAGTATGAGGCCCTCATAGTTGATAAGGATATTTCATTCAGCTCCGGCCGTGTAATGATCGAAGCGATACTTGAAAAGGTATTCGGCCGCAAGGTAAATGTAAGGATGAGAGAAGGCTTCTTCCCGTTTACAGAGCCTGGTTATGAGATCGACATGGAATGCCTGCTCTGCGGAGGAAAGGGCTGCAAGGCATGCAACCATGCCGGCTGGATCGAAGTAATGCCGGGCGGTGTCATCCATCCTAATGTTCTCAGGGCAGCAAATCTGGATCCTGATGTCTGGACAGGTTTCTACACAAATATCGGTCTCGACAGAATGGTAATGATGCGCTACGGAGTAGATGATGTAAGACTGTTCCACAGCGCTGACCTGAGATTCCTCAAGCAGTTCAGGTAGAGAAGGAGGTAAGCTATGAATATTTCGATGAAATTCATCAGCAGATATGTCGATCTGCCTGCAGATCTCACATATGATCAGATAGCATATGACCTCACAATGAGAACTGTAGAGGTCGAGGATGTTATTGATACTGCAGCAAAGTTCCATGACATTGTTGTAGGAGAAATCAAAGAGGTAAAAGCTCATCCAAACGCAGACGCGCTTAAGGTCTGCATCGTAGATGTCGGAGAAGATGAACTGAAGCAGATCGTATGCGGAGGAAGCAATCTTACTGCCGGCCATAAGGTCTGCGTTGCCAAGCCGGGCTCGGAAGTTGTATGGCACGGTGAAGGAGAGCCGGTTAAACTCAAGGAAACTAAGCTGAGAGGTGTTTCGTCATACGGAATGATCTGCGGCTCGACTGAAGTATATCTTGCAGACATTTATCCGCCAAAAGACGAGAGAGAAATCGTGGATTTCACTGAACTCGGAGTTGAGTGTGAAGTAGGACAGTGTGTTGCTGTTGCTGCAGGACTCGACGACGTTATTCTTGAGGTCGACAACAAGTCGCTTTCCAACAGGCCTGACCTCTGGGGACATTACGGAGTCGCAAGAGAGCTGGCTGCTATCTATAAGGTTCCTTTCAACGAACTAAGCAGTGAGCTTCCTGAGGGACTTCCTGAGTATCCGGTAGAAATACTTGAGCCTGAAAGATGCAACAGATTCACTGCAACAAAGATCGACAATGTATATGTAAAGGAATCACCTGCATGGATGAAGACTCTCATCACTAATGCAGGAATGAGACCGATCAACGCACTTGTTGATATTACAAACTTCGTACTGCTTGCAGTAGGAGCACCGCAGCATGCTTATGACAGCACTCATGTAGAAGGTAACAGGATCGTGGTAAGGCTTGCGGAAGATGGAGAGAAACTCCTCCTCCTTGACGAAAAAGATCTTGTACTTACACATGACCATCTTGTTATCTGCGACGCGAATAAACCTTTGAATCTGGCAGGGATCAAAGGCGGCAAGGACGATTCGGTACTTGATACAACGAATTCTGTAATTCTGGAATGCGCTGTATTCACAGCTCCCGGAATCAGACGCACTACGGCTTACTTTAATGAAAAGACAGATTCCGCGCTCAGATATGAAAAAGGCATAGATACACAGAGAGCAGACCTCGGAGTAGCAATGGCTCTGTCTCTGTTCAGGGAAATTTATCCTGACTGCGTCTTCTCGGCATTTACTGATAATTATCCTGTGAAGACAGAGAAGGCTGCCATCGATATAACACAGGACTTCCTTGACAGGAGACTTGGTGAAGTTATCGAAAGATCTGAGATAGAAGATATACTCAACAGACTCGGCTATGAAGTGGAATTTGAGGACGGAACTTACCATTGCAAAGCTCCTACATGGAGATCTACAGGTGACGTTTCCATCCATGATGACATACTTGGCGATATTGCAAGGCTCATCGGATATGAATACTTCAAAAAGCAGCCGCTTCCTGTAAAGTTCGAACATTCGATACATCAGGTAGAGGTAGATCTGGCAAGAAGGCTCAGAGAATATCTTGCGTTCAGATGCGGAATGAACGAGATATTCACATATCCTTGGATCGATGAGAAGTACATCCGTGCTGCAGGCATAGATCCTGATAATTCCGTTAAACTTGCAACACCGCCGGCACCTGAACTCGGATCCCTCAGATCATCACTCATACCGGGAATGCTCGAGACGATCGAGAAGAATCACAGATTCTTTGATGAATTTGCTGTGTTTGAAGCGGCTCAGGTATTTGAAAAAGGCGAATACAGCCCTTCAAGTCCCGACGAAGTTCTTCCGGTCCACAAAAATATGCTCAGCGGAGCATTTGCAGGAAAGGATGCAAAAACACTCTTCTTCAAGGTTAAGGGTGTTATCGAAGGAATGCCTGGCTACTGCCACTTCAAACCTTTGACATTCAAGCAGAAAAACAAACCTTCATGGGCAGACGAAAAAGTATGGCTCAACGTGATAGAAGAGGGTAAGGTCGTCGGATCCATCGGACTCATATCGGTACAGGCTCTCACTGAATCCGGCATAAAGCTCATCAGCGCAGCAGCGTTCGAACTTGATACAGCAATGCTTGAACCATATCCGTCAAGGACCAATGAGTTCAAACATCTGCCGCAGTATCCGCTTGTAGAGCAGGATCTCTCGCTTCTCGTCGATGAATCGATGACATGGGCTGAGATAAAGGAAGCTATCAAGTACATGGTAAAGGATCTGAAATTCGTTGAGGAATACCGCGGAAAGCAGATCCCGGCCGGAAAGAAGTCGATCATGCTGAGCATTAAGATCGGAAACGATGACTCTACAATGACTCCAAAGCAGATAGAAAAGAAGATGAACGGAATTATTAAGGTGCTCGGCAAGAAGTGCGGCGCACAGCTCCGTTAAATAATGGCAAAATACGAACATACTGTTACAACTGAAGAATCAGGGCTGACCATCAATCAGATACTGCGGAAAAACTATAAATTTTCCGCAAGATTCAGGACAAAGATGAAGTATCAGTCCCTGGTAGATCTGAACGGAACACCGACTCCGGGTTATATAAAACCCGGGGTCGGTGATGTCATTGGTGTAAGGCTTCCTGCTGAGACAAGTGACTTTGAGCCGGAGAATATTCCGCTCGATATCGTATACGAAGACGATGACCTGATACTTGTCAATAAGCAGCCCGGCGTTATCGTGCATCCTACCAAGGGGCATCCGCAGCATACAATCGCAAACGGTGTTATGAAGTACATGATCGACAGCGGTCAGTCTTTCAAAGTAAGATTTGCCAACCGTATCGACATGGATACGTCAGGCATCATTATGGTTGCGAAAAATGCAAATGCACAGAATGAGCTGTCTTCACAGATGAGGCGCAATACTGTCGTAAAAAAATATTATGCTCTGGTAGAAGGCGATGTCGAAGAGGATCATTTTGATATCGATCTTCCGGTAGGACGGCCGGATCAGGTCTCGATACGCCGCGAGGTAATGTACGAAGGCGGAAAGAACGCTCTCAGTGAAGTGAATGTACTTGAACGCTACGATTCGAAGGAATACGGACCTCATACTCTGGTTGAAGTGATCCTGCATACCGGGCGTACACACCAGATACGTGTGCATCTTTCACACATAGGGCATATCATAACCGGAGATGTACTCTATGGGGGAGGTACTCAGCTGATAGACCGGCAGGCCCTGCATGCTTACTATATCGAATTCGATCATCCTATAACTAAGGAAAGAGTGAGCTTCAGGACCGGACTTCCCGATGATATCAGAAATGCTATAGAAAAATTAAAAAACAGCGCTGAATAGGCGCTGTTTTGAGTTGATATGTGCTTAAAGTGATTACAGAAGTTTGCTGGAGAGCTTGCCCCAGTGATCGTACGATTTTGTACGTATGAGGTGGATCTCTTTATCTGAATGGGTGATCTCCATCTTCAGGACTCCACCGAATTCGTGAGTGCGGCCGTCAAATGAAACAAGCACTGTACCGCCTTCGCATCTGCCTGTTCCGGATATGGTGATGGTCTCGCGTGACGGAAGAATAAGACTCGATTTGAAACATCTGTATGCGCTCGTGTTCATCGGAGCGATAGGAGTGAGCTGCAGTACATCGAGATCAGGTGATATGAGTGATCCGCCAAGAGAATAGTTATAGGCAGTCGATCCGACAGGTGTGGATATTATGATGCCGTCACCGGAGAAGTCCTGGATCTTTGTATTGTCAATCGATATTTCGTAGTGTGATGCGTGCGAGTAAGGGCCTCTGACGACAATTTCATTGAGCCCTGTACGAAGGAATTCTCCTCTGCGGGTGATTATCTTTGCCTGAACAGGACTTACGTTCTGAAGCTGATATTCTCCCTTCGAGATATATTCCATGGTCTCTCTTAAATTTGTAGGAAGAGCCTCCTGGAAGAAACCTAGATGTCCTGTATTGATACCGATTATCGGAATGCCCGGGAAGCCGCATTTATGAACAAAGCTGAGGAATGTGCCATCGCCGCCGATGCAGGCGAGAAGGTCCTCATTGCCTGTAAATTCTTCTGATACTTCGTAGCCGAACTCTTTGACCAGTGGTATGAAATCATTGTAAGCAGCCCTTGATCTGTCCTTTTGATTACAGAACACGTATATCTTCATTTTGCACTCTCCGTATGCTATAATAATCTGTCAGAATATGGAATTTGAGCAATATTGCTCTGTCATTACAATCATTATAGCACTTGAATCAACGTATTTGAATTATAAATGGACAAGATAAGATTTTACCGTGTACTTGATATAGACTCTGCGGACGAGTTCCAGTATTTTGAAAACCTGGCAGCTCTTCTCGAAGAGGATGAATTTATAGAGAAAAATCTTATAAAAGATCTGATCCGCAACGTAGACCGTGAAAAGCTCGCTGAGCATATGAGCTCATACTTTGATGGTTTTCTCGATCATCTCCCTGACAGTGAGACAGATCTTTACGTGATGGTCGAATCCATGGGAAGAGTATTTGACGGACTCATCAGGGAAGACATGAGCGAAGCTGACATTGATGCGCTGGCTTCAGAGATATCGAAGTTCCGCAAATGGTATGTGCACGATCTCAATACCTTCAACAGGCTGACAGGCGAAGAGGCAAGCGTAAGAGACGCCAGATTTGATATCGCGGCTGCCAAGCTCCTCGGAGAAGATTCTGACTATGATTTCAGACTGGCTCTTGACTACGATATTGACGGATTCGATGTGAGGATAGCGGACATGCTTGGCGCCTCATTCTCAGAGGAGAACGAAGCGTAAGATGAATAACCGGGAAGCTATCGAAAAAAGAGAATACAAGATACTTTCTCCTCTGGCGTGCAAAGCTGCAGAGTCAAAGGGAAGGAGATTCGCTGAAGAGCAGTGCGAGTTCAGAACGGACTTCCAGAGGGACAGAGACCGCATAGTGCATTCAAAGGCATTCAGAAGGCTCATACATAAGACACAGGTTTTTCTTGCTCCGGAGGGAGATCATTACAGAACACGTCTTACACACACTCTTGAAGTTTCCCAGATTGCACGTACTGTTGCAAGGATACTTGCATATAACGAGGACCTTACGGAAGCTATCGCGCTCGGTCATGATCTGGGGCATACTCCGTTCGGTCATGTCGGTGAGAAAGTCCTTAACAGGATACATCCGGGCGGATTCATCCATAATGAACAGAGCCTGAGGACTGTAGACCTGATTGAGGATACGTCCAGGCGGAGAGGCCTTAATCTTACATATGAAGTAAGAGACGGCATTCTCAACCACAGGGGCAGTGTTACGCCTATGACTCTGGAGGGACAGATTGTAAAAATCTGCGATCGCATAGCATATGTCAACCACGATATAGATGATGCTATCAGGAGCGGAGTAATTACGTTTGAGCAGCTCCCTGAACGCGAAATAGAGATACTCGGAAGCACGCATTCCGACCGCATCAATAATCTCATAGTAGATCTCTGCAAAAATAGCGAAGGTAAGGACGTTATATCCTTATCCCCTGAATTTGCGGATTCTCTCGGAAGACTCAGGGCTTTCATGTTCAGAAACGTTTATAATTCGACCGAGGTAAGAGGGGTTTCCGATCTTGACAAAGTCGAGAGAATAATAAGTTCTCTGTACAAATACTATCTGGATCATTCCGACGAGATACCGGGTATATATAAGCAGATCGAACAGGAGGAGGGCACGGAAGTCGCTGTCAAAGACCTCATTTCAGGTATGACAGACCGTTATGCACTGAATCTTTACGATAAACTGTTCGTTCCGCAGGGCTGGAGGCAATTGTGATCAATGGCTTATGACAACTTTACAGATGATCTTAAAGCTCAGCTTAACATAGTTGACATAATAGGCCGTGTGGTCACGCTGAAAAAGTCAGGCTCCAACTATATGGGACTTTGCCCGTTCCACACAGAGAAAACACCTTCGTTCAGTGTCAACGAAGGCAAGCAGTTCTATCACTGTTTCGGATGCGGAAAATCAGGCGATGTGATCGGCTTTGTGCAGGAGTATTACAAACTTCCTTTCATGGAGGCAGTCGAAAAGCTCGCGACTGAGAACGGTATAAAACTTCCTGAAAGAAGGAGCAGCGGACCTAAGATCGATTACGACAAATATCACGGAATCAATGCAAAAGCAGCCAGATTCTTCTATAATTCGCTGGGAACAAAAGGAAACAAAGGCCTTGCGTATCTGAGGAAGCGCGGATTGAGCAAAGAGACCATAACTGCATTCGGTCTGGGTTATGCACCTGCATCGGGTCACGCTCTTGTAGATCATCTGAGAAGCGAAGGCGTATCCGATGATGACATGCTGAAGCTTGGACTGGCTAATAAGGGCAGGGATGGTCTTTATGACAAGTTCCGTGACAGGGTGATGTTCCCGATCATCAGCACGCAGGATAAGGTAATAGGTTTCGGAGGCCGCGCTATAGGCGACTATAAACCTAAATATCTCAACTCACCGGAAAGCGAGATATTTCTCAAGAAGAATAATCTCTTCGGGCTCAATCTCACAAAGAAAGAGATAGACAAGGAACAGCGTGCAATAATCGTCGAAGGTTACATGGATATGATCTCCCTGTATCAGAACGGTGTACGCAATGTGGCCGCTTCGCTCGGTACAGCGCTTACGATCAATCAGGCGAGACTGCTTTGCAGATATTCAAAGAATATAGTCCTTTCATATGACTCGGATTCCGCAGGTATAAATGCTGCGTTGCGGGGAATAGATGTAATTACTGCGGCAGGCGGAAAGCCAAGGGTAATGAATGTCACTGACGGAAAGGACCCTGATGATTTTATAAGAGCTCATGGAAAGGAAGAGTTCCTCAGACTTGCAGACAATGCCGTGCCTGCTACAGATTATAAGTTAAGACTTGCAAGACGGGGATTCGATTTCGGAAATGACAGGGACGTACTGGACTATATAGACAGAGTAGTACCAATATTAATAGATCTTGGTCCCGTGGAGCAGGATATATACGTTCGCAAGCTCTCAACAGAGTTCGGCATATCCGAAAACGCCATAAAAATGGCCGTGAGAGCAAGTGGCGATAATAATAAAATGGTCAACAATACGATTGGCAGCGCCGGAAGTGAGCGTGCCGTCAGAGATTCGGTCAGAAAAGCCGGGAACAAAGGCTATTATGAACGGTTTGAGATGGCATTCGTAATACTGGCAATGCACGATCCAAGATATATCAAGCGTTTCCGTGAAGACGGCATAGTTTTCGGCAGCGCGCTTGCGAATAAGATATTGCTCGTAGAAGAATCGCTCTGTAATGATACACAGACGGCGATCCGCGGGATAAGTAAAGAGATGATATTCGAAGCGCTTGATCCGGATGAAGAAGCTCAATTCGCTAAACAGCTTGAATCAATACAGATAGGACCCGATGATGAGGCCTTCTACAAAGAGACGAAGGCAGGGTATCTTACCGGTAAATATCGGGACGAAAAAGCCGAGGTCACAAACAATATAGCGGTAGCCGAAAAAATGGGCAGGACCGATGAAATCGAAAGGCTGGTGACAAGGCTTATTGAGCTTGATTCACTCATCAGTAAAACAATGGAGGAAAGTAATGCCTGAAAAGATCAAAAGCAAAATCAATGGGTTAGATAACATCTATGACGAAAACGAAGAGACATTCGAAATGTCAAAGACAGAAGAAGCTGCCAATACTATAGTTGAATCTGCAAAATTGACAGGCAACGAGATCACTTACAGTGAAATCAATGCTTTGATCGGTGACTCCAACTTCGACAAGGATGTTCTTGAAGAGATTTACGATCTTGTTGAAAGCAAGAACATCAGCATAATCGAAACCAGAGAGCCGAATGCCAGTGAACTTGAGGACGATGATGTCGATGACGATGAGATCCTTGAGCTCGAACTGGAGGAAGATGATCTCCTCAATGACGAAGAGGACGAAAAAAAGAGCGGGGTCATCATCAAATCTTCAGGAGAGATAGAAGTCAGTGACGCTGCAAAGAATATCCCTACGGATGATCCTGTAAGAATGTACTTCAAGGAAATCGGCAAGGTGCCTCTGCTTACTGCAGATGAAGAGAGGGAGCTCGCCATAAGGATCGAACAGGGAGACGAAGAAGCAAAGAAAAAACTGTGCGAATCCAATCTCAGACTTGTAGTCAGTATCGCGCGCAGATATCTGAACAGAGGACTTTCTTTCCTCGATCTTATCCAGGAAGGAAACCTCGGACTCATCAAGGCTGTTGAAAAATTCGATTACACCAAGGGATATAAATTCTCAACCTATGCAACCTGGTGGATAAGACAGGCCATCACAAGATCGATCGCAGATCAGGCACGTACTATCCGTATCCCGGTACATATGGTTGAAACCATCAACAAGCTGATCAGGATCTCCAGACAGCTTCTGCAGGAGTACGGACGTGAGCCGACCAGCGAAGAGATAGCAAAAGAGATGGGGATCTCTGTAGAAAAAGTTAGAGAGATCAAAAAGATCAGCCAGGATCCTGTTTCACTCGAGACTCCTATCGGCGAAGAGGAAGACAGCCATCTTGGAGACTTCATTCCTGATGAAGACATTCCTTCACCTGTCGACGCAGCCGCATATTCGATGCTACAGAAACAGCTGCGTGAGGTGCTGGATACTCTGAGCGAAAGAGAGAAGAAGGTGCTTATACTCAGATTCGGACTTGATGACGGACGTCCTCGTACACTCGAAGAAGTAGGCAGAGAGTTCAATGTTACACGTGAGAGAATACGTCAGATCGAAGCAAAGGCTCTCCGCAAACTCAGACACCCGAGCCGCAGCAAAAAGCTGCGTGATTATCTGGAGTAATGAGACTGAGCAAAAGGATATATGCGCTTGCAGATAATGTGATCGGCGGAGACAGTGTCGCCGATATAGGGACGGATCATGGATACGTCCCTATGCTTTTAATGAAGCAGGGCAAATCTCCCCGCGTGATCATGTCGGATATAAGCGAAGGATCCCTTGCAAAGGCCAGGGAAACATTTACAATCTGTGGACTTGACAAAAGAGTCAGTGAATCGGATTTCCGCGTAGGTGACGGTCTTCAGACAATTGGATACGGAGAAGTTGATGAGCTGATCATAGCAGGTCTTGGAGGACACACTATAAAGAATATACTGGCTGATGACGAAGCAAAGAGCAGGAGCTTCAGAAGGCTCGTGCTTCAGCCCAGAAAGCATTCAGGCACTCTGAGATACTATCTGTACACCCATGGCTGGGATATTGAGAGCGAGGACCTTGCAGAAGAAGGCAAATTCGCATGCGAGATAATCACAGCAGTTCCGGCAGCTGAATCAGAAAGACAAGCACCATATCCTGAGGATGATATCCGATGGAAATATCCGGATGGCATAGTAAATGCTGACCCCGGACTGGCATTGAACAGGATACGCTGGAAAATAAGCAGTCTTGAGGAGCAGGAGACCAACCTCAGCTCCGGAGAGACAGAACACAGGGATATTCTGAAAAAGATAAAGGAAGATCACAGCTATCTGATAAAACTTGAAGAAAAAGCTGTCAACGCGTTGAAAACTTTTTAAACTTGATTATAATATAGCAGGATTTTGGGCAGACCAGGCGATCGCGTGCTTATGCATGAGGAAAGTCCGGGCTCCGCAGGGCATGGATGACGGATAACGTCCGCCGCAGGTAACTGTAGGGAAAGTGCAACAGAAACATTCCGCCGAAACGGGTAATGCCGTGGCAAGGTTGAAATGGTGAGGTAAGAGCTCACCGGGGCTGTGGAGACACAGCCGCCGTGTAAACCCCATCCGGAGCAAGACAAAAAGGGCATTTTGTGGTGCGGCCCGTACCCGCCCGAAGGTATGTCGCATGAGGCTGCAGGCAACTGCAGTCCTAGATGGATGATCGTCAGATACAGAACCCGGCTTACGGTCTGCCCGAATATATTCAACGGGACTAAACATTTAAAAAGGGGCATATTCCGTATATAGCGGAAGCTAAAAAGGAAAATGGTCAGACTTGGAATCGATGTAGGATCTACAACTGTAAAGCTTGTATTGCTCGATGACGACAACAGAATCGTTTACTCGAAATATGAGCGTCATATGTCAAACGTCTTTGAAAAAGCCGGTGAGCTTATAAAAGAACTCAGAGAACTCAAAGGCAATATATCCGTCAGGCCGGTGATCACCGGTTCCGGCGGGCTTTCGCTTGCGGATCTTTTCGGAATAAGATTTGAGCAGGAAGTCATTGCGTGCAGCAGAGCTGTAGAAGAACTCATACCGGAGACAGATGTAGCCATAGAGCTTGGCGGCGAAGATGCAAAGATCACGTTTTATGGTTCAACTGTTGAGCAGAGGATGAACGGAACCTGTGCTGGAGGTACCGGTGCTTTTATCGACCAGATGGCTGTTCTTCTTAATACCGATGCTTCCGGTCTCAACGAGGCGGCAAAAAATCATAAGATCATATATCCGATTGCATCAAGATGCGGTGTCTTTGCAAAAACTGATATACAGCCGCTGATTAATGATGGTGCCAAGACAGCAGATATTGCCGCTTCCATATTCCAGGCTGTAGTTAACCAGATGATATCCGGTCTCGCATGCGGCCATCCTATAAAAGGCAAGGTCGCATTCCTCGGAGGACCTCTGGAATATCTTTCCGAACTCAGAAAAAGGTTCATCGAGACTCTCAGCCTTTCTGATGAGGATGTAGTATTTCCGGAAAACGCCAAGTACTTCGTAGCCATTGGAGCAGCATATCTTGCCGGGAATGAAGAGCCGGTTGATCTGGATTCTCTCATATCCAAGCTCGAGAACGCTTCGCCTGACGATATCTCTGATACCAAGTATCTAAGACCGCTTTTTGAAAATGATGAAGAGCTGGCTGAGTTCAGGGAACGTCACGCAAAAGACACAATAACAAGAGGAGACCTGTCAAAGGCTGAAGGGGCTGTTTTCCTGGGTATCGACGCAGGATCTACCACGACTAAAGCTGCTCTGATAAACAAGAATAAAGAGCTTCTGTATGAGCATTACAGCAATAATGAGGGAGACCCTCTTGCAGTAGTTAAGCAGGTGCTGAAAGAGATATATGCTTCACTTCCTGAGAAGGCATACATCGGCAGATCGGTAGTTACCGGCTACGGCGAAGGTCTCATTCAGGCTGCATATAAGATAGACGCCGGAGAGATAGAGACTATGGCTCACTACAAGGCTGCAAGGCAGTTCCTTCCTGAAGTGAGCTTTATTCTGGATATCGGCGGTCAGGACATGAAGTGCATGCAGATACACGACGGTGCGATCAGCAGCATCATGCTTAACGAGGCCTGCTCATCGGGATGCGGATCTTTCATCGAAACTTACGCCAAGTCAGTCAGCATGAGCGTTCCTGAATTTGCGGCGGAAGCTCTGAAGAGCCGCAGGCCGGTCGATCTCGGAACGAGATGCACCGTGTTCATGAATTCCAAGGTCAAGCAGGCTCAGAAAGAAGGATCTTCAATAGCAGATATATCTGCAGGTCTTTCATATTCAGTTATCAAGAATGCGCTGTATAAAGTAATCAAGCTCAGAAACACTTCGGATACAGGCGATCATGTGGTTGTGCAGGGCGGTACTTTCCTTAACGAAGCTGTCCTCAGAAGCCTTGAGCTTATACTCGAAAAGGATGTCGTGAGACCGGACATCTCCGGGCTCATGGGAGCATACGGCTGTGCCATCATAGCAAGCGATGACTACGTTGAAGGTGAGCACTCTGCGGTGCTTCCGCTTGAGGAAGTTGACAACTTCAGTGTAAAGACTTCCAATGCAAGATGCGGAGGCTGCGGCAATAACTGCCTCCTTACAATTTCAAGATTCGCGGACGGCGGAAGGTATATCACCGGAAACCGCTGTGAAAAGGGCGCAGGCGGCAGCAATAAAAAGTCCGAGCTTCCTAACCTTTACAAGACCAAGAGCAAGCTGCTTTTCGACAGGCCTGTTCTTGATGAAAATGACGCAAAGAGGGGCGTGATAGGCATACCTAGAGTTCTCAACATGTATGAGAACTATCCTTTCTGGCACGCATTCTTCACAAAACTTGGTTTCAGGGTGATACTGAGTCCTCCTACAAATAAGGACATGTATCAGAGCGGTATGGACACCATATCGTCAGATACAGCATGCTATCCGGCAAAGGTAGTACACGGACACATCAAATGGCTGGTTGAGAACGGCGTAAAGAGGATATTCTATCCTTCGATCAACTACGAAGCTGTCGAAGACAGTACTGCACCGAACCACTACAACTGTCCGGTGGTGGCCACATATCCGGAAGTAATCGACAAGAACATGGCTGACTACTTCTACGATAATGACGTGGAGTTTTACCACCCGTTCGTACCTTATGATGACGATCTGAGATTTATCCGCGAGATGACCGGATTCTTCTCCGGAAGCCGTAGTGTAGATACAGAAGCTACCGAAAACATCGTAAAGAGTTATCGCCTCGGCAAGGACAAACGCGAGTATTCGCTTTACAATCTGGACACGGATATTCTTGAGGTAGAACACGCTCTTCACGCCGGCAGGACCGCTCAGAGAGCATATAAGAGAAGAGTAGCTGAAGCCGGATCCGCTGCCATTGAGTATATGAGGGAACACGGCAAGAAAGGCATCATCCTTTCAGGCAGGCCATATCATATCGATCCGGAGATCAATCACGGCATAGATGAGCTCATAACACAGCAGGACATGGTAGTGCTGTCTGAAGACTCTGTCAGCTGGAAGATCAAAGCTGCAAGGCCTGTCCGTATTCTCGATCAGTGGGTATATCATTCAAGGCTTTATAAAGCAGCGATCTTCGCAGGCCAGAATGATGACATTGAGGTAATACAGCTCAACTCATTCGGATGCGGACTTGATGCCGTTACAACGGATGAAGTCGATGAGCTGCTTCAGCAGAACAATAAGCTTTACACAGTTCTCAAGATAGACGAAGGTGCCAATCTCGGAGCTGCAAGAATCAGAATAAGATCACTGAAGGCCGCTCTCGATGAACGCCAGAAACTCGGAACAAAAGCGCGTCGTGTGAACAATCCGTACAAGCGTAAACTCTTTACAAAAGAGATGAGAAATGACGGATACACGCTTCTTGTGCCGCAGATGTCACCTATGCACTTCCAGTACTTCGAACCTGTATTGAAAGCTGCCGGGTACAATGCGGTCCTGCTTCCGGCTGTTACAAAAGAATCCGAAGAAGAAGGCCTCAGATATGTCAATAACGACGCATGCTATCCTACGATCGTAACTCTGGGGCAGATCATATACGCCCTTAAATCAGGCGAATATGATCTTAGCAAGACCGGCGTATTCATGTCACAGACCGGCGGAGGATGCAGGGCAAGCAATTACGTGGCGCTGCTCAGAAAGGCTCTTAAGGATCTCGGAATGGAGCAGATACCTGTCATTTCGTTCAACATGGTCGGGCTCGAAAGGAATCCGGGATTCTCAATAACGCCAAGACTCGCGCTTTCACTCGTTTACGGAGCTCTCTACGGAGATCTGATGATGAAGTGCGTAT
Source organism: uncultured Eubacteriales bacterium (assembly GCA_900320285.1). Taxonomy (GTDB): domain Bacteria; phylum Bacillota; class Clostridia; order Peptostreptococcales; family Anaerovoracaceae; genus Crickella. Next base: position 116,535 of record ONRQ01000002.1, read on the forward strand.
ACAGGATAAGACCTTATGAGATAGAAAAGGGCTCCGCCCAGGCAGTCATGGATTCGTGGTTCGATAAGATCACAAAGAACTGCATGGACCTTAACAAGAGAACTTTCAGGAAGAATCTGGAACTGATCGTAAAGGACTTTGACAGTATACCTATACACGAAGACATGGTAAAGCCTAGGGTGGGCATAGTAGGAGAAATACTTGTAAAGTATCATCCTAATGCCAACAACAACCTGGTCGAGACTATTGAGGAAGAAGGAGGAGAGGCGGTCGTGCCTTCATTCATCGACTTCTTCGAATACGGCTTTATCAACAAGGTTTTCAACTACAACAATCTTTCGGGTACATGGAAAGATATGGCAATCAATAAAGTTCTGCTCAGCTTCATCGAATCATACAGGAAGTATTCCAGGGAAGCCTGCAGAAAGAGCAAACGGTTTGAACCGGACTGCCGTATCGAGGATACCGCAAGGAATGCTGAAAGATTCATATCGATCGGAAATCAGTGCGGAGAAGGATGGCTTCTTACCGGAGAGATGGTCGACCTTATCGACAGCGGAGTCAAGAACATTCTTTGCCTCCAGCCATTCGCATGCCTGCCGAATCACGTTGCCGGGAAGGGAATGCTGAAGGCTCTCAGACAGTACGATGAAAAGGCAAATATCGTTGCGATCGACTATGATCCGGGAGCTTCTACAGTAAATCAGCTTAACCGTATTAAGCTTATGATGTCTACGGCGTTCAAGAACCTTGAAGATGAAAAGGCCTGAGCGTATAATAGAAAGCAGAAAAGATAAATCACTGAATAAGGAGGCGACTACCTATGGGTAGACACGGGACAATAGCAAACAGAAAATCGGCACAGGACTCAAAGCGTTCTGCAATGTTCACCAAGTATTCAAGACAGATCATCGTTGCGGCTAAGTCGGGAGGAGACCCTGATTTCAATCCTTCGCTCAGAGTAGCGATCGATAAGGCAAAAGCCATCGGAATGCCTAACGACAACATCAACAGAGCGATCAAAAAGGGTACCGGAGAACTTGGCGGTGAGCAGTACGAAGAACTGCAGTTTGAAGGATATGGCCCGAGCGGAGTTGCTATAATCGTTGAAGCTCTGACTGACAACAAAAACAGGACTGCGTCTTTCGTCAGATCCGTATTTGACAAGAACGGCGGCAATCTCGGCACACCGGGATGCGTTTCATACATGTTCAGCCGCAAGGGTGTAGTTATCATCGATTCTGAAGATCTTGATGAAGATGAAGTAATGATGGTAGCTCTCGACGCGGGCGCTGACGATATGATAGTCAACGAGGATAACTTTGAGATCAGGACTGATCCTTCTGCTTTCAATGATGTACATCAGGCTGTTAAGGAAGCAGGATATGAGATCTTCGAAGCAGAAATCGAGCAGATCCCTTCGATGGAAGCCAATGTTACAGATGAGAGTGCGATAAAATCTCTTACAAAGCTCATCACGTCTCTTGAAGACAACGATGATGTACAGAAGGTTTATTTCAACTGTGACCTCGACCTCGAATAACAGAAATATACGATGAATCCAAATTCCTGGAATATGCGTTAAAGTCTTCATAATTGAACCTACACATACTTAAAGGGATTCCGATGCGGAAGCATTATGTAAAGCCTCCACAGAGTGGACTACAGAAGCCAGGCTCAGGAAGTACCCACCTTATCAATACTGATAGGGCGTCAATTAAAGGCTTAACGGTATTCCGGGTTTTTTATTTGCTTCAGAATGTGGTATATTTAATAAAATAAGCCTTTGAAAACAGTAAAGGGATGACATATGGCTATGAAAAAGATCAGCGTTACCGATATCGCGGATTTCAGACTCGGTAATGCGGAAAACAGTGAAAAAGGTACAGGCTGCACAGTCATCATTTGTGAAGAAGGTGCTGTCGGCGGTGTGGATGTCAGGGGCGGAGGTCCTGCTACAAGAGAGACCGATCTCCTCAGAAGCGAAAACACCGTTAACGCTGTAAATGCAGTTGTTCTGAGCGGAGGTTCCGCGTTTGGCCTTGAGGCAGCCTCCGGTGTCATGAGAGAGCTTGCAGAAATGAAGATCGGATTTGATGTCGGTGACGACATAGTCGTTCCGATAGTATGCGGAGCGTCTTTATACGATCTTCCGGTAGGTGACAAAGTATTTCCTGATATTTACATGGGCGCCCAGGCTGTCCGCAACGCGTTTGCGGGGTCCTTTTCAAACGGCAACCATGGAGCGGGAACAGGCGCTACTGTCGGAAAGTTTAAAGGCTATGACAGAGCCATGAAGACAGGTCTTGGCACATTTGCCTGCGGTGATGGTGTAGTAGAAGTCGGAGCAATTGCAGCAGTAAATGCTGTAGGTGACATCTATAACGGCGCGGGTAATATCATTGCGGGACTGAGGTCTGAGGACGGCGAGTCTATTTACGGCACCATCAAGACACTGAAAAGCATGGTGCACGATAATATAAGCCAGCCTGAAGATACTAAAAAGCCGCTCATCACTAAAGCTGATATAGAAGAAGCTCTCGCTGCTGCGGCAAGGCAGTACAGAGAAGAGGAGGCACGGGCAGAAAAAGAGATTCCTGCAATTCCTGACGTAGAACCGGCTGCAATACCCGAAGCGGTACCTGAAGAACCTGCAGAAGAAACTGCTGCTGAATTCATTTATGAAGCTCCGGCAGAAAACAGTTTTGAAGATCAGATATCCGCAGCTGAAGAACCGGCAGAACCGGAAGAGATTTCAGCAGAACCTTTACAGGAACCTGAAGTGTCCGAAGAGGAATTTCAGGAGGATAAAGAGGAGGAGTTTATCCCTGAAACACCTGAGGCAATTATCCCGGAAAAAACAGCAATAGAATATGCTGAGATATCGATACCGGTTGAATCCGCAGAACCGGAAACCATAGAAGAACCTGTCGAAGAAACTGAGCCGGTAGTCATTGAAAAGACCGTTGAAGAACCTGCGGCAGTACCTGAAGCCGAGGATATTGAGGAGATCTTTGAAGAGCCTGAAGAAGCAGTTGAGGAGCAGGAATCATATGAATCCGAATCTTCTGAATCTGTGGAATTCACAGAGGATGCTCCTGAAGAAAGCACATATGAACAGGCTGCAGAGGAACCCGTTGAGCAGTTTACAGAAGAAACTATAGAAGAGCCTGTTGAAGAGACAACAGAAGAAATTATAGAAGAACCTGCAGAGGAACCTGTAGAAGAAACTATAGAACAGGTGGCAGCTGCTGTACCTGAAGAGATACCGGAAGAAATTGCTGAAGAAGAACCGGTTGCTCTTACACGTGAGGAAATGGGTTACGATATAGTTTTCAATACAACGATCTCGTGCCTCATTACTAATGCTGAGCTTACAAAATCCCAGGCCAATAAACTCGCGTCAATACTTCATGACGCATACGCAAGAGCCATCAAGCCTGTCCACGGCACACTTGATGGAGATACGGTATTTGTTCTGGCAACAGGTAAGCAGAAGGTAAACTTTGATGCTTTTGCCGCACTTGCAACTGATGTTATGCAGTATGCGATAATCGACGGCGCGCTGTCGGCAGAAGGAGCATATGGACTTCCTGCTGCCAGGGATATGAAATAAATCGGAGAAATCACATGAACAAACTGATTCTCATTGACGGCAACAGTCTGCTCTTCAGAGCATACTTTGCGATGAGACCGATGGTTACTTCCAAAGGCATGCACACTCAGGGTGTGTTTGCCTTTGTTAATATGCTCGGAAAGATACTTAACGACTATGAGCCGACTCATATTGCTGTAGCTTTCGACCTGAAGGGCGGTACCTTCAGACACGATGTGTATAAAGAATACAAGGCCGGCAGACTTAAAACTCCGCCGGAGCTTCTTTCACAGATACCATTGCTCCATGATGTTCTTGACGCCATGAATATTGCGGTACTGGAGGTACCGCAGTATGAAGCTGATGACATTATCGGTACAGTAGCCGCAAGAGCTGAGAATGACGGGATAGATACGCTTGTAATATCGGGAGATAAGGACGAACTCCAGCTTATAGGGCCTCATGTAAATGTTCTGATCAATAAACGGGGCATGAGCGAGTTTGACCTTTACGATATCGATGCCATGCGTGAAAGGTATAATCTTACACCTGAACAGTTTATCGATCTTAAAGGCCTGATGGGGGACAGCTCCGATAATATTCCGGGTGTTCCGGGAATAGGCGAGAAAAAAGGCATAGCTCTTCTCGAGCAGTACGGAACACTGGAAAATCTTATTGATCACGCAGACGAAGTGAAGGGAAAAATGGGTGAGAATCTGCGCAATAATATTGAAGTTGCGCGCATGTCAAAATGGCTCGCTACCATAAACACTCAGGCGCCTGTGGACTTTGAATGGAAGGATCTGGAACTTACAGAACCGGATATGGAAAAGCTTATAGCTATTTATACTGAACTTGAATTCAATTCGTTCATCAAAAAGCTTCAGGCCGGCATAAGCGACAGCGACAGTTCTTCCGGATCATCCACGGCCGCAGACTTCGAAGAAGAATTCAGTAATATCAGACGCACTGATCTTGACGGCTTTATGAAGGAAGTCAAAGACGGAAGCGAAGTGTTCATAGAAGCGGCAGCTGACGTAAATCATACAGCGGAACCCGAAATAAGATACATTTGTCTTTACAGCAAGGATAAGAATCTGGCCTGCATAAGAGAACTTACTCCGATGGATCGCTCCATTGTGACAGACCAGATTGCAGAAAAAGCATATAAACTGTGCGGGTGCGGACTTAAGCGCATACTGTACTCTATGCTTGCCGGATCAGATTCCATGCTTGAACCGTACTATGATGTCATGATTGCCGAGTATCTTCTGGATGCAAACAGACAGAAGTATACACTCGATAAAATGCTTCTGAGGTATGCCGGATACGCCTCCAGGGAATCGGAGTCTGCTATTATGGCCGATGAGGTATCATACAACTCGCTTGATGTACCGCCGGAAGACCTCCTGAAAAGAGCGTTTTATGTTTCCAAAGTAAGACCTGGGCAGCATAAATCACTTGAAGAGAATGATCTCACAAAACTATTTGAAGAGTGTGAGATGCCTCTTGTTCTGACTCTTGCGCGAATGGAACTCGTTGGTATCAGGTGCGAACCATCTATTCTTGCCGGCATAGGAGATGAACTTGCGGAAAACATCGCCGGACTTGAAAAGGAGATATATGCCGAGGCGGGAACAACTTTCAATATAAACTCGCCAAAGCAGCTGGGTGTCATATTATTTGAAAACCTGAAGATCCCTTACCCGAAGGCGGGGAAGAGCAAGAGCGGATCATATTCTACTGCTGCTGATATACTTGATAAACTCAGGGATGATCACAAAATCGTTGCTGATGTTCTTGAATACAGGAAATTAGCAAAACTTAAAAGCACTTATGTCGACGGACTGCTCCCGCTGATAGGATCTGACGGAAGAGTAAGACCTCACTTTATGCAGACTGTTGCTGCTACAGGCAGACTCAGCTGCACAGAACCTAATCTGCAGAATATTCCGATCCGGGATGATTACGGAAGACTTATCCGTAAAGCTTTCGTGGCTGAAGACGGTGATCTGTTTACAGGCTCAGACTATTCGCAGATAGAGCTGAGGATACTGGCGGCGCTGAGCGGTGATGCATCTCTTATCGAAGACTTCCGTGCAGGAAAGGATATTCACCGGGCAACGGCATCCAGAGTTTTTGACATACCTGAAGATGAAGTGACGGCACTCGACAGAACGAGGGCAAAAGCAGTCAATTTCGGTGTCGTATATGGCATGAGCGGCTTCGGCCTCGGTGAGAGCCTTAACATTACAAGGAGTGATGCTCAGAGATATATCAACGAGTATTTTGCTAAACATACTGCAGTCAAGGAATACCTGGACAGGCAGATAGAGACAGGAGAGGAGAAGCGCGAGGTCAGGACTTATTTCGGCAGAGTGCGCAAACTTCCTGAATTCGCTTCCCGAAAATTCATGGAAAGAGAGCTTGCAAAAAGACTTGCGATGAATACTCCTATACAGGGTACAGCTGCTGATATAATCAAAATCGCCATGAATTCTGTTTCTGCCGAACTTCGCAGAAGAAACCTGGAGTCGAAACTGATACTACAGATACACGATGAGCTTATAGTTGAAGGACCTGTAAACGAAGTTGAAGAAGTAGAAAATATTCTTGAACAATGCATGATGGGAGCAGCTGATCTTGCTGTAGACCTGGTGTGCGACATACATACAGGCAAAACCTGGTATGATTTGAAATAACGGAGAGAAAAAATGATCACAATTGCAGTAACCGGCGGAATAGGTTCCGGCAAAACAGAAGTAACGAATTATCTTATAAGCAAGGGCTTTACTGTAGTGGACGCAGATAAGATGTCACGTGAAATGACATCGGCAGGAGGAAAGGCCATACCGTTTATCATAGAAAACTTCGGTCAGTCCTTTATCCTGGAGGACGGAAGCATGGACCGTGCCGCCATGAGAGATCTGGTCTTTAAGCATCCTGAGAAAAAGAAACTCCTTGAGGAAGGGACCACAAAAGTAGTGCTTGAAGATATCGAAGCAATTAAAAAGGAGAGGGAGGCTTGCAACGACAAAGCGCTTTTCTTTGATATTCCATTGCTTTTTGAGACCGGGACCGAAGACGATTACGATGCGGTATGGGTCGTAACAGCTGATTATGATATCCGCAGGAACAGAGTAATGGCAAGGGATGGTATCGATCCGTACATCATCGATCTTATTATGGATTCACAGGACGGAGAGGAAAAGAAAGTGAAACTTGCCGACCAGGTAATATACAATAACGGTACGCTGGAAGAGCTCAGACAGGCTGTTGACAGCACTTTAAAATCTTATGGAATAGAATAATCGAAATTTCATTTTAAAAAATTTTGATTTTAGCCTTGCAAAATGATTTGAAGATGGTTATAATCCATAAGTGCCGTGTGGATGTGGCGGAATTGGTAGACGCGCATGGTTGAGGGCCATGTGGGTTAAACCGTGCTGGTTCGAGTCCAGTCATCCACACCATTTTTTTAGCCAAAATTGCCATGTGCCGGCGTGGCGGAATTGGCAGACGCGCGGGATTCAAAATCCCGTGATAGTGATATCGTGTGGGTTCGACCCCCACCGCCGGCACCAAATTGCTTTCAATTCAGTTTTAGGAGGGTATTATGAATCCAAGCAGTCCTGCATTCAGTTTAGTTTTGATGGTACTTCTGATCGCTATGATCTATTTCATGATGATCAGACCTCAGAGAAAGAAAGAGAAAGCTGATAAGGAGATGAGAGACGCTCTCAGAGTAGGCGATGAAGTCATCACTATCGGCGGAGTAATCGGCAAAGTAGAGAAGATCAACGAGAAATCCATCATTATCTCAACGTCTGCCGGCAAGAACAAGATCGAGTTCCTCAAGAGCGCTATCGCAAGCGTCAGCGCCAAGGACCCTAACGCAGCAGCCAAGGCTACAGCAAAGGAAGCCGCAAAGGAAGCTGAGGAAGAAAAAGCTCCTTCAAGAGACAAAAAGGTCACTCCTAAGAAGCTCAGCAGAAAATCCGACGACGCTGAATAAATAACATCAGAAAAGAACTGAAATAAGTACATCCGAAAGCCTTTCGGATGTGCTTTTTTCATTGAAAAATAAAGCTTAAACGAGTACAATAGATTGAATAATTATTTAATGTCGTATTTTGCGCTTTTTTGAAAATGCGGCTAATAATTGAAAGGTATTTAGGAGTTATGAAATCAAAGAAAACAGGTAGAAGAAAAGTATTTGCAGTATTGATTGTCGTACTGCTCATCGCATCCTGGCTGATATCTTTTTTCGGTCTGGGAAGCAATTTCGGCAATCTTGGAAAACAGCTTAAATACGGTCTTGACATCAACGGCGGTGTCTATGTATTGCTCGAAGCTGATACACCTGAGACAGGTACAGAACTTGCGGGAATAATGAATCAGACCAAGAGTGTACTCGAAAACCGTGTCAATGCGATGGGTATAAGTGAAGCGCAGGTTTCCATCGAAGGAACGAACCGTATCAGAGTTGAGATGCCGGGCGTAAAGAACGCACAGGAAGCTATTGACCAGATCGGCCGTACAGCTCAGCTGCAGTTCTTCCTCGCTGACGGGACTCTTGCTCTTACAGGTGATGGCATCAGCGATTCCCAGATGGCTAACGATACTGAGAACGGCGGCTATAAGATCACCATCGACTTCACATCAGAGGGAAGCAAGCTCTTTGCAGATGCTACAGACAAAGCATACAAAGGTGAAGTACAGGCTGCAATGACCGATGAAGAAGGCAACCTCGTTGATAATACAGCCATCGTCATTGCGCTCGACGATGAAGTAATCTCAGCACCTCTCGTTCACGAAAAGATCAATTCAAGATCATGCGAGATCACAAGACCGGGAGGATTCAGCGAAACTGAAGCATCTCAGCTTTCAGCTCTTATCAGAGGCGGTGCGCTTCCTGCTAATCTGACAGAGATAAATTCATCTGTCCAGACAGCTACGATCGGAGCAAACGCTCTCCAGCTTTCCGTAAAGGCAGGAGCTATCGGACTTGCACTGGTCCTCATACTGATGGTCATAGCATACGGAATGCTCGGCGTTATCGCGGACCTGGCACTTTTGCTCTACATCCAGATCGTTCTCTGGGTCATGGCAGGCATGGGATCAGTTCTTACTCTTCCTGGAATCGCAGGTATCATCCTGTCCATAGGTATGGCAGTTGACTCCAACGTCATTATCTTCACCAGAATCAGAGAAGAGATCCAGAAGGGCAAGTCTGTCAGAGTTGCTGTAGACATGGGATACCGCGCGGCTCTCTCTACAGTAGTTGACTCACAGACTACTACACTCGTAGCAGCCTTCGTGCTCTACATGTTCGGTACTACATCTGTCAAGGGCTTCGCACTCACACTGATGATAGGTACTGTAGTTTCCGTAGTCACGGCTGTATTCATTACACAGCTCTTCGTTAATCTCCTTGCAGAAAGCGAAAAGTTCGGAACACCTTCGATGTTCGGAATCAAGGAAGACGGAACTCCGAAGTTCAGCTGGAACTTCAACATCAAATTTATCGAGAACAGAAAGAAGTTCTACGCACTCAGCCTTGCAGTCATCCTCATCGGTGTTGCTGCTTTCGCATTCAAGGGCTTCAATTATGGTATCGACTTCACCGGCGGTACTATGATGCAGATCGAGCTCGGACAGGAAGTTGACATAGACGAGGTCAAGGACGTGATCGCTGAATATGATCTCAATCCGACTATCGTATATGCATCCGGAAACAACTCGCAGATCATCATCAGAACTATTAAGGACCTTAAAGCTGATGACCGTATGAAGGTAGTGAAAACACTTCAGGATAAATACGGATTCGAAGATTCTGACGTACTCGCATCTGAAGAGTTCGGACCTACTGTCGGAAAAGACCTCAGAGCCAACGCTACAAAGTCCATCCTGCTCGCTGCACTGTGCATGCTGATCTACATCAGATTCAGATTCAAGAACTGGCAGTACGGACTTGCTGCTGTAGCAGGACTCGCGCACGACGTTCTCGTTGCTCTTTCGATATACGCGATATTCAGAATCACAATCAACAACCCGTTCATCGCAGGTATCCTCACAGTAGTAGGTTACTCGATCAACGATACGATCGTAGTATTCGACCGTATAAGAGAGAACTCGAAGTTCTTCAAGCGTAAACAGGGCGCTCAGCTCATCGATACGAGCATCAACCAGACGATGTCAAGATCGCTCATGACATCGCTCACAACACTGATCGTTATGATCCCGCTGTTCATCATGGCATCATCGGAACTCAGATCGTTCCTGATCCCGCTGATGATCGGTGTATTCACAGGTACATATTCATCGATATTCCTCTGCAGCCCGGTATTCTATGAGCTGACAAAGAAAGAGGGAATATCCAAATACGAAGACAACAAGGCTAAAGCTGACAAGCAGAGAAAGAAAGCAGCAAAAAGAAGAGACGACGAGGGAATCAGACTCTAGTCGAATAACCGCGTATCAGGAGACGGAATGGCCGCACCAAAAGTAATCGATCTGTCAACTGAAAAGTTCATAAGGGATATGGCCGAGATCAATCCTAAATACGATGATTCGGTCATTATCAAAGCCTACGAGATTGCCCGTAAATTACACGACGGGCAATTTCGTAAGAGTGGAGAACCTTATATCATCCATCCGGTAGCTGTAGCAAAGATACTGGCTCAGTTTGGCATGGATAATGAAACGGTCGTTGCGGGACTCCTTCACGATTCGATTGAAGATACGGGTTATACCAGAGACCAGCTGGCAGAAGATTTCGATGAGAAAATCGCGGACCTGGTAGAAGGCGTAACAAAGCTCACAAACATAAGCTACGACTCAAGTGAAGCTGCACAGGCAGAGAATTTCCGCAAGATGTTCCTTGCCATGTCAAAAGACATAAGAGTTCTTATTGTCAAGTTAGCAGACAGACTTCACAACATGCGGACACTTGAGTACATGCCGACTGAAAAGCGTATAACAAAGGCCATGGAAACCCTGGAAATATACGCTCCGCTTGCCGGAAGGCTTGGTATTTTCAGCATCAAATTCGAGCTCGAAGATCTGGCGCTCAAATATCTGCATCCGCTTGAGTATAAAAAACTTGTAGCTGCCGTAGACCGCAGAAAGTCCGAGTATGCCAGAAACCTTAAAGTCCTCACCGGAACCATCTCCAGAATTCTCGACGAAGCGGGCATTCAGCACGATGTAAAAGGAAGATCAAAGCATCTCTACAGCATTTATCGCAAAATGATAATGCAGCAGAAGCAAATCGATGAAATATTCGATATCCTTGCTGTCAGGATCCTTGTATCCAGTGTCAAGGATTGCTATGCTGCTCTCGGTCTGGTTCATAACAGATGGAAGCCTATTCCGGGAAGATTCAAAGACTATATAGCAATGCCAAAGCCTAATATGTATCAGTCGATACATACGACAGTGCTCGGCGATAACGGAGAACCTTTCGAGATCCAGATCAGGACATACGAAATGCACCGTATAGCTGAATATGGTATTGCTGCGCACTGGAAATACAAAGAAGGCAAAGTTTCAGGATCTGTAGATGACAGCGAGCAGAAGCTTGCATGGCTCAGGCAGGCTCTTGAATGGCAGAAGGAAGCTGATGACTCGGTTGAGTTCCTTAACACTGTGAAGGTCGACCTCTTCGATAATCAGGTGTTTGTATTCACTCCTGGCGGAGATGTAATAGAACTGCCAGCTGAGAGCACGCCTCTGGACTTCGCTTTCAAGATCCATACAGACATAGGCATAAGATGTGTCGGCGCCAAGGTAAACGGAAAGATGGTCACTATAGACCATCCTTTGCAGAACGGAGATATCGTTGAGATCGTTACTTCGGCGAACTCATCCGGCCCAAGCGTTGAATGGCTCAAAAAGTGCAAAACATCCGGTGCTAAAAACAAGATCCGCAACTGGCTCCGTAAGGCTGATAAGGATTCCGATGTAAGCAAGGGCCGTACCAACATAAATAACTACATCAAGAAGAAGGGTTATGATCCGGCGCTGGTTACCAAAAATGCTTATATTCTGAGGGCTGTAAAGGATTTCAACTGCAGCAATGTAAATGAGCTTTACCTTCAGATCTCCAGAGGAGGAAGCACTGTATCGAAGCTCGGTCAGAAGCTGATCGAATATTACGAAGCGGATAATCAGACAAAGGAAAAAGAGCCTGAACAGATCGAGGTAAAAAAGAAGCCTGCCACAAGAGCATCCGGTCAGTCAGAGAACGGCATCATCGTAAAGGGTGCTGACAATCTCCTGATCAGAAGGGCTACATGCTGCAACCCTGTACCTGGAGACTCTATCATCGGATATATATCCAAGGGTAAGGGAATTACCGTACACAGAACGGACTGCGCAAACATCCGCAACATAAGAGAAGAAGACCGCGGCAGGCTTATCGAGGTGAACTGGGATTCACCTAACGAAAACAGAAAATACTATGCAGACATCCAGGTCGTTTCGGAAGAACGGAAGGGCCTGTTCAAGGATATTTCAAAGGTTTGCGACGATTACGATCTTGAAGTAGTCGGACTGAACCTCACTCCGGGAGAACCCGGCACTACCAACACACTTCTGACTGTAGAGATAACGGACATGCATCAGATACAGAGGCTGCTGACAGCTCTCAGACAGGTCGAAGGAGTTATCAAGGTCTTCAGACCAAGATAGGAGGACATCATGGGTATTGATATCAAATGCTATCCTGACGGAATGTACGGGGAGAATACGTATCTCATCACTGATGATGCTACCGGCTTCAAAGCCATAATCGACCCGGGATATTACGGGGTAGATGTAAAGATGGATATACAGAATAACGCGTATCTGAAGTATGTGCTCCTGACGCACGGCCATCACGATCATTTCCTTGAGGCAAAGGAGTATGTGGAGGAGTACAGCGCCGTAAAATTTGCTGCTCCTGAGAAAGACATGGCTCTGATACACGGACAGCCATATGAATGCCCTGAACCGACCATGCTCTTAAAGGACGGAGACATAATAACACTCGGCGAAACAAAGCTTCGCGTTATTGAGACACCGGGACACACCGGAGGCGGCATCTGCTTTGCTACTGATAAGGAAATCTTTACAGGAGACACGTTGTTCAGACTCAGCGTCGGCAGAACAGATCTTCCTACAGGTGACTGGTTCACACTTTTACATTCAATAAACGACAAACTGTATACTCTGGATGAAAACATGATCGTTTATCCGGGGCACGGCGCACCAACTACTATAGGCTACGAAAAGAGGGCAAATCCGTTTGTATAGGTTCTATATAAATAACATAGACGACGACTATCATTACATGGAGCTTGCCAGGGTGTTCCTTCCTGATGACGGCTTTGAGACCATAGCGTATAAAGGCAAACCCGTAGCACATCTTCTGGGATCAGACAGCTTTTTCGTCAATGAAAAAGGAAGCGATGACCGTGAAGAGATCAAGAGAGAGTTCTATAATCTCCTGTCAGATATTACAGGCATGAGACCGCCATGGGGAACACTTACGGGAGTCAGACCTTTAAAGCCGGCTCTGGTGATATGCAGGGAAAGTTCAGTTTCTGATATGGAGCGCATCATCAGGGAAAAGTACCTCATGAGCGATGCAAAAGCGTCCCTGCTTGCTGACATAGCTGATTATCAGCTGAGTCATGTTTCAGGAATACCATGGGAAAAAGCTTCGGTGTACATAGGGATCCCGTTCTGTCCGACAAGATGCGCATACTGCAGTTTTGCTTCCAACGTTGCTCCTGCTGAAGAGCACGCTGTCTATCTGGAAAAGCTCCTCAAGGAGGTCTCATACGCGGGGGAACTTGCAAAAGAGAACGGTACTGATCTTGAAAGCATCTATATAGGCGGAGGGACACCGACTACTTTAAACAGCTGCCAGCTGGAAATGCTTATCAACAGGGTATCAGAAGCGTATGGTATCGATCCGGGCGGCCTGGAATTCACAGTGGAAGCAGGAAGACCGGATACTATAACAAAAGAAAAACTGGATACTCTTAAAAGGCTCGGGATCTCCCGCATAAGCATAAATCCTCAGTCGATGAAGGATGAAACTCTGAGACTGATCGGACGCGACCACAGCGCTGACGATATACGTGAAGGATTCCGCGTTGCGCGCGAGACGGGCTTCGATGTGATAAATGCCGACCTTATAGCAGGACTTCCTGAAGAAAAAGTCGACGATTTTGAGTCAAGCCTCCGAGAGATAATCAGTCTGGGAGCTGAAAACATCACCATACATACGCTATCGGTGAAGAGAGGTTCGAGACTCAGAGAAAACGACCCCGCTTACTTCAGACATAACGCCGAAATGGTAAGCGCGATGCTCGATCTTTCCAGGGATATGCTTAATTCAGCAGGATACAGGCCATACTACATATACAGGCAGAAGCATCAGATAGGTGCTCTTGAGAATGTAGGATGGTGCCTGCCGGGAAAGCACTCTATATACAACATCCGGATAATGGAAGATCAGCAGACGGTAATAGGGCTGGGCGCAGGAGCAGTCGGAAAAGTTTACTATCCTGACGAAGACAGGCTTGAGCGCATAGCCAATGTCAGCAATTATAAGATATACAGCGAGAGATTTGATGAGATGATCTCCCGCAAAAATGAATACTATAAATGATCCACGAAAGGACTGAAGAATGGCAATGAAAGCGCCTAAGGGCACTAAGGACATGCTGCCGCAGGATGCATATAAGTGGCAGTACATAGAAGAAGAATGGGCTAAGATCTGTTCTGAATACGGCTTTAAGGAGATCAGAACGCCGGTGTTCGAATCGACAGATCTCTTCAACAGAGGTGTTGGAGATACTACCGATATCGTTCAGAAAGAGATGTACACGTTCGAGGACATGGGAGGACGCAGCATTACGCTCAAGCCGGAAGGAACTTCTCCTGCTGTAAGAGCATTTATTGAAAGCAATCTTTATGCTGAAACGCAGCCGACGAAGATATTCTATGACACTGCATGTTACAGATACGAAAAACCGCAGGCCGGAAGACTGAGAGAATTCCACCAGTTCGGAATAGAGAACTTCGGCACTCCATCCATGATGGCAGATGCTGAGATCATCGCTCTCGGTTATGACTTCCTTACACGTATGGGAATTGAAGACATAGAGCTCCACATTTCAAGCGTAGGATGCAGAAAGTGCAGACCGGTATACAGAAAGGTTCTGCAGGACTTCCTCAGACCAAAGTATGACTGCCTTTGCGAGACCTGCAAATCCAGATTTGATAAAAACCCTATGAGGATACTCGACTGCAAGTCTCCGGAAGACAAGGAAGCGGTAAAGGATGCTCCTATGATGCTTGACTATCTGTGTGAGGACTGCCGCAAGGACTTCGAAGATCTTAAGACTTATCTTGATGCCATGGGAATCAGATATGTTGAGGACCCGTCGATAGTAAGAGGACTGGACTATTACACAAAGACCGCATTCGAGTTTATAACAACAAAGATCGGCGCTCAGGGTACAGTCTGCGGAGGCGGCAGATATGATCATCTTATCGAGGAAGTCGGCGGACCTGACATGCCGGGTGTTGGCTTCGGACTCGGAAAAGAGAGATTGCTTCTTCTCATGGAAGCATGCGGGTATGACTTCGGTGCTGCTCCTGCTCCTCAGATATTCCTTGCGTGGATAGGCGATGAAGCTAAATTGTACGCTCTTAAACTCCTGCACGAACTCAGAGGAAAGGGAATAAGAGCGGATATGGATACAAGAGAGCGCAATCTCAAAGGACAGATGAAATACGCCAACAAACTCGGAGCCGAATATACGGCTGTAATAGGAGGCGATGAGGTTGCAAGCGGAGAGATAACTCTTAAAAACATGTCTACATCAGAACAAACGAAAGTCAGAAGGGGGGATCTTGCTGATGCTTTATAAGAGAACTCATATGTGCGGCGAGCTCAGACTTGCCGACGAAGGAAAGAACGTAGTGCTTAATGGCTGGGTAGCCAAGGCAAGAAGCCTCGGCGGACTCGTTTTTGTGGACATCAGGGACAAAACAGGTATTACTCAGATCACTTTCAATGAGGATGCTCCGGCAGAAGTCGTTGAAGCAGCAAAAGGCCTCAGCCGTGAATACTGCATCGGAGTAAAGGGCGTTGTAAAGGAAAGAAGTTCCAAGAATCCTAATCTCCCGACCGGAGATATCGAAGTCTTCGCAAATGACCTGACGGTATATTCAACTTCTGAAACTCCGCCTATCTACATCAAGGATGACGACAATGTAAATGATGATCTCAGGCTCAAATACAGATATCTCGATCTCAGAAAAAACAAGATGCAGAGAAATCTGACTTTCAGACACAAGGTCATGAAGTGCACCCGCGATTATTTCGACGAGCAGGGATTCACAGAAGTCGAGACACCTGTTCTCATCAAGCCTACTCCGGAAGGCGCAAGAGACTATATCGTACCGAGCAGGGTACACAACGGCTATTTCTACGCTCTGCCGCAGTCGCCACAGATGTTCAAGCAGCTTCTGATGGTTGGCGGTACAGACAGATACGTTCAGATAGCAAAATGCTTCAGAGATGAGGACCTCAGAGCTGACAGACAGCCTGAATTCACACAGATCGACCTCGAAATGTCATTTGCAGGCGTAGATGATGTTATCGAAGTGCAGGAAGGCTTCATTAAGAGAGTTATGAAGGAAGTCAAAGGCGTAGAGGTACAGACTCCGTTCCCGAGACTGTCATATGATGAAGCAATGGAGAGATACGGTTCCGACAAGCCTGATACAAGATTCGGGATCGAACTGATCAAGCTTAATGATGTGTTTGAGGGCTGCGGATTCGAGCTGTTCACAAATAATCTCGCTGCAGGCGGAGATATCAGAGGTATCTGCGTACCGGGCGGAGCAGCTGAATTCTCGCGTAAGAAGATAGATAAGCTTACCAACGAGGTGAAGCACTACGGCGCACACGGCCTCGTATGGATCAAGAATGACGGAGGTGCAATCAGTTCATCGATCGGCAAATTCTTCAGTGAAGATGAGCTGAAAGCCATCCTTGACAAGTGCGGAGCAGGCAGCGGCGATGCAGTATTCATCGTCAGCGGCACAGCGAAAGTAACATACGATTCGCTCGGATTCCTCAGACGCAGGATTGCCGGCATACTCGGCCTGCTTGATGACAATCAGTACAACTTCCTCTGGGTAGTTGACTTCCCGATGTTCGAACAGGATGAAGACGGTAATCTCAAGGCAATGCATCACCCGTTCACACAGCCGAAGCTCGAGGAACTCGACAAGCTCGATACAGATATTCTCGGACTCAAGGCTAACGCATATGACATCGTTCTCAACGGTGTTGAGCTCGGCGGCGGAAGTGTAAGAATACACGACAAAGACCTTCAGGCACGCATGTTCAAGGCTCTCGGCCTTACGGACGAAGAATGCCAGGAGAAATTCGGCTTCCTGATCGAGGCGTTCAAATACGGAGCACCTCCTCACGCAGGTCTGGCATACGGCCTTGACAGACTGGTAATGCTGCTCCTCGGAGAAAAGAGCATCAGAGAAGTAATCGCATTCCCTAAGAACCAGAACGCTGAGTGTCCGGTCTGCGAAGCACCGGCTCCTGCAGGCGCGGGGCAGCTCGAAGAACTCGGAATCGAGCTCATTGAGGAATAAATGGAAAAGCAAAAAAAGTATGGCATATACGGCGGTAGTTTTGACCCCATACATATCGGACATGTCGCTTTGGCCGACTGTGCGGTCAGAGAGTGCGGGCTTGAAAAACTTATCTTCATGCCTGCATACATCTCTCCGTTCAAGCAGGACAGACATGTTACCGGAGGTCATGACAGATGCGGAATGATAGAAGCCGCGCTTAAGGTCAACAGTGCATTCCGTCTGTCCAGATATGAGTTAAACCGCGAGGGACCTTCATACACAGTAGAAACACTGAGACACTGGAGAAAACTTCTCGATGGAGAGCTGTGCTTCGTACTTGGGTTCGATTCAGCGGTGCAGGTAGATACCTGGTATAACGGTGAGGAAATACTGACCGATTACCATCTGGTCACGGCAAGGCGCCCTGATACGGATTATGAAGAAGGTATGAGGATACTGGAATCATTCCGGAAAAAGTACGGTGCAAATATTACTGTAATGAATATGCCGCCGGTCGACGCCTCATCGACAATGATAAGAAACCTGGTAAAAGAAGGTAAGCCGGTAACAGGACTGGTACCGCCGGGAGTAGAGGAATATATAATTGAGCATCAACTGTACAGATAGAGAACTGCTTGAAGATTTCATCAAAGACAATCTCAAGGAAAGCCGATACAGACATTCGGAGGGTGTCGAAGAAATGGCAGTCAGGCTTGCCCGTCTGCATGGAGCTGACGTCGAAAAAGCCGCTTTTGCCGGAAGATATCACGATCTGGCAAAGAACTTCGATACAGACACGATGGATAAATACATCAGAAAGTACGGACTGCCTGAAAAGCTGATCGGAAACAATGCGCTGGCTCATTCAAAAGTCGGAGCAGCAATACTTGAGCACGAGTTCGGTGTTACAGATGAGGATATACTCAATGCAGTGCGTTATCACACTACTGCACGGAGGGACATGTCGCTTCTCGAAGAACTCATATTCGTGGCAGATGTTGTAGAGGACAACAGAACATACAGTGATCTCGATTACTATCAGGATCTTGCATACAGGGATCTCGACAGGGCGTGCCTGGAGATACTTGAATATACAATAGGGGACCTTACCTCAAAGGGAAGAGATATAGACAGGGACACGCTTGAAGCAAGGGATTGGGTCTTACAGAAAATAAAGGAGACAGAGAATGGAAAGTAAGGAAATCGCTCAGACAATTGCAGAACTGATGAGCGCAAAAAAAGCAAAAGACGTAGTAATGATAGATATAGCTGAGAAATCATCATTTGCAGATTTCTTTGTTATCGCAACAGGTACATCTGACAGACAGCTTGGAGCTCTGGCAGATGAAGTAGAAGATAAATTTGCGGAACTCGGCATCGAACCTAAGAGCAAGGACGGCAGACCGGACACCGGCTGGATACTTGTTGACGGAGGAGATGTTATTGTAAATATATTCACAAACGAAACCAGAGACAAGTATACGCTCGAAAAGATCTGGAGCGACTGCGAATCAATACTGGTAGACTGATCAAGGAGTTAAATAATGCGCAACGACAGATATGATTTCACGGAAATAGAGGCAAAGTGGCAAAAAATCTGGGCAGAAGAAGATGCTTTCAGAACGGCAGAGGACGATACAAAGGAAAAGTATTACGTTCTTGAGATGTTCCCGTATCCTTCGGGCAAGCTTCACATGGGCCACGTCAGGAATTATTCGATCGGAGACGTCATAGCAAGATACAAAAAGATGGCAGGTTACAACGTGCTTCATCCGATGGGCTATGATTCTTTCGGACTTCCGGCAGAAAACGCCGCCATTCAGCATAATGCCGAGCCTGCAAAATGGACTTTCGACAATATGGATGAAATGGACAGACAGCTTGCAAGCATGGGCCTTTCATATGACTGGGACCGCAGGGTCGCCACATGCACGCCTGACTATTATAAGTGGACACAGTGGCTCTTTATCCAGTTCTACAAGAAAGGACTCGCATATAAGAAGGATAATCCTGTCAACTGGTGTCCTAGCTGTCAGACTGTACTTGCCAATGAGCAGGTAGTAGATGGTAAGTGCGAAAGATGTAAAACTGAAGTCACAAAGAAGAATCTGTCGCAGTGGTATCTGAAGATCACTGATTACGCTGACAGGCTGCTTGATAATCTGGACAAGCTTGAAGGATGGCCTGATAAGGTCAAGACCATGCAGCGCAACTGGATCGGAAAGAGCTACGGCGCTAACATCAACTTTGAGATCAAGGATTCCGATAAGGTTCTTGAAGTTTTCACAACAAGAGCAGATACACTCTTCGGTGCGACATATATGGTAATGTCGCCTGAGCATCCTTACGTCAATGAACTTGTGGCAGGTCGTCCTGAAGAAGCTGAAGTTGAGGCTTATCAGGAGAAGGCACGCCGTATGAGCGATATCGAAAGAACATCGACCAGCAACGAGAAGACAGGTGTGTTCATCGGAAGATATGCTGTCAATCCTGTTAACGGCAAGGAAATTCCTATTTATATCTCTGATTACGTACTCATGGGATATGGTACCGGTGCCATCATGGCTGTACCTGCGCATGACCAGAGAGACTTTGATTTCGCAAAGGCCTTTGGCCTGGATATTATTCCGGTAGTAGACCCTGAAGATCCTTCAATTAATCTGTACGATCTTAAGGAAGCTTTCGTAGCTGAAGGTAAAATGATAAATTCCGGACAGTTTGACGGAATGAACAACAAGGAAGCCATCCCTGCAATGATAGAGTGGCTCAACGAGAAGGGAATCGGCGATAAGACTGTAAACTTCAGGCTCAGAGACTGGCTCATCTCGAGACAGAGATACTGGGGAGCTCCTATCCCTATGATCTGGTGTGATGACTGCGGATGGGTACCTGAAAAAGATGAGAATCTGCCTGTACTGCTTCCTACAGATGTTGAGTTTACAGGTAAGGGCGAATCCCCGATCACTACGAGCAAGACTTTTGTCAATACAGTTTGCCCATGCTGCGGAAAGCCTGCAAGAAGGGAAGTTGATACGATGGACACATTCGTTGATTCATCATGGTACTTCCTCAGATACTGTGATCCTCACAATGATAAGGCTCCGTTCAGCAGGGAAAAGGCAGATTACTGGATGAACGTAGATCAGTACATCGGCGGAGTTGAGCACGCGATTCTCCACCTCATGTATGCGAGATTCTTCCAGATGTTCCTGCACGATATCGGACTCTGCAAGGAAGAAGAGCCGTTCAGAAACCTGCTCACACAGGGAATGGTGATCAAAGACGGAGCCAAGATGAGCAAGTCTCTCGGCAATGTTGTAAGCCCTGCTGAGATCCAGGCAAAATACGGATCGGATACGGCAAGACTGTTCATTCTGTTCGCTGCTCCGCCTGAAAAGGAACTTGACTGGTCAGATGAAGGAGTTGAGGGAAGCTACAGATTCCTCAACCGTGTATACAGACTAGTATATGAATACATAAATGATATAAGGGGAGATGCTGAAGTTGCTGCAGAATACAAGGCAGCAAATGCAGCAGACAAGTCCCTCGACTTCATGATGAACACCTCCATAAAGAAGGTTACTGAAGATGCCGGCGGAAGATTCAACTTCAATACTGCCATAGCATCCATCATGGAGCTCGTAAATGAAATGTATAAATACAAGAACGGCGACATAAACCTGCCGCTGTTCAACAAAGCAATTGAGACGCTGCTGACGCTTCTCAATCCGTTCTCGCCGCATATCACGGAAGAACTCTGGAGTCAGCTCGGCCATGAAGACAGGCTCTACAACAGGGCGTGGCCGGTATGCGACGAATCAGCTCTCATAAAAGACGAGATCATGATCGTCCTGCAGATAAACGGCAAGCTGAAAGACAAACTCATGCTGCCTAACAATTCAGAAAAGGAGGTAGTAGAAGGAGCCGCAAGAGCTTCGGAAAGATTCAAGGAAGCTACGGAAGGACGCGAAGTCATCAAGGTTATCTACGTTCCTAACAAGATAATCAACTTCGTTGTTAAATAGCGGCTTCGCCATTATGACAAGGTATAGAAATAATAATAAGAGGAGGGCGAAAGCCCCCGCTAAAGCGATACAAAAGAATAAAGAAAAAATCAGGCCGCCTTTCAGGATAATCCCTCTCGGCGGAATGAAGGAAATAGGAAAAAACTGCACACTCATTGAGTGCAATGATGAGATACTCATCATCGACTGCGGTCTGGCATTCCCTGAATATGAGATGTTCGGAATCGATATCGTTATACCTGATTTCACATATCTCAAGGAAAACATGGAAAAGGTAAAGGGACTGATAATAACTCACGGACACGAAGACCATATAGGAGGCATTCCTTATCTTCTTCAGGAAATGAGTGTTCCGGTTTATGCTTCGCCTCTGGCAATGGGCATGATAGAACATAAGCTCGAAGAGAGTTATCTGAGCTGTGAGGGGCATGTTATCAGATCCGGCGACAGATTCAATCTGGGATGCTTTTCTGTAGAAGCCATTCAGACCAATCACAGCATTGCTGATTCGCTGGCGTATTCAATAAAGTTCCCCGGCGGACATGTGGTCCATACGGGCGACTTCAAGATCGACTATTCACCCCTTGACGGAAAGGTGATCGATCTCAACAGGTTCTCTCAGCTCGGAGACCAGGGTGTAGACGTGCTTCTCTGTGACAGTACAAATGTCATGAGGAAAGGATACACTCCTTCCGAAGCAGTAGTAAGGCGTTCCATTGACGAAATCTTTGACAATACGGAAAGAAGAATCATCATCGCCACGTTTGCTTCAAACGTACACAGGATCAAATACTTCATCGAAGCCTCAATGAAGCATCACAGAAGGATAGCTGTGTCCGGAAGATCGATGGAGAATCTGCTGTCCCTGTCAAAAAGCCTGGGGTATCTTAATGACATTCCTGATTCCGTTTTCGTAGATGTAAATGAAGCCAGGAATATAGCTGATAACAGGATTACCATAATCACGACAGGAAGCCAGGGAGAGCCGATGAGCGCTCTTACCCGCATGGCTTATGACAACCATAAATCCATCAAGCTCAAGAAAAACGACGTGGTCGTATTTTCATCATCACCTATACCGGGCAACGAGAAGGTGATCTCGCAGATAGTCAACAGACTCTACGAAAAAGAAGTGCATGTTGTGCTCGCTTCTGCAATGGATGTACACGTATCAGGGCATGCTTCATCTGAGGAGCTGAAGCTGATACATACTCTTATCAGACCAAAATACTTCATACCTGCTCACGGCGAATACAGACATCTTGCAGAACATGCAAAACTTGCGCAGGCGCTCGGGCAGTCAAAGACCAATATCTTTATACTTGGAAACGGAGACGCTCTTGAGGTAAACGGCAAGGAGACACATCCTGTCAGAGGATTCACGTCCGGTGAGGATGTGATGGTAGACGGATACGGAATAGGCGATGTAGGCAGCGTTGTCCTCAAAGACAGGAAGAAGCTTTCACAGGCCGGCCTTATCACCATATCGGTTGCTCTCGATTCGGCGACAGGAGCTCTCATGGCAGAACCTATTCTCAAAACAAAGGGATTCGTATTCGTAGAGGAGCATATGGATCTCATAAGAGAAGCGATTAATGTCGTTTATAATACGATAGGAAAGAGCACTTCAAAGGGTGCTCTTGACGAAGCTTCCCTTACAAGAGCGATAAAGTCGGACATGAAGACTTTCATATATAACACAACAAAGAAGAGTCCGATGATCATACCTGTAATTCTTTACGTATAAAGGAGGTAACAGATAATGAATGTATATGACGAGGCGCACAGCCTTGCAAGGGCAATAAGGGAATCCAACGAGTTCAAGGAATTCGACAGGATAAGAAAAGAAGTTGATAATGACAAGGAATGCGCTGAAATGCTGAAGGAACTCACGGAGCTCCAGATGCAGCTCCAGACATTACAGCTTACAGGTCAGCAGCCTGACAAGGACTTATTTGCGCGTTTCCAG
>ONRQ01000028.1 GCA_900320285.1 uncultured Eubacteriales bacterium
TCTGTGCCGCCTATCTCAACATTTCCGTTGATCTGAGGCAGATTGCCGCCAACAAGAATCGTCGGCTTATACTCCGCATTCCTCAGTATGAGTGAAGTCATCGAAGTAACGGTAGTCTTGCCGTGTGTTCCGCAGATGGCTACCGAATGATCATAGTCGTCCATGATCATTCCGAGAACTTCCGCTCTGGAGAACATAGGTATGCCAAGCTCCTTTGCCCTGATGACTTCAGGGTTTTCATCTGAAACAGCTGCGGAGTAAACGATGGCATCGACACCTTCTACGTTCTCCGGTTTGTGCTCTGAGTATACTTTTATCCCCAGATACTCAAGATGCCTGGTAACTTTAGACGGATGAATGTCTGTACCGCTTACGATATATCCTCTGTCACGAAGAATCTCGGCAACGGCTGAAAGACCAATACCGCCTATTCCCAGGCAATGTACGCGTTTATATTTACTGAAATCCATAAATCGATTCGTCTCCTGATTTCGCGATTTATCTTACCGAAACTACGTCAAAAGACGAAGCCTCACCAACTACATTATAGAGTATGAGTAAAGCAGTTTCAATAAATCTATTACTTATCAATTCCTTTTAATAAAATGCAAGACGGCGATTCATTGTACTATAGAGATTATCAATGATTAGTATAAACACACATATAAAAGACAACTTGTATTATAATGTAATGGGACTGGATTGGTCTTATAGAGTAAAAACGTGTGAGGTTTACCAAATGGAAAAAATCTATCTGGATAACGGCGCGACCTCCTACCCTAAGCCTAAGGAAGTCGCGGACGCTGTTTACGAATACATGACCAGCATAGGCGCAAATATCAACCGCGGCGGCTATCAGGTTGCGTATGACCTTGAAGGCACTGTATTCGAGACACGCGAGATGCTCGTTGAGATGTTCGGCGGATCTGACTGCAAGAATGTGGTATTCACAAAGAATGTCACAGAGTCACTGAATGTGGTGCTTAAAGGTCTCCTCAAACCGGGCGATCACATCCTATGCTCTTCAATGGAACATAATGCAGTGATGAGACCGCTGGTTCAGCTTCAAAAGAAAGGTATCGAATTTGACAGGATCCCCGGTACTGAATGCGGAGAGCTCATACTTGAAGCAGTCGAGGGAATGATCAAAGAGAATACAGTCGCTATAGTAATGACCCACGCGAGCAATCTGGTCGGAACAGTCAATCCTCTCAAGGAGGTCGGCGAGATATGCCATAAGCACGGGCTGAAATTCATCGTGGACTCAGCGCAGAGCGCAGGCATCATCCCTATCGACATGAAGGAGATGCACATCGACGCGCTTTGCTTTACCGGTCACAAATCTCTTCTCGGGCCTCAGGGTATAGGCGGATTCATTCTTCAGGAAGATATGATAAGCCTTATTGATCCCCTCCTCTCCGGCGGCACAGGCTCCATAAGCCACACCGAAGAGATCCCTGACTTCATGCCTGACAGATTCGAACCCGGTACCATGAACATACCGGGAATCGTCGGACTGAACGCGGGACTTAAATGGATAAAAGAAAGAGGACTTGACGCCATAGCTGCACACGAGCTCGGACTTACGAAGAGATTTCTTGACGGTCTTCTCCCTCTCGAGGAAGCCGGCAAGCTTAAGATTATCGGACTCAAAGGTATCGAAGGACGTACCGGAGTAGTATCGATACAGACTCTCGAAGTGGACTGTGCTGATGCTGCTTTCAGGCTTGACTTTGAATACGGCATAGAGACAAGAGTCGGACTTCACTGCGCGCCGAATGCTCATAAGACACTCGGCACCTATCCGACCGGAACCATCCGCTTCAGCTTCGGAAACTTCAATACAGAAGAAGATGTCGATGCAGCCATCAAGGCACTGACTGAGATCTGCGGCTAAAGTTCTTGAAAATCCAGGCAAATGATACATAAAACTTGTCAAATCGCCCCTTTTCGGAAGAATACGCAAGTCTTATGACAGGTCTGATGACCGCATCAGGCAAAAACTTGAACAAAATTATAAAAACAACAAAAATGACAAGTCTATTTATGAAATGGCTTGTCATTTTTCTATATAAATCAAAAATTGTTCAAGTTTTAGGTCGTTTTTTCAGGATTTTCCCACTGCAAACTTGTCAAATCGAGCCTTTCGATAAAAAAGTTCAAGTTTTGCCGACAATCTTCAACACCCTGCTTCTTCAATTTGTTTTCAAAGCATTTATTATTCTGCCGGCGGCGGTCTCGATGTTTTCCCTGCTTGTTGCCAGGTTGATTCTTATGCAGCCGGCATACTCATCGCCGCCGAACCATGCGCCATAGTCCGCAGCAATACCGCATTCATCTTCCATAAAATGCTGCATCGCAGTCACAGCAGCTTCATTCAAATTGATATCAGCTGAATCAGATCCTGCTTCCTTCGAATCCGACTGATTTGCAGCAGATAGACCAGCGGCACTTGAGGTCATGACATACTTGGCAATGATCCGTTCCATATACGCGCTTAGGTCGATCCACATAAGATATGTGCCCTCAAGATCAGCTACTCTGACATCAGGCAGTTCGGATTCGAGTCTGCCGCGGAGATATCTGTAATTTCCTTCGATCACGTCAAGGATCTCTTCGAGCCACGGCCTTCCATCCTTATACGCAGCTTCTACAGCTACATAACCGAAAGCGTTTCCTCCGGTAATGCGGATGCCCTCGGTGAATTTGTCCCATACGGCACGGATCTTTTCATCCGGAATGATGACTATGGAATTCTGAAGAGCTGCCAGGTTGAAGGATTTTGTAGCGGCAGTCAGAGTGACCAGAATGCTGTCGTACGCGCCGGCCGTGTCTCCCACCGTCGCTGAAGGCACATGCTCATGACCGCTCATTATAAGGTCGTGGTGGATCTCATCCGAGATCACGTAAACATTATGCTTCATGCATATGTCGAGGACCCGTCTGATCTCCTCTTTCTTCCAGACACGGCCTACAGGATTGTGAGGTGAGCAGAATATGAAAGTCTTCACGTCTTCGCGGACTATCAGTTCCTCGAAGCCCTCATAGTCCATTTCATAGCCGTTTTCAGTCAGCAGAAGCGGGCAGTTCACCAGACGTCTTCCGTTATTTTCAATCGCTTTCATGAACGGATAGTAAACAGGCTGCATTACTGCCACAGCCTCGCCTTCTCCGGCCAGCATCTGAACCAGCCAGTTGAAGGCAGGAACAACTCCCGGCGCGAATCTCATCCACTCGCGCTTTACTTCATACCCGTGATATCTGCGCTCCCATTCTATGAATGAGTTATAGTAGCCTGCAGGCGGAACATAATAACCGAACGCGCCCATGTCGATGTATTTCTTCAGAGCATCGCTCACGCATTCAGGCACCTTAAAGTCCATGTCGGCTACCCACATAGCAAGCAGATCTCCCCTGCTGAATGTGTGCTCCAGGCTGTCCCACTTTGCACAGTCGGTATTCTTTCTGTCTACATACTTGATCAGACTCATTTGATTCCTCTTTGCAAAAGCGCTGCGTTATTCAGCGCTGCGCTTCTTCTCCTTCTCTGCGTCTTTCTTTGCAACATCATTGTTGTCCATGTCGCCCCTGTAAACAATAAATGTATCGTACAGATACTCAAGCGTCAGATTGAGCGCCATGTTGAGACCTGTGACAAGGTATTCGTTCCAGCCTGCCGTCTCAGCAAGGTAGTCGCCGAGTATGGTGGTAACCGGCGTAAACACAAGATAGAACGCGAATACCATCGCCATGGCGCGAGGCACGTTTTTGGTGGACTTGAAAGTGTAGCGTCTGTTGATAGTGAAGTTCCAGAGAACCGACGCTATAAGTGCTGTGAGATAGCACGGCCAGTATCTCAGACCTGTGAATTCATTCAGGACTGTAAAAAGTCCTATTTCGATTATGCCCGCCGAAGCGGAAATCAGAGCGAATTTTATCGCTCTGATGACTTCCTTGTTCTTCATTATTCGTCTTTCCTGATTTATTCCTATGCTTCCATCTGTCTCGAATATTTCGACAGGTAGATATATCTCTGAAGTCTGGCATCAATGCTGCCAAGCGGCTTTGCATATTTTGTATAGCAGGCAGCTGCGCAGTTCTTGCTTACTATCATGGCAATAGCTTCAGCATCCGACTTTGTTTTACCGGCACAAACAGCTCCAACGCCCTTCACCAGAACAGCATTGCGTCCGATGGCCGAATTCAGTGCCGGCTGCTGACCTCCCATGCGGTCAAGAGCTCCTGTCATAGGCACTTTTCCAATAAGGCCCCTTGCTGTCTGGTTTGTTGAGTATCCGAGGAGCGCTCTTTCAGCAACCCACTCGTCACCATCTACTACCTGCATGTCTGGCCCTACTATCTGCGCAAAGTCGTCAATAAACGAACCTACCGTTCTGCCCTTTTCGCAGCACTTCATGATATACGGGTCGCTGACTATCTTTACGAAAGGCAGAGCCCTTATATTTATCTTTGACGTATCGAATGCTCTGTCAGCCTCAGCAGCATTAAGCTTCACCCTTGCCTCAACCAGGCCTTTGCACTTCTCTTCGAGCGCCTCCACTTTTGCGAACGCGTCCTCCATATCGGAGCCCAGTATAAGCGTGCCGTGTCTGGCCATC
This sequence comes from uncultured Eubacteriales bacterium, assembly GCA_900320285.1. Classification (GTDB taxonomy): domain Bacteria; phylum Bacillota; class Clostridia; order Peptostreptococcales; family Anaerovoracaceae; genus Crickella. The sequence goes on from ONRQ01000028.1 coordinate 4,620, forward strand.
AGGAAAGAATCCTCATACGGGTTGGTCCTGATGCTGTCTGCGACGAACCTTTTAAGTTTGGTTGTTCCCGGCAGAGCATATGCCGCGCACGGAGCCGTTCTGATGTCTCTGCATTCAGCCGCGACTGCGGAAGCATAATACTGGTGAGTATGGATTATAAATCCCACGTGATTTCTCTGCGCATATGCCGCTGCATGTACGCCCTTTTCACTGCTTGGCTTCATTTTTCCCTTATAAGAGCCATCCAGCCTTACTTTTACCAGATCAGCAGGTGTCAGCCTGTCATAAGCCTTGCCGCTTGGAGTGATGATAAACTCATCCTTGCTGATCCTCGCGCTGATATTGCCCCAGGTACGCGCCACAAGCTTGTTCTCGAGAAGTCTGAGACCTGCCTCTACGACGAGCTTTCTTGCTTCGGTTTCACTGTAATACATAGTAATTACCTCTTTTTTAAGCTAATACTTTCAATGCTAATAATACCACATTTTCGGCATAAGAAAACTCCGGTATTGTACCGGAGTTTACTTTTAAGTCGGTATTATGTCGGTCTTTGATTAGCCGAGTTCTACCATGTGCTTCAGAGTTCTTACGAGCTGGCTTACATAGCTCATCTCGTTGTCATACCACGATGTTACTCTTACCTCGAAGAGGTGCTCAGCGCACTGCATAACTACTGTCTGAGTTGCGTCGAAGAGTGAACCATAGCTCATTCCGATGATGTCGCTCGAAACGATCTCGTCCTCTGTGTATCCGAAGGAGTCTGTAACTGCTGCCTTCATAGCTGCGTTGATTGCCTCTACCGATACGGAGTCTGTGTCGTCCTTTACGATAGCATCAAGGATTGTGATGGAGCCTGATGGAACAGGAACTCTCATAGCGTTTCCTGTCAGCTTGCCAGCGAGTTCAGGGATTACCAGGCCGATAGCCTTAGCAGCACCTGTGCTGTTAGGAACGATGTTTACAGCGCCGGCTCTAGCTCTTCTGAGGTCACCCTTTCTCTGTGGTCCGTCGAGGATCATCTGGTCACCTGTGTAAGCGTGGATTGTTGTCATGAATCCTGTCTGGATCGGCTTGTAGTCGTTGAGTGCCTTTGTCATTGGAGCAAGGCAGTTTGTTGTGCAGGAAGCTCCGGAAACGATTGTATCCTCTTTTGTCAGGATGTCATCATTTGTTCCGAATACGATGGTTGGAAGATCGTTGCCTGCAGGAGCCGAAATGAGAACCTTCTTAGCGCCGGCATCAATGTGAGCCTGGCTCTTAGCCTTCGATGTGTAGAATCCTGTGCACTCGAGAACGATGTCTACGTCGAGCTCTCCCCAAGGAAGCTTGGATGCATCTGCCTCAGCGTAAATCTTGATGAACTTGCCGTCTACTACGATGCCGTCCTCAGCTGCTTCTACTGCAGCGTCGAATTTCTTCTGAACACTGTCATACTTGAGCAGGTGTGCCAGCATCTTAGGGCTTGTAAGGTCATTGATTGCTACGATGTCGATGTCCTTGTCAGCATAGATCTTTCTGAATGCGAGTCTTCCGATACGTCCAAATCCGTTAATAGCTACTTTCATTAGTAATTCCTCCTCTGGATCATTTAGATCCTTTGCGATCTTCCGATCGCTAATTAAACAACATATTAATCTCCGTTGTTAGTGCACCTCGTATTAGGCACATTTACGGTTTCATTTTACCATTATAATCAACAGTTAACAACGTCAAGATTGAATAAAGCAAAGAAAATCTTTATTCGCCCAGATCGCTTCTTATTACCTTGCCTATATTCCAGACATAAGCCGCCCTGCGGGCTGCTACCTCCCTCTCTTCAGGACTGTTATAAGCAAATTCACCTGTCTGGGAACCGCAGTCCATGCAAGTTACAGTCCAGCACCAGCCGTTTCCGTCATCAAGGAGACCTGCTCCACCGCAGAAAGGGCATCCACTCAATTCGATTTCTTCGTATATATCCATAGTAACCTCCATTTTTACTGGTATTGCTGTATTATTCCTCCGCCAAGGACGCGGTTTTCGCTGTCGTAGAAGACTGCCGACTGCCCCGGTGCGGGAGCTTTAACAGGTTCATCGAATGTGACCTGTATAGTGTTATCGTCTATTCTCTCCAGTATAGCAGGAGCTGCAGCGTGATGATACCTGATTTTTACAAAAGCACGTACTTTTTCGCCTGATTCTATGTCCTCAACAGCCATGAAGTTCAGATCCCTGCATAATATGCTGTTTTTAAGCACCGATGCTTCATTACCTATCACAACTGTATTGCTCACGGGGTCTATCCTCTTTACATACGCCGGATACCCCAGTGCCAGTCCAAGTCCTTTACGCTGACCTACAGTATAATTCACTATTCCCTTATGCTTTCCGAGGACTTTTCCGCTCTCGTCCACGAAATCTCCCGGAGGCGGAAGCGATTCATCGACGTATTCTTCTATATACTCCGCGTATCCTCCGTTGAGCACAAAGCAGATCTCCTGTGAATCGTGCTTGGATGCCACCATGAGTCCTGCATCTTCAGCTATCTTTCTGACCTCGTCCTTAGTCAGTTCCGACAGAGGCATCAGCGTGCGCGCAAGCTGTTCCTGGCTCAGCTGATACAGCATATAAGTCTGATCCTTGGCGGCAAAGGCAGCCTGTTTTACAGTGTATCTGCCGCTTTCGGTACGTTCTATGCGGGCATAGTGCCCTGTAGCTACGTATTCTGCATTTATATCATCTGCGAAACTGAGCAGACGCTCCCACTTTATATACCTGTTGCATGCCACGCACGGATTTGGTGTGAGTCCGTTTATATACGCCTTTACAAACGGATCGGTTACATGCTCTCTGAATTCAGGCAGACTGTTTACGTTATAAAACGGTATGCCAAGCTGCATGGCCGTGGCACGTGCGTCACTTATGTCGCAGCAACGGCTGTAAGCCCCGCTTTCAGCCTCCCACGTTCTGAGTGTAACGCCTATCACCTGATAGCCCTGCTCTTTAAGCAAATATGCAGCAACTGCGCTGTCGACTCCGCCCGAGAGTCCTACTACTACTCTTGGAATAACATCCACCTGCTTTCTTTGGTATCCACCGTATTCTACCACATCCAGCCGTCCTTATAAACGCCGTCTTTAGTGCAAAAGCCGGACCAGTATACGGTTCTGTCAGAAGCAACAAAAAAACTCCCCCGGACTTTCATCCGGAGGAGATCGATTAAGCAATCTGATCTAAATTCTTTAGAATCCGAGTTCCTTGTTTGCCCACTTCTGGAATGCCTTGAATGTCTCAGGGCCTGCAACGCCGTCAACTGTAACGCCGAGGAACTTCTGAAGAGCCTTTGAAGTCTGTGTTCCCCAAACGCCGTCTACGTCTGCTCCTACCAGCTTCTGGATAGCCTTGATCGTCTCTGTTCCGCAGATTCCATCCTCTTTGCATCCAAGGATATGCTGTACAGTCTTGATCGAAGCCGGACCAAAGTCGCCGTCTACAGAGAGTTTGAATTTGTCGTTCTTGATCTTCTTTGCTTCTGCTTCAGCTGCTGCTGTAGCCTCTGCGATCTGCTGCTCTGCTTCTGCCTTGAGCTCAGCAGCCTTTGCCTGCTGGCTTTCCTTTAGCTCAGCAGCTCTCTTATTGAAAGCCTCTTCTCTTGCCTTAGCAGCTGCTTTAGCTTCTTCTGCTGCTTTCTCAAGTTTAGCCTTTGCTTCTGCTTCAGCTGCTGCAGCCTTTTCCTTTGCTTCCTTACCAGTGATCTTATCGAAGATTCCCATTCTGCACCTCGTTTCTTTCATATAGCCTGACGGCCTGCAAATAATATTTACGCACCAATTATATTCCTACGTTAACTTTGCGGTCAATTAAATTCGACAATTAGTCACCCTCACCAAGCGTTATTTTCACGCAGTTTGCCCGCTCAAAATCCTTTGTGCCCATACCGAACCCGTTCTTTTCAGAGCTCATCTGAGGCATATCTCCGAACTCATTCACGAAATGTTTCAGAAGTGCCGCGCCTGTCGGCGTACATAGCTCGCTCTTTATATCTCCTGAATATGACGGTATCCCTTCCAGTATGTTTGCTGTTGCAGGAGCCGGCACAGGCAATATGCCATGCGCACATTTTACAGTTCCGCCGCCCACATTGACATGCGAAGCGGCGATCTTCTGCGGTTTTATGCGGTCGATCAGCATGCAGACAGCCGTAACATCGGCTATAGCGTCCATTGTGCCGATTTCGTGGAAGTGTACTTCGGTGACAGGTACTCCATGCGCCTTGCTTTCCGCATCGGCGATAATATCGTATACGCTGAGGATGTCTTCCCTGACGTTATCCGGAATATCCAGATGATCTTCAACTATATGCCTGACTCCGGCTATGCCGCGGTGGCTGTGTACATGGCCATCATGTGAGTGATGATCATGCATATGCTCATCCTCTTCCTCATCGTGAAACTTTATATGTACGTGTGTGCCCTCAACACCGCACTTGACTGAGGGCTCGGTCTCCATAACGATACCCGGCAGACCGAGTCCGTTGAATTCCTCAATAAAAGCTGCACGCGCATCCTCGTCAAGTAGTTCAAGAAGCGCTGCAGTAAGCATGTCTCCTGCAGCCCCCATGCTGCAGTCAATATACATCAGTTTCATCTCTTAGCCCCCATGTGGTTGATGCGGCTGGCTATATAGCCTGCGCCGAATCCGTTGTCAATGTTTACGCAGGCTACCCCGCTTGCGCACGAATTTAGCATTGAAAGCAGCGCGGAAAGCCCCTCAAAAGCCGCGCCATATCCGACACTCGTAGGAACAGCGATCACCGGACAGTCAGCAAGTCCTCCCACTACGCTTGCAAGAGCGCCCTCCATACCCGCGATCGCGATGATCACGGAAGCCTGAGTTATATACTCCTTATGCGCAAGCAGCCTGTGGATACCGGCAACTCCTACATCGTAGAGCCTGATAACTTCATTGCCGAGAGTCTCAGCCGTTATGGCAGCCTCCTCAGCCACCGGAATGTCGCTTGTACCGCCGGTAGCGATAACTATAGGACCAATCCCGTCAGGTTCAGGCTTGTCGCCTATGACTGCAATGCGGGCTTCTTTGCTGTAGAAGATATCGTGGCTCGCTGCGAGTGCCTCAGCCTTTTCCGCATCGATTCTCGTCACCAGTATAGGCAGCTGTCCCCTCTTAACCATCACATCAACTATGCCGCATATCTGCTCTGTGGTTTTACTCTCTCCATAAATCACCTCAGGAGTACCCTGCATCACCTTTCTGTGCAGGTCTACCATGGCGTATCCTATATCCTCAAACGGCTCGGTCTTGATGCGGGTCAAAGCCTCATCAACGCTTATTTCGCCCCTTTCCAGAGTCTCGAGAGTATTTCTGGTGTCATTGTTCATTTTTTATATCTCCGTTTTCTCCGCGGAAGGCTTCGCAAGCTCTCTGCAGAAATTGATGATTATCAGGATTATGAATACGATCCCTATATATCCCTGGGCCGGGTAAAGGAATTCGACTAGTTTCTTGAATCCGGTCAGTCCCAGAAGAAATCCGGCAAGTGCTCCTCCGACGATGATCCATTTCTTGTATTTGCCTGCCTTCAGTTTGGTGCTGAACCCATAGTATGTGCTCGCACCGGTCGAATACACAGCTCCGTACAGGATCACCGCGTAGATGATGCTGAGCACCGGTGAAAGTCTGCCTGCGAATCCTAGCATAGGCAGATCGAGCTCCGAGCTGAATGCCATGTCTGTAAGCAGCGCGCGAAGTAGCAAGATAGTCAGTCCGCCAAGACACAGCGTACCTGTTATGGCTCCCGCGTATGCGTTCTTTGAATCTTTGGCATTAATGGCTGAATTGCCCGACATGGCTATCATGCCTAAAGTGTTGTAAGCCATGAATACCAGAGCGGATATCGGCCAGTCAGGCGACATTCGTCCCGGTGTATATCCATCGACCGGTCCGCTCTGCGGAAAATCTGCTTTTATTGTAAGGAATATCGTGATGATCCCCACTGTGAAAAGCACCGGGATCATCAGCCTGAAAACCTTTGATACCCGCTCAAAATCGCCAAGAACTGTGATTATGCAGAGGATTGCTATTATTATACCGCCAACTACCTTGCTGATGCCGAACTGCTGGTTGAGAAGCGATCCGCCGGCTGCGGTCATGGCGATTATCATGGAATAGTAGATGGCGGCGAGCACCCAGCCTATGAGTTCATAGGCCGGCCGGCTCTCGACCGGGCAGATGAGCCGGCCCAGGTCTGCTGTGCCCTTGCTGCGTGCGATATACGTCAGCATGCACGCCAGCATCACAAAGCAGACCGTGCTCGCCGCAGCTCCCGCGTATCCTTTTGTTCCGAATACACCGAAGAACTGCCAGCACTCCCTGCCTGAAGCGAATCCCGCTCCCATTATTATGCCTATATAAAGACTGGTAATCTCTATCCAGTTAAGCTTTTTCATTACTTGCCGTCTGTGACTTCGATCTCCACATTCGTATTATCTTCTGAATGTTTGACTACTTTCTCTGTTTCAACAGTAACCGTCTCTTCCGTAAAGACCTCTTCCTGATAAGGAAATTCACTTTCTTCAACGTGGTCCGCACCGTCGGCAATATCGTCAAGCACTACCTTATTGCTGCGGTAGAACATAAACAGGAAGAAGCACGCAAAAATAGCTGAGAACAGCAGATCTGAAAATTCGCTTGAACCGGTATATTGTGAAAAGATCCCGCCGGCCATATCGAGAAGGCAATCCATCAAATAAGCGGTCATAATGCCTCCTGCTATAAACCATCCGAGCCCGCGAGGCTTGAACCTCTGCTTCATGAAATAGATCGCAATAAACACGAGCCCTATCATGATAGTGCTTACCATGTCTGCGATGCCATCACCAGGGAATGCAGCCGCGCATATCAATGCACCGGCTATCAGCCAGCCTATACCTTTACTGCTTAACTTCATCTGAAAAGCTCCTTGATTCCTAATCTCTTGGCGGCAGTATCTCCAGCCAGTACCCGTCAGGGTCTGTTATGAAATATATGCCCATATCGTGGTTTTCAAAAGCTATGCAGCCCATGCTCTCGTGGAGAGCGTGAGCAGCATCGAAATCATCAGTCCTGAACGCAAGGTGGAATTCCTCCTCGCCCAGATCGTACTTCTGCGGATGTTCCTCAAGCCATGTAAGTTCAAGCTCAAAATCTGTCTCTTCATTTCCGACATAGACAATTATGAACGATCCGTCTTCAGCTGTCTTTCTTCTGATCTCCGTAAGACCGAGCGCCTTCTCGTAGAAAGCGAGCGACACATCAAGGTCGCTCACGTTGAAATTCTCATGGATCATCCTGAATTTCATGGTTTAGCTCCTTTTCTATATAAAGATCTTTCTCTTGTCAGGATCAGCCGCCCGTCTGTACAGAACGAATCTTCTGCCGATCGCCTGAACGAATTCAGCACCGAGCTCCTCAGCCAAAGCATTTGCAGCATCCTTAGGCTCAATCAGCGACCCCTCCTGGATCTGCACTTTGACAAGCTCATGCGCGTTCAGGTAATCGTCTATAGCCGAAATGATATTAGGAGTGATATCCTCCTTGCCTATCATCACGGTCGGCTTCAGATCCTGAGCCAGCTTCTTCAGTTCACTTCTCTGTTTTCCTGTTATCATTTTGATATTCCTCACTGTTTTATTTATCGTCTACCACCAGCTTCAGCACGTCAGGTCTTGCATAATGCCCAACAGCATCGTGCTCCATCTTGCATGAAGCCGGCAGTTCCATGTCCAGATCTGCATATATTACAGTCTCATCATCCCAGACGGGATCGGTCACGTAATGTCCGAACGGATCGATTATACAGCTTCCTCCGCGGCAGACCCAATAAGGCAGATCCTTTATCTCTTCCGCTCTCAGGTCAGCCGGGTACGAATCCCTGCGGATTATCATGTCTGCGTTAACGAAGTAGCATTTGCCTTCGATCGCTATGTGCTGTATCGTTGCCTGCCATTCAGGATTATCGTTTGTATTAGGCGAAATGTAAATAGTTATGCCCTTCTGATACAGCGCTACCCTGGCAAGAGGCATGTAACTCTCCCAGCATATGAGGCTGCCGACAGGACCCCATGGCGTATCTGTGACCGGGAAGAAATGCTTGTCGGCATCGCCCCAGACGAGCCTTTCAGAGCCCGTTGGCTTGAGCTTGCGGTGCACCTTGTATGACCCGTCAGGCTCAAAGATAGCATTGCTGTTGTACAGCGTACCGCCAACAGCATCACGTTCCGAGAAGCCGATGCTTATGAACGAGTCTGTCCTCTTTGCCGCTTCAGCAAGCTGTCTGAATTCCTCTCCACCTGCAACTACAGAGGCATCATAATATCGTTTCCAGTCTTCCCTTCCCGGCTCGGTCCTCTTGCCGACACTGAATCCGAAATTCATGCCGACCGGATATCCGGGTATGAAAAGTTCCGGAAACACAATGAGTTCCGCACCGTTATCCGCTGCCTCATCGATATATCTAAGCGCCTTTTCAAGGCAGGCCTTCTTGTCGAACAGCACAGGCTCAGCCTGTACCAGTCCTATACGGCATGTCTTCTTCCCGAGATCTCTCATCTTTCTCCTCCGCGGATCTACAGCGTCGCTATTATTTCAGAAATTGCTACAAGTGCAGCCTTACCTCTTATGGCGATTCTTCCGTTCTCTTTCAGCTCACAGTAAAGATACCCACCACGTCTTGACGCCTGATAAGCCAGTATCTCTTTCTTTCCAAGCACCTGCGACCAGTAATCTGCTATCTGGCAGTGCGCCGATCCGCATACAGGGTCTTCAGGAATAGCCACCTTAGGGCAGAAGCTTCTGGACACGCAGTCAACATCGCTTCCTGCCGCAGTTGCGTTCTGTATGCGCCCCTCTATCTTTGTGAGAAGGTTCTGATCAGGTGTCATTTCTCTTACCTGTTCTTCTGTCTCAAACACGCATACCAGGTCGAGTCCAAGCACAGCCTTTACCGGGCGAACGCCGAAAGCCTTCTCCATGTCATCAGTGACAGGGATCTCTTTCAGCTCATATGTCGGAAAGTCCATTTCGTAAAGATCGCCCTTGCGAGTTACAGTAAGCATGCCGCTCATCGTATTGAAACTGACCGACGAGCTCTCCGGCTCAACGAAATTCAGTATCACGAAAGCCGAAGCCAGAGTAGCGTGCCCACAGAGCTCTATCTCACTTCCCGGCGTGAACCAGCGCAGATGATAGCCTTCCGGCTCTTTCACTATGAATGCCGTCTCCGACAGGTTGTTCTCCATTGCCAGCTTCATCATGGAGGCTTCAGCCGGCCATTTGTCCATAACACATACCGCTGCCGGATTCCCGGCAAACGGCTTATCTGTGAACGCGTCGACTATATATTGCTTCATAAGCCAAATACCTTTTCTGCATGCTTCATATTCTCACGTATTTTAACATCGAACGGGCATCTTGTCTCGCACATGCCGCACTGCAGGCAGTCACCTGCATGTTTTTCGAGAACTTCGTAATGCATCCGCTCGGTATCAGGCACACGGAATTCTTCTGACCCTTCCCTGATACCGTTCGACTCATTGTGAGCTATCACCAGATTGAGCAGCTTCGTGACGAAAGCGATGTCTATCTCGGCCGGACACGGATGGCAGTGTGTGCAGTACATGCAGTGACCGCTCCAGCTCACCTTAGGGAATTTCGCGAACGCCTCGGCGTAGTCGCGCTCTTCTTCAGTTGCATCGCAATAAGCAATGCTCTCAGCAAGCTGTTCGTCATTCCTTGCACCCGAGCATACAGTCGCAACTGCAGGTCTCGACAGACAGTAGCTTATGCACTGCACAGGAGTAAGTGCCGCTCCAGCAGGAGACATCTCCGCAGTCAGCAGGTCACCGCCCGCGAATGCCTTCATGACAGTAATGCCGACGCCCTTGCTCTCACAAAGTTCATACAATCTCTGGCGCTCAGGATCCATATTGACGAATCCGCCTTCATAGACCTCGTCAGCCCAGAGATCATCGACGACCTCGGTACCCGGCAGCATGTCATAAACCGGGTTGATGCTGAACATCAGCACCTCGATATCGCCCTCCTCTATCGCCTTGATGGCGACCTTCGGGTTGTGCGATGAAAGGCCTATATGATGGATCTTTCCCTCAGCCTTAAGCTGTTTTGCATACTCAACGATGCCATTGTCCTTTATTGCCTGCCAGTCGCTGTCAGCGTCGCAGTAATGGATCATGCCGACATCTATATAGTCTGTACCCAGCCTTTCGAGCGAATCTTCGAATGCCGCCCTGACATCATCAAGATTGCGGCTTCTCTCATACTGTCCGTTCTTCCACACCGAAGAAATGTGCGACTGTATGATGAACTTTTCCCTTCTGCCCTTCAGAGCCTCGCCGAGCGCGGACCTTGCTGCAGGGTCAGGTGAAAACAGGTCAAAGTAATTGACTCCAGCTTTCTCTGCCATGTCGAGGAACGACTTCGCATTGCTGTTGTCTTCGACGAACGCTTCGCATCCGAGCGCAATAACACTTACCTCAAGTCCCGTATTTCCGAGTTTTCTGTATTCCATTTTCTTCCTTTTCACCGCTGACTTACGCGTTTACTTTTCTTTTTCAGCGCCTTCCCAGCGGTTCTTTCCGTCATCTATGCATACCGGAACGGAGAACTTTCCGTTCGATACCTCAGACGCGTAGATATCACAATTGCCTATATTCTTAGCCCAATAACTGCCCTTCGAATCCGGTGTAAGGTATTCGAGAGCGCCCTTCATTGCTATAGCGTGAGTCGAGATGAGAATGTTTTTACTCTCCGCCTCTTTGGCGATCTCCTCAAGGAAATTGCCCAGCCTTTTGACTATCGCAGGGAGAGGTTCCATGCCCTCAGGCGCAGGTACGTTCACAAAATCCATGAAAAAGTCGATGACCTCCGGAGCCGGATTCATGAGGTCCATTCCCTCATACGGTCCGTAATCCATCTCGATAAGGCGCTCGTCAACAGTAAGCTCAGCATCCGGTGCAATTTTCTCTGCCGTCTGCAAAGCCCTGACCAGCGGACTGGTATATACCTTGTCAATCCTGACGCCCATCTCCGCAAAGCGTTCAGCGGCTTCCTCAGCCTGCGCTATCCCGGCTTCATTAAGCGGGTGGTCGCTCCTGCCCTGCATGAGCATCTTCGCATTCATTTCAGTTTTTCCATGCCTGATAATATACAGCATGATAAGTCCTCATCTCTCCTTATGCCCGCTATTTCAGGCTGCTTGTCCAGACATTGACATCAGCGTAGCTTGCGTCAGGCGCAAACAGCTTAGCACCGATGATCTCGCCCTTCATGAGCGGCTGAAGCTTTGCCGGAGCCTTCGTTATATCGCTGCCTCCCGACGTTGCAAAAAGTGCGACTTTCTTGCCACTGAAGTCGTAGCTCTTTACAAATGTCTCGATGATATTCGGAGCGCCATAGTACCAGACCGGGAATCCGATAAGTATCAGATCATACTCATCGAGATTCTGTACTCTGTCAGCAATAGGAACATTCTTTTTTCCGATTTTCTCTTTATTGCATCTGGCAAGCGGATTAGTCCATTTGAGATCCGCATCAGTATACGGCTCAACAGGCTTTATCTCAAACAGATCAGCCTTCGCAGCCTCAGCGACTCTCTTTGCAAGCGAAGCAGTATTGCCGCTCGCAGAGAAATAAGCAACTAAAGTCTTCATAGTCCTTCTCCTTTTTAATTCGTTTTACAGAACCTTAATCTGGCACATCTGCATCGTCTTCAGTGCCGCCTCGTGTGACTCAGGTGTAACTCCCGCGCAGCAGGACGGATCTATCGAGATCTGAACCTCAGGCATGTATGCCTTCAGCATGAGCGCGTTTGACACCACGCAGATATCCGTGCAGAGTCCAAGCACTTCGATCTCAATATCCTCTTTCGAAGCGATCTCAGCAATGTCTTCAGCCAGCGCCACACTTCCGAATGTCGGCTTCTCATAAATATGCCAGTCAGGCAGCAGCGCTGCAATATCGCTTCTGATCTGCCAGCCCTCTGTGCCCTTTATGCAGTGCTTCACAGGGAGGTTCCTGCCCTCCTGCGTCTCAAGATAGTCCGGCGCATGTGTATCCATCGTAACGAAAACATCCGCAGGATCGTACTCACGTATCCTTGCCTTCACGTTATCGACAATCGCGACCGCCTCAGCCGTCCCAAGCGCGCCGTCTATGAAGTCGTTCTGCATGTCTACAACTACAAGAATCTTTCTCATTTCAGAAATCCTCCGGGTCTATTTCAGCAGATCCTCTCCAGGTCCCATCATAGGGATATCATAAGCGGTCGCATCCTCGAGATGGAACATCATCAGCTTATGACCTGTCTCCTCGTTATAGATTTTTTTCAGAGTCGGGATCGCCTCGAGATTTGCCTCAGCGTACTTCGGATCAGTTTCAAAAACTGCCTTGCCTGTATAACGGAGCCAGTGTCCGTCAGGCTTTGCGCATGCGATCTCAACCTTAGGATTTGCCAGGAGCTGCTTATAAACATCCTTGAAATCTCCAACTCCGAAGATAATCTTGCCGTCCATCTCAAGATGAGCGCCGAGCGGTCTTACCTTCGGCTGATCGCCGTCTACTGTTGCAAGATAGAATACACCTGCTTCTGCAATAAAATCATTAACTTTACTCATTGTCTGCCTCCTTGATCTCTTTCTTAAAGTGTCCTCTTATACCCTTTGTTATTATCCGTTTTGTGACTGAGCTTCGTCCAGATACGACACAAGGAAGAACTCCGCAAGGCTGTTCGGACGGATGTTAGCCCTTGCCCCGTCGCGTGTGAACCACGCATATTTATCAACTTCGTAATTAGTATGCAGTTCGGATGAATCTTTCACGAATGCCGTGAAATTGCACATCAGCGTATCTGATTTCTCGAAAAACTGCGTGCGGTTGAACTTCATGTGCGAAACCGTCATGCCGGTCTCTTCCCTGACCTCTCTGACCACAGCATCCTCGAGCGATTCGCCCCTGCCAACGTATCCCGCAACCAGAATATATGACGGCCTGCCATACTGCTGGATCAGCAGTATCTCGTCTTTCTCTTCGTTGACAACTATCATGCTGACCGCCACATTATACTGAGGGAACCTGTACTGTCCGCACGACGGACAATAAGGCACGATTCCTTCATTTTCCAGCTCTTTTGGCACGAGCTTTGTGCCGCACTCCCTGCAGAACTTACCTGTCATTAATTTTCACTCCCCGGTCACGATCTCACCTTCCCAGGTGTTGATCCCGCCAAATTCATAAACTTTAGTATACCCGATATCCGCGAGTTTCCTCGATGCTTCCTTGCTCCGGTTGCCGCTGCGGCAATATACCAGCAAGGTCTGCTCCTTGTCCGGAAGAAGCTCCGGCATATCGTCAGTTATATCATCACTCGGTACGTTGATAGCGCCCGCTATATGGCCTTCAGCGAACTCGTCAGGCCTGCGGACATCCACGATAAGATAATCTGTCTGCTCCTGCATCATCTGCATCGCTTCGTCCTGTGAGATCCTCGTATATGAAGAACCGCAGGAGCTAAGCAGCAATACGGCCGCAACGATCTGGATCAACAGCAGCACCGGTACCGTAATAGTATAATACCACTTTTTAGTTTTATGTCTGAAGGTGTACATGCCTACTAAAGACCCCAAAGAACCGCCAAAAACCGCTGTCAGGAGCAGCACGCGGTTCGGAATGCGCTGCTTTTGCTGTATTGCAGCAGATTTATCAATTCCAAAAAGGCTAAACGCCAGTATATTAACAATAACTATATATGCGACTGCATATTTCATAGTACTAATCTATAAACTTTCTTGAGTATGAATCGGCCGCATCCGTGCAAACAGAAGCCCATGACCTTATCCAGCCCCCTTTCCGGCTGCACAGGCCATCGCCTGCTATATGAAGTGCCTCTCTGTTACAGCATTCGGAGCGAGTGTCTTCACGTATTCTTCCGCCTGATCAAGGCATTCATGCAGGACTTCCGCGGATGTGCTCGGAGTTCCGAATGCCAGATACAGCACATGTGTGCTGTCCTCATGAAGGCATGTTCTGCTGTCCGCGCCGGCGATCATACTGATTATTACTCCGCTGTCATCACGGCCGGTAGTATCTCCGGGATAGCTGTGACCTTCAGAACCATGAATGCTTGGGAACGGCACCTTTTCAGCCTCCGTGTAGATGACGATATCTCCGTTAATACGCTCTGCGTCATGCGTACCCATCAGAATCCTGGTCTTCAGCTCCGTCAGAAAAGCGACAGCATTGATGTATCTGCCTTCAGGGAACGGCCGACCCTTCAGCAGGAACGACTCCACCTGCATCATGACCGGATAGGTCTTCTTGAATTTGCGGAAGTATCTGAAATACGGATCATGCCTGAACCATGTCTCCCGGTCGTAATTCTCGCCTTCTTGCCTTATGGCGTCGAGCTCCCGGTCGCGCAGCTTCTCAAATGCATCAATGTCCCATTCAGTGCTGTCCGGATACCGGACCTCAAGCACAGCCAGATGGCTGCTTTCATTCATCGCACTATCTCTTATGATCCTCATGTCCCTTATTTCCCTTTATTTGATTGTATAACCTGCACTTTTGAGCACTTCCAGCGCTCTTTCGAAATTCTCCGCCTTCGTCAGGATGTAGTCCGTATTGTATGTCGAAACAGCGAACAGACCTATCTTATTCTCAGCAAGTATCTCTGAAATGCCGGCAAGAATGCCTACCAGAGAAAAGTCCAGCACTCCAACGATCCGGAACGCGCGCCATCCATCGTCACGTTCTGTCGTATTTTCGGGAACCATATCAGTCGGACACACAAGCGAGAATTCCTCATCCGTGCTCCCGGTAAAACAGAACGGCAGGCAGATATCTACCTGCGAATAATCCTCAACCTTACACACCGACAGATTCACGTCCAGCGGTTCAATTGTAATAGATGTATTATGGTCCATTTGTACGCACTTCCCTTTTATCAACTATTCTCTCTGGTTTTATCTGAACTGATTCAGCTCTCTGTTGTATTCAAATCCAGCGGTTTTCAGTTTTTCAATAAGCTCATCCGGATTGGCATCATTGGCCGCGCAGAATTCCTCAAACGAGCTGTAATTATCCCTGAGCTGCATATTTACAAAGCTGAAAAGCAGATTCGGATCTTTTGGAATATTGTAACTCATAATTCTCTCCCCATCAGGATCACCCGGTTTTCACGGCTGAATCCGTACCTTTCATAGAATTCCGGCAGAAATCCCTCTGCCTCGGTTATAAGGTTGAGCCCGACGATGCCGCGTTCTTTCATGTCTGCGATACACTTTTCGAGGAGCTCGGTAGCTATACCTTTGCCCTGGTATGCCGGGTCTACCGCCAGATCGTTGATTTCAAAGGTCCTGCCATAGTGAAACAGCATCGAAGTCCCGAGAAGAAATCCGGCGACCTCTCCTTCCACGACATATTCGAGTCCATAAGACACCTTCGATTCAAGGAGGTCTTTTACATGTATGACCGCATCCTCTGTCTTCCACGGATCGTTCCACGGCTCGCCGGAAAATGCCTTAGCATAGATCTCTCCGTATCTGTTAACGTGTTCGATTGTAATAGGTTTGATGTTTGATTCGCTCATGTTCACTACTCCTTCAAAAGCCAGGCAAATCCCTTGGCTGTACGGATATCCGGTTCCTTGAAGTGGTTGCCCTGGTTCATCTCCAGCGTGCATTTGCCGCATACAGGATCCGCCTGCAGCAGCTCATGCTGCCTGCGGATGTTGTCGCCAACCGTCCTCATCACAGGGTTACGCGTCTTCTCCTCTTTATCGCCAAGGCTTAAATATACCTTGCCGGCTTTGATAGCATTACTACCGGCGTAATCGATCCATCCCGGGAACCATGCCGACGGCGATGCCGCCGCGGCCCCGCTGAACAGATCTGTCTTATATGCCGCCCACAGAGCAAAGAATCCGGCAAGCGAGTACCCGCCGATATATATCTTCGCATCAGGCTCCATGTTCCGGCTGCCTATCAGCTCCGGAATCAGCTGATCAGTAACATACTTCAGAGTCGTATCAGCTCCTCCTGCAAAACCCTTACTGCCGAACACCGGAGGCGCTTTCCACGGCGAAAGATCCGCGTTCCAGTCATCCACTTTGAATGCAGCCAAAGTAAAACCTGCGCCGCCCGCAAGTCTTTGGATCTCCGCGACTTCACTGTCAAGAACCTCTATGTCATGATCGTCAACCGGCTGTATCAGCAGCACATCAGACGATCCGCAATCATATATGTAGCATATTTTTCCGTCTATTTGAGTTGTCATTAGGGTATTACCATCCGGTTCCTGCCAGGCCGGCTGCCTCCTTACCCATCTCAAGGATCTTCTTATCGAGCACAGCGAACACAATGTCCATGTCATAGTCAGGATTATCGCTGATCCAGTCACGGCATGCTCTTATAGCGACCTGCCATGCCTCAGTCTTCGGATATCCGAAAATGCCTGCAGATATAAGCGGGAACCCTATCGAATGGCAGCCATTCTCTTTCGCTCTGTTGAGCGATTCGATGTAGCAGTTGTAGAGGTTCTTCCCCTCGTTGTTTTTACCGCCCTTCCAGATCGGCCCGACCGCATGGACCACATGCTTCGCCTTAAGCGCAAAGCCCGGTGTGATAACTGCTCCTCCTGTAGGACATCCTCCGATCTTGTCACATGCAGCCTGCATCTCACGAGGTCCGGCTGCGCGGAATATTGCTCCGCAAACGCCGCTGCCCATCGCAAGTCCGCTGTTTGCAGCATTCACGATGCAATCGGTCTCGAGATCGGTGATGCCAGTCAGTCTGATGTCAATAGAACTCATATCTGCACCCTCTTTCCATAATCAAGTTACAGCTCCGTGTATATCATTCCGTATTTGCCGCGGTCAGAACGCATCAGCGATATATGATCAACAGTCATTGAAACACCGCCGTGCCCTGCGATCTCGCTCGCAGCTATTTCGTCTGCCGCTTCTCCTGAGAGCGTTCCGTTTGCTCTCCGGATTATCGTGATATGCGGCAAGAACTTCTTTTTATCAAAAGGAATATCCGCCTCTGCCAGCGCGCGCCTGAGTCTTCTGCTTATTGCCATAAGCGGCGCGCTGTTATCTGTACCGACCCACCAGAGGTCCCTGAAAGCGCCAATGCCTTTCAGTTTCATCTCAAACGGCCTTATTTCAATGCTCTCCACGACCTCCTTCACGCGTTCAGGATCATCGTATTCGCCGATGAACGCGAGCGTCAGGTGCATGTTCTCTAGCGGAGTATCCTTTCCACGCACGCCATAAGTCCGCATGGTGTCCTGTATGTCCAGGAGCGCATCCTTCATCTCATCATTCAGATTTACCGCTATGAAAAGTCTCATTCCTGTTCTTTAAAGATCGCTGACCTTCTCGAATCTGTATTTCTGCTTTATATCCGGGTATTTCTCATGGTCGACTTCACTGAGGAACATCTCCAGCGGACGCACATACATTCCGCCGTCATCGTAAAGCGGCCTGTAGACCATCATCGGTTCACGTGTCTCGCTATGCGTTGCAACTCCAACGATCTCATACAGATATTTGTTGGCTGCACGCTCCTCATCACTCAGCATCTCACGCTTGAAATGCTGCACTATATCCCCCGGTTTGAATCTGTTTTCCATTATTTCATCCCCATCATCATGCCCAGCACGAACGGCACGAGCCAGATGACCCATACCACAACGCTGAACCTGTGGAATGTGTGCATCGCTTTCTCATCTTTGCGCACAAGAACGACTGTCGCCCAGACCGCGTGGATCATCATGAGTATGATCGCTATCATGCCGGTAATACCGTGAGCTCCCATGAGTCCGCCGCCTGAGCCGTCGGCCAGTTTAGACATCATCATGGTTCCTGTTGTGTCTGCGCAG
Source organism: uncultured Eubacteriales bacterium (assembly GCA_900320285.1). Lineage (GTDB taxonomy): Bacteria > Bacillota > Clostridia > Peptostreptococcales > Anaerovoracaceae > Crickella. The sequence goes on from ONRQ01000028.1 coordinate 22,554, forward strand.
AGGCCCAGCCAGAAAAACACCAGGTGCGCGGGCTTGAGCAGCTTGGCTCTGTGCTCCGACCAGACACCTATCGTATAGAAAATCAGTGCAAGTGTAATGGCTATTACAGCCTTCATCAATAACGGCGACATAATTATTATCCGTAAACTTATTTCTTGTTCGTATTCTATGCTTGAAATTTCAACGGTTTCAGAGCGTGAGTCACGCTTTCTTATTCAGCGTATATCCGGCAACAGCACCGACGATACCGCCGACTATATGCGCCATGTTGGATATATTGTCCGCAACAAATAGCCCCTCATATACCTGCTGGCCGATGAAAATGAACGCTACCAGTATGACTGTGAGAGGTATCTCGCCTTCCTTGAAGCTGGTGAACGAAGTCATCAGTATGAACGCGAACACCACCGAGCTGGCGCCGCAAAGCGCAGTAGTCGGAAACAGGAACCAGTTCACAAGTCCCGCCATCAGACCGGTAATGAGAATCACCTCGATGATAGCTCTCGAGCCGTACTTCTCTTCGAGCATCGGCCCAAGAAGCAGAATATATGTCATGTTGCTGATGTAATGGCTCCATCCCGCGTGTCCGAGCACATGTGTAAAGAACCGGACATACGTCATCGGTGAAGCCAGCGACGAGTGATATGTCATAAACAGCAGTTTATTGCTGAGTCCGGCTGTCAGATAGTTAGCGACCATGGCGCCGAGGCTGATGATCACGAATGTCAGAACAACCGGTGAATTGAATGTAATACGTCTTTTTTTCATTTTCTGTTTAGCCTTTTATTGTTATTCCGCCGTTTTGTCGATTATGCTCTTGATGAGCTCATCCATTTCAGAGCCCTCTGTGTAATCTGCAGGAGCATAGTACCCTATCCTGTTCTCGTCCATAAGCTTGAGGACTCTGCGTTTGTCAAGGGTCACGGGGTCATAGACGCCGACCGAATAACCGCCGTAGCTGTTGACCAGCTTCATGCACGGGATATCAGTCTCGCTGTCCCCGATGTATACCATATTCGTGAAAGGTACGCGGATCTCTTCAGGCGGGAAGTAATCGTTCACAGCCGGATCATTCACATCCAGCACGCCCTTGGAAATCCTGAAAAGATACTGCGTCTTGCTGGTGTAATTGACAACCTGCGCCGGCCATATCGCGACACCGTCCTCGTCGTAGAAGAACGAGCTTGCATATATCATGGTGAACTTATCGGCGATGCAGGTCCCCTCTATCATCTCCTTGAGGCCGGACGACAGTATGTAATGCTCTACCGTGACGCCCTTCTCTTCGCCGTAGCGGCAGATGCGGTCAAACCATTCGCTTACACCGTCATAGAGCTTGACCTTTGCACCGTAGCCCGCCAGCATGTCGCGCCTGAAGATTTCCTTGCCGCGCGCGCCCTTGAGCATCAGATACATCCAGGCAAGATTCGAGTCCATGCAATTGGCGCGCGCCAGATCCATAGTCTCCTTCCAGAACTCATCCTGGTTCTCGTACTGGATCGCCTGAAGATAGCCCTGCGCCTGCATGTTGTCAGGCGAGAGCGTTTTATCAAAGTCGTAGCAGATTGCTATGACAGGTTTTTTAACAGTTTTAGTCTCTTTGCTGTCTTTGCTCATCTCTATAGTTTTTCCTATTCCGCATCTGATCACTGTGACATACTCCCACCACTTGTAGAAGTGGGGGCTTCTCGCTCAACAAGCCTAACGGCTTGAGTATCAACGAGCTATCCCCGTGTGCCCCACGGTTCCT
>ONRQ01000034.1 GCA_900320285.1 uncultured Eubacteriales bacterium
GATCCACCTGTTCCCATCCCGAACACAGTAGTTAAGCTCCTTAGCGCCGATGATACTTGGGGGGTGACCCTCTGGGAAATTAGGACGTCGCCGCTTTTTCTTTAGGCCCCATGGTCAAGCGGTTAAGACATCGCCCTTTCACGGCGGTAACCCGGGTTCGAGTCCCGGTGGGGTCACCATCAAGAGAGGGAATCTGAGGATTCCTTTTTTTATTAAAAAACTTGTGGCAATAAGGAAAAACACCACAGGCTTCGCCTGCGTTCCTCCTTGTTGCGATACGCGGACGTGGTGGAACTGGCAGACACGCAAGATTTAGGTTCTTGTGCTTAGGCGTGAAGGTTCGAGTCCTTTCGTCCGCACCATTATAAGTCTCCTTTGCAGCAGAGCAGAGGAGGCTCTTTTTTTATGTCCGCAAAACGTCTGATTTCACACGATTTTCTGCAATTTTTCAACGGCGATATCTGTACAGCTTTTTGAATCAGCCTGGCCTATAGTTAGGTACACAGGAGGAACAGATGAGGCTCGGATTACTGATCAGAGATGCAGAATACAGGGACGCATTGGTACACAAATTATCATCATACGATAATGATATATTCGTTAACATCATTGGCAACAATGTAAAAGAGGCGTCCGGAAGCGTGATACTTACTGATATTCCGCCAAAAGAGCTGGACAGCAAGGTGTTAAATGCACTGAAGCCCAGAACTGTATTCCTTATTTCTTCTGAAAAAGAAGATGGCGAAGAGTGTAACACCATTTTCAAGTTCTGCAGCATTCCCGAGATGATATCCGAGCTTTCTATTGTCTATAACCGCTGGCACGGTATGGGGCTCGGGATCGATCACTCTGCAAAACTCATCACAGTCTGCAGTGAATCGGATTCCTATTCATCAGAACGCTGCAGGGCTCTGGCAGGTCATATCATCTATTCACATGGCGGCAGCGTGCTGATACTGCCTCTGTCCTACATAAATGATTACGGGGTCAATGACAAAGTAAGAGTAAACAGTCTTTCCCGGCTTCTTTATTCAATACAATGCGGCAGAGAAAACGGCCTTGAAGGTGTTACCTATACTGACAGCTACGGCGTGTCTTCATTGCTTCTGGGCAAAGGACGCAATCCTGTTGCATATCTTGACGAAGATGAACTCAGGACGCTGATATTCGGGCTTTCAAAGCAATATGACACCATAATCGCAGATACTGCCAGCTGTTTCAGACCGGAGAATATAGAGGTCATGAAAGAATCTGAAAATATTGTTCTCTTCGAAAGAGGAAGAAGAGTAACAGGTATTGAGGAGATCCTGGGAGAAGATACCATGAGGAAGCTTATCAGGATAAAGCTTACAGGCGGCACTGAAGACGTTATAACAATGGATGAATGTCTAAAGAAGATATTCGGGGCAGGCGGCGATGAAAGTATCAAGGGCAGAAACAGTTAAAAAATACGGGAATGAGATAGACCGGATAGTAAAGACGGTAAGGAAATGGATCACAGAAAACGATCAGCCGCCATCAGCAGAAGAAATACTTACAAAATGCGAGGACGAGTTCTTCGGATCTGCGATCTCTCTTAAAACCAACTCACATGAGACCGTAATGATCATAGACAGCATGCGCAGGAGACTGAGTGGCAGATACGGGATACTTACCGAACTGCTGGAAGATTCGCTTATCAACGAGATAATGGTCAACGGCCCTGACCGTATATATGTCGAAAGAGAAAAAATGCTGATGAGGATTGACGACGCTTTCACCTCCTGTGAGGAACTTGAGGAGATGATAAGGATGTTCGCATCCGATGTGCACAGGGAAATAAATGAGGCGAATCCTATCGTTGATGCAAGACTTCCGAGCGGTTTCAGAGTGAACGGAGTACTGCGGAACATTGCACTGAACGGTCCTATCCTTACTATACGTAAATTCAGGGAAAAGGAAATAGAGATGGATGAGCTCGTAGGCTGCGCAAGCCTTTCCCGTGAATGCGCAGAAGATCTCGCAGCGCTTGTCAGAAGCGGATACAACGTTTTTATAAGCGGAGGCACATCATCCGGTAAAACTACCTTCTTAAACGCTCTGACAGCGTATATAGGGCCTAATGAGAGGGTAATAACGATAGAGGACTCTGCGGAACTTGTAATCAGTCATATAGAAAACAAGGTGCAGATGGAATGCCGCGCTGCAAATTCCATAGGTAAGGGAGAGGTCAGCATGACACAGCTTATAAGGACAAGCCTGCGTATGAGACCGGACAGGATAATCGTAGGAGAGGTCAGAGGAAAAGAAGTGGTCGATATGATACAGGCTATGAATACCGGTCATGACGGGAGCATGTCTACAGGCCACGGCAATTCGATAAAGGGAATGCTGAACAGACTTGAGACGATGTATCTAACAGACTCTCAGGTATCTGTCGACTCTGTCAGGAATCAGATAGCGAATGCCATTGACATCTTTATTCATTTAAGACGTGACGCAAAAGGACGGCGGTATGTAGAGGAAGTGGCTGAAATGACAGATTATGACGGAAAGGATTACAAGCTGAACTATCTGTATAAGGCAGGTGAAGACGGAAAACTGGCTTCTACGGGAAACGGACTTTGCGACAGGGAGAGGCTGATAAGGTGCGGTTACGAATCCATGATGACAGGTAAAAGGAGCGCATAGGTGCATAGCAATGACAGAGCTTTCGAAATATGAGTTCAGCAGAAAGGAAAATACTGTTTTCTATAGCTGCCTTGCAGCGTCAGGTCTTATCATCTCTTACCTGATGTACAGGAACATATTGTTTGCAGTTGTAATAATACCTTTTTCACGAAAAATAAAGGGTTTCGTCACTGACAGCATTATCAAAAGCAGACGCAGAAGGTACATGGCGGAGTTCAAGGATTTCCTCTTCATGGCATCTACAGCCATAGGCGCAGGCCGGTCCATGAAGGATGCCATATCTGAATCCATCCCGTCACTCCTGAACATATATGGAAAACGGTCAATACTGGCTGGAGATCTTTCAAAAGCATACGAGAGGATGGAAACAGGAGGTGAGAACGATGTTGGTGTGCTGCGTGACCTTGCTGATGCTTCAGGGCTTGAGGACGTTAAAGACTTTGTTACGGTCTATTCTATCTGCAAGACGACAGGAGCAAGTCTGATAACAGCTCTTGGGAAGGCAGCAGGGGTCATCATTGAGAAGATGAGTATAGACAGAGAGATAGAAGAACTTGTCAGGAGAAAGGAGTCGGAAGGTCTGGTGATATTCGCAATGCCGGTGGTCATCATCCTGTTCCTTAATCTTACTGCTCCGGACTACATAGCACCACTATACGAGACGGTTGCAGGACGTGTCATTATGACAGCAGTACTGGCGTCCAACATAGGAATATATGCAATGATACAGAGGATCACAAATGTTGAGGTTTAAAAAGCTGCTGCACGATAAGAAACTGATGTCCGGAATATATGCCGTTACACTGGTGACCGCACTTCTGATACTCGCTCTTGTTGTTAAAGGTCCGGAAGAAAGCGGGAAACTTATTGCTGACAGGAATGGAAACATCGTAGGCATAAACAGAAGGAACCTCGACAGAAGCGAAAGGTATGACCTCAGCCTGGAGATTAGAGACGGTAGTGAGATCATAACGCGTGATGTGATACTTACTCTTCAGGCGGAATCAGATGGACATAGCGGAATAAGAATAAGCAAAGCTGAAAGCCGTGAGGCCGAGATAGATGCAGCTGTAGACAACATGATAAGCGGCATAGAGTATTCGAGAGGAAAGAAGATAAAACTGCCTTTAAAGCTGCCTGACGGAACTGCTGTCAGATGGATGAGTGCAGAGCAGGGTGCAGGTCCGATAATAGTGATAATACCGCTAATGTATGTGAGCCTTGTAATCCTTATGGCAGCAAGTTCCATGAAGGGTGACAGTACTGCGGCAGAAGAACGCAGATCCATTATGAGGGGACTTCCGAGGTTCTGCAATCAGCTTTATCTGATGATGAATGCAGGACTCATTCTCAGCGATGCCTTCGACACCATCAGTGCCGGTTATGAAACAGGCAAATCGTGCAGTTCGTTTGAGAGAGATCTGGCCGGACTGAGGGAAGCTACGGATGGTCACCGTATAAGTACAGCGCAGGTAATAAATGAATATGCGGTAAAGCATGATGTAAAGGAAATGATCAGGATAGCCGCTATTCTCATTGAAAACGAAAAAAGAGGAAGCGATGTGATCGAAAGTCTTGAGCGCGAGAGCAGATATCTTTGGGACGAACGGAAAACGGTAGCCAGAGAGTGTGGCAAGTCTATAGATACAAAAATGTCCTATCCACTGGGCTTGCTGCTGATACTCCTGATAGTCATAACGATGGCACCCGCGCTTATGAACATTTAAAAGAAAGGAGAGGATCGATGAAAAGAATAAGAACCAGGATAGCCGTTTTGTTCGGCAACAAAAAAGGAATGGAGATGGTGCAGGTAGCGATACTCGTAGCCATCGCAGTCGCTGTAGGAATAATATTCAAGTCTTCTGTAGTGGACTTTGTGAACCGAATATTCGGAAATCTTGACGCGGCGAATTTCTGATTATGAAGGTAACAGGATACCTGAAAAACAAGAGGGGATCGCAGATGGTCGAAGCAGCGATATCCCTTCCGCTCATTCTTATCACCGCAATGCTGCTCATAAGACTGTTTGTGTTTTATCTTGATATTCTTTCGACCGGGATCAAAGAACACAGGAAAGCTCTTGAGGTTCAGGATACATACAAGGGTGTAATGCTGCGCACTTATGAAACAGCAGAGGAGGTGGTTCTTCTGAGAGGCGGTGTACTCAGGAGGAATGTAAGCAAAAGACTTGAGATAAAGACATATCTGATAAACGAGGATTTTCTGGTGAGAAGCGGTGAAGCACTTGATTGAATCGATCATGAATAAGAAAGGCTCGTCACTTGTGATGTTAGCAATAATATTCACGGGATTTGCGCTTTGTATTGCAGGAGCCATAGGTGCTTCCAGAAGAATGGTCGTAAGCAGTGAATGCGAGACTTTTGGGAGACTGTGGACCAGGGCCATACTGTCTGAATACGATATACATCTGCTTGATGACTATTCGATCATGGCATATTTCGGAAATGATGACGATGTAACTGCAAAGCTGGATTCGTATCTGAAGTATTCAACTCAAGGCAGACTGGGTGCTCACATAAAGGGTGCAAACGCAGACCTTACAGGTTATGAACTTGGTGATCCGGCAAACTTCAGAAAAGCATTAAGGCTCGGATTCGCCGGAAACGCGGCGTCCGAAATAGTTAACGGAAGAGGAAGGGAATACCGTGATCTTGATACAGGTGAAGGTTTTGATGAAGAGGGACGCGTTATCAGCAATCCTGTTGTCATTGACACACTGCCGTCACATGGAACCGGCGGCAGTGTGTCAGGTGAGGAGCTTACCGAAAGAGCCAGGTCTGCAGGAGACGAGAATGGTCTGATGGGGATGCTTTCAGGTGCAGGCGCAGAGGTGGTACTTCTGGAAAAGTGCTTTGACAACCATGTTACCAAGTCAGATGACAAAAATCACTTATTGGTAAACGAATGGGAATATGTGATAAGAGGAAGTACAGACGATGAAAAAAACTACAGAGCTGTTAGAGAAAGACTTTTTATTGCAAGAAATGCCCTGAATCTGGTTGCTTTATACAAGGATCCGGCAAAGGTTGAGCTGATAGTTTCAATAGCTGAGACAATAACACCCGGTCCGCTTGGCGCTGCTACACAGCTTCTTATAGCAGAGGCCTGGGCGGCTCTCGAAACAGAAGAAGACCTTGAGGACCTTTATCACGACAGAAGAGTCCCTGTGCTGAAATCACCGGATCAGTGGAAGACTGATATATCTTCGGTACTCGGATCAGATAAGGTCAAAGACAAACTGGATGATGAATCAAGAAAACTTCTCGAGGAGAATCAGGGTGAGCTGTCCGGCCTTTCGGGAAAAATAAATACAGTCACGCAGTTCAGTGAAGGACTGAATTACGACGAATACCTCATGATAATGATTGCTTCTCTGAACGATAATGTAAGGCTCCTGAGGATAATGGACCTGATACAGATAAACATGAAGTACAGATACTATGCGGATTTCAACATGCTTGAATATTACACCGGAGTCAGATTCACCATAGAGGCAAATGGTAAAAGCCATGAATTTGAAGATGCGTATAAATAAAAGAGGAAGCTATCTGACTGAAGCCGCAATATCCCTGCCTGTCTTCATCATAGCAGTTATCGTAATGAGCTCGGTGATACTGATGTACGCGTGTATAGAAGACTGCACGTTCATAGCTGCCGGCGAACTCAGGCGCGGAGCAGCCGAGGCTGTCATGGCAGATACTTCAATAGCGCTTCCTCACAGGATAAGAAAGGAGATAGAGGATAATCATTCACAGGTGCATTCCGCAAAACTCATTGACGCAGGCTTCAGATGCGAGAGATGGGGAATAGACGAACTGCTGCTTGTTGATTACAGGCTGTCATTGAAGACGAATAATCCTCTCGGCATAAAAGCAGAGGCAGATTACGATCTTGCAGTGGCGACCAGAGCTTATGTAGGCCGTGAGCGCGATGAAAGCAATATGACCGCTGAAGAGTTTGCGGATGAAGATGCCGAAGCCGTATATATATTCCCCAAAAGGGGCGAAAAATATCACTCAAAAGGATGCACTTTCCTTAGAGCGGCATCAACTTCCACAGCATTGTCTGCGTCATTAAAAAGGAAGTACAAAGCATGCCCGTTATGTCACAGCGGAAGGGCAGATACCGGGGCATTGGTATATTATTTCCCGTCCGACGGAGAGGACTATCATCTTCCGGGCTGTGCGTCGCTGCAGAGAAATTACATAGAGATAGACAGGGGTACAGCGCTGAAGCGCGGGTATACGGCATGCAGCAAATGCGGAGGCTAGAAAAGGAGGGATACATGCAAAGGATAAATCAGAACATGACGGGCTACAGGATGCCCTCATATGTTGAAGAGATACTTACTGAGAATTACTGCAAAAACTTTGTGAGGATGTCTATTGTAAAAGAAAGCGGTAACTACTCATTCAGCTATAAACCTGCAGGGCTCAGCAGACTCGATCCGTCTGCAATGAATCTTTATGACAAAATGCTGCTCATACGCAACCTGATAAGTATGAGCGAGAATACATCAGACCACCTGATAGGAGCAGAGAGCTACCTGCTTGAGCCGGAACTTGTCTACTCAAAGGGCGGCAAAGTTGACATAAACAGTCTCAGGCTTCTCTATTATCCGGATGTTAAGAAGCTGGATTTCAGATATAAAATCGTACTGTTCGCCGACAGGATACTTAACAAGAACATCAGGGAGGAGCGTGAGATGGCAGAGCGCATACGATCAGTAGCGGAACCCGGGGATATAAACCGTCTGAAGATGTTTCTGGACAAATCGGTTTTACGACTGGAAAACAGCATGAACTGATCCGTTTTATTGCAAATCCATGTTCCTACACTTTATAATCAATCAGGAGATATTGTGAACTGAAAGTGGAGGACATATTTATGATAAGACATATCGTAATGTTCAAAATAAAGGATGAGTTCAAGGACGAGATCCCTCAGCTTGTGAAGAACTTCTACGGCATGAAGGGAAGGATAGAGGGAATGCTTGAGCTGGAGGCGGGAGCCGACATACTGCACAGTGAGAGATCCTACGATCTGGCGCTGGTTACATTGTTCGAGAACAGGGAAGCTTTCGATGCTTATCAGACACATCCAGTCCATATGCCGGTCAAAAAACGCATGCATGAGGTCCGCAGCGGATCGGTAGCCTGCGATTTCGAAGTATAGGCATAATCTATTTCAGTCAAACAAAGCTTGTTGTATTTCCATGTATGAGATACAATGGATGTGTATAAGCTAGATTTCAATTTCACTGATGATCAGGAGGTTACTATTATGATTTATTCAGCAGAAGTGAAAGGCATGTGCCCTGTTCACCAGGGAGTACATCACGGCTCTGCACCGATTCCTGAAGAAGGAAAGTGGGTAAAGCCACAGCAGATATCCGATATTTCAGGATACACCCACGGTGTTGGCTGGTGTGCACCTCAGCAGGGAGCCTGCAAGCTTTCACTTAACGTTAAGGACGGCATCATCCAGGAAGCACTTGTAGAGACTCTCGGATGTTCCGGAATGACACATTCCGCAGCTATGGCAGCAGAGATCCTTCCGGGTCTCACCGTGCTCGAAGCTCTCAATACAGACCTTGTATGTGATGCTATCAACACAGCAATGAGAGAGATCTTCCTGCAGATCGTTTACGGACGTTCCCAGAGTGCTTTTTCAGAAGGCGGCCTCCAGATCGGAGCAGGTCTTGAGGACCTCGGCAAGGGAACAAGATCCATGGTCGGAACTACATACGGCACTCTTGAGAAAGGCCCAAGATATCTCGACCTCACTGAAGGTTATATCACACAGCTTGCTCTTGACGAAGATGATGAGATAATTGGTTACAAGTATCTTAACTTCGGAAAGATGATGGACTTCATCAAGGCAGGTGATGACCCGGCAAAGGCCATCGAGAAGGCATCCGGCCAGTACGGACGCGTTGCTGATGCTGCTAAACTGATTGATCCGCGCAAAGAATAGTACAGGGAGGAAAGAGACATGATTACATTTGAATCTTACGATAGAAGAGAAAAACAGATCCTTTCCAAGCTGGCTGAGTACGGTATCGGATCTATCGAAGAAGCAGAACAGATCACAAAGGATGCAGGTCTCGATGTTTATCACATGATCGAGAATATCCAGCCAATCTGCTTTGAAAACGCAAAGTGGGCATATACAGTAGGTGCTGCAATTGCCATCAAAAAGGGTTGCCGCAAGGCTGCTGACGCAGCTGCAGCTATCGGCGAAGGCCTCCAGGCATTCTGCATCCCTGGTTCCGTAGCTGACCGCCGCAAAGTCGGTCTCGGACACGGCAACCTCGGAAAGATGCTCCTCGAAGAGGATACTGAGTGCTTCGCATTCCTTGCAGGTCACGAGTCTTTCGCTGCTGCTGAGGGAGCTATCGGTATCGCTTCCAAGGCTAACAAGGTACGTCAGAAACCGCTCAGAGTAATCCTGAATGGTCTCGGCAAGGACGCAGCTCAGATCATCTCCAGAATCAACGGATTTACATACGTTGAGACAGAGTATGACTACTTCACAGGCGAGCTCAAGGAAGTATTCAGAAAGTGCTACTCCAAGGATCCTGAGAGCCCAAGAGCAAAGGTCAACTGCTACGGCGCAAATGATGTACAGGAAGGCGTAGCTATCCTTTGGAAAGAGAATGTAGACGTTTCCATCACAGGTAACTCGACCAACCCTACAAGATTCCAGCATCCTGTAGCAGGTACATACAAGAAGGAAAGACTTGAAGCCGGCAAGAAGTACTTCTCAGTAGCTTCCGGCGGCGGTACAGGACGTACACTGCATCCTGACAACATGGCTGCAGGTCCTGCATCATACGGCATGACAGATACAATGGGACGTATGCACTCTGACGCTCAGTTCGCAGGCTCCTCCTCGGTACCTGCACACGTAGAGATGATGGGTCTCATCGGAGCAGGCAACAACCCTATGGTAGGAATGACTGTATCCGTAGCAGTTTCCGTTGAAGAAGCAGCAACAGCAGGCAAGTTCTAAACTGTTCAGCAACAATTCGAAATGTAAAAATTCTGGCCGGCGGCTATCCCGCCGGCCACCTTTTGGAAGAGAGAAAAAACGTGGAAATAATCAGAGCAAAACATTCGGGATTCTGCTTCGGTGTAAACAGGGCAATAGACATGGCCTTCAGTGAGGCTGATAAGAAAGACCGTCAGGGCCGTCTGTTTACATGCGGATACCTTATTCACAACAAGGATGTAGTAAAGAGGCTGGAGTCAATGGGCGTTACCATGATCGAGTCTCTGGATGAGGCAGATAAGGGCGATACTGTTATCGTCAGATCGCACGGCGAGCCGCGGGAGTTTTACGACAAAGCTGCTGAAAGAGGCATTGAGCTGATAGACACAACATGCGTCTTCGTTAAGAAGATACATGACATCGTTTCCAAAGCTCATGAGGCTGGCATCCCTGTAGTTGTTATAGGTGACAGGGAGCATCAGGAAGTAAAGGCAACCAACGGATGGTGCGGATACAGCGCGCATGTAATAGGCAATGCAGAAGAGGCCTATGCCGAGGTTGATAAGCTTAAAGGTTCAGAGCCAATAATTGTATGCCAGACGACCATCAAGGAAGAGCTTCTTAATGAGGTGCTTTCAGTTTTTGACAGGGCAGGAATCAGCTGTGATATCCGCAATACAATATGCAACGCAACGCGGGAAAGGCAGGAAAGCTGCGCAGAACTCGCGTCTCAGGTCGACGCAATGATAGTTATAGGCGACGAACACAGTTCCAACTCCAGAAAGCTGTATGAGATTGCGAAAAAAAACAATAAAAACAGTGTATTTATCGAAAATGCAAATAATTTACTGTTGAATAGGTTGACAAAATATACTAAAATTGGTTGCATAGCGGGCGCTTCGACGCCCGAGTGGATTATCAAGGAGGTTATTTCCCACATGAGCGAAAATGTCAACAAAAGTATGGAACAGAATCCAATGATGGATTTCATGGATGACATTGAGAAATCTTTACGTTTACCAAAGCCAGGCGATATTATTGACGGCAAAGTTGATCAGGTTATGAGCGATGCTGTTATCGTCAACATGGGCTGCAAGAAGGATGGTATCTTAAGGTCAGACGAGGTTGCAATGGAAGAGGGCCAGACCCTCGCAGACCTGTACAAGGTAGGGGACGAGATCAAGGCGAAAGTCATCAAGTCCGACGATGGTGAAGGCGGAATCATGCTTTCAACAAAGAGACTTGTGGCAGTTGAGAACTACGCAGAGCTTGAAGCAGCGATGGAAAACAGAGAGAATATCACGGTCACACTCACAAGAGCAGTGAACGGCGGTGTCATCGCAGCTTACAAGGAGATCACAGGCTTCATTCCTATGTCGCAGCTTTCCGACAGATATGTCGAAAACGCAGAAGAGTTCCTCGGTCAGACTTTCGATGTCAGAGTAATCAGAGTAGATACCAAGCGTAACAGAGCAGTATTCTCAAGAAAGGCCATATTGGTTGATGAGAAGCGCAAAGCTGTAGCTGAGATCTGGGAGAACCTGAACGTCGGCGATATCGTCGAGGGTAAGGTAATGAGATTTACTGACTACGGCGCATTTGTAGACATAGGCGGAGTCGATGGACTTCTCCACATTTCTGAGATTTCCTGGGGTAAGCTTAAACACCCTGAAGAAGTTCTCAAGATCGGCGACATCATCAATGTTAAGATCCTCTCCCTCAACGAAGAGAAGGGCAAGATCAGCCTCGGTCTCAAGCAGACCCAGCCTGAGCCATGGACACTCGTTGGCGAGAAGTATCAGGTAGGCGATGTACTCGAGGGCAAAGTCGTACAGATCAAGGATTACGGCGCATTCGTAGAACTCGAGGCAGGCCTGGACGGACTCGTACACATCTCCGAGATCGCTAACAAGAGAGTTGAGAACGTATTTGACGAACTCAAGGTTGGCGAGACTGTAAACGTCAAGATCATGGAGATCGATCCTGACAAGAGAAGGATCAGCCTGAGCATCAAGGCTACTCTCCCTGCAGAAGAACCTGCAGCAGAGGAAGCTCCTGCTGAAGAAGCAGAAGCGGCAGAAGAGGCTAAGGAAGAGGAATAGTCATTATTCCATAAATAGGTTTTAAACAGCCGCATCCTTTTGGGTGCGGCTATTTACTGATTATTGATTATGAAAAGAGAAGCAGAACTGTTAAAAAAGAATATTAAGATGGTGGCGCTTGACCTGGACGGCACTACTTTTGACAGTGCAGGAGGCATCTCTGAACGGACAGTAAAGACTCTTGAAGATGCGGCAGCTGCAGGAGCACATATCGTCGTATCCACAGGACGCTCATACGCATCTCTTCCAAAGCATATAAAGGATGTTGCGGGGATCGAGTATGCTATCACATCAAATGGCGCGCATGTAAACCGCATGCACAGCGGCGAACCGATATACAGCGAGTTTCTTGATCCTCAAGCTGTTGAAAGAATAGCGGAGTTAAAGGCAGAGACTGAAGCGGATATCGAAGTCTTTATAGATGGCAAGGCATATGTAGACGAGTCATATTATGAAGACGTTAAAGAGAACGGCTGCGAATTCAGAAAAGCGGATTATGTCCTGTGGAGCAGGAGACCTGTGCCTGATGTTACGGCTCTGATGCTGGAGCATAAGGATGAAATAGAGAACGTAAATTTCGTTTTCCGGACTCTTGAACTGCTGGCTGAGGCAAAGCCGAAAATATGCGCCATAGAGAATGCCAATGTTACAACGTCCTTTATGAGCAATCTTGAGGTAGGCGGCCCCAATACCAGTAAGAAGACAGCTCTTCTTTGGCTTGCAGATAAACTTGGCATCAGTACTGATGAACTTATGTGCTGCGGCGACGCTCCAAACGACCAGGCTATGCTTGAGCTTGCCGGGATAGGAGTAGCAGTAGCAAATGCATGGGGAGGACTTAAGGATCATGCTGACTACGTTACTGCAAGCAATGACGATGACGGAGTCGCGCTGGCAATAGAAAAGTTCGTTCTTAATCGATAAGCTGACATCTAAAACAAAAAACCGTGAAAATGACCTGAAAAAGGTCATTTTTTGTTGGAATAAGTGCTTTTTACGTTCGACAGCTGACGGACCCTGTTGCTACCATTATCGCACGTGGAACATAAGGAGGTTTTTAAATGAGGTACAGAAAAAATGTGGGCGATATTGGGGAGAACTTTGCGGCAGATTTGCTTACAAATTCAGGATACCAGGTGATAGAAAGAAACTACAGAACAAAAGCAGGCGAGATAGACATAATTGCAATCAAAAACGGAGTCCTTCATTTTGTTGAAGTAAAAACCCGGAATGGGAATCAGTATGGTTATCCTTCAGAAGCTGTGACGGCAACAAAACAGCTGCGCATAAAAAAAGCGGCAGAGCAATATCTGCAGGGACGAAGGATGCAGTGGAACAAAGTGTCTTTTGATGTGTACGAGATAATGACAGAGCTGATAGAAAACTGCATGTGAGGTGCGCAATGTACAGCAGAACAAGATCGTCAGTCTGTAAGGGCATGGTGGGCAGAGAAGTTTTTGTTGAGACCGATATTACAAGAGGCCTTCCCGGAATAGGAATGTCAGGACTTGCTTCAACCATGGTTATGGAATCGCGTGAAAGGATAAAAAACGCGATCATCAATTCCGGGTATGAATTCCCCAAAGGCCGCATTACAGTGAACCTTACACCTGCAAGCCTGCATAAAAATTCAAGCTGCCTTGATCTTCCTATAGCTGCGGGGATACTTGCAAGTGAGGGCTGCATAAGATCACGCATGCTCGATAAATGGGGGATAATTGGTGAGCTGGCACTCGATGGAAGAGTGCTTGGAGTGGAAGCTGCGCTCCCGATGATGCTCCACATGAAAGAGACAGGTCTGAAAGGAATTATTGTACCGGAGGCAAACAGGGCCGAAGCTTCTCTGGCCGGAGGCAATATTTTTGCTGTGTCCTGCCTGAGGGAATGTGCAATGCTCTTATCCATGGATCCCGAGGAAGCCGCGTTAAAGGCCCTTTCAGAGGGCTCAGTAAGCAAAGTGAAACCTGAGGATGTCATTCAGATATTCAGGCCCGTTAATGATGGACAGGAATACAGCAGGGATGATCCTGACTTTGCTGATCTGGCCGGACAGGAGAATGCCAAAAGGGCTGTAGTAATAGCGGCAGCGGGAAGGCACGGCCTGCTCATGGTCGGCAGTCCGGGATGCGGAAAGACCATGATCGCGGGCAGAATGGCCGGCATCATGCCCGCGATGACCGATCGCGAGCTGCTTGAGACTGCAATAGTGCGATCGGTCGCAGGCCGGGGCTCTGACAGCATACGTTTAAGATATAAAAGACCTTTCAGGGCACCTCATCACACCATAGGCAGAGCAGGTCTGGTAGGAGGCGGAGCGTATCCGGTACCGGGAGAGATAACCCTCGCGCATAACGGAGTGCTATTTCTTGATGAAGTCTGTGAGTTCAATAAGGATGTTATAGAATCCCTGAGGATACCGATAGAAGAAAAAAAGATAACGCATTTCAGAAAAGGCGAGGCTTATACATTCCCATGCAATTTCCAGGTTGTAATGGCAGCTAATCCCTGCCCGTGCGGATTCCTGGGCGATCCTGACAGAGAATGCACATGCACTCAGGCAGACCTTGACAGATACAGACGAAAACTCAGCGGCCCAATAATGGACCGGATAGATATGAAGATCACCATGGAAAAAGTAGGATACGGCGAACTCAAGGGAGGAAACAAAGGCCTTACTACCGGAGAAATGCGAGCGCAGGTGGAAGATGCTCTTAAGTTTGCTGCTGAAAGAGGGCAGCAATTCTTTAATTCGGAGATCCCCGATCACGATCTCAAAAAATACTGCTGCCTGGGTCCGGAAGAAGAAAAGTTCATGAAAAGGGCATATGATGCTTTTGCAATGTCTCCAAGAGGACTTAACAGGACTCTGAAGGTAGCAAGAACGATAGCGGATCTGGATGCAAGTGAAGATATAAAAAAAGAGCATATTGCCGAAGCTCTGGGATACCGGGTACAGGAGGGATAAATGAGATGATAGAAACAGTAAAGATAGATATTGATTCGGTCGAATACCCTGCCAGGCTGAGGGAAATACACAATCCTCCGGCACAGCTTTACTGCGCCGGAAACATATCGCTACTGAACGAAAGATCGGTAGGCGTGGTAGGAGCAAGAAAAAATACGGTTTATGGGAAAAACGTGGCGCTTATGATAGGCAGGAGACTGGCGGAAAGCGGTATGGTCGTAACATCGGGCCTCGCGCTCGGCATAGACGGTTATTCTCACGAGGGAGCTCTGGAAGCTGATGGCAAGGTGATAGGCGTGCTCGGAAGCGGCATAGATCACATGACTCCTCAGCGCAACCGGAGCCTTATGATGAGAGGCCTTGATAACGGAGGGCTTGTCGTAAGCGAGTATCCGCCTGAAACTGAAGGATTCAAAAGCAGCTTCCCGGCCAGGAACCGGATCATAAGCGGTCTTTCCGAAGCGCTGGTGGTCGTTGAAGCCGGGCTTGACAGCGGCTCTCTTATTACCGCAAAATATGCGACCGAGCAGGGACGCACCGTTTACGCGGTACCCGGCAATATAAACAGTCAGACAAGTATAGGCTGCAATCTTCTTATCCGGGACGGCGCTGTTCCCCTTATTATCATTGACGACATGATAAGAGATATAGGAGCCATGCCAAAGAAGACGAGTATTGTCAATAACGATCTGGACCCGGACGAGCGCAGAATTTTCGATGTAGTAAGGCAGATGAGCGGAGCAACAATGGAGGAAATCATCAGCGGAACGGGCTTCAGTCCGGGACTTGCCAATTCGCTTGTAACGGTCATGGAGATAAAGGGAATAGTGGAGAGCTACGCCGGAAGAATATACCTCAGCAGATGATCTGCAAGATAATGTGAAGAATAAAACACTTGACACATCGGCAAAATGTGCTAAAGTTTCAAATTGTAAAAATTCTACATTATATATAAAAGGAGAAGTTAATGGCAGCTTCAAAAAAAGCGACGAAAGCACCGGCGAAAGCCAATAAAACTCTGCTGGTTGTAGAGTCGCCTTCAAAGGCAAAGATAATAAGCAAGTACCTCGGCTCGAAGTATAAAGTCATTGCGTCAGTCGGTCATGTAAGGGATCTTCCAAAGAGCAGACTGGGCGTAAACATAGAAGACAATTTCGAACCGGAATACATAAATATAAGAGGTAAGGGCGATACCATCAAGGAGATCAAGAAGGAAGCCTCAGCAGCATCAAAGGTGCTGCTCGCAACGGACCCTGACCGTGAGGGAGAGGCCATATCATGGCATCTCGCACATATCCTTGATATGGATCCTGACGCCAAATGCCGCGTTATGTTCAACGAGATCAACAAGCAGACCGTTCAGGATGCCATTAAGGAACCTAAAGCGATCGATACAAATCTCGTTGACGCTCAGCAGGCAAGAAGAGTCCTCGACAGGCTTGTGGGATATCAGATAAGCCCGCTGCTCTGGAAGAAGGTGTCGTGGGGCCTTTCGGCAGGACGCGTTCAGTCCGCAGCTCTTAAGCTTATCTGCGACAGGGAGCGTGAGATCCTGGCATTCATTCCTGAAGAATACTGGCGTATAGCCGCTGACTTCGGCGACGGCTTTGTTGCAGAACTCAGCAAGATAGGCGGAAGAAAAGCGGTGGTAAAAAACCAGGAAGCCGCTGATGCCATAGAGGCGGAGCTTGCTGAGGGCGAATACATCGTCGGCTCCATAAAAGAAGGTAAAAGGAAAACAAAACCTTATGCTCCGTTTACTACATCCAGCATGCAGCAGGATGCTTCCATAAAGCTGGGGTTCCAGACAAGCAAGACCATGCAGGTAGCTCAGCAACTCTATGAGGGCATCAACCTCAAGGGCATCGGGGCAAGAGGTCTGGTTACATACATAAGGACCGATTCCGTGAGAGTATCATCGCAGGCCGTTGCGGCAGCTTCATCGTATATTTCAGAAAAATACGGTGCTGAATACGTAGGCAACAACGTCTTCTCCAACAGGAACAAGGCGATGCAGGATGCGCATGAGGCTATCAGACCGTCAGATGTGACGCTCGAGCCTTCCATGATAAAGGATTCTCTGACTCAGGATCAGTACAAGCTTTACGATCTTATCTGGAAGAGATTTGTAGCATCGCGTATGGCAGCTGCAGAATTCGACACCATGCAGGTGCTCATCAATAACGGAAGGTATCAGTTCAGGGCAAATGGAGCCAGAATGACATTCGACGGCTGGAAAAAGGTTTACAAGACGACTACCGGCCCTGAAGGCGAAGTCAATGTGCCTAAGCTTGAAGAAGGACAGGTCCTCGATCTCGAGAAGCTGATCAAAGAGCAGAAGTTTACCCAGCCGCCGGCAAGATACACCGAAGCAAGTCTCGTAAAGGAGATGGAAGAAAAGAACATCGGCAGACCGAGTACATACGCTTCCATCATATCCGTGCTCGTTAACAGAAAGTACGTCAAGCGCGTTAAAAAGGCCCTGGAGCCTACAAAACTCGGATTTGATGTCATAGGTATACTGCAGGATTATTTCACGGATATCGTGGATGTTAAGTTCACAGGCGAGATGGAAGACAACCTCGACAGTGTAGAACTGGGCGAGAAAGACTGGAAGAAAGTCATATCTGATTTCTATAAGGGCTTCAGCGAAGAGCTCAAGGTCGCTGACAGAGAGGTGGAGCGCATTGAGAAGGAAGTAGTCCTTTCCGATGAAGTATGCGAGATCTGCGGCAAGCCAATGGCAATAAAGGAAGGCAGGTTCGGAAGATTCCTTGCATGCACGGGATACCCGGAATGCAAGAACACCAAGCCTATAGTTAAATCGACAGGTGTCAGATGCCCTAAGTGCGGTAAGGACATAATCGAAAAGAAAGGACGCAAATCAGGCAAGCTGTTCTATGGATGCAGCGGATATCCTGAATGCGATGTGGTATTCTGGGACAAGCCTACAGGGGAAATATGCCCGGACTGCGGGTCCATGCTGGTAAGGACCAAAGGCAAGAGCGGCACGGTAAAGTGCTCCAACCCTGAGTGCAAATATAAGGAGAAAAAGAAATGATACAGTTTCATGCAACTACGATATGCGCAGTCAGAAGACCTGACGGAGACATCGCCATCGGCGGCGACGGACAGGTAACGATGGGTGAGACAACCATCATGAAGAACGGCGCAAAAAAAGTAAAAAAGATTTATAAAGATAAGGTGCTCACAGGATTTGCGGGCTCTGTTGCTGACGCTTTCTCACTTACTGAGAAGTTCGAAAACAAGCTCGGAGAGCACGCAGGCAATCTCAAGAGAGCTGCTGTGGATCTGGCACAGTACTGGAGATCAGACAAGGCGATGAGGAGCCTCGAAGCCCTCATGATAGTCGCTGACGAGAACGATCTGCTCGTTATTTCCGGAAACGGAGAAGTTATTTCTCCGGATAAGGACGTTGTAGCCATCGGTTCCGGTGGAAACTACGCTTATTCAGCAGCTGTGGCACTTTTTGAGAACACAGACCTGGACGCAGAGACAATCGTCAGAAAGTCTCTCGAGATCGCTTCCAACATCTGTGTCTACACAAACAATAACATTACAGTAGAAAAGCTTTAGGAGGAGACCATGGCAGACAATATCAAAAACATGACTCCGAAACAGATAGTCGCGGAGCTCGACAAATATATCATCGGCCAGGACGAGGCAAAGAAGTATGTAGCGATCGCACTGAGAAACCGCTACAGAAGGAGCCTTCTCCCCGAAGAGATGAGGGAAGAGATCTCACCTAAAAACATCCTCATGATGGGCCCTACGGGAGTAGGAAAGACAGAGATCGCCCGCAGACTGGCGAAGCTCATGGATGCTCCGTTTGTAAAGGTCGAAGCTACAAAGTTCACAGAGGTCGGATATGTAGGACGTGACGTGGACTCAATGATCAGAGATCTCGTTGAAGCATCAATGAGACTCAGCAAGCAGAAGAGAATGGATGAGAATGCTGAGATGGCCGATGTTTTAGCGGAAGATATTATCGTCAAGTCGATCGTACCTTCTCCTAAGAGTGAAAGCAACGGCGGAGTACAGCTCGGCAATATCTTCGGCAACCTCGGATACAAGACTCAGAGACAGGAGTACGAAGAAAACAAGCAGAAAGAGTACGAATCCAGCAGGGAGTTTGCTGACATCAAGATGGCCAGAGACCAGGTGAGAGAGCAGCTCCGTGCAGGCCTCCTCGAGGATCACATTGTAGAGATCGAGGTGGACGATGTACCTAAGACAAATCAGCTTGACAACCAGAACGAAGGCATGATAGCCATAGGCAACATCTTCGACAGCATGATGCCTAAGAAGACCAAGAAAAAGAAATGCAAGGTCAGCGATGCCAGACGCATTCTCAGAGAGCAGGAAGCACAGAAGCTCATCGATATGGATCAGCTGACAGACGAGGCTCTCCAGAACGCTGAGCAGAACGGCATCATCTTTATCGATGAGATCGACAAGATCGCATCCGGAAGCGGAATGAGATCGGGAGCTGACGTTTCGAGAGAGGGCGTCCAGAGAGACATTCTGCCTATAGTCGAAGGCAGTGTCGTAAATACAAAATACGGTCCGGTCAAGACGGATCATATGCTGTTTATCGGAGCCGGCGCTTTCCATGTATCGAAGCCAAGCGACCTTATTCCGGAGCTTCAGGGAAGATTCCCTATCAATGTTGAGCTCAGCAATCTCGACAAGGAAGACTTCAAGAAGATCCTGACAGTGCCTGAGAACGCTGTTACAAAGCAGCAGAAGGCCCTGCTGGAGACAGAAGGCGTCAAAGTGGAGTTCACGGATGACGCTATCGATGAGATTGCAAATCTCGCGTATATCATGAACGAAGAGACGGAGAACATCGGCGCAAGAAGACTCCATACCATCCTTGAGATCCTTCTCGAGGACATATCGTACAATCTGCCTGATCCTGAGATGACAGACGTACTGATCGACAGGGAGTACGTGCTTGACAAGCTTGGTGAAAAGATCAGGGAAGTCGATGTAGACAAGTACATCCTGTAAAAGAGGCCACATGTTTTTATACAGATCCGTTTATGAATACGGCGAGGCGGAATATGTAATTGAGAAGTCACGCTTCATAGCTCACGTCTCCCCGGTGGAAACGCCTGAGGAGGCGAGGCTTTTCATTGCGGGCATAAAAGAAAAGTATAAGGACGCGACTCATAATGTACCGGCCTTTGTATGCGGAGCAGGAAGCGAACATCAGTGGGCAAGTGATGACGGAGAGCCGCAGGGCACATCGGGCATGCCCGTTCTGAAGCTTATAACGGCCGAGGAGCTGACAAATGTGGCAATAGTGATAACCAGATACTTCGGCGGAATAAAACTCGGCACAGGCGGTTTAGCGAGGGCATACACGCATGCCGCAAAGCTGGGGATAGAAGCTGCGGGAATCTGTGACGTGAAAGAAAGCTCTCTGCTCAGGTATTCATTCGATTACACCCACCTCAGCAAAATAACAAATTACGCTGCTGACAAAGGCTTTGATCTTGGAGACATAGAATACACTGATACTGTAAGCGCGGTGATCAGCTGCCCTAAGGAGGACACTGAAAGACTGAAATCGGCAGTCTCCGATATGACTTCGGGAAGGGCAGTACTGCTGAGCGAAAGTGTAACACTGGGCCGATATGTTTCACCTGAAAAAGAATCTTAAAAAGAAAAAAATAGTATTTGACACGACTATGCAATCGTGCTAATATAATCAAGCGTCTTGAGATAAGCAAAGACGCAGCACCATTACATAGTACTATTGGGCCGGGTAGTTCAGCTGGTTAGAATGCCAGCCTGTCACGCTGGAGGTCGACGGTTCGAGCCCGTTCCCGGTCGCCAATGCGCTGATGTGGCTCAACGGTAGAGCAGCTGATTTGTAATCAGCAGGTTGGGGGTTCGATTCCCTCCATCAGCTCCAATACTTTTCGAGGGGTTCCCGAG
>ONRQ01000068.1 GCA_900320285.1 uncultured Eubacteriales bacterium
GAACACAGGCCTGTGTCATGTATCGGCAGCATTAAGCTGCCGGTTCTCAGAATCCCTGTCTTACGTCAGTTATGGCGATGAAAGAAATCTGATCAAGCGGGATTACATATCCGACAAAAAGGTCTCCCCACTCAATATGCTTCTTCTTTTTCTTCTTAAAGTCTCCGACGATGCCATCTTCGACCGGGATGTCATAGTCCTCATACACGTGCACCACTTCTCCGTTTTTCATATGCAGTTCAAGGTGCTGATAGTATTTAGGTTCATTAGGTGTACTCATATTCTCTCCTTTCTTAGCCCGTTATCATCTGCAGTATCTCTTTCGTAAATGTGATAATCGCGCTGCGACGGATCATGGGACTTCAGTGAAAGTCCGACCTGCATGATGCCCAGGCCGAGCAGTATGAGTCCGATCGCTCTGATCAGACTGAATATGAAGTCCGACAGCTTGTTTACAGTGCTGATCGGGTCTCCTGCGGCGTATGCGACGCATGCGCACAGTATGAACGCTACTACCATTACCGAGTAGAGCACCAGCCCCAGCTTCATTGTGCTGTTTGCTCCCTTGAGATCGATTAATTTGTTTTCCTTCTTGATCATTTGTTGCCTCCATTCTTCTTAGCCTCTTCGGCCACCATCTTTTCTACATCTGCCTCTGACAGAAGTTCATAGTCTGTCTCAGGCAGTTCGATTACTTTAGCGTTTTCTACAGCTTCCCTGATAAGCTCCGGATCACTGACAAGTTCTATGGATGAGCCTGCATCCCACGGCACTCCGTGGATATACGGTTCCATGTCTCCGTCTGTCGTCATCCGCACATCAGGGTGCTTAAGGATGTCATACTTGAGATCCATGACCGGTCTTTCTCCGCGAATAAAAAGAAGTGCGTATCTGTTATCCAGCATCCGCACCTCATCAGGAGTCATTAGCTCCCTTCCAGTATTCTGATAATTCGTGGAGTAATTGCCGTTCCGCCCGGTACTCTTTCCGTATGTGTTGGTGTCTATGGTCTCCTTGCCGAGCAATTCACTGACATACTTATGTGTTGCTTGTTCGTTTCCACCCAAATATACGAACTCGTCAGTATTGCCTACGATGCTTTCCCATTGCTTCTCGAACAGAGCCTTCAGCTGCGCCAGGTTCTGCAGAATGATGCTGACCGACACGCCTCTCGATCTCATTACCGAGAGGATCTTATCGAAGTCATCCGGAAGACTGACGTTTGCAAACTCGTCCATCAGAAACTGCACGTGCACCGGCAGGCTTCCGCCGTACTTCTTGTCGGCCACCTCGAACAGCTGCTGAAAGATTTGGGTATACAACAAACTCACAAGGAAGTTAAAGCTTGTGTCGTTGTCCGGGATGATCGCAAAGAGCGCAGTCTTCTCCTCGCCCAGCTTCCACAGATCCAGCTCGTCGGTTATCGTGAGTCCGGCAACACTCTCCAGATTGAACTTTTCGAGCCTTGCCGCCAGTGTGATCTGTATCGACTTCAGAGTCTTACCCGAGCCGGAATGGTACGCATCGTAGTACTTGAGCGCTATATGATCCGGGTCGGTCTTCCTGAGATCATAGAAGAGTGTGTCAAGGGCACTCGGCGACTTGCTGTCCTCCTCATCCACATCACCTGCTCTCAGCATCTCCATCACCATCGCGAAGTTCTGCTCTTCCTCCGGTGCTTCATACTTTAGGTAGAAAATGAGTGCCAGGAGCAGCATCTGAGCAGCAGTATCCCAAAAAGGTTCCTGAGAAGTTGCTCCTTTAGGTGTCGTCGCCTTGAACAGATTCGTCACAAGCCTCTGAACGTCATTGTCATCTCTGAGATAGACGAAAGGATTGTAGCAGTGGCTCCTCGGCATGTCTATCAGGTCGAGTACTCTGACTTTATATCCCTTCTTATGGAGCAGCCAGCCGGTGTCACGAATTATCTCACCCTTGGGATCCAGAATTACCATGCTGCAGTTTGCCTGCATGACATTCGGTTTTACATAGAATCTCGTTTTGCCTGCGCCGCTTCCGCCTATGACCAGAACGTTCAGATTTCTTCTGTGCTTATGTGCATCAAAGCCTATCCGCACGTTCTGTGTCAATATCTTGTTCATATTGTCAGGACGCTGTCTGTACTTCCGGTTCACGGCTGCGGCATCGCCCCACTTGGCCGAGCCGTGTTCCTCGCCCCGCCGGTAGTTGCGGCGTGTGGATAACCATATGCCGATGCCCATGACATATACAAAGAGGCAAAACAAAACAGCCTTCAGGCTGCCAAATGTCCACTGTATATGCCATGGCTCCGACATGATCTCATCCATACGTGTGATCAGGTCAAATATGTTCCTGTCCCAGTACGGTGCGATCCTCAGGGCTATCCACACTACCGGCAATGCTCCGGCGGTTGCTATCAGGATCTCGTCCCTGCGGCTACCTTGAGTACCCGTAGGCTGCTCCCTTCTCAGCTACCATCAGATTCCTCGGACCATGTTCAATGATCTTCATGATAAGTTCATCGATAGGGTCTGTGGGGCGCTTCTCTCTGATCTGCTGATTGCGAAGGAGATTGAGAGCGTTGATCAGGATGCCTTGTTCATACTCATCTATCTCCAGCTTCCTCATTCCTCTCACGGACATCACCTCGCATCTCTGTCCTCGTTAGCTCTGCTGCCGCGGCTGAGTTCGAGGGCTTCCTGCACCTTCGCGTCTACCCTGTCAACGGCGAACTTGATACCGCCGAGCTGCGACCTGACATCCTTTTCCTCCTTGCCCGGATATTTCTCTGTCAGCTTACTGAAGTCGATCTCAGGAGTGTCAAAGCCGTAGTGCTTTGTGAGGATATATGCCGCCATGTTGGCCTCATCCCTCACATCCTCGTGCCAGACTTCATGGAAATCCGCAAGGTGATATGTTGCCTGCTCTCTTGCAATGACGAACACCTTTGTCGCAGGGTCAAGGCCCGCTTTTACTCTGATGAGTCTGTCATCAGGATCATAGTGTGCAAGTTCATCGCCTGGAAGCTCCTGCACCTCCACGCTCGCAGGGTACACGTTCATGATGGCTTCAGGCACTCTGCTATAGCTTGGTTTTCCGATGTCGAAGTCTTTGATAGCTGTCTGCTTCACATCAAACATCTTGACGACCTTCGAGCCCATACCCATAGTTCCGTCTTCCTTCTGGAATCTGTATGAGCCGAGAGTTTTGATACCCTTCTCGCCCTTCAGCACAGTAACTCCATCGGCCTTCCAGTCATCGTAGCTTCTGACCCATGTCGCTTCCGGTGCCTGCTCCATGATGAGAAGCACATTGGATACTGAGTGCTGGAAGAGCTGCGCCTGCTTGTCGGCATACTCCCTCAGCCTGTCCGGCGAGAGCAGCTTCTGCGTTGCATCCGACAGAAGGTCAAATACCTCTGCCTTCTCCCGCCTCTTGAGTTCGGAATACTCGTCCGCGCTCATCGTTCTGTTTACATCATTTCCTGTCATAGTTTACCTTTCCCTTCCCGGCACCCTGATCGGCACCGCCTTCGCAGCGTCTTTCGCTGCATCCAATCCTCTTGAGACCACATCCTTTGCAAGCTCCTTCGCCCTCTCAGCCTTCTCTCTGGCTATCTCCGCCTTATACAGATTCAGTTTCTCTCTGACCGACGGT
>ONRQ01000032.1 GCA_900320285.1 uncultured Eubacteriales bacterium
TTGTATTATATGCGGCATCCCGAGAGCCTTGGCATCGCCGCTTAAACAGGACAGGTTTTATCCTCAAAAAAGCTGTCCGTTATCTTGACAGAGGACCAAGAAATAAAGATGAGTGAAGAAAAACTAGCCATTCAATTTGCACTCAATAGCATGGAACTTGCGGATGTTTTCAGAAAATATTCATCTGAACAGATGAACGATTTTGACGCGAATGAAGAGCTTGATTTGGACTTTAGCTCATTTATTGATGCTGACTACGAAGGATCAGTTTATACAGACAACATTATTATAATTGGATCGACAATTACATCTGAATACGATAAATTGTGGGATGGATGGAGACCGGAAAAACCAATTCCTGAAGGAAAGGATGTAATTAAATGGATCACTGAAGGATGACAGAGTCCCTCTGAGCTTCAAGCACTATCCGTTCAGCGGGATGATAAAATGCGGATATTGCGGTACTACTTTCACCAGAAAGACTGTCCATGGAAATTATGAGCAGTACAAAAGACACATATGGCAGTGCACGAACTACATAAAGAACGGGAAGAGGAGCTGTCAGAAGTGCAAGGCCATCAGAGAAGAGATACTCGAAGGAGCATTCGTGGATGCATTCAACCTTCTATGCCAGGATGAGCAGAAAGGGAAACTTCTGACAGAAGCACTTAAAGTGTCTTTTGATCTCATGGAAAGCATTGCCCCTTCCGATGAACTGGACAAGCTCAAGGAAAAGCTTGAGAAGGAAAAAGCACGGAACTATAGTTTTTATGAGCGATAAACGCACCAGCAAATACATAAGCCTCATTCTTCGGCATCATCCTGAGGTCATTGGCATCTCTCTCGATGAGCATGGCTGGGCTGTTGTCGATGATCTGATCAGAGGCGTTAATAAAACGCATCCTCTGGATATGGAGTCTCTTGAGAGGATCGTTGCTCAGGATGAAAAGCAGCGTTACTCTTTCAACGAGGATAAGACTCACATCAGAGCCAATCAGGGGCATTCGATCCCGGTCGATGTAGAACTGCCTGAAGTGATACCTCCGGCGGTTCTTTATCATGGGACGGGACTAAAGTATAAGAAATCCATAGATGCAGAGGGACTCATTCCGAAGTCAAGGCTGTACGTACATCTATCAGGAGATGCAGATACAGCCAGGAAAGTAGGGCAGAGACATGGAAAGCCGGTCATTTATGCTGTCGATGCAGCAGCAATGCATGCAGACGGTTACACATTCTACCGCTCGGTGAACGGTGTATGGCTGACTAAGAAAGTCCCTGCAAAATATCTTATTGAATCATAAATACAAGGAGAACCAGATGAGACAAGAACACAGTTTGCATATGGTAAAGAGGATTTGCTTAGCGCTCATGATGGCAGCGATACTGGTGCTTGGTGTCGGATGCGGCGGCGCAGGATCGAGTGAACCGGTCGAAGATGAACCCGAAGTACAGGAAGAAGCGGAGCAATCTGGGCAGCCTGCCGGCGATGTTTCGGTATACAGCGCATACAAGGACGTGCTGCTCGAGAATGAGTCTGCGATCAGGGACTATTATTGGCAGCTGGACAGCAACAATGAGCTATACGATGAATATACATTTGACGATGACGGTAATGTGATTCCTTCTGATCAAAGCACCAACAAGTGCATAGCTTTCGCGGACATCAACGACGACGGGACCGAGGAGCTGCTCTTCATGTCGGCGGATGAAGTAGCGTTCGCAAATCTGCACATCTATACATATAATGCTGATCTGCATGAGGCGGTCGAGATCGAATATGATTGTAAGGCTCAACACGGCAGCGAGCAGGGGTATCTGAGCGATATTAATGTTGCCGGCGGGTCCAGATACATGGTCTTCACGGGTACAGAACCAGGGACATTGTACATGGCGCATATCATCAGCGACGAGACGGCATTCAGTGATATGACCGAGTTCACATGCACTCCGGACGGCGAATTGATAAGGAACTGGAACGCGAGCAACAGATATTCTTACTACGATAAAAGCGACGTGTACTATCTCAACGATGAGGAAGTATCCGGAGAAGAAGGAAGCAGCTACTTTGTGCAAGCCGGGAAGAACTACGGCAAACTCATCATGTTCAGCGGGTATACAGACATAATGAGCGTGTTTGAGCATGGTAAGAGCGACAGCCCGGCGGCAATGTGCTTCGATGATGCGATGAGCTGGCTCGACTCCAGAATAGAGGATTGATAGATGGAACAGGAGGATGCGTTATGACAACCCCTGAAATAAAGCTTATGAATGGCCTCAGTTTGCCTGGCATAGGATTCGGCACATATAAGGCGGGAGAAAAGAGCTTTGAGGCTGTGTGCGCAGCACTTGATGCCGGCTACAGGCTCATAGACACCGCTTCGGTATACGGCAATGAAAGAGAAGTGGGGGAAGCAGTAGCTTCGGGCAATGTTCCCCGCGAAGAGCTGATCATCACCACCAAGGCGTGGAGGACACAGCTTGGATATGACAATGTGCTCCGGGCATACGAGCAGTCACTGAAGAAGCTGAAAATGGACTATGCTGACATTTACCTGCTCCACTGGCCGGCGAGAGATTATAAGGTCGACAGAGACAGCTGGCGGGCGATGGAACGCCTGTACGACGAAGGCCTGGTAAAGGCGATCGGTGTCAGTAATTACCTTACGCACCACCTCGAAAATCTGCTCGCGGTCTGCAATGTAGCGCCTATGCTGGATCAGATAGAGTTCCACCCCGGATACACTCAATGGGACACTGTATCATTTGCACAATCTCATGAGATATGCGTTGAGGCATGGAGCCCGTTTGCAAGGGGCAGGCTCAATGAAGATGCACTGCTTGTAACGCTGGCAGAAAAGTATAACGTTTCAGTACAGACAATCTGTCTCAGCTTTGCATGTCAGTGCGGGGTGATCCCTCTGCCTAAATCCACTGACCCAGGCAGGATAAAACAGAACCTTGAACTAGTCACACTGGAAGAGAATGACATTGAGAAGATACTGACGATGCCTCAGACCGGCTGGTCGGGGCATGATCCGGATGTAGCACCGGAAAAAGACGTGCAGGTACCGGACTAACAGGAACGGAAAGAGGCAAGAAATAAGATAGGGTGAAGCAGATGATAGATGCAAAAGAAGCAAAACAGAGGCTTATAGCCGGTAATCAGAAGTACATTGGTGCGGTTACACCTCATGGGGATATTTCGGCAGATATCCGCAAAGAAACGGCTGAGAACGGTCAGCATCCGTATGCTATAGTCGTTACATGCTCGGATTCGCGCGTAATACCGGAGAGCATATTCTCCGCAGGCATAGGCGAGCTGTTCGTGGTAAGAGTAGCTGGCAATGTAATAGACGATCACCAGCTTGGAAGCATTGAGTACTCAGCTGACCATCTGGGCACCAAGCTCATACTTGTGCTTGGTCATACAAAATGCGGAGCAGTCGATTCAGCCATAAAAGGCCATGCCGGCGGATTCATCGACTCGATTATCAAAGACATTGAGCTTGCGATAGGTGACGAGAAGGATCCGTACAAGGCGAGCTGTCTCAACGTGAAGCATGGGGTAGAAGTCATAAGGCATGAGCTGGAGATCCATCCGGTGCACGACCCTGAGGGGCTGGTTGTTGCCGGAGCGATCTATAATATAGACGACGGAAGGGTGGAATTCCTTGACTGATTCAATGAAAGTTTACGTTCTTGTAGATAACAATGACGGAGCAGGCCTCAAAGGTGAATGGGGCCTTTCGTTCTATATTGAATATGCGGATAAGACGGTGCTGCTTGATGCGGGTCTCTCGCCGCTGTTTGCGGTAAACGCGGAGAAGATGGGGCTCGATCTTGGCAACGTAGATTTTGCTGTCCTTTCCCATGCGCATGATGACCACGCAAACGGACTGGACAGATTCTTTGAACTGAATGATCATGCAAAGCTTTATGTTGCGCAGGGCTGCGATGAAAACTGCTACGACAGACATGTCCTGCGATTCAAGTACGCGGGAGTTCCGCGCGGCATAATGACCCGTCATGCAGACCGGATCGTAAAGGCCGATCCTGACATGTTTATAGCAGAAGGCATAAGACTGCTCGGCCACAGCACTCCGGGGCTTGAGAAGCTGGGCAGGATGGAGAAGATGTATCTCAGGCAGGGATTCATGCGGTACATACCGGATGACTTCAGGCATGAGCACAGCCTGGTATTTGAGATGGGTGACGGAGTCGTTGTTTTCAACAGCTGCTCTCACGCAGGGGCGGATAATATAATAAACGAAGTGATACAGGCATATCCCGGCAAAAGGATCATCGCCATGATCGGAGGTTTTCATCTGTTCAACAAGAGCGATGACTACGTCAGAGCCTTTGCCCGCAGGGTAGGAGATACCGGCGTAGAGGCCGTGTATACCGGCCACTGCACGGGTCAGAAGGCCTGGGACATCATGCACGACGAGCTTGGAGATAAGGTACATGCACTGCAGACCGGTCTTGTGTTCGAGCTCTGACATAGGCTGCGAAGCCCTTGATATAAGCAAACGGGAGAAATTGTTTAGATGAAATATACGGGAATGACATTCAGACCTCCGTTCGAGGCAAAATCATTGCTTCTGCAGGTAACGACAGGCTGTTCTCATAACAAGTGCTCATTCTGCACCATGTACAGAGATGTCCCGTTCGGT
This sequence comes from uncultured Eubacteriales bacterium, assembly GCA_900320285.1. Classification (GTDB taxonomy): domain Bacteria; phylum Bacillota; class Clostridia; order Peptostreptococcales; family Anaerovoracaceae; genus Crickella. The sequence continues at coordinate 4,677 of ONRQ01000032.1, forward strand.
GTGGAGTCTATGGAGCAGATCGAAAAGGATCTGACCGAAGCCAGGGCATTTGCACCGGGCGCGAGGAGGGTGTTCCTCGAGAACGGCGACCCGTTTGCACTCAGCGCAAATAAGCTGGAGGAGATAGCTCTGAAGATACACGAATATCTGCCGTACGTGCAGACTATTGCCATGTATGCATCGATCAACAACATATGCGGCAAAACTGATGCGGAACTCGTCCGGCTGAGAGAACTTGGTATCAATGAGCTGAATATAGGCATCGAGAGCGGGCTTGATGAGGCTCTCACTCTCATGAACAAAGGCTACGACAGCAAGGAAGCTTTGTATGAGCTCGGAAGGCTGAGGGCTGCAGGCATGGACTACGGTGCCAACGTCATATTCGGAGGCGCGGGACCTGGAAGACTGAAGGAGAACGCGGCAGCTACTGCGGAGATCCTTAACAAGACCACTCCGTATCTCATTTTCACAGGTACTATACATGCGGATCCGGGCTGTCCGCTTTACGACGATATACAGTCAGGCAGATTCATCGAGCCGACGATCGGCGAACACATAGACGAGGAAGAGCTCTTCCTTCAGATGCTCGAGCTGGACAACTGCCTGTATTTCGGACTGCATCCGTCCAATGTGGTCAGGATGCAGGGCTGGCTCCCTAGAGACAAGGAAGCCATGCTGTTTGAGGTAAGGCAGACCAGGACCCGCCTCGCAAGACGTCTTGACGAGAGACCTGTGAGGTATGGCGAAGGCGCGATCATGATATAAAAATATTAGCGGAAAAGAAGGAGATAACGCTATGAACATACTTGTGCTTAACGGCAGCCCGAGACCAAATGGAAATACGGCGCAGATGATAAACGCGTTTTGCGAAGGCGCTGTGGCTTCGGGCAATAAAGTCGATGTAATAAATGTATGCAGGAAGAAGATCGCCGGCTGTCTCGCGTGTGAGTACTGTCACACCAAAGGCAACGGACAGTGCGTGCAGAAGGATGACATGCAGGAGGTATACGATCTCCTCAAGGATACGGAGATGCTCGTGCTGGCATCGCCTGTGTATTATCACGGACTGTCCGGGCAGCTGAAGTGCACGATAGACCGCTTCTATGCAGCCGCATATCCTGAAAAGCCGGCGCATTTAAGCAAAGTGGCGATGTTCCTCAGTTCAGGAGATCCGGACATGTATGACGGAGCCATGTTCTCATATAACGGGGACTTCCTAGGGTACCTCAAGCTTGAGGATATGGGAGTGTTCACACATAACGGATATGATCCGGGCGTGTCGGAAGAAGAACTCCTGGCACTGAGACAATTCGGAGAATCTTTATAGCTGATATGAAGCAGATCATTATTCACGTGGATATGGACGCATTCTACGCATCTGTTGAGGTGCGGGATGATCCGTCGCTGGCAGGGAAGCCGCTGATAATAGGCGCGCTGCCTTCCGAGCGCGGAGTTGTTGCCACCTGCAGTTATGAGGCGAGGAAATATGGAGTTCATTCCGCCATGAATATAAAGGAGGCATACAGGCGCTGTCCGCAGGGCATATACATGCATCCAAATTTTGAGAAGTACAGGTCTGTATCCGAACAGCTCCGCAGGATCTGGTACGACTATGCGGTCAAAATGGAGCCGATAGCCCTGGATGAAGCCTATCTGGATGTGACATACAGCGCAGGTAACTTTGAGCGGGCAGGAGAGATGGCACGTGAGATCAAGGCACGCACAAGAAGCGAACTCGGCCTTACGTGCTCGGTCGGCGTTGCATACTCAAAGACTGCGGCAAAGACGGCGAGCGAAGAAAAGAAGCCAGACGGATACTTTGAGATAAGGACGCCCGAGGACTTCGTGAACCTCATGATAGACCGCGATGTAAAGTCACTCTATACGGTTGGAGCGAAGACAGCTGAGAAGCTGAACAGGTACGGCATCTATACGGTCCGGGACATCCGTGAGCGCAAGGACGAGATACTGGAGCGCTTCGGCAAACACGGACAGCTCATAACGGAGCTCGCGTTCGGCATCGATGACCGCAAGGTGGTAGAATATAAGCCGGAGGACGCCAAGTCGCTCAGCCGCGAAGTCACGTTCCAGGAGGATACGGATAATTACCGTATGCTCGACGATGTGCTGGTGCTGCTGGCGCTTTCAGTCGAAGACAGGGCAAGGCGGCATGGAGTGCACGGAAAGGGCGTCACGCTAAAGCTGACATACGCCGACATGCAGAGTATCACAAGGTCAAGGCTCATCACAGCAGAAGATGACGCGGCCACCATATATACCGAAACATCGAGGCTTCTGGAGCAGGTAGACAGGCGGCCAATCAGGCTCATAGGAGCAGGCCTATACAATCTGTCTCCCGATGAAGGCCGGCAGATGACACTTGATGACTACCTCACAGACACAGAGGCAAAGAAGCAGGAGATCATAGAGAAGAGACTGCAGGAGATGCAGGCACATTACGGGCTCGACTTTGCCGGGCATATGGAAGACATACTGCACGGAAGAGTCCTGTACCGGACAATAGAATACATGCGTAAACATTACTGACTCAGGAGGATAAAAATGGGAAAGCTTGACGAGTATCTGGAAAAAGTAAAGGATCTGGCAGAAGATGCAAGCGATGGAGCTAAGATCGTATTTGGCGATGTCGCAAACAGAGCAAAGGAAGTTGCCGATGAAGGCAGCGAAGCCAGAAAAATCGTGCAGAACGCAAAGGAGCAGTCAGCTGCTGTCGCGAAAGGAGCAAAAGAGAAAGTCCAGGGAATGATCCAGGATGCCAAGGCTATAAAGGAGATCAAGCAGGGCATCGCTGAGCTTGAGGCGCTTCCTGAGATCGACGGGTCTATCATTTACACGATGGAGATCCAGACTCTCGTAAACAATCTGCGCGCACTGCATCTGCTGATCGACGATGAACGCCTGGATGAAGAAACAGTAGCAGGCGAGATCAAAAAGACCATGGCAAAAATACAGCCTTCCGGCGAACCACAGGCAGAGCAGAAGACCGAAGAAGAGCTGGCGATAGAAAACGCAAAGAATATTGCTTTCAACGCCTGCATAAGAGCGCTGGACTCACTGAAGCTGAGCAAATAGAATGGATCTGAAACAATTCAAGTGGACAAGGGAACCTGCATCTTTTGAGATAGCAGGTGATGAAATACGAATAACGACTGCGCCGCACACGGATCTATGGCAGCGTACGTATTACCATTTCCGCAATGACAACGCGCCTGTTCTGCAGATGGAGACAGAGGAGAAGTATTTCAGTTTCGCTGTGAAGACATCCTTCAGGGAGAGCCATCACCGCTTCGATCAGTGCGGCATCGTGATGTATCTCGACAGCGAGAACTGGGTCAAGGGCTCCATCGAATACGAGAACGAGGAGTTCCAGCATCTCGGCAGCGTAGTCACGAACCACGGCTGGTCAGACTGGGCGACTACGGAGATACCTGCGGATATAAAAGAGATGTGGTACCGGCTGAGCAGGAGAGAGGATGATTACCGAATCGAGTGCTCTGAGGATGGCAGCCACTGGAAGCAGATGAGGATTTGCCATATGCACGAGGGCGCAGGTAAGGTGAGATTCGGCATATATGCGTGCTCGCCTGAGGATTCGTCGTTCACGGCGGTTTTCAGCAATTTTCAGCTGACAGACTGCGCGTGGCTTGCACATGATGGCCAGCAGCCGGATCAGGAATAGCAGACTGAAAAAGGGATATAAAAAGGACTAAGAGAAAGGGAATATCATGAATCCTATACTTGTTAACGAAGAGAAGTGCGTAGGCTGCGAACTGTGCGTCAAAGACTGCCCGAGCAGCTATCTCTACATAGAAAACGGCAAGGCTCATACAAATACAGGCGGCTGCCTTGAGTGCGGTCACTGCTATGCGATTTGCCCGCAGGGTGCGATCACGATGACCGGCTATGACTTCCCGGAAGAAGCTTCCGTGCCTATGACAGAGATACCATCAGATACGCTGCTTTCAGCTATGAAAAGCAGAAGAACGGTAAGGCAGTTCACGGATCAGGCCGTGGAAGAGGAGAAGATACAGAAGATCCTCGAGGCCGGCAGATACAGTCCTACGGGAGGCAACAGCCAGAATGTCTCATATACCATTCTGGGCAGCAGACAGAACGAAGCAGAAGCGATATGTGTCGACCTTTTCCGCAAGGGAACAAGCCTTCCGCGCCGTTTCAAGGCGTTTGCCGAGCGCTTCAATATTACAGACAATTTCTTCTTCAAGGGAGCACCGCTGGTCATCCTGGTAAGCAGCAGGAGCAGCGTGGATGCAGGACTTGCAAGCTCATACATGGAGATCATGGCAGAGAGCCTTGGCCTCGGAGTTCTTTACAGCGGATTCTTTGTGATGTGCAGCAGGCTCAGCAGAAAGCTTCGCAAGCTTATAGGGCTCCCGAGAGGTCATAAAGTCGTGACATGCATGGTCATCGGATATCCGGCGGTTAAGTACCAGAGGATAGTGCCGAGAAAGCCGCTGAAATCAAAGACACTGTAATTTAGGTTAGAACGATAGATGCGCCACGAACTTGAGCATTTTACGATAGGGTATTCATACGGAGGCAATCAGGACTGGTTCCGGACATTCATGATGCGTTTAGGCGGCTGCGGGGCTGAGACCGCCTGCGACAGCAGCCTTTATTTTGTGCTTCACAAGGGCGTTGAAGGTATTTATCCATTCGATGCAGAAAACCTCTCAAAACGCGAATATGTGGATTTTGCGCACATGATGGAGAAGTATCTGTGGCCCAGATTGTCAGGGATAGACAAGCTGAGTATTTATGTGGACGGATATTCGAAGTACCTGAGTGACAATGGCGTGACCTGCATCAGCATGGACACTCTGGACGGCAGCGAGCCGTATGAGACTGCTGCTGCCACGGTAAGGAAGCAGATCGACGAAGGATATCCGATCCCGACCCTCATACTGAATCACAAGGACCGTTCGCTGAAGGACTACGTGTGGCACTGGTTTCTTATCAACGGATACGATGAGAAGGACGACACAATGATGGTCAAAACCGTTACATACAGCGGATTTCAGTGGTTCGATCTGAGAATAATGTGGGATACGGGGTATAATAACAAGGGTGGATTCGTCCTTTACAGGCTGAATGAGGACTGAAAAAGGCCGAACCAGAGCTGAAAAGAGCCAAAAAAAGCTAAAAGCAAAACGAAATTGACTTAGAACCAATAACAATTATCAGTAAAATAAATGGGAAATCCAATCATAACTATAGATCTCCACGGACTGTTCCGTGACGAGGCCATAAAAGTCATCGATAAAGCGCTGAAAACCGCTGATTCAAGCACTTATCAGATAAAGCTGGTCCACGGCTATAACCGCGGAACCAGTCTCAAAACTATGATAATCGACGAGTACAGGTATCATCCTAAGGTGCTGCGCGTCCAGCCGGGCGACAACCTGGGGACGACCATACTTGTGTTGCGCGAGTTATAAGGAGGAGTTATTGTGAAAACTGTTTGTCTGTATTACAGCAGGACCGGTAAAACCAGATCAATCATGGAAAGAATGGCTAAACTGCTGGACGCCGATCTGTTTGAGTACACCGACGGTAAAGACCGCAGCGGTGTGAAGGGTTATCTTGCAAGCTGCGTAGACTGTTTCAGGCCAATGCCTGCAGTGTATATCGAGGGAGCAGAACCTGATTGGGAAAAATACGACAGAGTCATTGTCGGAATGCCTTTATGGTCCGAGATGCCTTGCATAATCGGAAAGGCGTTTTTGAAGCAGTTCAGCGACAGATTTAAAGGTGATCTCTATCTGGTCGTGTCCCACATGGCAAAGAACGATTATGACAGAGCGATCCGCAAGATCTACAAATACAGCGCTGTGGAGCCTAAGGCACACCTGTCGCTGCAGACAAAGAACCATGACTGCGGAGTCGAGATAAGGCACTTCGTGAAGGAACTGGAAGATATATTAAGATAGACAGTGACAGAATGTATAAAAAACAGCTTAGAGCATCGATCGTTATAGGCATAATTGAAATAATTACGTTTTTAGTAATAATTGCGATACACCATTTTGATACAGCAAAAACACTGTTTCCGCTGTTATGGCTTCTTTTAGTCATATTTGTTCTGGAATTGGGGGTGTCGTTTGTTTTCAGCGATTCCGAAAAAAGGTGGAGAAGGAGATGGAAAACTCCACTATGGCAAGTATTGCTATGGGTGGCTTTCTTTATAGGCGGAATTGTTATCATTTTTAAGTACCCGGATTTTTGGGATTCAAATGGCGTCTACTTCATTCTCATCTTCTTTATGGGCAGCAGTTTTTGCCGGAATATTACGCGCTATTTGATAGTTAAACGGTATGACTTTGATAAATACAAGTCAGCTGATGAATTGCTTTCAGAGCATCCGGAAGCAGGAAAATATATAAAGTAGATTTACAGGAGCACGTCAAATACTTCAATCATATGAAACCGGACTACGACGAATTAGAAAAGAATATTTGCTATGTGATCAAGGAGCAGCACATCAAGCTGGGGTTCAGCGACAACAGCAGATGGCTGTATTACCCTTTGAGCGCTCTCAACCACATGATGGGCACGGACTGTGACATCGATGAAATGGAAGAGGTCCTCAAAGGCTTCTTTGATTACGCTGAAGAGAAATTAGGCCAGGGCAAAGTGACCCACAAAGGTGAGAGATTCTGCCTGCACATGGACCCGAAAGCGTCTGTTTATGTGCGCGACAACGTTCCTGAGGAGCCTTTCCTTGTGGAGCTTATAGCCACGCTTGAGAAGCACGGGACGACCATGGAAGAGGTAGTCGATGTGTTCCGCAAATACTCAGACAAGGTGCATGCGGAGCCGGCGGACAGCGATGAGTTCGACATGCTTGTATACTTCGAGGACGGCGAGCCGGATCCTTTCGTATACTGCCTGGCGGACGAGATGGGGCATGTCACTTATCACAGGATGATAATGTCCGAACTGAAAGAAAGACTATAAGAGGGACTATAAAATGAGCTTCAGGGATTTCAATGATGAGGGTCCGGGAACATTCGAATGGGACTTCGTGCTCGGCGGCAATACGACCGGGCTCTTCCCGGAAGAAACTGTCACTGAAGTGGACGGGGACACCGTGACAGAGGTGACATATGCCCACACAGGCGGCGGTAAATATGAAGCCGTGCGGGTCAACACTTACAAAATCAATCCGGGTAAGGATACGGATAAAGATCATGATAAGGACTCCGATTAAGATCCTGAAATGGATTCTGATAAAGCTGGCGGTGACTAGGGATAATGCAAAGTACGCGATATTGATCCCATGGGTTGAGACCGGCTCCGGAGATGCACTTCTCCTTGAGGTGCGCTCGCAGCTTGTGAAGCAGCCAGGAGAAGCCTGTTTTCCGGGAGGAAGAGCAGAGTCCGGGGAGTCTGTCATTGATGCTGCTATAAGAGAGACCTGTGAAGAACTGGGTATCAGGCCGGAAGAGATAGAGGTGATCTCTGAACTGGAACCTCTCACTATGGGTGATGGCAGAGAGGTGTATCCGGTCTCTGCAAGGCTGCATATTGAAGATATAGAGAGCCTCGCGCTTTCGGAAGATGAGGTGGCGGAAGTGTTTCTGCTGCCTGTTAAGTGGCTGGAGGAGCATCCGCCGGTACACTACGACCTTGCCGCAGCACCGGATGAGGAGCTCCCGGAAAAGCTCCTTGGCTATCTGTCACATTACGGCGAATACCGCAAGACCGGTAAGACGGACTATTATGAATACGACGGCCACGGCATCTGGGGACTGACAGCAAGGATAATTAAAAAACTGGGATATTAAAAAGGGTAATAAAACGGGATCTGGAGATTTCTTGACGGTATAGTTTATAAGGAAGTTGGAGTATGAGTACTACAAAGAACGTTAAACTGATCAATGAAAGACTGGATTCCGGTCTTGCGCTGCTGCGCAGGTATTACAAAGTGGAGGAGCAGCCTGTTGACGAAGTGCTTGCAAATCCTATGATAGGCGGAAGACCGCATCACGCAAGACGTTTCGACATCAAAGGCGTTGGCAATCTGCTGGCAATGACGGTCACAGAGGCTGAGGAGAACCAGCTCAGCTCTTTTGTGATAATGCCGTATTACAAGAACCTGCCGCTCTTTTCAACGGACTACGTTTATTCGGGAGCAAAGAGGTTCTTTCTGCTTGAGATATACGATCTGTCAGTAGCACACGACAGTATATTTGAGGCAGGAATAGAAAGCTTCAGGGCTTACGGAGCTGAGATGCAGGACATGCCGGATATCCCGACAAGACCTGCATGGTATGACGACATCCGTCCGGTGTGCCACGCGAAGGCGCCGGATGAAAGCCAGGATGAGCTGGCGATCCGGCGCTTTCTGGCGTTTCTTCAGCTGTTTATCGATATGGAGCAGGCATCAGCGATCCTCGGGCCGGACGACCTAAAGATAAAATGGCAGAAGAACAAGGAATACGCTGACAGGCTCATAGATGAGGGCGGAGTATCCACGGATCTGTTCACAGCAGCCCTCGGAGCCGAGAATACCCGCAGGTTCTTCCACGAGGTGTTCTTCGGCGCAGACTGCTACAAGCCGGGTGATCAGGGAAGTTCAGACGGTTGCAAGCCGCTTGACCTGGGAAGAATCGACAACTTCCTCGACTATACGGATTCTGACGGCAAAACCAACCGTGAAAAGATCGGCGAAAACCAGCACATAATCCGCAGAGTCCCTACAACGGACAAGTCGAAAAGCTACGAGGACTCCGACAGCAGCGATCAGACAGGAGAGTATCCGGCAGGAGTAGTCCTTAAGGACGGCAGGCTGATCGGCTTCGGAATTCATATCTTCAACGAAGACATATATCCGTTGCAGAGCTTTGAGATCTATCTGAGAAACTGCGGGCTTTGCGGTCCGCTCGATCTCTCAGGTCAGAAAGATCTGCTCTTTGTGGACATCTACCACAACAGCGTAGATGCCATTGATGTCAGCGGGGACAGCTCCCTGCGGATACTGGGCATTCAGGACAATGATATAAGCGCACTGGATGTAACAGACCTTACCGCATGCCAGGGCATAGACGCGGGCATGAACAAGCTCAGCAGCCTGGATGTCAGCAATAATAAGGAGCTCGTCGAGCTGTACATAAACGACAATGAGTTTACAGAGATCGACCTCAGCGCATGCCCGAAGCTCAAATACTTCTATTGCCACAACAACAGCATAACTGAGCTGGATGCGACGGCAAATCCGCTTCTCAGGCACCTGAACGCGACAGGCAATCCGATGCGCAGTATCAGGGCATTTGCTCCGCAGAGAGATGAAAAGCTTCCGCTTCAGCTGACAGCAGAAGGCGCTGGGTGTGTAGGACTGAAGTTCAACCCGGTGTATAATGCACAGTGGAAGGAGACCGGCGAATGGCAGCAGTCGTACTACGCGTACCCGGCTGAAGGGAATGCTTTTGACGGCTGGTACGATGAGAACGGTTCAAAGGTTTCCGGTGATGTAGAGTGGTTCGATGAGTACGGCGCAAGCCGCGTTCTCACGGCAAAGTTTGTGGAGGCATAAGGAGCAAGAATGGAAGCTATAGCAGTACTGATTGTGGCTTTTGCATTTATTAGTATTCTTTTCAGACTTACAAATCAGAGATACAGTGGTCCGGGAGAGGCTGCGGATGTAAGGAACGCAGCAGAGCACGGAACGCCTGTAAAGAGCCTGTATACCTCTTCAGAGGTATTCACGCTCCATCACCGCATAGAGGTAACGGACGAGGCAGGTAATGTGGCATACCGCGCCGAATCGCAGTTCCCGTCAATACACGACAAGACGGACATCTACGCCGCGGACGGAAGACATATAGCGTACTTCGAGCGCAAGCTGATATCGCTACACGAGATCCATTACGTGGACATGGACAATGGCAAGAGCTTCACGCTCTCAAACGAGCTGTTTCACCTGATCAAAGACGTTACGAACATTGAAGAGCTTGGATGGGTCCTCGATGGTAATTTCTTACAGCTCAATTTCACTATAAAAGACGCGAAGGGGGAGCTCCTGGCGGTCGTAAACCAGAAGGCTTTCTCCATACACGACAAATTCGCGGTAGATATATATAAGCCGGAGCATGAGGAAGAGATAGTAGCGATCCTCATCACGCTGCAGCACATGGTGCGCGACAGAGAGGCCGCGGCATCAGGCGCAGGAGGCGGCTCATCATCAGGACAATAGATCCGGAAATACCGGAAACAGAAAAGGAGAATAAATAAAAATGGACAAGATCAAAACACCTGCAACTGAAGCACTCGATGCAGTGAACGCAAAGTATGAGTTCCTTGAAGCACCGGGAGCGATAAGCGGCGAAGACTACTCAAAGGCGATAGGAGCCGAGAAGGCAGCAAGGCTTTTCAAGACGCTGGTAATGAAGGGCGACACCACGGGAAATGTGTATGTTTTCCTGGTTCCGGCTCTGGCAAAGCTCTCGCAGAGACAGACTGCAAAGGCGCTTGGCGAGCATGCGCTTGAGATGATAAAGCCTATTGACCTCAAGAAACTGACCGGCTATACGCATGGCGGCACATCGCCTCTTGGAATGCTCAATAAGTACAAGACCATCTTTGACGAATGTGCGGGAGACATGGAGACTGTTATCCTGAATGGCGGCGGAGGCGGATACCTGGTAGAGCTGACACTTGACGAGTTCGCGAAGGCACAGCCGTATGAGCTGATGCCGCTCAAGAAATAGAGGCAGCCGGAAAACGGATGCTGATGGATAGAAATAATTACAGTGAGTATTTGGGAGGATAAATAATGGAATTTAAGGATGTAGCAAAGAAGCGTTATTCATGCAAGAATTTCAAAGCAGATAAGGTAGAGCCGGAGAAGATCGAGGCAATTCTGGAAGCGGGCAGACTTGCTCCGACCGCCAAAAACCTTCAGGAACAGCACATCTATGTAGTGCAGTCAGAGGAAGCGCTTGCGAAGATCGACGCTATTACGCCGTGCCGCTATCACGCGCCTGCAGTGCTCGTCGTGGCATTTGACAAGAACAATGTTTTCACATATCCGGGTGAAAAGAGAGATTCCGGAGTAGAGGACGCGACGATCGTTGCAACACATATGATCCTTGCTGCAGCGGATGAAGGCGTGGACAGCTGCTGGGTCAATTTCTTCGATCCTGACAAAGCCGCAGAGGCGCTCGGACTTCCTGAGAATGAAGAAGTTCTGATGCTTATGGACCTCGGATACGCAGCTGAGGGAGCCGGCCCGCTCGCAAATCACGGTTCAAGAAAGCCGCTTTCCGAGACAGTTACATATCTTTAAAGTCTGTAAAGAACCGGCGCTGTATAAGCGGGGGCGCAATCTGTATCAGACCGGATGCAAAGGAATGAAATGAAACAGGAAACGATTGACAGGATCAGGAAATTCACATCAGACAGGGACTGGGAGCAGTATCACACTCCATCGAACCTTGCCAAGAGCATTTCGATCGAAGCGGGCGAGCTCCTGGAGTGCTTTCAGTGGAGCGATACGGATTTTGATATCGACCACGTGAAGGAAGAGCTGGCGGATGTTCTGGTGTACTGCCGCAACATGCTGGATGAGCTCGGACTGGACGAGGATGAGATCATAAACAGCAAGATGGACAAGAACGAGGCGAAGTATCCTGTGGAGCTCGCGAAGGGCAGCGCGGAGAAATACACAGAACTGAAGAAGCGCAAATAGGAAATATACATGGAAATACTGATAGACATAGCGTTAAACATTCTTCTTATATTTGGAGCTTATATGGTGCGCTGGTGCAGGGTCCATAAAGAAGCGTCTCTGGCTATTTTCATTATAATCGCAATGATTATTGATGTGATATTCATACTTTGGCGGTTTGGAGTTTTACCGAACTGATTGGGAGAGGTAGGTGCGATATGCAATTCATTATTACAGCTTATGACGGAGAGAACATGCTGGACAAAAGGATGGCTGTGAGGCCTCAGCATCTCGAGGGGATGGCAGCGCTTGGCGAACACGTGGTATGTGCCGGCGGTCTGACCGATGAAGAGGGAAAGCTGAAGGGCTCGGTCCTTGTAGTCGACTTTGAGGACAGAAGCGGAGTTGATGAGTACATCAGCAATGAACCATATGTTATCAATCACGTGTGGGAGAAGATCACAGTCGAGCCGATCAATGTAGTTATCATGAACGGTAAGAAGGTCGGAAAGTAAGAGACATGATAAGAGACAAAAAGAGGCAAAAGTACCCGATAAACAAAGAGTTCTTTCCACTCAGTCTGTATACGCCGACTATCAGTCCCAAAAGCATTGAGCGCGTGAACAAGCTATACAGGTTTCCTAAGTCACTGTATAAGGACCCTTCGCTGAATATTACAACAGTGAAGATCCCTGGATACATGGATGGTGAGATTGAGCTGATGCTTTTCATGCCTGTTGGCATTGAGAAGCCTGCTCCGTGCTTCTATTTCATCCATGGGGGCGGATTCGTATTCGAAGCGACCTCGACACACTACAGGCGGGCTGCCAACTTTGCAAAGGATGGCGACTGCATCGTTGCCTTTGTCAGATACAGACAGGGGCCGGTTTTCACATTCCCTTATCCGCAGGAGGACTGCTTCGCGGCTCTGGTATGGCTGCATGATCATGCCGCAGAGATAGGCATAGACCCGGATAAGATTGGAATAGGCGGAGACAGCGCAGGCGGAACTTTAGCTGTAACATCCTGCCTGATGGCACGCGACAGGGGCACGGATATAAAGCCGGTGTTCCAGCTGCTCATTTATCCGTTCCTCGACAGACGGGGAGGCGAATCCTACCATAAATACACGGATACACCGGTCTGGAATTCAACTCTGTCCAAACAAGTGAATGCGATCATAGATCCGCATCCTGAGGAAATACCTCTGGCATACAGGTCACCTGTAGAAGCGGACTCTCTGGAAGGTCTGCCACAGGCATATATCGAGGTAGCGGAATTTGACGCTTTGCGGGATGACGGCATACTGTACAGCAAGCTCCTGCAGGAGACCGGCATAGACGTTGAATTCCACGATACACAAGGCACTATGCACGGATATGATTATGTTCTGAATGCACCTACGACTCTTCTGATGCAGGTGCTGAGAATTGAATACATGAAGAGGAAGTTCAGCGAATGCTGATGGCGAAAAACAGCGAAATGAGCAATTTGATCACCAGAACAACTGAATTAGCGATGTCGGTGACACTGACATATATAAAGCCGGGTGACACTGTAGTTGACGCAACCTGCGGGACCGGGCAGGACACCGTTGTGCTTGCGCGCGCAGTCGGGAGCGAGGGCAGTGTCTACGCCTTCGATATCCAGAAGAGCGCGCATCTTCTGACGGAGGCCCGCCTTAAATCGCATGGAATCGCCAATGTGCACCTGGTGAAGCAGTCATTCGTCTCGATGAGTGATCATATACCTGAAAAAAGCGCAGCCGCTGTGGTTTTCAATCTGGGTTATCTGCCCGGCGGCGATCACAGTATCACGACCACCGCAGATTCGACTCTGGCAGGCCTTGATGTTGCTCTCAGAACCATCAAACCGGGCGGAGTTGTAACGGTAGTCATGTATGATGGTCATGACGAAGGGGCAGAGGAGAAACAGGCGGTCCTCGAGTGGGCGGAAGCTCTCGATCAGAAGAAGTACCACGTGGCATATGTGAGCCTGCTCAATCAGAAGAACCACCCGCCTGAGATCCTGTGGATCACGAAAAAATAAAACAGCCATAAAAAGCTAATAACAGCAAACAGCTAAAAAATAGCTAAAAGCAGCGAAATGCTATTTTTCGCTAAAATATAATAAACTATTGCAAAGTAACTAACGGAGGTCACAGTATGTTCGGATCACTAGCCGCAACGGCAGGCTCTTTTGAATCAAGGCTCGCACTGTATATCGTAGGCGGAGTCATAGCGCTGGTCATTATAAACCTGCTTCTGGACGGTATCAGAAGGTATATCAGAGGTCTTGATTCAGCAGCACTCGGAGCACTGCTCATCTTTCTGGGCTATAAAGCTTCGGAGCTACAGCTCGTCAGCGTTCTGACCAATCTCCTGTATCTCGTCGGAGGGACGCTCGTTGCAGTCGGAATTCTTGTATTTGTCTTAATGATGATCATCAAGGGGAAGCGCTCTGCTAAGAGAGGCGGACCGCCGATGCCTAAGGATTACACACCAAAAGAGAAAACGGCTGAAGATTCAAAAACTGAAGAGCCTAAGCCTGAAGAGCCGAAGCACGCGGCAAAATAAAAAAGATCAAGAGGAAAATTCATGAAGATTCTGGTGCTTGAAAGCAGCGGGAACAGATCTTTGAGATAGTTAAATAAAAGGGGGAATAGACTATGAAAATCAATGTAAACGGGATCGAGATGTACTATGAAAAGTATGGCGAGGGCAGACCTCTTATACTGGTACATGGCAACAGCATGGATCATACAGTGTTCAAGGATTCCATCTGGCTTCTCAGAAGGCATTTTACAGTGTATGCTGTCGACTCGCGCGGTCACGGGCTGAGCTCAAAGGTCGATGAACTGCATTATTCGGATATGGCCGACGACATGGTAGCATTCATGGATCAGCTCGACCTGAAGGATGTTGTGTACTTCGGTCACAGCGACGGAGCCATCATAGGTCTGCTCACTGCCATGAGGACAGACCGGATAGGTCTGCTGCTTCCGGGAAGTGCCAATATGACGCCGGAGGGGGTAGCTCCATGGCTCAGGGCAGGAGTCAAAGCAGTGTATTCACTCACCAAAGACCCGAAGATGCTGATGATGCTGACAGAGCCGAACATCACTCCTGAGGAGCTCGCGACGATCAAAGTGCCGACTGTTGTAATTGCAGGCAGCAAGGACATTGTCGATGAGAAGGATACCAGGCTCATTGCTGAGTCCATACCAGGCGCAAAGCTGCGCTTACTGGAGGGTGAAGGCCATATCAGTTACGCTGCTACCGGAAGCCATCTTGCGGATATCATTATGGAAGAGGTGGGCATCAGAGAACCCGGTGCCGGCGGAACACTTACAGGTCCTCAGAAGAAGATCCTTAAGGCGGCTCAGCAGGGAGAAGTTGACGCCGTATACATGTATGAGAAGCTGGCAGAAGTCGTAGATGATCCTGATGACAAAGAGGCATTCCTGAGACTTGCCGGAGATGAGGCAAGGCATGCTGAAGTTTTCTTCCGCTACACCGGTCAGACCGTCAAGGCCAATCCAACCAAGGGCATAGTAGTTCCGGCGATGTACAAGACTCTTGGTAAAGAGAAGGTTTATCCGATCATTGCAAAGGGTGAATACGAAGCAGCTGACAAGTATAAAAATATAATCGCGGATTTCCCTGAGGTGGAGGAAGTCTTGAATGACGAGGTCCATCATGGGGATGCTGTAATGGGACTGCTGAAATAGAGACGAATATCAGATGGAGTGCAAAGCAGTCTGAGAATACATAGATAACAAGCTGAGCGGAATCATTCGCGAGTGGTAAGTGCGGTAATGAGCATCTGAAAGCGCAGAAAAACGCATGGGGGACTGGAGATGTATACGAACGGGGATCTTATAAAGGACTGCCTGGATCTTTTCGTCAAGACCGAAGGAAATATAGTGGAAATTCCCGGCATCGGAGAGACGGTGATTTTTGAAGAGCCTATCTTCGGCTTTGCTTCGGCAAAGGATGAGATCTTCGAGATATTCAGGCGCAAGGAAGTCATTGGCGCAAACTATTCGGGCCCGTTTCAATGGCTGCCGAAAGCAAAGTCAGTAATGGCTTTGTTTTTGCCGTTCTCGGAGGCAGTACGCTCGAGCAACAAGGCTGACAGGACAGACCCGTCTAAGGAATGGCTTTACGCCAGGATAGAGGGACAGGAATTCATCAGCAAATACACAGGTGCAATCAGGAAGATGCTCGAGGATAAGGGCATCGATGCCTGCGTGCCTGCGCTCGATGAAAGGTTCGATGTCAGGATAGAGAAAAAGATAAAAAGCCTGAAACCGGATTTCCATGCGGACAGCAAGTGGTCGGAAAGGCATGCAGCATATGCCTGCGGGCTCGGTACATTCGGCTTGTCCAGAGGTATGATCACCGAGAAAGGAATGGCAGGACGCTTCGCCAGTATCATTATTGCGGCGGAGTTCGAACTGACCCCGAGGAAGTACACGGGCATTGATGACTATTGCATCAAATGCGGCGTATGCGCCAAAAACTGCCCGGCTAAAGCCATATCTCTGAAGCACGGCAAGAACAACCTGAAATGCCATTTGCATGTTCAGAAAATGAAGAAGAAATACTCGCCGCGCTACGGTTGCGGCAAGTGCCAGGTAGGAGTGCCGTGCGAGTTCCGCTCACCGGCCAAAATGTAAGATGGACAGGAATAAACTCCGGAAATATGTGAATATTTTCCTCGTGATCGCAGTGATTGGCTCATGGATCGCCATTTTCGTCTCTGCATCGGGAACACTGATGCAAAACGGCTTAAACAGCATGAAATACTTCACCGTGCTCTCGAACCTGCTGGAAGGATTCGCATCTGTCGTATGGCTGGTCAGCTCCCACAAAAACGGCAAGGCGAGCTCCAACGGGAATGGCAAGGCAAGCTCCCAGGCAGAACTGCTCAAATACATAGCGGCTGCAGCAGTCGGTCTTACTTGCGTAGTAGTGCTGACATTCCTTGGACCACTTTACGGATATCCGGCTATGTTTACGGGAGGAAGCCTTTTCATGCACCTTGTGACGCCGCTCATCGCCGTTGATATATGGAGCGTTTTATCTTGGCAATAACATAATTAACGGCATAGGAGAATGGCCGGACACGAACGACTGGTATCTGTTCCTGGCATGGGGTTATCCGGTCGGAATACTCATATTCGCAGTGATCTGCGTCGTTACCTGGCTGCTGGGCCTGGCAATGCGCAAACTACACAGAAGCTGAGTCATTAGTTAAGATCGTCACCGTGACGATCTTTTTATTGCTTCAGAATTGTTAGGGCTCAGTTAATTTAGCCACAATAATGGCGAATTTAGTTGAGCTCTAACAGAATGTTCCCGTCATGGCAAAAGTACCTATATGTGATATCATATACTGAAGGGTATTTTGATGCCGCTTTAACAAGAATCAGCAAGAATTCCCCCATCCTCTGCAGGTGGCGGGATGAATTGCAAGACGGGGGGAAAAAAAAAGAACACCGCGAACACTTGTTCGCGCGATGCCAAAGCAGTATAATATGGTCATAGAACAACTCAGTCGAAGACAGCAGAGGGCGGTAAAAGATGAGAGAACTTGA
>ONRQ01000036.1 GCA_900320285.1 uncultured Eubacteriales bacterium
TATTTCTAAATATGTTTATATTCTTCCAAGACTGGAAGATACAATAGACGAAGATAATATTCACGGACGGATACGCGGATATGCCCGAAACAAGGTGTGATGCGATCTGGCTCGTGTACAGTGACATGCCGGTGGATCCGCCCGGCGGAAAAGTGATATACGTTAAGAAACCTGAGGAGATAAACAAATATGAAGTCGATTTTCTTATCACATAGGCAGCTGTTCGAAAACGCATTGCCGCTTTTCAGAACGGTCGGGACCACAGCGCAGGCGAGCGATCTTGTGCTGGCTACGATGCCTGATGACGGATTTACGATCAGTGAAAACTGCGTAAACTATTTTCTTTCAGGCGAGGACTGCGTTGACAGATTCGGCCGCGATCACAAATACGGCATATGCGCTGTAAGACCGGCGCTTCTTCTGGAGCCGGGCGATGAGAAGCTGCTGAGACATCCGCGTGAGATAGGTGATGTCGTCACGGTTGAACTGGGATCGTTCCCTTATTCCATACTCGAGACCTCGATGCGCGACATGGCTGAAAGGCAGTACCGGGATGGCACTCTGAAAAGGACGGGAGCAAGCTATACTGTCGCCGGGGAAAAGCGCGACGTCTACAGGCTGGGCGCCAAACAGATCGTCAGGATCTCTGTTACTGAAGAGGCGACCGGCGGATACGTGCAGTTTTCTGACGGAAGTGTTGCCAATTCGGCTGAAGAGATCTTTCTCGAGGTTAAGCCGATACGCTGGTATTATGATGAGATCAACAAGCTGCTGATCTGCGGAAGGGCGCTGTTTGCAGGGCTCAGCCGTGAAGATGCAAATACGTATCTCGCTGATACCTTCATTGAAGAGCTTCTTGCTGAGGATGACGAGGAGATCTCTTCTGCAGACTCCGGAACATCGTATCATATAGAAGAGCATGATGAGCTTGATCTTATTCGGGCTTTCGTCAGAGCCAATATCCCGGTGTTCATCCACGGTCTGACCGGTGACGGAAAGAGTGACCGCGTAAAAGAGATAGATCCGCAGGTGCTCGATATAGAGCTTGTCAATGAGACACCTGAGACGATCAACGGCCGTGCAGTCTACAATGAAACGACGGATGAAATCATCGACATCAAACCGGTATGGCTCGTTAAGCTTGAACGCCTGTGTGAAGACGGAGAACTTCACATTCTGTTCTTCGACGAGCTTACGAATGCCACGAAGCAGACTCAGGCTGTTATATTCAAGATAGTGCTGGAGCGTTTCGTGAATAACCGCTGGCCGCTTCCTGAAAATGCGCGCATAGTCGCTGCGGGAAACGACCGCAACGAATCAAGCGTTGCACACGATCTTGCGGAGCCGCTGTTCGGAAGGTTCGCGCACATATATATCAGAACGACCGTTGAGAATTGGATGCCTTGGGCGGTCGGAAAGAGGATCAATCCATACGTTATGGAATTCCTTGCAAACAACGACCTTTATCTCAGAACGGCCTATACAGGATCAGAAGGGTATGCCGATCCGCGCCGCTGGGAAATGGTGTCGCGCGTGCTTGACAGTTCGGATAATGATTTCGCGCTGCTCGAGCCGATCGTGGGACGGGAGACTGCAGAGGCCTTCATAAGATTCTTCCGTGCCCAGGAGGAGATGGAGGATCTTGTAAAGTATACTGATGAAGAACTGGCCCGTATGACGGCAGCCAGAAAGTATCAGATCGCGCAGCAGTGCCTGTACGCTGCTTCAGCGAAACCGGAAGAAGCTATAGAACTTGTAGAAAGACTTGGGGCTGAATATGCAGCATGGTTCAGATATGTCATTGAAAGAAAAACTCAGACCGTATAATCAGGCGATGCCTGACATATTGAATTATCAGATAGTCACAAAGACGCTAATTTGCATCTGGTTATTTTTACTGGGCAGACTGTTCCAGGTTCTGCTCAGGAGCAGCGGCAGAGTAGCTGTAACTTCAGGAGACTGGAAATTCCTTTTCACGACCTGGCAGGGAATACTGATCCTGCTGCTCGGTATCGGGTCGCTTTTTATCTATGTAGCGTTCGATCTCAACTCAAAAATCGTACTGAGCAGAAACCTCGTTACAGGGCAAAGGGCTTCCATGGAAGAAAGCATAAAGGAAGGATTCTTCTCCATAGGAAAGCTGGTCAACCCGGAGGGCCTGCTGGTAGTGCTGTATATCGCTCTGCTGGCGCCTATACTGGGGCTCGGGATCTCGATATCGGCTACGGAAAATCTTTATATACCGACATTCATATCATCGGTCATTGAAAGCTCTGTGCTCTATTCAGCGCTGGCCGGACTGGCGGTGATCTTTTTCCTTGTCCTTGGGATCGCGAACCTGTTCATACTCCATGGCGTGGTAATAGATGGCCTTCCTATAGGTGAGGCGAGCAGACTTTCAAGGCGCCTTATAAAAGCGAACTGGAAGGACTACATAAAACAGAATGTCATATTCATTTTTCTGATAACAGCGTCGCTTGCCGGTATAGCTATACTATGTTTATTCATTCCGCTCAAGCTGATAACGCTGCTCCCTGCAGGCCCGGTGAGCCGTCTGCTTACAATAATCTTTGTATCTGCAGGAACAATAATCTCAGTGCTTGCAGATCTTTTCGGCATACCGCTTTATATCCTGAAAATGACGCAGCTGTATTATTCATATAAGCAGGGAAGTGAGTATGAGTTTACCGAAGTAAAAAGAGACAATCCGATTTCCTATAAAAAGGCTGCCATAGTGTTGCTGGCTGCAATGGCCGCGGGAGTCGCGGTAATGTATGTCCGTTTTGATCAGATGTTCCCGCTTGAGACTGATGTCAAGGTAATAGCTCACCGTGCCGGAGGCAATGAAGGACGGGAAAACACTTTGTCCGGACTTGAGACAGCATGGGCTGCAGGCGCATACGGGAGCGAGATAGACATACAGAGAACTAAAGACGGCTATTATGTTGTGAATCATGACAGTACATTCAAACGGGTAGCCGGAGACAGCAGAAAACCTGAAGAGATGACTCTCAGGGAAGTAAAGAAGCTGTCCATAGACGGTGAGCATGTACCTACGTATGAGGAAATGGTTATAGCAAGCAGGGGCAGGCTCGTGCTGTTCACCGAGCTCAAGGGAAATACCGCCGATAAAAAAATGGCCGATGACACCGTAAAACTGGTCAAGCAATATCAGATGGAAGACGAAGTCGTTCTGATCTCGCTGGATTACGGGCTGATAGACTACATCGAGACGAACTACCCTGAAATGCATACGGGCTTTCTTACCTTCGCTTCGTTCGGTAAAACAGCTGCACTTAACTGCGACTATATAGGGCTCGAGGAAGAATCCGCGACTTCGGATGCCATAGATGCCATACATAAGGAGGGCAAGAAAGTTCTTGTCTGGACTGCTAACGAGATAGGTTCGCAAAAGCATTTCCTGTGCACAAAGGCTGACGGACTGATCACAGATAATGTGACTCAGGCGATCGGCCTGGTCTCAGAACTGGAGCACAGGTCGGATCTTGACAGAATGATCGATAAGATCAAAACGATTCTTTAGCCGGTAAATATCGATAATGAAATGCAAACTATAGTAGAATAATAAGATAGCAAGCTGCTGACAGAACTGTTCAGCATTTTTTCAGAACAGACTGTGTATCGGAAACAGGGAAAAGGAAATAATGAGAACACCATATTACGAAAGCACAATTCACAGACAAATAAGGGAAAAGCGCGAAAACCGCAAGGACCGGATAAAGGATGATCTTATGCTTTACGGTAATGACGTGCTGCAGTCGGAAGAGATGAAAAAAGCTTTCGAGCAGACGCATCATCAGTGGTCTACGGTAGGTGAGCATACATTCAGGGTCGCTTTTTCGAGCGTCATGATCTGCTATGCGCTCAGAAAGCTCAATATTAAGGTGAGCATACCCGCGGTGGTTGTGGGCGCTCTATGCCATGACCTCGGTATACTCGGGCGAAGTGAGAAATTTTCTTCCGCAAAGGAGTGCAGCAGAGAGCATCCAAAGGATTCGGTAGAGGTTGCCAGGGGAATCGTTGGTGAGATGCCCGAAAAGACGGAGGACATAATCGAGAGGCATATGTGGCCGGCCGGGGAAAGCGAGGTTCCCAACTCTATAGAGGGAGTGGTGGTTTCGGTCGCCGACAAGTACAGCGCTGTTAAGGACCTGGTAAAAGGCAGCGAGGTAAACAATACAGGTGTAAAAAACTATCTGCGCAGCGAAAAGCAGAAAATAGTGGAAAAGATAAAGGAATAAAGACGGAGGATATTCAGCATGTTAGCCACATATCTTTTCAGGGACCCTGCAGTATGGACGGTCCCTCTTCTGATCCAGATACTGTGTTATTAATGTCGACTGACCTGTTCCGCAATATGAGGTCATTCTGGAGACCGGCAGTAATAACTGTTGCCATGTTCCTGACCTCCAGATATCTGGGGATGGATAACGAGTATTCCATAATAATGGCTTTTGTAGCTCTCGTCGTGTACGGGGTGTTCCTCATGCGCCTCTACTGGAGGCTTGCGAAGCAATTCGGAAAAAGCAGGCTGTTTGCGGTGGGACTTATACTGATGCCGATCGTATTTCTGCTCATACTGGCGTTCGGAAAGAGTGTCTATCTTGGCAAACCTGAATTCAAACCTGTAATAGAACTCAGCCCTGCAGCGAGAAGACTCAAAAAAGCCGGCGTGGTCGCCATCTCGGCTGTCGAACTTGTCGTGCTCATAGCAGGATGTTTCTTTGTTACCGTGCTCGTTCATCCGTTCAGACCTGTGGCTCAATACATGCTGGATGATACTATCAAACAGATCAGTGATATCACAGAAACCGATGAGTATGTGGGACGTGATACCACACTTGGCGCTGACTACGAAAAGATCGTTGATGATCAGCGGACAAGAGACTATTTCTTCCCGGATCATTCTGCAGACAAAAAGGTCGTTGTGATTGAGTACATAATCGGGTCCGATCTCGAGGACAGCAGAGGCATGGCTTCGGTAAATATAGCCCAGATGAAGGATGCGACCGCAAAGGGTGACGGTGTTGACTTCGTCGTTCAGGCCGGAGGGTCGGAAAGATGGTTCACGAAAGGAATTGATGACTCCACTGTTGGCAGATACCGTATAAGCGGCGGGGATATCGAGACGGTAGAGCTCCTTGACAGCAAGACATGCATGTCTGAGCCGGATAGCCTGAAAGATTTCATATTATGGGCAAAGAAAAACTATCCTGCTGACAGATATATGCTGGTGCTCTGGGATCACGGCGGAGGCTTTGCAAGCGGTTATGGTGTCGATGACCTTAACAAACGCACTGACCGTTCACTGCTGTCAGCATCGGAGATAATAAACGTAATAAAAGATGTGGACATGAGATTCGATCTGATAGGATTTGATGCATGTCTGATGCAGAACGTCGAGTATGCGAACGCACTTGAGCCTTATGCTGACTACTATCTCGCCTCCGAGGAGACCGAACCGGGAACAGGATGGTTCTACACTGCCGGATTCGGCAAGCTTGCTGAAGATCCTACACTCAGTACGGAGGAATTCGGAAAAGCCATGGTCAGCTCATATGACCAGGTTCAGCGCAGGAGGCATGATGGTGAGCCTGATCACTCCTGCACATTATCACTCGTGGACCTGACGCTTGTAAAGCCGGTGTATAAACAGCTTACCGGCCTTTATAAAAAGGCATCGGCCGATATTGCAGACAAGCCTTCCGTATATGCCAACATGTCGGCAGCCCGTTCCGGCTCTTACCAGTTCCTGGACGAGGAACAGGTCGATATGGTCAGCTACCTTACAAATCTGAAAAAAGCTGACTACAAGCAGCAGGTGACAACTGACGAAGACCTCGATAAGATAGCGCAGTCAGCCAAAGCATGTGTTGTGTATCGTAACAGTGACTCCGCTGATGGTATCAATGGTCTGGCAATAGATTTCCCTTACAAGGATCTGTATTCGTACAGCAAAGAGTATGAGCAGCTGAAAGCTGTGAAATATACGACTGAGCAGAACTTCTTCGACAGGTTCTGCAGCATCATGGCTGCACAGCGCATGAGTTCGAAAAAGAATGATGACAGCTTCTTCGGCGTGCTCATGCAAGAGGATTACAGCGATGAAGAATGGTATATCAAGGGTTTCGAGGATTATGATACGACGGATCTGTTCATAGACATACCGGTCACCGAGACCGAGAATGGATATCTCCCGGAACTTCCTGAGAAGACATGGGATACTATACTCGACTGCAAGGTAGCTGCGTATTTGGTGACTGATGAAGGCCATATGTATATTGGCAGGGAGCACTTCCTCGATGATGATGGAGAGAACCATCCTCTTGTCAGCATGGACGGCGTATGGGCACACATCAACGGGCAGATTGTCTGTTATGAAGCTGAAGACACGCAAGTGACCGACGATGGTACTATCTATCGTGGCACAGCCAGGGCGAAACTGAATGGAACAGAAAATATCACATTACATATAGAGTGGAATCCGGCTGCTCAGGATTCGGAAGAAGAGATAACAGGCTATGTTACCGGATACAGCCGGGACAACGAAAGGACTTCATTCTTTATGAAGAAAGGTCTTGAACAGTTCAAGACAGGTGATACGATCGAGTTTTTATTTGACTTCTATGATGAAGAGGGCAACCTTATAAAGACCGGAACCTACGGGAATAAACTGCATGTCATAACTGATGAGCAGCTGACTGTCAAGGATGAGCTGCTTGAATCAGGCACTGTCGTTTCGTACTTCGGTGTGCTCACGGATGTATATCAGAGAGACCTTATGACTGAAGAAATAAGAGAACAGGTGCAGTAAAGGGTCAGGAAACAATCAATGAACAAATGAAAAAGAGCTCCGGAGCATGACTCCGGAGCTTCTTTGATTGGTTACCGGTTTAAACTACTCGGCGAAAAGATCTACGAACTGGAATGTTCTGCAGTCAACCATTCCGCGGTTGGTGAGTCTGAGTTCAGGCAGGCATGCAAGCGGGATCAGTGCCATCGTCATGTATGGTGAGTTGATCACGCAGCCCATCTCTTTCCATGCGGCATCGAGCTTGCTGATGAGATCGGCTACTTCCTCTACAGGCTGGTCGTTTATCAGTCCAGCGATAGGGAGAGGAACGAGTGCCAGCACCTTTCCGTCAGCAACAGCGCACATTCCGCCTCCGCACTCCACGAGTGTATTAGCGGCGAGAGCCATGTCTTCGTCGTTTGTGCCTGCGACGAGAAGGTTGTGCGCGTCGTGCGAAACGGTCTGGGCCATAGCGCCCTTTTTAAATCCGAATCCCTTCAGGAAACCGACGCCCTTTGTGCCTGTTTCGTGATGGCGTTCAAACACTGCCATTTTCATGATGTCATTGCCTGCATCGGCTTCGACGAATCCATCCTTTACCTTCAGATCCATGATCCTCTCATAGTTTCCGACGCGGTTTGGGATGATCTCTATAACGCGGGTCTTAACGCTGTCTCCGGCGCCTTCCGGTGCAGCGATCTTAAAGCTTTCCGGCGTGATATCGTATCCTACATGCATTGTGTTATAGACTGATGCAGGGAAGTTCGATTTGCCGATATCCACAGTCATCTCACCGTTTTCTGCTACGACATCGCCGTCGATTATGGTGCGTGTTATCCGAATGTCATTCAGATTATCGAAGAACACGATGTCAGCGCACTTGCCCGGCGTGATGCTTCCCATCTCGTGATCCATTCGGAAGCAGGTTGCCGGGTTGATGGTTACATACTGGATCGCCTTTATAGGATCAAGTCCTTCCTTTACGGCACAGCGAACGATGTGATCGAGGTGACCGTCGCTGATGAGTGTATCCGGATGCGTATCATCAGAGATAAGACATGCGAATCTGTCTTCTACATTGTTGTCGAGTATCGCGCGTATTATTACCGGCATGTCGTGCCATGCGCTGCCGTAGCGCATCAGGGCATACATTCCATGGCGCATCTTTTCGAGCACATCCTCGGCACGGGTAGACTCATGGCAGCATCTCACGCCCGAAGCGATAAAAGCGTTGAGGCCCGGCCCGGTCTCAGGCACTGAATAGTGACCGGTTATCACCTGGTCAGCCTTGAGCGTCTCGGCGAGCTCGCCGTGGACGTTAGGATCACCGTAGATAACACCCGGAAAGTTCATCATCTCTCCAAGACCCATGATGCCGTCCCATGTCATCATCTCGCGGACCTCTTCAGGACCGATGTGCGAGCCCGTATCCTCGAATCCCGCAACAGCCGGTACGCATGACGGAACATTTGCCATCGCTTTAAGAGGAACGGCCATTCCATCATCTATCATTGCCTTCACGCCTTCAGGTCCGCAGACATTGCATATCTCATGCGGATCCATGAAGATGCCGGTCGTTCCGTGCGGCACTACCGCACGGGCGTATTCTCTGACAGTGATCATAGCGGATTCTACGTGGATATGAGCGTCCATGAATCCCGGAGCTATATACTGACCTGATGCATCTATTATCTTAGTGTTATCACCAATGCAGTGCGCGGCATCGCCCACGAGAGCTATGCGGCCCTCAACGATCGCCACGTCTATCCCTTCCTGGATCTCAGCGGTGCATACATTTACCAGTTTGGCGTTTCTGATGACCATGTCTGCCTTTTCGGCACCCATAGCCACGTTCGCCATTGTTCTTGTGATTTCATAAAGGGGTTTCTTGCAGAACTTGTTTAGCATAATCGTTCACCTCCTGTTAGTCGTAGTATAGCATATATTCACAGGCTTACTGTGTGGTAAAATACATATGAAAAAGTTGTTTCACGGAACAAAGGGGGTTGATGAAATGATCGGCAAAAATGACGCACTTAAAAGCGCCATGATAGAGAAAATAAGAGGCGAAGGTGCCTGGTTCACCACCAGAAAAGACAAGTTTGTGAAGATAGGGTTCAGCGGAACAGATAACTGCTACTTCGCCAGAGAATGCTTTTTTAAGGACGGTGCACTTGAGGGCGGTGCCTACTCATTTGGGACGGACTGGTTCGATATAAGTTTTCACGGCAAGTATATAGAAATCTTTGCGGATCCTGATACGTTCAGAAGCTGGCCGGTCAGCTGGACCGCAGAAAACGGCACGCGTTATAAAGATGGAGCGGAATGCGCAGGCCAGGCAGAGAGAGTGCTGAAGTTCTGCAAGCGGGCAGACTTTGAAGCGCTGCAGGGGACCCCGGACGCGTTTAAGATAGACGGCACCAATTTCGACCATATAATCAGTGTCGTCGGTGATGTTTCAGCAGAATCCTGATAGAAAGATGAACACAAAGAGAATGAAAAAAATACTGTTTGTATGTCATGGAAATATCTGCCGCAGCCCTATGGCTGAGTATGTGCTGAAAGATATGGTGAACAGGAGGGGTATCGCTGACAGATTCGTTATCGATTCAGCGGCGACCAGCCGTGAGGAGATCGGGAACCCTGTTTACCCTCCGGCAAGGCGTAAGCTTGCGGAAAAGGGCATTCCGCTTGGGAACCACAGGGCGTGGCAGATGACAAGGAGCGACTACGACCGCTTCGACATGATCATCTGCATGGATTACAATAACATACGTAATATAAAAAGGATCACAGGCGGCGATCCCAGCGGCAAGATCAGCCTTTTGCTCGACTATACTGACAGGGCGGGCAACGAGGTCGCCGACCCATGGTACACGGGAAACTTCGACGCTACATGGCGCGACGTGAAAGAAGGCTGTGAAGGCCTGCTGGAATACATATTGAAAGGAGAATAATATGGCAACTGTAGAAGAACTCATCAGGCAGTATGATACTGACCCTGAACTGAAGAAAGAAGTTGATGAGATACTTGCGGATCAGAAGATCACAATGGCTGAATTCATGGGCTTCGCGAAGAAACACGATGTTCATGTGACACTTGCGGACTTCCCGAAGATCATAAAAGAGGCAAAGGAAGCTGGACTTATCAAATAGAGGGGCATGCAAATGGCGGAGCG
The DNA here is from genome assembly GCA_900320285.1 of uncultured Eubacteriales bacterium. Lineage (GTDB taxonomy): Bacteria > Bacillota > Clostridia > Peptostreptococcales > Anaerovoracaceae > Crickella. The sequence continues at coordinate 9,994 of ONRQ01000036.1, forward strand.
CAAAGGTGAAAACCAGAAACTGAAGATGCTGTATATCGTACAGCTTTTTTCGCGTGAGACTGACGATGCTCACAAGCTTACCATGCCTGAAATAATTGCAAAGCTGGCGGCGGAAGGAGTAAATGCCGACCGCAAGACGCTGTATCAGGATTTTGATGAGCTGCGCAGGTTCGGATTTGACATTATTTCTGAGAAAGAGGGGCGCAATTATTACTATTACCTCGGCAGCAGGGATTTTGAGCTCCCGGAACTGAAGCTCCTTGTAGATTCGGTGCAGTCCTCAAAATTCATAACAGATAAGAAGTCCGGCCAGCTCATAAAGAAGCTTGAGTCGCTGGTCAGCAAATATGAGGGCTCGCAGCTCCACAGGCAGGTCATAATCGCCGGCCGTGTGAAGACCATGAATGAGAGCATCTACTATAACGTAGACAAGATACACGCGGCCATAGGTGCTGACCGCCAGATCCGCTTCAAATACTTCGACTGGAATCTCAAAAAGGAGATGGAGCCACGTTATGGCGGCAGGTGGTATCAGCTGAGCCCGTGGGCACTCATGTGGGATGACGAAAAGTACTACCTGGTAGCCTACGATTCGAAGCATGAGACGATCATCCATTACCGCGTCGACAAGATGACTCAGATCGGGATACTCGATGAGAAGCGTGAGGGGCACGAAGCGTTCAGACAGTTCAACATAGCACATTACACCAACACGCTGTTCGGAATGTATGCCGGCGATGAGACAAAGGTCACTATCGAGGCAGAGAACCGTCTGGTAAGCGTGTTTATCGACCGCTTCGGCAAGGACATCATCATTGCGCCTGTCGATGACGATCATTTCCGTACGACTGTAACGGTAGCTGTCAGCAAACAGTTCTTCGGCTGGATCATGGCTATCGACGGCGATGTAAAGGTTGTCGCTCCGAATACAGTTGTGGAGCAGCTTAAGGCGGAAATAGAACGACTGGCGGAGAAATACAGATGATCAAAGGTGCTACAAGAAAGAGGACTTATAAGGCGATTTACCGGCTGCTCGACAGAGTTTCGCCGGTCCCTTTCGATTGCGGAACTATCTGCGGCGCGGCATGCTGCAACGCGGCATATACGGACGAAGACATGGGGATCATGCTGCTCCCGGGCGAGGAGAAGATACACGATAAGCACGCAGACTGGCTAGTCTGGGACTCACTCAGTACCGACGAGTATGAGCTGCCCGGGTCATGGAGCGGCAAGATATTCTTTGTAAGATGTACAACGCCTCCTCACTGCCCAAGGCATATGAGGCCGATACAGTGCAGGAGCTTTCCTCTTCTTCCGCATCTGGACGAGGACGGTACACTCCGGCTGGTATTCAATGACTACGAACTTCCGTATGTCTGCCCGATGATCGAAGAAGAAACAGAACTCGACGAACGCTTTGTGAAGGCCACGCATACTGCGTGGAAACATCTCATACGCGATCCGCTTATATACGATCTTGTGTGGGGTGAATCCCGTGCCAGGGATATGGACGGTGATGAGTAAGAATATTGCTGAAAGAATAGCAGAATACGTGCGGGAAGCCGGCGGGAGAACGTTCTATGTCGGCGGCTTTGTGCGCGACAGGCTGCTGGGCATAGAGAACAAAGACCTGGATATAGAGGTGCACGGAATAGAGCCGGATGCGCTGTTTGAGATCCTTAAAAAAGCCGGGGAACCGCTGACCTATGGGAAAAGCTTTGGAGTCTTTGCGCTTAAGGGCGAAGACATCGATATCGCTATGCCGAGACGCGAGCGCGCGACAGGTACGGGTCACAGGGACTTTGATGTAGATGTGGATCCTTTCATAGGGACGCGCGAAGCGGCGAGGCGCAGGGATTTTACGATCAATTCGATGATGGAGGATGTGCTGACAGGCGAGATAGTCGACCATTTCGGCGGCCGACGCGACCTCGATGAAGGGGTCATCAGACACATAGATCCGTCAACCTTCATCGAGGACCCTCTGAGGGTACTGCGCGGGGCGCAGTTCGCGGCGAGATTCAGTTTCGCCATAGCTCCCGATACCATCGGGCTGTGCCGCGGCATTGACCTTTCGACTCTTTCACGGGAGCGTGTCGAAGAGGAACTGAAAAAGGCGCTTCTGAAGTCGGACAGACCTTCTATATTCTTTGAATCGCTGCGCGCGATGGATCAGCTCGATGTGTGGTTTCCGGAGCTTAAGCAGACTATAGGGCTGGAACAGGATCCGGTCTTCCATCCTGAAGGCGATGTCTGGACACATACGATGGAAGTTATCGACCGGGCAGCCGCGTTCAGAGACCTCGTGTCTGAGCCATATCGCTTCATGCTGCTGGCTTTGACTCACGATCTCGGAAAGATAGTTACGACCGAAGAGAAGAACGGACGCATTCACGCTTACGAACATGAGAGCAAAGGAATGCCTCTTGTAGAGGCGTTCATCAGCAGGCTCACCGGCGAAAAAGAAGTCAAAGATTACGTCTTCAACATGGTGCCTCTCCACATGAGACCCAATGTTCTGGCATATTACAGGCCGGTGCTGAAATCCACCAACAGGCTGTTTGATGCAGCTGTTGCCCCTGCAGATCTTATATGGTTTGCTGAGGCCGATAAACCGGTATTCTCGGGTACCGATGCTTTTTCGGGAGATAAGGAATTCCTGCTGGAAAGACTGAAAGCATACGAGGAGACGATGGCAAAGCCATATGTGATGGGACGCGATCTCATAGAGGCCGGGCTCGAGCCGGGTGAAGATTTCAGTGAGATACTTGCTTACTCTCACAAGCTGAGGCTCGCGGGCATCGAAAAAGAGTCCGCCCTTAAACAGGCGCTGACATACGCGCGAAAAATGCGGAAAAGCAAGGGCAAAAAAGGGTTATAATAAAAGCAGCGAAACCAGGCAAGGCTGAAATACACGAGCGGAGGCAGAAGTATGGGACTGTTCGGTAAAAAGAAAAAGGAATATCCGAAGATGCCAAAAGGCGACTATGAGCCTGTTCTCAGATGCAGCATATGCACCGGCGAACAGGTTTTGTGTGCAAGGGAAAAGAACAGCAATCAGCTGCATGAGATAATGCTGGTAAAATCACCTGCAGATATTGAGGGTTTCTGCGAAGCAAATGGCATTCGTGAGGACCAGATAGAAAAGGTTTATTGATGCATTTCAGGTGCTGACTCAATTAATGGCGAGGCTCGGGAAGATAAAATCTCCGAGTCTTTTTTAGTGCTATATGATACAATAATTATGTATGCATTATTAGTGTATTCCAGATATAGAGGAGAGGGAAATGAAACCTGAAGAGAGAAAAGAAAAACTTCTGAAGCTTGCTTCCGAAATGGCGAATAAGGGTGAGCTGAAAATCACTCCGGAGTGCGCGGAATATCAGCTGCTCGACTATCTGCTGACAGATGACGAGCTTGCTGTAATGAGCGAAATGAAGCTGGTAATGCCATCTACTGCCAGAGGCCTGGCAAAGAAAACAGGCATGCCTGTTGACAAGGTCAAACGCATTCTTGAGAATTGCGCCGACAACGCTTATTTCATGGATGTGAAGCTTGGGAAGGGCGGAGCCAAACTGTATCTGCTCGTACCGTTCGCGCCTGGAATCTTCGAGTTCCAGCTGGCCAGAAGCAATGAATATAATGAGGCACATCCTGAGATCTCGTACTTGTTCCAGAGGCATGCTTTCGAATCCTACGGTCAGGTAGCTGCATCGATGCCTATGGGAGTCGGCATCATGAGAGTCGTTCCGGTTGAAAGCGCTCTTCCGGCAGATACAAAGATCATGACAATGGAGAGACTCAGCACGCTGATCGAAACAACGCTCGGCGGAGCTTTCTGCAGAGTACCTTGCCAGTGCCGCAGGGTACGCCGCATCATGGGCGAAGGAACCGGCGACCTTGAAGATGGAATGTGCATTTACATGGGACTGCTTGCAGAGTCCATGATCAGACACGGCCGCGGAGAGAAGCTCACAAAGGAGCAGGTCTATGAGCACCTTGAGAGAACCGAGGCAATGGGCTGCGTCCATCAGATAACAACTCTCGAGAGCGGCATCTCGTTCGCTATCTGCAACTGTCAGCCGCAGAGCTGCATGGCTATCGGAAGCGCCACATATTACGGAGCGCCTAATATGGTCCGCAGCAACTATGTAGCTGAGATCGATGAATCAAAGTGCGTAGCGTGCGGACAGTGCGTAGAAACATGCGCAAACAACGCGCTCAAACTCGGACAGAAGATCTGCTCAAAGACACCTATCGTTCAGATCCCGACAGAACTTCCTGATGAGCAGGAGTGGGGCCCGGAAAGATATGATGCCGATTACAGAGACCACAGAAAGAACGTGGTAGAGACCGGCACTTCGCCATGCAAAACAACATGCCCTGCACACATCGCTATTCAGGGATATATAAGACTGGCTGCTCAGGGCAAATACATGGAAGCCCTCGAGCTTATCAAGAAAGAGAACCCGCTGCCTGCAGTCTGCGGACGCATCTGCCCGCATAACTGCGAAAACGAGTGCACAAGAGGCGAGATCGATCAGGCCGTCGCCATCGACGAGGTAAAGAGATTCATAGCCGACAGAGAAATCGAGGCTTCGCAGAGATTTATCCCTAGAAAGCTTTGGGAGCATGACAAGAAGATCGCTGTCATCGGCTCCGGCCCGGCAGGAATCTCCTGTGCTTACTATCTGGCAGCAGGCGGATATAAAGTAACTGTATTTGAAAAAGAAAAGAGACCGGGCGGCATGCTCGTCAACGGCATCCCTGCGTTCAGGCTCGAGAAGGACGTAGTCGATGCAGAGATCGACGTTCTGAGAGCGCTCGGAGTTGAGTTTAAGTGCGGAGTAGAGGTTGGTACAGATGTGACCATTCCTGAGCTCCGTGAGCAGGGCTTCGAGGCATTCTACCTCGGTATCGGACTCCAGAACTGCGGCAGTCTCGGTATCCCGGGAGATGACGCTGAAGGAGTAGTTGCAGGCGTTGAGTTCCTTAAGGACATCAACCGCGGCAATGAGGTCGAACTCAGCGGAAACGTTGTAGTAATCGGCGGCGGAAGCATCGGAGCAGACGTAGCCCGTACAGCAAAGAGATACGGCGCAAAGAAGGTCGATCTCTACTGCCTCGAGTCTTATGATGAGATGCCTATGGGTGAAGAAGACCAGGCATACTGCAAGGAAGACGGCATCACCATCCACGACGGCTGGGGACAGACTGAGATCCTTACAACAAAGGCAGGAAAGTGCAAGGGCATAAGATTCCGCAAGTGCACAAGTGTCAAGAATGAAGAGGGCAGATTCGACCCTAAGTTTGACGACAGCGTTACAGAAGAAGCTAAGTGCGGAATGGTTCTGTACTGCATCGGGCAGAGACCTGACTGGGGCAAGCTGCTCACAGGAGTCAATGTTGAAACAGACAAGAGGGGACTCGTTGTCGCAGATCCGCTTACATATCAGACAAGTGAGCCTGACATCTTCGCAGGCGGAGACATTTACACGGGACAGAAGTTCTGCATCGATGCCATCGCAGCAGGCAAGGAGGCTTCCATTTCCATCAACCGCTTCGTATGGCCTGGCCACAGCCTGACTCTCGCAAGAGATAAAAGAGAGTACACAGCGCTCGACAAGTCCGACCTCGACTTCAATCATATCAGCTGGGACAATATAAAGCGTCAGATTCCTAAGGTAGATGCATCCAAGGTGGGTACAAAGAGCAATGAGAGCCTCACTTTTACAGAGGAGCAGCTCAAGGCTGAGACGGCCCGCTGCCTCGGATGCGGAGCTACAAAGGTAGATCAGAACAGATGCATCGGATGCGGTGTCTGCACAACAAGATGCAAATTTGACGCGATCCATCTCATCAAAAAATTCAACGAGCCGGTCCACTCGATCCGCTTCCGCAAGAAATACGTTGAGAATTACAAGAAAAACCGCGAGATGAAGATCGCTGTCAAGAAATTTATCAAGGAAGATAACAACAGGGGCGACGCAAGTAAGCGTTAAAGGAGCTCTGACAGATGCATGAATTAACGCTTCTTTACGGTGTTGTAGATAAAGTCGGAAAAGTAGTAGAAGAAAACGGCCTCGATCACGTTGATGCGATAGTGATCGAGGTCGGTGAGGCCACATCCGTGATTCCGGAGTTCCTTCAGGACGGATACGAAGTCATCTCGGATGATTACGATTTTCTCAGGGGCTCAGAGCTGATCATTGAAAAAATCACCGCCATAGGGCGCTGCCTGAATTGCGGTACGGATTTCCCTATAGTAATGAACAAGGGACTGTGCCCTGAGTGCGGCAGCTTCGATAAAGATGTTATTGAGGGTACGGACTTCTTTATTAAAGAAGTCCGCATCCTCGAGCAATGAAAAAGGACAGGGATATAACTAAGGAATGGTTGCAGTAGTTTTTGGAATGATCGGAAAGATGTCATTGATCACACTTGCTTATGTGGCAGTGACTTTTTTACTGTGGAAATCTGTAAAGGACAGGGAGCTCAGTATAGGCGACAAGATAGGCCTTGGCGTTCTTTATGGAATACTTTCAATCTTTTCTACGCACTTTGGAATCGACTACGGGGACATGGTGCTCAATGTGCGCGACCTCGGACCGATGGCTGCGGGACTGTTCTTCCATCCTTTGTCAGGTATCATTGCGGGTCTTATTGGCGGGATTGAGCGCTATATTGTAGGCACTTACTTTGGCGTCGGGGCTTATACGACTGTCGCATGCAGTATTTCTACATGTCTGGCAGGATTCTTTGCTGCCTTCCTGAACAAATTCATTTTCAAAGGGGACAAGCCTTCGATCGCTTATGCATTTTTCATGGGTTCTGTGATCGAGGTATTCCATATGTATGTAGTATTCCTGACACACAGGAACGACATGATGATGGCGTTTACGGTCGTCAGGACATGCTCTGTGCCAATGATACTCTTCAGCGGTCTGGGTCTCATGCTTTGCTCAGCAGCAATAAAGATGAGCCTTGGTGAGCTTCGCAGTCCATGGTCGTCGAAACCTCCGGAAGAAGTGTCTGTTTCAAATAAATTCCAGGCATGGCTGTTCGGAGTCACGGTCTTTGTAATGCTTACAAACTTCGGCTTCAATTATTCCATGCAGACCGCAGCAGCAATGCAGGAAGCGAAAATCAATCTCTCGTCTACATCGCATGACATAGGCAACTCAGTAGCATGGATACGTGAGAGGGGAGGCCACACCGACAATTACTCACACTTTGTAGGGCTCGTCGGGACATTTGCTGTTCTCGACGAGAACGATGAATTGATCGCTGGTACCGAGTTTGATACTTATTTCAACGATGAGATAAAAGATTTAATGCTGTCTCATAAGTCAGGGGATTTCTTTGAAGCGGTTATTGACGGAGCTAAATCATACTGCCTGTCCAGGACCACAGATGAGGGCTTAACGGTGTTTACTCAGATGCCTATGGCCGAAGTCTATGACGGACGCGACATCCAGGCATACGAGACCATTCTGGCAGACATATTATTCTTTACAGCTATTTACGTATTGATATCACTGCTGGTGCAGAAAATCGTTGTAGACAACCTGCAGAAGGTCAACAAGTCACTGAACAGGATCACGGAAGGCGATCTGAACGAAAAGGTGGATGTGTATGACTCTCTGGAATTTGCTTCCTTGTCAGACGACATCAATCAGACAGTAGATGTACTTAAGGGATATATCGATGAGGCCAAAAAAAGGATGGAGCAGGAGCTCCAGCTGGCACATAATATACAGGATGCAGCCCTTCCGAAGAACTTTTCCTTCACTCATACAGGATTCGAACTGTTTGCTGCCATGAATCCTGCGAGAGAGGTCGGCGGAGACTTCTACGATTTCTTCTTTGTAGGACCTGACAGGATCGCGCTGGTGATTGCTGATGTATCAGATAAAGGGGTACCTGCTTCGCTGTTCATGATGCGCAGTAAAACAGCTATAAGAGGAATGGCTGAATCCGGATATGAGCCTGAAGAGATATTCTACAGAGTCAACAACGAGCTCTGCGAAGGAAACGAACTGAATATGTTTGTGACAGTATGGATCGGTATAATAGATCTGAAAACCGGCGATATGAAGTGCCTCAATGCGGGCCATGAATACCCGACTGTCATGAAAAAAGACGGAGACTATGAGATCTTCAAGGACAAGCACCGCTTGCCTCTCGGGGCGATGAAAGACATGACGTATACAAGCTATGAGATGCATCTTGACCCGGGAGACTGCCTGTATGTTTACACGGACGGTATCCCTGATGCCATCAACGTAAATGAAGAGGAATACGGCCTTGAACGCATGCTGAACGCTCTGAATATATACAAGGACGCATCTATGGAAGGTTTGCTTCAGGGTGTCAAGGCAGATCTGGACGATTATGTAGGGCCGGCAGATCAGTTTGACGACATAACCATGCTTGGATTCAGATACATCGGTCCTCAGGAACCGGAAGAATAAGATATTAAGGGATTGGAGGTAGGCGAAATGAAATGTGCAATTTACGGCGCCGGCTCGCTCGGCACCATACTTGGGGCGTATCTTACAAAAAACGGATTTCCAATCGAACTGGTGAACCGTAATGTGAAGCATGTTGAGGCGCTGCAGAAAAACGGTGCTCATATTTCAGGAACGGTAGATTTCACGACTCCGGTCAATGCTGTCCTTCCTGATCAGATGAAGGGCCCGTACGATATCATCTTTCTGATGACCAAGCAGCTCCACAATCCTGAAGTCGTCACCATGCTCAAGCCTATGCTGGCTGATGACGGGGTCATCGTAACGCTTCAGAACGGCATTCCTGAGCCGGGTATTGCCGAAATCGTAGGTGAAGACAGAACCATCGGATGTACTGTTGAATGGGGAGCCACTATGACGGAACCGGGCGTCTGTGAACTCACAAGTGATCCGGACAGTCTGTCATTCCACATGGGCGGCATGAAGGGCATATCCGAAGAAAGCCTGAACAAAGTGAAGGAAGTGCTCGAGCATATGTGTCCGGTAGACATTGAGGATAATCTGCTCGGCGCACGCTGGTCGAAGCTGCTCATCAACGCCACATATTCAGGTCTCGGAACTGTAATAGGCGGCACATTCGGAGATGTAGCAGGCTGGAAGCCTGCCAGAAAAGTGGCAGTAAAATGCATGAAGGAGTGCATTGACGTAGCCCGCGCTGGCGGGGTCGAATTTGCGCCTGTGCAGGGAAAAGACATAACGAAGCTCTTCGATTACAACAACAAGGCAAAACAGAAATTCGCGGAGATACTGGTACCTATAGCCATGAAAAAGCATTTCGGCATAGTGCCTTCGATGCTGCAGGATCTGCAGAAAGGTAAGCCTTGCGAAGTCGACGCTATAAACGGAGTCGTCTGTGAGTGGGGCATAAAATACGGTGTACCTACACCGGTCAATGACAGAATCGTAGAGGTCATTAAGAAAGAACAGAACGGGGAGCTGAAGCCGATGCTGGCTAACATTCAGTTCTTCGAAGAATTCTATAAATAGTATGTGGAGAGTACCCGCCTCACAGGCGGGTCCTTTTGTAAAACAGGGTACGGAAAGAGAACATGAATACTAAGAATCTGGTGATCCACGACCTCGATCCCGCAGAGTGGGATAAGACCAGTGGCAATTACGACGGCTGGAATATCGTAACTGATAATGGCAGTATCCATCCATGCATCGGCTGCTTTTCATGCTGGAACAGAACACCCGGCATATGTGCGATACACGATGGATATGAGAACATGGGCAGACTTATACATCAGGCAGGAGAGGTGGTTGTAATAAGCAGATACACTTACGGAGGATTTTCGGGGTCCGTCAAGGGCGTATTTGACCGCTGCCTCGGATACGTGCTCCCTCAGTTTGAGGTCACAAAAGGCGAAACGCATCATAAGAAACGTTTTGACGAAGACAAGCCTTATACTTTCATCTTTTACGGTCCTGAGCTGACAGACGCCGAGAAGGAGAGCGCAAGGAATTATGTGCAGGCGGTATGCACCAATATCCGCGGACATGTGAAGGATGTAATATTCCGGATATGCGAAGATGCTGCTGAGCCTGAACAGCTGACTGAAAGAGCAGAGAAAGCTGACTCCGGAAAGGTGGTACTCCTCAACGGAAGCATGCGTAATGTCAACGGCAATTCCGCCAGGCTTGCACGCACGCTGTCTGAGAGGCTCAAAAGCGATACAGAAATCATCGACCTCAAGGCATATATCAATGACCCTGACAGACTGATAAGCATCCTTGATACGTCGCGGGCGGTAGTTCTTTGCGTCCCGCTGTATGTAGACGGGCTGCCGTCGCAGGTCATAAAACTGATGGAGAGAATGGAGCTGAGCGGCAAAGGCCCAAAGCAGGTATACCTGCTCGCCAACATGGGACTGTACGAAAGCAAACAGCTGGACAATCTGTTCAGCGCAGTCAGACAATGGTGCAAAAGGACGGGCTGTGAGTACTGCGGCGGACTCGGCATCAGTGCAGGAGAGCTTATGGGCACGCTGATGGAGGTTATTCCGTTCAGCCGGGGAACGACAAAAAAAGCGTCGAAGGGCATGGACGTGCTGGTAAGGGCTGTCGACAGCACGGAAACAATGCCCGACGTTTATGCTGAGCCGTTCGCATTTCCGCGGCGGCTGTATATATGGATAGCAAACACCAACTGGAATCGCACATCCAGGAAAAACGGCATAAAGCCGGAAGATATGTTCACAAAAGATATTTAAAGGAATAAAAAATGACTGAGACCAAAATTTATGTAGGACTGAATGACAAGGTCGAGAAAAAGCAATTGCTGGAGACGGAAAAGTATATAAGCGTTCTGAGGAATGTCTGCCACTCATATAACACGCCGTTTTCATTTGGCGTGGAAGAAGGCGGGTACATTCACGAGAACGGGGATTATACGCAGGAGACGACACTGGTGCTTACGCTGATAGATATTGATAAGGTCACAGTTAATGAGATTGCAAAGGATCTGTGCATGTTCTTTCATCAGGAATCCGTGCTGATAACAACGGGAATCGTGAGGGCATATTATGTCAGCGAAACGCTGTAGCACAAAGGGCATAACGCGGCGCCTGGCCTGTATAATAATCTGCTTATTACTGTGCCTGACGGGATGCAGATCAAGCCGCACTGTGACCGGCAGTGACGATAATTACCGTACCACTTACGAGATATTTGTCTCTTCATTCTGTGACTCGAACGGGGATGGAACAGGAGACCTGAACGGTATCCGGTCAAAGCTGGATTATATTGCGGACCTCGGTTTTGATGCAATCTGGTTGACGCCGGTGCATCCATCCGCGACTTATCATAAGTATGATGTGGATGATTACTATGCCATCGATCCATCTTTCGGAACAATGGAGGATTATGAAGCTCTTCTGAAGGACTGCCATGACAGAGGCATACGTGTATACATGGATCTGGTGCTGAATCACACCTCAGATGAAAATGCGTGGTTCAGAGCGGCATCTGATTACCTGCACGAGCTGCCGTCCGGCTGGGAGCCTGACACATCATACTGCAGGTATTACGATTACTACAATTTTTCAAGAGAAGCCCTGGACGGGTACAATCATCTCGATGGTACTGAATGGTACTACGAAGCGGGATTCTGGTCGGAGATGCCCGATCTCAATCTTAACAGTGAGGCTGTCAGAACAGAGATACGTGACATAATGGCGTTCTGGCTTGGCAAGGGCGTTGACGGATTCAGACTGGACGCGGTGACTGCTTATTATAAAAACGATACTTACGCAAACACAGAGTTCCTACGTTTTCTGAAGGAGACTGCAAACAGCATAGACCCTGACTGCTGCTTCGTAGGAGAGGCCTGGACAGACCGGGATAACATAGCTGCGCTGTACACCAGCGGCATCGACTCGCTTTTTGATTTTCCGTTTGCCGGTGAAGGAGGTCTCATAGCAAATACTCTTAACGGAGGATGCCGGGCTTCGGACTTCGTCGAAGAAATGGTCCGTTCCGAAGAGATATACAGCAGTGCAAACCGGGAATATGTGGGAGCTCCTTTCTATACAAATCATGACATGGACAGGAGTGCAGACTATTATCCTGAGGATAACGGACCTGCTGCTAAAATGGCATATGCCATGAATCTGTTCATGACCGGAAATGCTTTTGTCTATTACGGCGAAGAACTCGGCATGAGCGGAGCAGGCAGGGACGAGAACAGACGGGCTCCTATGTACTGGAGCGATAATCCTACGGATCCTGATATGTGCGCATGCCCGCCGGGTATGGACGAAGTGCTGATGAAGTTCCCGTCGCTTGCAGACCAGATAAAGGATAAACAGTCAATATACAACTGGTTTAAGGAGGTCATACGCGTGCGCAATACCTATCCTGTAATCGCACAGGGTGTAACGAAGAAAGCGGATCTTATCTGTGACGATAAAGTGGCGACATTTATACGCAGCAATGGGACAGATGACGACCTTCTGATCGTAATGAACCTGAGTGGACAGACTGTCAGAAAGAATCTTTCAATAACCGGCAAAGGATTTTCGCTTGCTGAGAAGCTGAGTACGAATAATGAAAAGATCACTTATAGGAAGAAGACATTGACCATGCCGGCCTACAGCATAGCAGTGTTTACTCATAAGTAGAAAGAAAACCAACTGATTGCATAAGAGGTGGAAATGAAACTTTTTCTTACAAGCAGTCCCATAGGGATATACAGAAGTGAAGAGCCGCTGGACTATACCGGCTTCAATCCTGCAAATGGAATGACGGAGGAACTCAGACGGTACTGGACAGACGGTGCCAGATGTTTGCTGATATCTGCTTTTCCTGAAGAATATGATCTGAACGACAGGATGAGGGGAGATTATGAGAGAATAGTGCGTGATACCGGGCTTCCTGCATCATGCATGGATATCGCCGATCTGCGGAATGGAGAGGAAAAAGCTGACGCGCTGCTGACCTATGATTTTGTAATTCTCGGAGGAGGTCATGTGCCGACAGAAAACGCTTTCTTCAAAAGTATAGGGCTTGCGGAAAAGTTCAGGGAATACCAGGGCATAGTAATGGGGATAAGCGCCGGAACAATGAACTGCGCAAGCGTTGTATATGCCCAGCCTGAAATGCCCGGAGAGGCGACAGATCCGTTTTTTAAAAGATTTATTCCGGGACTGGGTCTGACGGAATTCAATATAATCCCGCATTTTAACGCAGTCAGATACGATATTATAGACGGCATGCGGCTGATCGAAGACATAGCGTTCTCAGACAGCATGGGGCATACATTCTATGCTCTTACAGATGGCAGCTATTTGCTCCAGACTGAGTACGGTGCGGAAATCAGAGGCGAGGCCTATATGATCAGAGACGGAGCAATTAAGCAGATAAGCAGCAACGGCGACAGATACATGCTCATTAGCTGATAAAACTGTAAAGAATGGATAGAAAAAGACGGTAAGGATCTAAATCCATACCGTCTTTTGGTGTCCCGGAGGAGGATAGCGTCACTGTCAAGGGTCGTGAAATTCTCTCGGGATCAGTTTGCATAAAGGCTGCCCTCGACAATTTCACTTCCTCCCTTGACAGCGCCGCGATACGGGTGTGAGAAAACAGCATACACCCGTATGCGAACCTCCTTCGGAGCTTCTCACCTCATCCAAGCCATCAACAAAAACAGCAGGCGCAAGGCCTGCTGTTTTTGTTGGTGTCCCCGAATCGAGTGTAATAGAACTATCGTTCGGTCTTTTGTCAAAATAGTGTTCTATATCGGCAGCCTCACTATTCGAGACTCTGCCTTTCCGGCCTGAATGGTTCAGAAATATGCTAAAGTGATCATCATAT
>ONRQ01000085.1 GCA_900320285.1 uncultured Eubacteriales bacterium
CGATCTTCAGTTCCTCGAGGGTGATTCCTCTGTTTACTATTCAGCATTCTACAATCAGCCGGATGGCGTCTCCAACTCCATTGACCTCGTCTTCGGTGCAGGCTGGGGTCCGGACTACGGCGATCCGAATACCTACATTCACTGCTTCGACATCCACGATGGCGACATGCTGAACTACTCCGGTATCAACTATGAGATCCAGGGTCAGGATGACGAGCAGAAGGCAGCTCTTGAGGCGATTGGCCTTGCGGAGATCCAGAAAGTTGTCGAACAGGCCCGCGCTGCCAAGGGCGACGAGCGTATCGAGCTCTTTGCAAAGGCTGAAGCTATGCTTCTCGGCCAGGGCATCCTTCGTCCGTACAGCACAAGCGGTGGTTCTCAGACTATCAGCAAGGTGGTGCCGTTCTCGGCAGCTTATGGCATGTATGGTCAGGCTTCCTATAATGCTGTACCGTACTTCAAGTACATGGAGCTTCAGGAGGAGCCGGTCCTTGCAGCGGATTATGAAGCAGCAAGGGAGAAATGGCTTGCCGGCGAATAATGACACGCGTCATTTTCAAAAGCTGAGCTGACTGAACTAAATAGATAGGGGAGCCTGTCGGACCGAATTCGCCGGCTCCCCGTTTTTATTCTTCATTGCGCTTTTTATCGTGACTTCAGTCGTGAGATAAGCGTAAAGTGAAACCCGGCTTCATCGTGAGCACAATCTCACGATGAAGAATAAAAGCCTCAGCTACACAATGCTCCACTGGAGCATTGTTACGCATGCTCAGGCACAGCGGATCGCAGCCGCGCAAAGAAGAAGGTGCTTCGCACCCTGCGCGGCGCGGCAAAAACGCTGAGGCGTTCTTGAATGAAGAGGAATCGTTACTTCTATGAATAAAGGGTATATTTGGAAGCGACTCCTGCGGTCGCTTTTATCTATCATGATCATCATGCTTATCGTCTTTACGATGATCTTTACGCTGGTTCCGCGTGATAATATTTTCTTCGAGGACAGCACCTATCGTAAACTGAGCAGTAAGTCTGACGATAAGACTGAGTACGTATATTCCACATGGAAGAAGCTTGGATATCTCGACTATGTGAGAATCAATGACTACTGTATGGAGCTTTACGGCGCCGGCAGTCCGCAGATGGCTTCAGCAATTGAACCTGATTCCAAGGAGAGTCAGGATTTCGTTGAATTATATACTTCCAAGGGTTACACAGTTGAAAAATATCTCGGCAACGGGCGCTATTATGCCTACAAGGATATCCCGGTCATCAAGCGAATGGGATCCTGGCTTGCCCATCTCATTGTGATTGACACTCCGATGTCCGTCAAAGATAAGGACAACCCGGATCTTAAGAGGGGCATTTCCCTCGGCAGGACTCCGACCGGCGGTCTGGCTGTCATCGGCAGCGGTACGACTTACAAGTATCTCTTCTATACGAACAGCAAGTTCCCGTGGATCCATCAGAATTTCATCAGACTGAATTTCGGCGTTTCCTATCCGACTTATCAGGGCCTTGATGTCATGCGTGTCCTCTTCCAGTCGCAGGGCGATGAAGCAAAACGCCATGTCGTCTATGAGACAGGTCTCGAGGGCGAGTCAGGCATCAATTTCGGAACGCTCAAGTACAAGGCTGTCCTCGACAGAATGGACACAAAGAAGTTCGTGGATCACTATGCAGACTACGAAGTCTACAGAAACCAGCCTTCTATGATCGGAACGTCCTTCCGCATGGGCATCATCGCCATGCTCCTTGCCTACTCGCTGGGGCTGCCCTTCGGTCTTCTCATGGCGAGAAGAAAAGACAAACTTGCGGATAAACTTGGTATGGTCTATATCATCTTCATTATCGCGGTCCCGTCTCTGGCTTATATCTACCTCTTCCGGTATTTCGGCACAATGCTGTTCAACCTTCCGTCGGTCTTTACTACTTACGGACCGGGAGACGCGCGTTCGTGGGTACTGCCGGTCATCTCTCTTGCCCTGCCGTCCATCGCCAGCCTTATGCTTTGGACACGCCGCTACGTGGTCGACCAGATGAGCGCGGA
>ONRQ01000040.1 GCA_900320285.1 uncultured Eubacteriales bacterium
TCCCTTTCTGCTTAAAACCACTTTCATTAAAGGAGCTCCTTTGGATATAAGTCGGATTTGTCGCTATGTACTTGCGACACCAATATTTTATCATACATGGTGTCGCCTTGTGACTACCTTGCGTAGTCGTCTCTCATGGGAGTGGAGTGTTCCTGATTGGCTCTTGCTCTGAATCTGTCCACAAGAGCTTTGGTCATTTTCATTGCCTGATCTTCTGTGAGAGTGATGCCGCGACTCATGCGGTCGTGGCTCGCATTCCAATCCCTAACATCGATTTTAGGCTTACCTCCATTCCATGCAACAACATTGACCTCCTTGGTCCATTTCTCCTCTCTTCCATCGATCACGTCGATAGTACCGATGTGTTCAACGATCTCAAAAGTTACATCATTAGTATTTGCCATAAAAACTCCTTTCGTGCTTTAGGTTATAAGTTGTTTATCTTTCCCAAACTGCGCGCGCAGGTCTGAGTTGATCAAGTAATCCGTCACTCTTGAAGCTGTACATATCCCCGGTCTCACCGCCAATGATTATGTGGTCGAGCATCTTCACACCGAGAAGCTCAGAACAGCCCAGAAGTCGTTTCGTAACATCCTTATCCTCCTGACTGGGCGATATGCTGCCGCTCGGATGATTGTGGATTTATGCATAGTTTTCAGTTATGAAAAGTCGGCACCTGAACTGCTGAAAAATCAGTGTGTTCAGTGATGCCGACTTTACATAAATAATGGTAGTCTATCTGCAATCCATTATTACTGATCGCAGATAGGAGGCAACTATGAAAGCGAACGAACTACCCGTTATTACTGAAAATCTTCTTGCTGCAATGCAAAGCGATGGCTACAGTCAGAAATTCCTTGACAGTGCAGTCTGGATATTAGAATTGTTTTCATCGTACTGCGAAAAAAGAGGATTGCATACCATCTCCGTCGATGCTGCAGTCCTCTTTTGTAAGGAACAGTTCGGCTTTGACTACTATGAGCCATCTGCAAGTTTACAGCACAGCATACGCAGGCCTCTGCTTTCTCTGTTTGAGTACTACCAGACCGGTTCTTATCTCAGAATACATCCTAAAAGTGTTCATACTAAAATCCCTGAGGCATTCGGCGATCTGTACCTTGAATATTGGGATGTAGTCAATAAGCTTGATCTTGCAAAAAGTACCAGAAAGGAACGGCTTTGGATGTTTTCAGTACATTTCAACTTTATTGCAGAGCAAGGAATCACTGTTCCTTTAGACATCAGGCAGGAACATGTGCATATGTTCCTGGATATGCATCAGAAGAAATATGCATCATCTACAATGGCTGGTCAGAGAACAGTTCTCCGAGAGCTATATGACTGGCTGTACGAGCAGAGATATGTGTCATTTTCAGGCAAACAGGCGATCCCTTTCGTCAGACGAGATCCAAGAGACAAAATCCTTTCGTACTATTCAAGAGATGAGATCAGCCAGATGCTTTCCTGTATTGACACAGAAAGCCGTTCGGGTAAATTTGCATATGCTGTAGTCAGCATACTTGCATATCTCGGTATTCGAGCAGGTGACATCATTTGTCTGAAATTCTCAAGCATTGATTGGGAGAACAACGTCATATGCTTCAACCAGCAAAAGACCGGGAAGCCTCTAACATTGCCATTGCTGGATGAGGTGAAGTATCCGCTGCTGGATTACATCAAAAATGCCAGGCCGGAGAGCAGAGATGCAGATTATATTTTCGCTACAGCATGCGCACCATACACAAGGCTTAATACTACCGGATCTGTATACCACATAGTAAAGAAATGCATGAATATTGCTGGCATTGAATTTGAAGGGCGTCATCATGGGTCTCATGCGCTTAGAACCAGTCTGGCTTCAGACTTGTTGCAGAACGATGTCCCGATCAGCGCTATTGCAGGCATCCTCGGACATTCATCTACACGTGCCACCGAAGCATATCTGACCATTGACGAAACACATCTGAAAGAGCTGACGCTGGAGGTGCCAAATGAATAGTTTTCTGAATGACCATACTCTTCCGGAATATACCGGCCCATTCAGGGATGTTATCCCCAAATATCTGCTGTACAGAGAAGCTCAGGGCTTGAAGTATTCACACCGGCTGGCGCAGCAGCTCCGGCGTATGGATAATTTCTTCCATGATCTTGGGATAGAGAAACCTGCTATTACACGAGAAGCGTATGAAGCATACACGGCGAGAGATCCCTCTGAAAAGAAAGGTACTGCCGAACTTCGACGCAGTGCGATCCGCCCTTTTGCAAGATATCTTGAATCACTTGGTTTCGAAAATATCTATACAGGATATGATGATCACCGGATTTTCAGGACCTGCTACATTCCATACATATATTCTATGGAAGAGATATCCCGGATGTTTTCCATACTGCAGGAGGAACATGATTCGCAGCCATCTTTAGGTGCTGACACCTTCAGGATAGCTATGCTCATGTACTATTGCTGTGGATTTCGAAGGAACGAGGTCATTGATCTGCACTGCAGAGATATTGATCTCTCAACAGGAAGGATCACTATCCTGGAGGGAAAGAACAACGTAAGTCGTATCGTTGTTGCATCAGATTCCCTGTTGGCAGAACTGAATGCATATGTTCAGTCATGGATCACTGATGTGAAAAGTGATGAATACTTCCTGTACCCGGGCAAGACCCGTAAAGCGGCAGAGCACTGTATATACAATGGTCTTAAGGATCTGTTTGTGAAAGCAGAGATATGTCCCAGACCAGACGGCACCAGCCCGAGACTGCACGATTTCCGTCATACATTTTGCGTTCGTACATTAGAGCAGATGCAGACCAAGGGCTTTGATCTGTATACTTCTCTGCCGTGGCTCACTACCTATTTAGGGCATTCTCGTATTACTCATACAGAATACTATCTCAGGCTTCTGGAGGATCACTTCGAGGGCATCCTCTCTCAGGTAGAATCCTACAGTCCCGATCTGTATTCATCGGTCGAAGGCGGTGATGATGAATGAAACGCAAACAGGAACAATTTGCATATTTCGTGACTAAATTTTTCACAGATCATTTACCGAAGAACCGGGCGCTTTCAGAGAACACAGTAAAGTCCTACAGAGATGCCCTGATCCTGTTACTTCAGTTTTTTCAGGAACAGCTGCATATCTCTCCCGACCGTATATCCTACTCGGATTTTACGAGTGATAATATGGAAAGCTTCCTGCAATGGCTTGAGAATGAACGCCGCAACAGTGCCAGCACATGCAACCAACGGCTCGCAGCCATCCACTCATTCTTCAGGTATGTACAGTACAAGGATCCGGAAAGCTTCGAACAGAGCAGTATTGTTTTATCTGTACCTTTCAGGAAGTCCGCTCCGGTTCCTATGAATTACATGTCGCTGGATGAAGTAAAAGCCCTACTGGAGAAGCCCGATCAATCCACGCGAAACGGACTTCGGGACATGGCGATCCTTGTGATCCTTTACGAAACAGCCGCGCGGGTTCAGGAGTTTATTGATCTGAAGCTTTCGTCCATACGATTTGGGAGTCCTACCGTAATAACGCTTCACGGCAAGGGCGAAAAAACAAGGCTCGTTCCGGTGAATGGAGAAGCCAGCCGAATTCTGAAGCACTACATTCAGGTCTGGAATATTACATCACCCGATGAGCCTGTGTTTACCAATCGCAAAGGTGAAAAGCTCACCCGTGCAGGAATACAATACATCATCGATAAATACATTACAACTGTGCGAGAAGAGCATCCTGAGTACTTCACAAAAAAGATCACATGCCATTCATTTCGGCACAGCAAGGCAATGCATCTTTTGGAGGCTGGTGTGAACCTGATCTATATACGTGATTTCCTTGGTCATGTTTCTGTAACAACAACAGAAATCTATGCCAAGACTAATCCGAAGATAAAAGAAAAACAGCTCATAAAACACAGCCAGGACCTGGAGCCGCATAGACGCTATTCGGCAAAACAGAAAGATGATCTGCTTGACTGGCTGAAAAACACCTTGTAAAAAATTTGATTATATTATGTAAAGTCGGCATCACTGAACACACTGATTTTTCAGCAGTTCAGGTGCCGACTTTTCATAACTGAAAACTATGCATAAATCCATTTATGTGAAGATTCACATAAATGGATCGCTATGAATGCTGCTGAATTTGATAGGATCGTTGATTTGAACACTTCTCTCGGGCTGACTACCGAAGCATCAAGTGTACCCACACTGCATATATTCAGATTGATTGGCTGTCCGTTAGTCTTGAGGTTCAGCACCGCGAACACTTCTCTGTCGTATGTTGCTAGTTCCTGTGCTATGACCCTCATTACATCATCAGGTGTTCTGATCTTCTCCGTGCTGTAGATGGACGGCTCCTTGACCATACGGATGTTGACCACTTCTATCTTTTCATCATTAGGTTTCCTGCCCAAGTTCGATCACCTCCAGGTTGAGTGAATAGACCGTTCCTTCGGGAAGACTGTTTATCAGGTCCCTCAGTTCATTCAGGTCTTTAACCTCCATAGTTGTATGGTTCTGGATCGTTTCCTGGTCCTCTATCATCTCGATCATGTTTTGCCTCCCTCTTTTCCGGTTTCGAGTCACTGCCATCCATAAGAAAAGCATAGACAGTATGTGCCTTAATTGCTTTCTGAAGCGCCAATATACCGCCTATCTCATCAGCAAGTCCGTTATCAAAAGCCACCTGCATATCTATGGCGTTAACCTTTTTCTCTGTGTCGAAGCCTTTCTTTCCCAGCTTGTCCAGCAGTTTCTGTTTTGCCTTATCCATCTGATTTCTCCTTTTTCTTATCCAGTATTTCACTTATTCAATACATACTCCGTCATCGAGCAGTTCCTCACCGTAAGCTGTAAAGGTATACCAGTAGGTGTGATCAAACTTATAGTCGCTGAACTTTTCGACCTTGATGATCCCTTTCTTAACAAGCTTCCTGATAGAGTTTCGCACCATGCTCTCAGTCAGGAACGGTAAGTGAACCGTCATTGTTTTTTGGGTGCATTTGACCCAAAGATGTCCGTGTCTGTATGTCGTCTCGTCACTAGTGAGCAGCCAGCCTCTGATGAAGTCAACGATCACCGCTTCTCTGAGGCCACAAACTGCAGCTATATCCATATTGAATTTTCTCTCGTTATAGTTCATGTCTTTTTTCTCCCCTGTTTTCTGCAAAACAAAAGAGGCGGTCGCATTGAACGCTTCCGCCTCCATTTCAGTAACCATTCGTCTTCAGATCAGACGAACATCTCCGCGTCTTCTTTAGCCTGTCTGCGCTTCCTGATATATTCCTTAATCACAAGCGCAAGCATGCTGCCGAATGCTCCGACAAAGAGTGCTCCGTACACCCAGAGCAGAGTGTTGTCTCCGGTCTTCGGCGGCGGGCTCACTTCCGGACCGTCCTTGACGAAAACAGTTTGTCCCTCGTCGTTGATGTCCTTATGCTCCGCTACCTGGGTCACCGTATACTTCGAAAGGTCATCGCTTTCCTTGTAGTCGTTGATCCTGTAAGCAGTCTCGAAAGCTACGAGTTCCTTGCCCTTGAGGTTTCTGGTGTCGATCACGAAGGTCACTTTGACCTTTCCATTCGGCTTCTTAGGCTTGAACGGTTCACTCCAGGCAGTGACTTCGTGGCCATGTTCAACAAGCGGGTCACCGGTATCCTTGACCATGAGAGTTCCCTCGATCATATACCACTTGGAAGGATCGAGTGCCTTGTACTCGACCACGTCAGTAAGAGTAGTCTCCTTGCACGGATCTACTTCCTTGGCCTTCTTGCTGCCTGTCAGAGTAGTTCCGATCTCAGGTGTCTGCACCGGAGTCTGGGCGACGTCATCCTTTGGCTCGAGAGTACCCGGCTCATCAGGATTATCCGGATTCGGATAGGTCACATTGTCGCACTCAGCGGTGTTCCAGTATCCGTCCTTATCGTCGGTCTTATTCTTCTGGTACTCGCGGTTGGTATCGTGACCCTTGTCATCGAGTGAATCGGAATCCTTCGCCTTTGCCGCAAGATATTCCTTAGCAGAATCGCTTACAACTGCTGTGTAAGTTACGACTGCCTTCTCACCCGGCTCAAGAGTGATGTTCGCAATGAACTCATCCTTGCCCTTATTGTTCCAAGTACCTTCGCCGTTGAACTTGACATCCTTCAGCTTAGGAACGGTGAAGTACTCAGGGTTCTGAGTAAACTGATCCGATACATCCATCGTCAGAACGACGTTTCCGGTGTTCTCGACATGGACTTCGTATTCCACCTCATCCTGTGCAAAGAAGCCGTACTTGTCACCCTTTGACGGAGCCTTTGTGGTACGGATCTTGTACATCTCGTATGAAGGCTGCATATACTCCCATGTGACAGTCTGACCTTCATCCTCAATGTCCTCGTGCTTCGCAGCGATCGCACCGGTAGAATCAAACACCTTCTCGAATACGACAGTGTCCTTGCCATAAAGCATGCTGCCGTCGAAGGTGAATATCACTTTGACCTTGCCGTTTGAGGTTCTTGCAACAAATTCCTGCTCAGCAGTGATGTCTTTGCCTGCAGCGTCTTTACAAACCTCGCCCGTAGCCTTATCTATCAGACGGCCTTTCGCAGTGTAGGTCTCGCCTTTCTTGAGATTCTTGTACTCGATCTCATCAACAAGCTTGATCTCCTTCTTCGGGAGGATCTTAGTGTTCTTCCCATCAACGGATGCTGTCGTTCCAATCTCAGGCACATCATCAGTGATGGTCTCAAGATCAACGAATCCGTTCTGGGATTTCTGATCTACCGTGAAGAAGAACTTCTGAAGGATATATCCTTCATTATGCTCGCATGGCATCTCCTCAAGGATATATGAATCGTATGGGAGTGCTCCGAATTTGCTGTTCATCTCAGCCTTGTCTCCGAACTCACCTGTACCGAACCATACTCCATGGAGGATGTCTCCGGACCTCTTCTTCAGATCTGCAGTTTTGATCTCCTTTGCCTCAAGCAGATCGTCGAATGGATTCTGCTTTCTAGCAGTATCTGCTTCCTCGTCCTCATCGATGTCACCTGCGGATCTTCTATCCTTTGTGGAGAAGAAGCCGTTTTCATCAGTCACGACTACGTGAGTCTCGCCATTAGTCACGCTGATGATCTTGAACGGGACATAGCTGAATCTCTCGGATGTCGAGTCAGCGATCTTTGTGCCCTGTACATCGCTGCGGTATACATAGTCATCGAATGTGAGAGCAGCTTCGTTCTGGTTATCGTCGAAGGATACCATTACTCCGTCCTCTCTGATCTCAAACATGTGCTCCGTCTTATCCGTACGCTGGTAGGATTCATTCGTCTTCGACTCGCGGATGGTGTAAGTTCCGTATGGAAGATCATCCGGAAGAGTCTCTGCAGTGTACGCTTTCTTCTCTTCGTTCCAGTGGACTGTGATCTTGCCTACGTCCTTGCCTGTCGGGACTCTCTTGATAGCTCCGCTGTCAAAGAGGTCCTGCTTGGATTCCAGCTTCTTCCAGTCGACCTTATCAGTCTTGTTGTCGAGGTCACTTCTGACTACGACATCCCTGCCGGATACGTTCTTGATGGTCATTACGATGCCGTCAAGGTGTGCTCCGCCGAGAGCCTCTGACTTAACGAGTTCCTTATCTCTCTTGATGATCTGCACTCCACCGCGGATGACCTCCTCTCTAACCTTATCTTCAGTCAGATCAATAATGACACCGTCTTCTCTGATCCTGAAAGCTCTGGACCATTCAGTATTGAGAAGATATCCCTTGGAAGGCTTCGTCTCCTTCACAAGATATGATCCGTATGGCAGGTCATGGTCACCGGAAGTCGCGATACCGTCTGCATTCGTGATGATGACGAGTGCAGCTTCGCCTTTGCCGATCTCCTTGCCGTTTACCATGACAGTCTCAGCCGACTGATTGTAGATCGTGAATTCAGCACCCTTGAGTGTTGCATCGCCCTGGGCGTAAGCCTCGTCATGGTCATTGTCGATCTTTGCGAGCTTCACACCGCCCCTCTTGATGGTGTCGTCACCCTTTATCTTCTCGTTGTAGGTCTTGACGTGAAGATTGTCAGTTCCGTCCTCAGTGATCTCAACTACAAGGATCTCATCATTGACAAGATAACCTTCAGGTGCTTTGACCTCCTGGATGAGATATGTGCCGAGCGGATAGCAGATCTTACCGTCCTTGTCCTTATACAGGGCATCGCTTGTAAAGCCATCTGCGAAGGTAGGATTCTGGCCATTGATCTTTCCGTTTGCATCAGTAACGAAATGCCATGTCCTGAGCGGGGAATTGGATGAAGCCTTCTTAACGGTCTTCACAGCGACCTCATTGGATGCAAGGTAGTCGTAATACTCAAACTTATATACCGCACCCTGCAGAGTCGCATCGCCTTCACCGTGATCATGCGGATAACCTACAGGATTCTTGGTGAGGAGCAGTTCAACCAGATCGGTAATCGGCTCATCCTTGGCTGTGAATGTCGTGGTTTCTTCAGATACTACCTTCACCGTGTAAGTCTCTGTATCCTTTGCGTATCCCGGAGGAGCGTAAGTCTCTTTGACTGTGTATGTGCCTTCCATCAGCTCGATGGTATTGCTCTCACCATTGGCATCGGTATACATGCGACCGGCAACACTGCCGTTCTTGTCATAGACCGTATATTCCGCTCCTTCGAGAGAGTAGCATTTGTTGCCTTCCGTGATGGAAGTCCTGTTGGATATCTTTTTCATGTTGAGGTATCCCGGCGCTTCCAGATATCCGACAATCATGTCCTGCACTCCATCCATATAGCAGATGAAGATCTTGAAGCTTTCAGGAACTGCCTCATCGAAGTCTGCGTTAGTGTCATAGAGTGCATTGGCAAGAGCCTTCGCTCTTGTCCATACCTCACCGCAATCAGAAGCATGAGTACCGCCCCATGTTGCCATGTCGTTAGGTCTTCCGGCATACACATAGGCAAGAGCCAGATGAGCTACGCCGTAGTCCTTTGCCTCATCACCGTAGTAGAACTGCTTGATGCCTTCGATGTTCTTCTTGAAGCCCGGATATGATGGCGAGTAGTACACAATGTTTCTGAGGGCATTCCACTTGCCTGTGTCGGTAGCGTCTGTTACCACCTTGTCTACCTGCACCGTTCTGGTCTGATCTCCTGACCACACCGGGGACGATTTGTTAGGCTGCACGCAAATCGAGAAGCGGCTTCCGAGGTCATCTCCGAGATCGCATTTTGCTGCGTTACTGTAGCCTCCTTCTCCCGGTCCGTAATGGAGCTCCTTGTACCAGTGGACCGTGTATTTGCTGCCCACTTTACCGCTGAACGCAGCTGCGGTCTGTGTCATCACGGCTCCGAGGACCATGATGAACGCAAGCGTGATGGCGAACATTCTGGTGAACGCCTTGAAATACTTGTTGTCTGTCATTGTCTTGTTTCTCCTTTCGCTGAATTAGATCATCATAAATGCGAGTATGATCACGGGCAGGCTGATAAGGATCATGACTCCTGTCAGGATCCAGGAAAGTCTGTTGGCTGCCTTTTCGCTAAGATACAGCTGCATACCTACTTCATCCGTGCAGATGATCACGTCATCGTTTGCTTTATTGTCTTTGTCTTTCGTCATATAGGTTCCTTTCCCGCAAATCCGGGCATGAAAAAAGGCGCTCAGGTCATTTCGACTTGAGCGCCACACGCCATGATATTGCGATTATTATAATTATATTATGCTCTATACGGTTCTCTTCTTCGGACAGTAACTGGTAGTACGAGAGGTGGGGTTTCAGGGGAGGAGACGGGAAAACTTGCTCCTCATGCGATTATGTTATCTTGCGTCACCCCTGTCCCGTTGTCTCTCTCGATGCCTGGCGTAGTATTCCATTGCAGCAGCGATATAGTCCTCTCGCTTGGATACCGGGAGATCGGGTGGAAATAGTCTCTTAAAACGATCCCCTCTGAGTACAATACGTTCTTTCTGATTTGGTTTCTCCTCAAGAAGGATTGCCTCGATTGCCTCACGTGTGAGTTTCTTTTCGGAAGCCATCTGTCTCATGCGGATTGCCTGTGCATGGGATGGACTGCACTGTTCAGCATCCATAAACTCCCATATCTGGCCCTGCTGGACTTTTGGTATAAAGGTGATCTCAAGCGCCGGGCGCATAGCCATTTGCCCTTCATCCACCATATCCAGAAGTTCAGGTATCAGTTCTGTAAGTCGGATATAGCGTTGTATCTGCCTGGCACTGTCCCCTACTTCATTGCTTAATAACTTGTCAGACCTCACACCGAAATTCGTGCCCACTGGGCACACATTTTTAGAAGGTCTCCCGGGCAATCTTTTCATAGCCTCCATTCGCATCTTATAAGCGTAGGCTTTCTCGCTCGGAAGGATCTTCGTTCTCTGGAAGTTTGAATCAACCATGAAGATCGTTCCTTCATCGCGGGTAAGATCCACCACTTCGCATCTAAGAGTGTCTATTCCGGCAAGCTGACATGCTCTGAACCTGCGGTGTCCGGAAAGAAGCTCGTATCTTCCATTTTTCTTCTTTCGGACTGTAGCAGGCGTAAGCACTCCGTTGGCTTTGACCGATTCGACAAGATTCAGCATATCTTCATCATCTCGAACCTTAAAAGGATGATCAGGGAACGGGTCGATTTCGTTAAGCGGAATCTCATATATTCTTTTGAGCTTCGCATCGTCTCGTTCCTCCTGCGATGAAAACAGCTCATCGAGTGAGGGCAGCTTCATCTCTATGTCTTTCACGTTCGCCAAGCCTCATCACCTCTTTCGTCAGTTGTTCATAAGCTAATGCAGGCTTCGATCCTTTGTCATAGGCAAAGATGCTCATTCCTGCTTTGGATGCTTCTGCCGCCTTTACGGCGACTGGTATCTGGGAATCGAAGATTCGAATACTCATGCCATACTTCATTCTGATTGTGTTGATCACTTCCTTTGACAGATTCGTT
The DNA here is from genome assembly GCA_900320285.1 of uncultured Eubacteriales bacterium. Classification (GTDB taxonomy): domain Bacteria; phylum Bacillota; class Clostridia; order Peptostreptococcales; family Anaerovoracaceae; genus Crickella. The sequence continues at coordinate 10,960 of ONRQ01000040.1, forward strand.
CTTCCGTCTACCAACGTCATGACTATACCCGCTATCTTCAGATTTTCATTGGTGTGATTCCTGACCATGTCAATGCTTTTCATCAGATGCGTCATTCCTTTGGTAGGAAGGTACTGTGCCTGCACTGGTATGATGACTTCATCAGCAGCTGTAAGAGCGTTGATTGTGATCATTCCGAGAGACGGCATACAGTCGATCAGGATATAGTCATAATCCTTCTTCACATCCTTCAGAATATTCGACAGGACCTTCTCTCTGCTCATTGCATTCACAAGCTGCGACTCCATCGATGATAGATCCAGATTCGAAGGAATCAGGTCAACGCCCTCAGGATGATGAAGGATAGCGTCTTTTACTATCGGCTTGTAGTCCTGTGTCACAAGATACATCAATCTGCCAAGTGACTGGTCGAGCGAGTCAGCGTCCCATCCTAAGGCACTCGTAAGGTCATTTTGCGGATCTCCATCTATAAGCAATACCTTCTTTCCTTCGCGAGCCAATCCGATTCCCAGATTCAGTGTGGTCGTTGTTTTTGTCACACCGCCTTTCTGGTTACATATCGCTATCGTCTTCGCCATCGTCATCCTCCGTATCCGCAAACAGTTGCTTACCAATCTCATAGGTCTCATAAATATCCGAGTATTCAAAGAATCTGTCCAGATAGAATTTGCCTTTCTCATCTGTATATCCTGCCGCTGCTACGGACAAAAGTTCTCCCGAGGTCTCCATTTCGGCCAACATGAAAGATGCTGCAAGGACCTCCATTGCCACCTTATATTCTCCTTTGAGATATAGTTTGAAGATTATGTCGCAAATCAGCACTGTGTGTGGGGAATCAGGATCAAATACTCCCGACTCATCAAAATCTCTGGCAGTGATCATCGCGATTGCATCAATCATCGGGCATGCACATTCCGTCTTTTCTTCAGTAATAACTTTCTCTTTCTTCTTTTTATTGATCATCGTTAATTCCTTTCTCCGCGTTTCGGACAATATAATTGGCCCTGCACCCTGTGTACAGAGCCATGTAAATCCGAAAACGGAGAAAGATCGATATCAGCTAACAAATCTTATAAGCAGCTCATCTACGGCATCAGTATATCTACCCTCTGCCAGGAGCTGGTTCTTGAGTTCTACCAGAGCGAGAACTATGATCCTCACTTCGTCATGAGTGAATCTATACTTCGGATTGAACATCACAGTCACCTCCAATCGTGATAATCGCTTTTGTCATAATCATCGTATATAAAGAAAACGCGATCTGCAAATGTGCGAATCGCGTAATGTCAAATTGCACAGTTTACTTCCTGTAAACCGTTGCTATTATTCTTGTCAGAGAGGTCAGATCATAATTGCACTTCTGTTTATCGGCTCGACTCCCTCCGTATATGTGGGAGTCGAAGAGGCGTTCTTCACCGAGAGGTTTGTGGGGAATAAAAACTTCGTATCCCCTCGTGTATAGAGGGATAACCCATATTTTTCCTCATATTTTGAGAGAAAAATGCCATTTGTCGCCTCGACCTGACCTCTGTGAACCTTTCTGCTAAGAAGCTGAGTACCTTGAAATTTCAACGATTTGCTGAAAAGAAAAGAACTTCCGGTTTTACCCGAAAGTTCAGATACTTGGAGCTGATGGGGGGAGTCGAACCCCCAACCTTCTCGTTACGAATGAGATGCTCTGCCATTAAGCTACATCAGCAGGTGCGCATCGCGCTCTGTAAATATAACAGAGCGCGATTAATAATTCAATCAGTTTTTATTCCTTGTCCTCGAGCTTCGGTGCTTCCTCTGAAACTGTCTGAACGAGTTTCGTCACCAGGAGAGCAACGTTGAGAAATGCTATAGCTACTGTAAGTCCGGTAGAAGCGCCGGCCGCTTTTTTCATGATTTTATTTGCGTCGATTTTCATTTCTCCTCCTTCCGTCTGCATCCGGGTGCAGATCCTATAAGAAACATAGATGTCTGCCGGAGTTACTTATCCTCCGCAGCCTTTATACTGAATACAGATTGTTATTTGAAAACTCCGGATTCGAAGTTATGTCTATGCCGAGGGCTTTTACTGCTCTTTCATCCTTATCGGAAAGGATCGCCGTGCAGTGAGCGACACATCCATTCAGATTCGGGATCTCCTTGAGAGCAAGATCAGCAAACGGATTGGTCAGTTTGGTCAGTGTGAGCGCCATGATTACCTCTTCAAGGTTGAGGCTTGTCTTGTCGTGCAGAATGCCTGACTTTGTGCTTGACATGCTCTCGAAGATCGTAGGCGATATTATGAGCATGTCATTCTGGATGCCCGCGAGTTTTTTGATGGCATTGAGCACCATTGCCGCTGTCGCCACCATCCTGCGAGAAGATCTTCCGGTCACGATGCTTCCATCCGGGAGCTGCATTGCGGATACTACCACATTCTCGTATCTCTGTGGATTCTGCGCTCTCTTGATCTCTGCATATTCTTCCGCGGCAGCAACCGCAGGCCTGTCATATCTTGAAGCGCCGACTTCCTCCATCAGCAGCTTGCATCTTTCGAGAGTAGCCGCATCGATCGTGCCTTTTCTGTATGAGCATTCCGCGATCAGATATCTGCGGATGATCTCCTGTCTGGCGGCTTCCCTGCAAACCGCGTCATCAGTAATGGCAAATCCGCATCTGTTTACACCCATGTCAGTAGGCGACTTGTATCCATCGTCCGATCCGGTGATCGCGTGGAGGATCCTCCTGAGCACCGGGAATGCGTCAACATCTCTGTTATAGTTGACTGCTGTCTCACCGTAAGCGTCCAAGTGGAACGGATCGATCATGTTGAAATCCTTGAGGTCTGCCGTAGCTGCCTCGTAAGCTATGTTTACAGGATGCTTGAGCGGCAGATTCCAGATAGGGAAGGTCTCAAACTTGGCGTATCTTGCCTTACGGCCGCGCTTGTATTCGTGATATACCTGCGAAAGCGATGTCGCGAGCTTGCCGGATCCACCGCCCGGACCGGTCACGACTATCAGCGGCTTCGAAACTTCTATGTACGGATTAGCGCCGTATCCGGCCTCGGATACGATAGTGTCAACATCAGTCGGGTATCCCTTGGTGAACATATGCTTATAAGTGCGGATACCGCGTCTTTCGAGCTTGGCCATAAACTGGTTAACAGACGGAGCGTCCTCGTATCTGGTGACGACAACAGAGTTGACCGAAAGGTCATAGCTCCTGAACTCGTCGATGAGTCTCATGACTTCCAGATCGTACGTGATTCCGAAATCCTGACGGGTCTTGCTCTTGACGATATCACCGGCATAGATGCAGATAATGATCTCCGCCTGCTCGCCCATCCTCTGCAGGAGTTTGATCTTTGCGTTCTCGTCAAATCCCGGAAGCACTCTCATTGCATGCTTGTCTCCAACCAGCTTTCCGCCGAATTCAAGATAAAGCCTGCCTTCTCCGCTTTCTATCCTCTCAAGGATATATTTTGACTGCTGCTCAATGTACTGTTCTGCGCTGAATCCTTCTTTTCTCATATCGACCTCTTTCGTTTATGAAGGCATTACCTCTATCTCGAGTATATTGCGTCTCGAGAAAAACTTATCGAATTTGATCTTATAATCCACGGAGATCTTTCCGTATCCCTCCTCGTCGAGATTATCCTCGAGCTTGTTGGTATATACTTCGAGATTCACCGATGACATCATAGGGACCTGGTATCTGGTTATATTGAGGATGCCCGGCTTGAGCGTCATATCCATACCCTCGTCTTCC
>ONRQ01000066.1 GCA_900320285.1 uncultured Eubacteriales bacterium
CTGCTCGCCCGCTTGCCGCCTCGTCACGAACGAAAAATACGGCGTTTTACAAAGTACTACAAACGCGTACAAGGGCATCGCTTCGGCGGTGCCTTTTTTCGTGCAGACGGGAACCTTCGGCTCGAGTCCTCGAAAGTCCGCACGATAATAAGGCATCACTCTGGTGGAGCTTTTTTGTTGGTTTCGTAAGTTTCGTGCTTCATTAGCGCAACAAATCCGCATGAAGCCTTGAAGGAGATTTACAAGAAAAGGTATAATACCTCTGTAAAGGTTATTCAGAAAATAGGAGGAGGAGTAATGAAAAGAAACGCAATAAGAAGCCTTGTTGTGATGATGATCGCTGTGATGGTCTTCGCATTTACACCGGTACCTGTATCAGCTGCAACCAAGGCACCTGCAAAGGTAAAAATCTCTAGTGTTAAAGTGTCGAATGTCTCAAAGTATTCAAATACTTGTACTATGCTCATCAAGTGGAAAAAGGCAAAAAAGGCTACGGGCTATGTAGTCTATATGAAATATGGAAGTGGTCAGTGGGAAAAAAAGAAAAAGCTCGGCAGACTATATAGAGGCCTTAGAGTATATAATACACCTTGCGGCCAGATACAGGTAAAGGTACAGGCTATAAACAAGAAGAAGAAAGGGAAGTTCTCGAAAGTAAAGACAAAATTCGTTCCAAGTAAACTTACCTTAGCCGAATATGCAGACCGTATTGAACCTGCAATGAAGACTGGCCCCAGTGGAGAAACGAGAAGTTTCGCTGGCAATACTATGACATTTACATATGACCTTAGTGGTAAGATTGATAATATAGACGAAACTAAGGCTAAGATAAATGCTTTGGTTCCGACAATGAAGAGTGACGCTCATAATATCATTACCAAAGCAAAGCTCGATTGCGGTATTTCAGGCGTTAAAGTCGTTTACAATTTTGTTTATAATGGCACCTCATTGGGGAGCTGGAGCTTCACATACTAATTTTTACAAGTATCATTTGGCACCGCTTAGGCGGTGCCTTTTTTCGTATTCATATTATCTACACATTATGACTGACGAATGTGTTATACTGTTGGCGTTGACAATTTGAAAATGTAATAATCAACTCAAAATAGACAAACAGAACATAATCTAATAATAAGGAGGAAACTATAATGGTTGTTAAACTTACACAGGATACTTATGAAAACGAAGTAATGAAGGCTGAAGGCACTGTACTGGTAGACTTCTATGCTGACTGGTGCGGACCATGCAAAATGCAGGGTCCTATCGTTGAGCAGCTCTCTGAGGAGAGGACAGACGTTAAGTTCTGCAAGCTCAATATTGATGAGGCTATGGAGATCGCTATGTCTCTTGGCATCACAAGCATTCCTACCATCATGGTAGTCAAGGACGGAGAAATCACATACAAGCAGGCAGGCCTTATGCAGAAGGCACAGCTCAACGCTCTGCTGTAATCGCCAAAGTACGATTGACATAGCCGTTCGGCTAAAATATAATGTAATTGCATTATATATAGCCGAACGGCTATTTTATTGAAAGCGGTTGCCAAATTTAGCCGAACGGCTATATTTGGCGATAAACAGTATCGTATCCACGCTTATGCATGACACGATACTGGTACACCGAAGGGATATAACATGAAAACGATACAGGATATGCAGGACCTAGGAAGAGCGATACGTGACAGACGGCGCGCACTTGGCTACACGCAGGCCTTCCTTGCCGATTACGCAGGAATAAGCGCGAGTTTTCTGTCCGAACTCGAGAACGGCAAGGAAACGATACAGGCGGGCAAGATGATGGAAGTCATCAGCCTGCTTGGCATGGATATCTGCATCAGGAACAGAGGGGAGTGATGCTGATGAAGCAGCTCGATGTTTCAATAGAAATAAACGGAAGGCAAAGAGAAGTAGGTGTAATAAGCGGCACCAGTGATTATGATGCCTCGTTCTGCTACTCTGAGCACTATCTGGACTCGGGTACCGCGCGTCCGATATCCATAAGCCTGCCCCTGACAGATAAGCCTTACGGTCCGGAGCCTACAAGAAGGTTTTTTGAAGGACTCTTACCTGAGGGTTTCATGAGGAGGACGGTCGCGGAGCAGAACAGGACCGATGACGGCGACTATCTTTCTATCCTTGAGATGCTTGGTGCCGAGTGTCTCGGCGCTGTACAGATAAAGGGCGAGAATTACAGGAATATAGAACCGTCATACAAGGCGTTCGATCCGGAAACCATGTACAAACTTGCTGCTGAGGGGGCAACAAGGTCTGCCGACCTGGTGGTGGAAGCACATCTTTCGCTTACGGGAGCATCCGGAAAGATAGGTGCATATAAGAACAGCGACGGGCGATGGTTTCTGCCTGTGGGAAGCGCTCCGAGCACCCACATCCTTAAGCAGAGCCATATCCGCTATGACAAAATAGTGCAGAACGAGCAGCTCGCGCTCAGGACTGCGGAGCTGCTGGGGATAGATGTTCCGAAGAGTGAGATCGTTGAGGCATATCCTGAGCCTGTCTTCGACACGGGACTAAATCCACCGGTCACCGAGAATGTTCTTTTCGCAACAGAGCGCTATGACCGCACCTTTGAAGGTGCCGCAGATCTTATTGACGGCATGATCTGTCCGCTGAGGCTCCATCAGGAGGACTTCGGGCAGGCGATGGGTATCCCTGCGTCGGGCAAGTACGAGAGGCCGGGAGAGCAGCACATGAAGAAGATGTTCGATCTCCTGAGACGGTATTCAGCTTCGCCGATCGAAGACCAGATGAAACTGTGGGAGATCATAGTCTTCCATTGGCTTATAGGCAATACCGACGGTCACATCAAGAACTTCGCGCTGGTGTACGATGCAAATCTCAAAGCCGTCAGGCTGGCACCGGCATATGATATCGTCAGCACGATCCTGTATGACACACATTCCTCTGAAATGGCATTTTCAGTAGGTGGGCAGATCGAGTGGGAAAAGATAGACCGCAGCTGCTTCGAGGAGGCGTGCAAAGAATGCGGACTCAACAAAAAACTGTTTATGCCGCTGCTTGATGAGAAAAGAGCACTTTTCAAAGATGCCCTGATGCGGGCGTCAGAAACGGTACACGATGAAGGCTTTGAGGATGCTGCAAGGATGGCAGAAAAAATACTGGAGGTCAGCAATGTTACTTCTTAACAAGGACGAAATTAAAAAAGTGTTTTCCATGCATGATGCCATCGAGGCGGACAAGGAATGCTATAAGGCGTTCAGCGAGGGCAAGTTCGATGTGCCCCTGCGCGCAGTGATAAACGGCAGTAAGGGCAACTTCCTCTTTATGCCTGCTTACAGCGAAGAGATGAAGGCAGCGGGTCTCAAGATAGTCAATATCATGCCCGGAAATCCGGCAAAAGGACTCCCGGCATCCATCGGGCAGGTGCTTCTGATCGATGGTGAGACAGGTGTAGTAAAGGCTATGATGGACGGCACATATATCACAGCACTCAGAACTGCGGCGGCGAGCGGAGCGGCATTCGATCTCTTCGGACTCAAAGACGCATCAGTAGGAGCTGTTATAGGAACCGGAAGCCAGGCTATGTGTCAGCTCGAGGCGATGCTCTCCGGCAGAGATCTTAAAGAAGTAAGGGTCGCTGCACGTAATTTCGAAAAGACAAAGGCGTTTGCAGAACAGGCTGCAAAAGAGCTGGGGCACTATGGCGCGGAGATCATACCGATGGAAGATACCAATGAGGCGGTTGACGGGGCTGACCTCATTATACTGGTCACAGTTTCGGGGACACCTGTATGCAGCGCGGAGCATTTCAAGCCGGGCGCGGTCATAAGCGCGGTCGGAGCATACACTTACGATATGCAGGAACTCGATCCTGCAGTATTTGACA
>ONRQ01000041.1 GCA_900320285.1 uncultured Eubacteriales bacterium
CGAGTTCTGCGGAAGAGTCGATGAAGTCGATTACTACAATGACTCAAAGGGTACAAATGTTGACGCTGCTGTGATCGCTATCAAGGCTCTGAAGGACGGGATAATCCTTATAGCCGGCGGAGACGGCAAGGGACAGGACTTCGAAGATCTTGTAAATCACTTCGAAGGAGCCGTAGAGGCGCTCATTCTTCTCGGAAGGGACGCGCCGATAATAGAAGAAGCTGCCAGAAAGGCCGGCTTCACAAACATCTATAACTGTAAAGACATGCCTGAGTGTGTACGCAAGGCGGCAGAGCTCGCAAGAGCCGGAGAAAAAGTCCTGCTGTCACCTGCGTGCGCAAGCTGGGACATGTACGCTAATTTTGAACAAAGAGGCAGACACTTCAAACAATGCATAAACGAGATGCTGAAGTAGAAAAGAAAAAGACAAGAGCTGAGAAGGCCGCGATACGCAGGGCCATCAGGCGTGAAAGGCGTGAAAAAACGAGCGCTATTGATGAAGCAAAGGACTTCGGACGCGGACTTGGCAGAGTAGTGAGCGGCTACGATTTCGGAGTAGTCGTTCTGGTTATCGTGCTCTCGCTCTTCGGAGTAGCGATGGTATTCAGCGCGGGCTATTACCAGACAATCAACACGGCGCATCCTGACCCGACATACTATCTGACCAGACAGATGCTTTGGGTCGGCACCGGTCTGTTCGTAATGCTCATTGTCGCAAACATCGACTACCACTTTTACATGAAGATCAGTTACCTGATAGTACTCCTGTCGGTAGTGCTTCTCGTACTCGTAATCATGACGAGTTCCACCGTCGGCGGAGCTCAGCGAGGCATACGAGGCATCGGTGTAACGCCGAGTGAGTTCTCAAAGGTAGCCATGATCGTGTTCACATCATGCTTCCTCATAAAGAATCCGAGCAACATCCGCACGTTAAAGGGATTGCTGGTGCTTCTGGTGGTAATGGGCGTTCACTTTTACCTGATCGTAAGCCAGCCTAACCTGTCCACGGCTATCGTTATCGTGGCTATCATGATCGCTATAATGCTGGTCGCCGGACTCAATTATCTGTTCCTCGCGGTCCCGGCAGCCGGAGTTGTTGCAGGTTACATGTACATCATGACGGCTAAGAGCCCGGCCCACTGGTATCAGAGAATAACGAGCTTCCGTGATCCGTTTGCGGACTTCCAGGGGAGCGGATATCAGGTATCGCAGGGACTCATAGCGCTCGGCAACGGAGGCCTCAGGGGACTCGGTTTCGGCCGCAGTATCGCCAAAAACCTCTATCTGCCTGAGCCTCAGAACGACTTCATCCTTGCGGTAATAGGCGAGGAACTCGGATACATCGGATTTGCGGTCCTTATGCTCGTATACATAATCCTGCTGTTCAGGATCTTCATGGTAGCTCTCAAGGCCAGAGACAGACTCGGATTTTATCTTGCTACAGGAGTCGGCGTAATGCTCGGACTGCAGGTTGTCATCAATGTTGCGGTAGTTACATCTTCGATGCCTGCGACAGGAATCACACTGCCGTTCATCAGTTACGGAGGTACGTCCATCTGGTCATTCATGATAGCCATGGGCATAGTGCTTAACGTATCCAAAAAACGGATACCGAAAAAGAAGAAAGTGAAGAAGATGATGGAAGCGGAGGCAGCGGCATGAAGATCGTTCTGACCGGAGGCTGCACGGGCGGCCATATATATCCGGCTCTCGCGATAGGTGACAAATTCAGGGAAGAGGATCCGTCAGGCGAGGTCATATACATAGCAAAGGGCGAGGACCTTGAGCGCCAGATAATACCGGCTCACGGTTACGTTCTGCATGAAGTCGATTCCACATGGTTCGACCGCAGCAATCCCATCAGGCTCGCGACTACTATAAGACGGACACTTAACGGAAGACGCGATGCCATAAAGCTGATGAAAAAGTTCAGACCTGATGCTGTCATAAGCACGGGCAGCTTTGTGAGCGTACCTGTCGTACTGGCAGCCAGAAAACTGAAAGTGCCTGTGTACCTGCATGAGCAGAACGGATTCCCGGGCGTTTCCAACAGACTCGGCGCTCGTAACGCCAGAACAGTGTTCCTCGGATTCGAATCCGCGCGTGAGCACTTCAGAAATAAAGACAACATAATCTACAGCGGCAACCCTGTAAGAGCTGAATTTGACGGAAGAGACAGATCAGCTGACAGAAAGGCGCTGGGGATCCCTGAGGACGATTTCGTCATAATGGTATTCGGCGGAAGCCTGGGATCCGAGACAACCAACAGCATTGGCGAGGCTATCGCCAGAGAATACGCCGGCAGGGACGGATACACTGTGATCTGGGGGACCGGCAGAGAATATTACGACGCTATAAGCAAGCGCCTGGCAGAAGAGGGCTTCAGCCCGTCAAACGTCAGGATAAGCGCGTACATAAATGACATGCCTGCACAGCTCTCGGCATGCGACCTTACGATAAGCAGGAGCGGCGCTCTTTCAGTCGCGGAGGTCACTATGGCCGGACGGGCAGCCATATTCATCCCGTCACCGAACGTAACGGCTGACCATCAGTACTACAACGCAAAAGCTGTGGCGGATGCCGGCGGGGCAATAATAGTAAGAGAAAATGAAGATACCGCGGACAGGGTGCTTGAAGAGGTCCGCAGACTTGACGCAGACAGGGAGACGCTCGAAGCCATGAAAAAGGCGAGCCGCAGCATCGCACCTGTGGACGCGACTGACATCATATACAACACGGTCGTCCGGACCTGCAAAAGGTAAAGTATTTGGAAGATAAAAAGGAAGATATCGTACAGAATAACGAAGAGAGCATCAAAACACAGGCTGAGGATACGACGCCGGCTGCTGAAAATGTAGTGGATGATGACATCCAGTACACTTTTGTTGTGCCTAAAGGCGAGATATACAGGGATCCTGATCTCGAACCGCCAGTGCCGGAAGAGACTGAGGATAATATCCCTGAGCCTGTAGTTATAGAACCGGAACCTGCAGAATCCGATGCTTCAGAGCCTGAATCAGAAGAAACTGACGATACGCCTGCCAAAACAATAGTCGCGGATCGCAGGAACTTCACTAAAGCGGTAAATGACGCGCTGGCCGATGCCGCTGAGGAGGATGGGTTCTTTGATTCTGACGATGATTTCTTTGATACATATAAGGCGGCTGATCCGACCGGCATGACCGCTTATGTGGAGCCTCCTGTGTATGGAGCAACAGGGCTGCCTGATGACGACGACATCACATACACGTTCGTAGTCCCGAAAGGAGAGGTTTATCAGGAACCTGACCCGGAGGAGGAGCGGGCTGCAAAAGAAGCTGAGAGATTCAGAAGAGCGATCCTGTCCCAGGAAACGAGGGTCATGGAGCGCAGCGGAGAAGGCAGTAATACCAATTACGGACTCCCGGCCGGTCATCCTGAGATGGGAGAACTCGCCCAGAAGCAGGAAGCCCGCAGGCTGTATAAGCAGCAAAAGAAAAACCGCTTCAGGACGCGGTTCTACGTCCTGTTTACTGTAATAATACTCGGTATCGGATGGTTTATTCTGTCGAATTCCGCTCTGTTCACAATAGACGCAATAGTGGTGCAGGGAAACTCGCATTACACGGCAGAAGAGATCATCAACATGGGGCACGCCTCACCGGGACGCAACATCATCTACAAGGCCAATATCAAGGAGACTAAAGAGTTCCTCGAGAACAACCCTTATATAAAGCATGCCGAGGTAAGGCGAAGGCTGCCGTCGACCCTGGTCATAAAGGTCACCGAGAGGCAGGAGCGTCTGGCGTTCAAATACGATGACGATTACCTCGTCATGGATGAGGACGGCATACTTCTAAAGAAAACCAGGAATAAGCCAAAGACGACCATCATTCAGGGCATCGTTGTCAGCAAGATAAAGCTTGGTGAAAAGATCGGTACCGAAAGCGACAACCGCATGGACAGGGTGCTCGATCTGATAAAAATGATGATCAAATCCGATCTGTACTATGTGGATGTTGACATATCGAATGAGAAAACCGTTATGGCGTATATATACGACACGCTCGTCGTTAAGGCGGATTATGACACTCTGATGACCAATATGGAGAACGGAAGACTCCATCTGGTGGTAGAAAAACTGTTTGGGGACGGTATCGAAAGGGGCACCATCACATTCAGAGAAGACGGCACAGCGTCGTTTGTACCGACTTTCTAGTTTACAAGTAATTGTGTCTTGTAAAGCAAACAACCCCTAAATGTTGTGTTTTTTACCAAAAAACTAATGCATCCGGGGTTTTTATATGTTACTATTACAATATATGTTTATAAGTATATTTATTTGAGGAGGACTTCACTATGGAATTCGTTTCCGACTTTGTTTCAGAACCGGACAATGCCGCAATCATCAAAGTCGTCGGTATCGGCGGCGGCGGATGTAACGCGATCAACCGCATGGTCGACGCCGGACTGCAGGGCGTGACCTTCATTGGTGTGAATACAGACAGACAGGCTCTCTCGAGATGCAAGGCTGAGATCAAGGTCCAGCTTGGAGAGAAGATCACAGGAGGCCGTGGTGCCGGAGCTAACCCTGAGGTAGGCCAGAAGGCTGCTGAGGAAAGCATTGACGAGATCATCGCCAACATCCAGGATGCCGACATGGTATTCATTACTGCAGGAATGGGCGGCGGCACAGGTACAGGAGCAGCTCCTATCATCGCAAAGGCGTCGATGGACTGCGGAGCTCTTACAGTAGCTGTAGTTACAAAACCATTCACATTCGAGGGCAAGAAGCGCTGGAACCGTGCTGCAAAGGGCATACAGTATCTCAGCAACTTCGTTGACTCGCTCGTAGTTATCCCTAACGACAAGCTCATCGATTCGAGCGACAAGAGCACTTCGATGCTTGAGGCGTTCGCTATGGCAGATGACGTTCTCAGAAAGGGCGTTCAGGGAATCTCCGATCTTATCTCCGAATACGGACTCGTCAACGTCGACTTCGCAGACGTCAGAACGATCATGGAGGGCCGCGGAGTGGCTCACATGGGCGTCGGTACGGGCGAGGGAGAAGACAGGATCGAGCAGGCGATCACAAACGCCATCAACAGCCCGCTCCTCGAGACATCCATCTCAGGCGCAAAATCCATCCTGCTCTACGTTACAGGTGGATATGACATGGGAATGCTCGATATCAATACAATCGCAGACAGAGTACAGGGCGAGGCAGATGCAGATGCCAACATCATCTTCGGTGCTACTATCAGCGAGGATATGACAGACAAGATCTCCGTAACAATCATTGCTACGGACTTCGGCAGAGTCACAGAGGGCATGGAAGGCATCACTATCACACCTCAGGCTGAGAGAGACACTCTTGCTACAGCCAAGAGAATCACAGTTGACGGCCTCGATGCTGTAGAAGTTGAGCTCGACAAGCTCTTCGACGACAGCAGCATGGCTTCGTCACACAGCTCCGACGATTTCGATATACCGGAATTCCTCAAATAAACCGGAAGATATCGATCCGAACGCCAGGCTATGCTGATCAGGATAACATCAGGTGACAACAGCAGGATCAGGCTCGTCAGAAAGCTCAGTACGCGCAAGGGACGCAATATTGAGGGACGCTTTGCAGTTGAAGGCAGGAACCTTGTCAGCGAAGTTCTCGAAAGAGGACTTGATGTTGACTTCATAATGATCCCTGCCGGAGCTGCAGGTGACGTGCCGGATTTCATGAGGGACTGCATCAAGTCTCCGGACATGACAGTCTGTGAGATACCGGAGCGTGAGTTCGCCGCGCTTACAGACGCGGGCGGTGGAATAGGCATGCTGGCTGTGGTAAAACAGCAGGAATGCGGACCGGAGCTCATCGAAAGCCTGGACGAAGACGACAATCTGCTGGTACTCGACCGGATACAGGATCCGGGCAACATGGGTACCCTGATAAGGACTGCAGTCGCTGCGGGCTACAAGGCCATAATCGCAATGAGCGGCACGGTTGATATATATTCGCCAAAAGTGCTGAGGGCGACCGCGGGAATGATCTTCGAGATCCCGGTAATATACGTTACAGGCGAGGACAGACTCAGAGACATCCTTAGAAAATCGGGCAGACGCATTGCCGTCACTGCAGTTGACGGAGGCGTGCCGTACTATGAGGAGGATCTGAACAAAGGCATAGCCCTTATAATAGGCAATGAGGGAAGCGGTGTATCCGACGCCATGATAGATATGGCAGATGTGAAGGTGACGCTTCCTATGAGAGGCAGGATCGAATCTCTAAATGCAGCTGTCGCAGCGGCCATACTTATGTATGAGGCTGTTCGCGGCAGATAACAAGAATTATCAATGCGAGGTAAGAAATGGAAAAGAACAGAGCCGATGTAATCATTTGCGGAACCAACTATGTGCTTTCCAGCGACAAGAGCGAGGAACGCATCAAGGATATCGCTAAAATGGTAGATGAGGAGCTCAGAGCAGTAAGCAAGGCGCTCAATACCAATCCTAATTACAAGGCTGCGGTACTGACAGCACTTAATATCGCAGAGAAGCTCATGGATAACACAGACATGACGCTCAAGCTCCAGACAGAGAATTATCAGCTCGATAACGACGTTAAGCATTACATCCAGCTGTGGGAGCAGTCGAAGAAGCAGGTCACAGATCTTAAGGATAAGATGTCCTCTGAAGTTGACAGACAGACACAGAACACCGAAGATCAGAAAAAGCTTCAGGAGAAGCTCGTAGAGATGGAGAATGCTTATTTCGATCTCCAGATGGAGAACGTCAATCTGAGAAACGAGCTGAAATCCATCAAGAGACTGAACAGCGAAGATGAATTCTAAGATACTGACACTCCTCGAATTCAATAAAATACTTGACCTCCTGCGCGATCAGGCAGGCTCGGGACTCGCTAAGGAAAGAATAGTGCAGCTCGAGCCAATGACCAATATGCGCATGGCAAAGGACGCACTAACGGAAACTACTGAAGCAGTTTCCGTTATTGTTCATAAAGGAAGCATTCCGGTAGGGGAGATCGGAGACATCAGCAGCATCGTATCCATGGCAAGAAGAGGCAGATGCCTAAGCATGAGAGAGCTGCTGCAGGTGCGTGCGAGCATTGCTTCCTCGCGGCAGGTAAAAGCTTTCCTTAAGGAAGACATGCCTGAAGGACTGAAAGTCATCTCCGAGATAGCAGGACTTCTGGATCCTGAGGTGAGGCTTGAGAAGGATATTTACGATGCCATAATCAGCGAGGATGAGATGTCTGACAACGCATCTCCCGTGCTGAAATCCATAAGGCGCGACATGCGTAATAAGAACGACCTGATAAAGTCGCGCCTTCAGAAGATGGTCAGTTCATCATCCGCAAAATCCCACCTTCAGGACGCCATTGTAACGATGCGTAACGGAAGATACGTCATACCGGTCAAGAGAGAGTATATAAGCCTGTTTCCGGGAATGGTGCACGACCAGTCCTCAACGGGAGCGACTCTTTTCGTGGAGCCGCAGGCTGTAGTCACTCTTAATAACGAGCTGAGGCAGCTGGAGCTGGATGAGCAGGCAGAGATCACCAGGATCCTTGAGCTCTTCAGCAGCAGAGTCGGGGAGCACTCCCAGAGCCTGCTTAACGACCAGCGTCTGATGGTCGAACTCGACTTCATCAATGCCAAGGGAAAGCTCTCTGTCATGATGGACGGAGCCGAGCCGCAGCTCAACGGAGACAACATAATTGATATAAAAACGGGGCGCCATCCGCTCATACCTGCGGATAAGGTAGTGCCTACAAACATAGAGCTCGGACGCGACTGGACGACTCTCCTGATAACCGGACCTAACACGGGTGGCAAGACGGTAACTCTCAAGACGATCGGTCTGCTGTGCCTTATGGCCCAGAGCGGTCTGCATGTACCTGCAGATGAGCGTACCAGCCTGCCGGTACTGAAAGAGATATTCGCCGACATAGGTGACGAGCAGAGCATAGAGCAGAGCCTCAGTACCTTCTCATCGCACATGAAGAACATCATAGAGATTTTCAGGAACGCGGGAGAGGGAAGTCTGGTGCTCCTCGACGAGCTCGGAGCCGGCACGGATCCTCTTGAAGGAGCTGCGCTCGGAATAGCAGAGCTTGAGAGACTGAAGGAAGCCGGAGCTCTTGTGGCGGCAACGACGCACTATACCGAGCTTAAAAAATATGCGCTTTCGACTCCGGGAGTCGAGAATGCTTCAATGGAATTCAATGTTGAGACCCTTTCGCCGACTTATAAACTCAGAGTAGGACTTCCGGGCAAATCCAACGCTTTTGAGATTTCCGAGAAGCTCGGCCTTGATAAGTCGATTATCGAGCGGGCGGCGGAGCTCATGGGTGAGGAGCAGCTCGAATTTGAAGAGGCTGTGAGTAGGGTCGAGGCTGACCAGGCGGCGGCCGAGGCAAGACTGGCTGAGGCCGGCAGAGAAAGGGAAGCTGCGCAGGAGGCCATGAGCGAAGCCGAAAAGGAGCTCGCTAAGGCCAGGGCTGAGGCGGCAAAGATCGTTGAAGATGCCCGCAAGAAGGCCGGCGTTATGCTCAGAGACGCTCAGGGAACCATCGATGAGATCGCAAGCGAGCTCAGAGATATACAGCACAGAAAGAAGAACGCAGGGTTTAATGAAGGACATATAGCGGGAGGAGCAGCAGAGAGCCGCAGAAAGCTCAGACAGGCTGAATCCGCGCTCAAGCCTGCGGATGCTCCTAAAGTGGAGACCATACAGACCGGCAAGATGCCTGATCCGGAAGATCTTAAGGTTGGAATGAAGGTCAAATACACAAAGCTCGATCAGACCGGTGATGTGGAGAGCCTTCCGGATTCAAGAGGCAACTTCCGCATCAGACTCGGATCGATACGCATGACCGTAAACGTCAAGGACGTAGTGATCGCTGAGTCCGCGCCGCAGGGAAACAAAGAGAAGAAAAAGGCCAAATACGGCAATATGTCGTTCGGTAAAACCAAGAATGTCAGCACCGAGATCAACCTTATAGGAATGAACCTCGACGATGCCACAGAAAGGATGAACAAGTATATTGACGACGCCTTCCTGGCGGGACTCAAGACTGTCAACATTATCCACGGCAGAGGCTCCGGCATTCTCAGAAAAGGCCTCAGAGCTGAGCTAAGACGCAACAAGCATGTTGAGTCATACAAGTCGGCGCCGTACGATCAGGGCGGAGAAGGTAATACCATAGTTACTCTCGTCGACCGCACATAAACCCATAAAACAGCTGAAGGAAGAAAGAAAATGTATATAGTAAGCAGATGCCTCCTGGGATTTGACTGCAAATACAATGGAGGCAATAACAAAAATGATGATGTCATAGAGTTCTGCAGAACTCATGATTATGTTACAATATGCCCTGAGACAGCCGCAGGACTGTCCGTGCCGCGCGAACCTGCCGAGATCGTTCCGATAGATGATGAGTACTTCAAAGTGCTTGATAAGTCCGGAAATGACCTTACAAAGGCATTTGATGAAGGCGCGGAACTCTCACTCAACTCGGTGCTCGTGGAGCATGGATCGAGAAAGCACGGTACCTGCAAGGTTGAAGGGGCTATTCTCAAGGCAAACAGCCCTTCATGCGGATCCGGCGTCATATATGACGGAACATTCAGCGGAAAGCTTACAGGCGGTAACGGAATGTTCACTGACAAGCTCATAGACGCATGCCTGGAGGAGAGAGCAAACCCTGATATAGAAGCAGAAAACAGAGTGTTCGCAGATGATTTCAAAATCTGTGACGAAAATCATTTCATGAAAGTGTTTGGGAAATAAATATGGTAGATTTCAAAGAAATTATAGCTGATGCGATTTACAGTGAAGAACTCGGACTGACAAAGGATGAGATCATAAACATGATCGAGATCCCAGCCGATGAGAAGATGGGAGATTACGCGTTCCCGTGCTTCAGGCTTGCGAAGGCTCTTCGCAAAGCTCCGCAGCTTATCGCTGCGGACATCGCCGCCAAGGCCGGCGATGCTGAAGCATTTGCCAAAGTTGAGAACGTAAATGCTTACGTCAATTTCTTCATCGACAGAGCATTCTTCGCAGGAGAAGTCATCGAAGAAGTGGAAAAGCGCGGCGCGGATTACGGAAAATCAGACGGCGGCGCAGGCCGCAAGGTCATCGTAGAGTATTCTTCGCCTAATATCGCCAAGCCGTTCCATATCGGTCACATAAGGAGCACTGTAATAGGAAACGCTCTTTATAAGCTTTACGATGCGGTCGGATTTGACGTCGTAAGGATAAACCACCTCGGCGACTACGGAACACAGTTCGGCAAAATGATAGTTGCCTACCGCAAGTGGGGCAGCGAAGAAGAACTCGCAAAGGAGCCTATAAAGGCTCTGCTCGGCTACTACACCAGGTTCCACGAAGAGGCAAAAGAACATCCTGAACTTGAAGACGAAGCCAGGGAGACATTCGTAAGGCTCGAAGCCGGTGAGCCTGCAGAGCTCGAGCTCTGGGAGAAGTTCAGAACTCTCAGCCTCGAGGAATTCAACCGCGTTTACGACATGCTCGGCATAACATTCGACTCCTACGCAGGTGAGAGCTTCTACTCCGACAAGATGCCTAGATTCATTCAGGAACTCAAGGACAAGGGTCTTCTTATCGAATCCCAGGGCGCGCAGATCGTAGATCTCGAGCCGTACGGACTCGGCGCGGCAATGATCACAAAATCAGACGGCTCCAGCCTTTATGTAACAAGAGACATCGCAGCTGCTGTTTACCGCAAGGAGCACTACGATTTCTACAAGTGCATATACGTCGTGGCATCGCAGCAGAACCTCCACTTCAAGCAGTGGAAGAAGGTCCTCCAGCTCATGGGCTACGAGTGGGAGAAGGACTGCATCCACGTTCCGTTCGGACTGGTAAGCCTCTCAGACGGAGACGATATCAAGATGATGTCGACACGCGAGGGCAGAGTCGTATTCCTCGAGGACGTCCTCAATACAGCTGTTGCAAAGACTGCAGAAATAATGCGTGAGAAGGACGCACAGGGCGTGGACATAGATGAAGTTTCAAAGGAGGTCGGCATCGGAGCCGTTATCTTCCAGGAACTCTCCAACAACAAGATAAAGGATTACGTGTTCTCGTGGGATAAGGTGCTCAATTTTGACGGAGAGACAGGCCCATACGTTCAGTACACACACGCAAGGGCATCGAGTGTTCTCAGAAAGGCTGAGGATGCCGGCATAGACGTTGAAAACCTCGGAAGCATCGACACAGCGTATCTCGGCAGCGACAGCGCTTATACGCTTGCGAAGCTCATCTACAGAGTGCCTGAGGTGGTCGTTGAAGCTGCTGAGAAGTATGAGCCGTCCATAGTGACACGCCACCTTGTAGACATTGCACAGTCGTTCAATAAGTTCTATCACGACGAGCACATCCTGGTAGAAAATAAGGATGAAAGGAATGCAAAACTGGCTCTCGTTAAGGCGTCAAAGACAGT
Organism: uncultured Eubacteriales bacterium; assembly: GCA_900320285.1. Lineage (GTDB taxonomy): Bacteria > Bacillota > Clostridia > Peptostreptococcales > Anaerovoracaceae > Crickella. The sequence goes on from ONRQ01000041.1 coordinate 11,465, forward strand.
AATTGCAAACTGTCTGGGACTTCTTGGAATTGCAGCGCCTGAAAGAATGTAACCTCGATCTCCGGAGGCAAAGCTCCTCCGACAGAACACACTCCAAGGGCGTGGCTCCTCCGATAAAGTATTGGGCATATGGTAAGATCATGTGGGGTATACGGATATGAAATTACTGTTAACTACAATTAAAAGTGACTGCAAGCAGACAGAACTGGCTCTCAAGTCCATTTACAGTGTCGTCGCTGACTCTTCGGTGGACGTACAGCTTAAAACTTACGGGCGCAATGATCTCTACACTGACATATTTGAGGATATTGCCACCGGTCAGTACAACATCGTTTACTTCCACGCCAACAGCCGCAATATCAGGCAGCTGTGCCGTGTAGCGGATATGGTCAAGAAGGCCATCCCGAGCATTGCGATCATTTTCGGCGGCATGGAGGTATCGTTCGAGACGCGCGCGTTCATCAAAAGCAATGATTTCGTTGACTATGTCATAAGAGGAGAAGGCGAGAGTGTACTCTTCAACTTCCTTAAGTCAGTGATCGATTACGAGTTCGATTTCGAGAACATCGGCGGCCTGGCCTACAGGGAAGGTGATCAGGTCGTAGTAAATCCGTATGATGCTCCGGTCGAGATGGAATCGCTGCCATTCCCGTACGAGAGATTCGAAGCCGGCAAAGGCACAGTTTATTACGAGACTATCCGGGGCACATCAGACAGAACTGTATACTCGCAGTTCCTGCCAAATGCAAGGATAAGAGCTCTCAGTCTAAGCAGGGTATGCACCGAACTCAGGTACTTCCTTGCCAACGAAGTTGAGCGTGTGGTATTTCTCGACAAATGGTTCAACTTCAACTGTGAGAGAGCATACAGGATCTTTGAGTACATAATTAATAACGATAACGGCATAACTTCATTCGAGTTCAATATAGACGGAGACATACTCGATGAGGAGACCATCAGGCTCCTCTCTGAAGCCAGGGAAGGCCAGATCATTTTCAACATGGATATAGCAAGCACAAATGCAGAAGTACTGGCGGCTTGTGGCAGAGGTGAGAACATTTACCGCCTCATGTACAACACAACAAAGTTGCTGCAGAGCGGCAAAGTGCGCACAGATATTCATATTAAAGCCGGACTCCCGCACGAGACAGAGGCGATGTTTGCGCGCTCCTTCAACAAAGCGTTCGGAATGGCAGAGGGCATGCCTGTGCACATAGACAATATCTTCATGAGCAAGGGCACACTGCTAAGATCAAAAGCGCATGATTTCGGCTACATTTATGCAGCCGACGCTCCTTATGAGGTGATATCGACCGGCAATATGTCTGCTGACGAGCTCCTTCGCATAAGAGCAATCGCGCGCACTGTCGAAAGTTATGTAGGAGACGGCGGATTCAAAAAATCCATCCCACGCATACTGAATGACACAGGACTCAAGCCTTACGATCTTTTCAGCAGACTCACGGGATACATCACGAAGAACGGCCTGGCAGGCAAAACACGTAAAAACGAGCACCTTGCGCGCATCCTTTACGCATACACGGATGGTCTTTACGAAGATCTTGCTGATTCGGTGAAGCATGAGATCCTAAAAGACGTTATCTATGCCGATCTCGAGACGATGATAGGCGAAGAAGCCATGAAGAAATTTGACAGAAAAGGCTGGGATTTAGATTGAGCGAAGTTAAAAACGAAGACAGAATAAGCAAGTACCTCTCTCCGCGAATTCAGAACATGATGTTCGCGGAGCTTTCGCCTGACTACCTTTCAAGGACCGGCTCGCTTGAGATACTTTCGGGTGTTGCGGTACCTGTGGGTATAGAAGGCAGCGATGCGAGGGGAGAGACAGATCTCAAAAACATCGTGCTCAACATGGGCAGGGTTATAGGAGGAGATCCGTACTTTGTATTCGCGGAAAAATATGTGGAATTCATAAAGCATGCGGCAGGTGAAAACGCCGCGCCTATGCTTGTGTCCGAAGGCGCTCATTCCGCTGATATGGGCGATTTTGAGGATGCATGCATGCTTCTCAGGGGAGCGCTGCGGATAGAACCTAAATCAAAAGAGGCTCTCTATCTGTATGCAAGAGTCTGTAAGGAAATCTATGAAGCAGAGGCGCAGGACGGCATGGGAGACGAGGAAAAGACAGGCCTCTTCAAGGCTGAGTCTTCAGAGACCTTTGAACTTCTCACGATGATCCATCCGGACTTCGCGATGGGTTATTACTTCCTCGGCTACGCTTACCTCAACATGGGCCTTTATCTTAAAGCAAAACTCACCTGGCAGGACTTCCTGAAACATTCTGCAGGCAGTGAGATGGAGACCTACGAGATGGATGATCAGCTGCTCGCGTCGCTCAGAGAAGAGATCTCTGAACGTGTTGAAGAGCTTGAAGAGCCGGTAGAGATAGAGCTTGGCTGCAACAAGATCATGGGAGGCGACTTCGTAAGCGGAAGAGACACTCTTGCGCGATTCAAGGAGGGCAGATATTCCGAGTGGTGGCCGCTCTGGTACTACCTCGGCATAGCGGAATCCTCGCTTGCGAATCCTGACGCGGCAATCGAAGCATTCAAGAGGGTGCTCAGGCTTTCACCGAGCAACATCGACGCTATGGATGAGCTTGTACATCTCTATGAGGCGACAGGTGATACAGCCAATGCCGCCAAATACAGAAACAAGATCGGCATTATAAACAGGAACCTGGAAGAAGAAAAGGCAGATATTTTAAACTGATGAATTGCTTTGACGCTCACAGCGACATCTGGGCAGATGTGACAATCAGAAGAATGCGTGGAGAAACGAACGTCTTCCACAACCACCATTTTGAAAACATCAAAAGAGGCGGAGTGGAAGGCAATGTCATTAAGTTAATGACAAAACAGAATCAACTGGGAACTGCAATTTGAGCGGATCCCAGTTTTTCTTTGCTTGAATATCGATTTTGCAACCAAGG
>ONRQ01000058.1 GCA_900320285.1 uncultured Eubacteriales bacterium
TCCAATTAAAAGGAAGAAAGGGGAACTTCAGATATGATGGTTTCGACCAAGGGCAGATATGCTCTCACCGTAATGGTTGATCTGGCCCGCAAAGGTGAAGATGGCTATGTTTCACTCTCGGATATAGCCGAAAGTGAAAGCCTTTCAATGAAGTATCTTGAAAGCATTATTGCCATTCTCAATAAAGGTGGCATGCTGAAGAGTCTGAGAGGAAAGAACGGCGGCTACAAGCTGGCACGTGATCCAAAAGACTACACCATTAATGAGATACTTCTGCTGACGGAGGGAACACTTGCACCGGTAAACTGCATTATGCAGGAGGGAGTGCAGTGCGAGAAAGCGGCTACATGCAGCACACTCCCGCTCTGGGCTGGACTCGACAAAGTGATCGAAAATTATCTGAAGGGTATAACCCTTGAAGATATAATAGAAGGCAATCGTAAAAAAATGCTGGGCGAATACTGCGAAAGCTGTGATCCGGCAGAATAGATATTCAGGAGGAACATTTTAATGAGAGTATATGCTGACAATGCCGCAACAACCTATCTCAGCAAGACGGCAAGAGACAAGCTCATACAGTGTCTCGATGAGTTCAACGGCAATCCTAACAGCCTTCATAGTGACGGACAGCGTACGCAGGAAGCACTCGATGAGGCAAGAGAGATAGTCGCGAAATGCATCAATGCAGCAAAACCTAACGAGATATATTTCACTTCGGGCGGATCTGAGGCCGACAACCAGGCACTGCTTTCCGCTGCAAGGGGACTGAAGGCAAAGGGAAAGAAACACCTTATCACTCTTAACATCGAGCACCATGCCATACTTCACACCATGCGCAAACTCGAGAATGAGGGCTTCGAGGTCACATATCTTGCTCCGAAGTCAAACGGTATTGTAGACGTCAAGGATGTAGAAGATGCCATCAGGGACGATACGGCGCTTGTGAGCATAATGTTCGCAAATAACGAGATGGGAGCCATACAGCCTATACCTGAGATCGGCGCTATCTGCAAGGCAAAGAAGGTGCTGTTCCATACTGATTCCGTTCAGGCGGCAGCTCATCTGCCAATTGACGTACAGGCTATGAACATAGACATGCTCTCGATGTCTGGCCATAAATTCCATGGACCTAAAGGAGTCGGAATACTTTACGCAAGAAACGGCATCAAACTTGTCAACGTCATCGAAGGTGGAGCCCAGGAGAGAGGCAAGCGTGCCGGAACTGTCAATGTGCCGGGTATCGCCGCCATGGCAGTCGCACTCAAGGAGGGATGCGACAACATGGAAGAAAACATGAGTAAGGTAAGAGCTCTGAGAGACAGGCTAATCGAAGGTCTGAAAGACATCCCGTATTCGCAGCTGAACGGAGACCCGGTCAAAAGACTGCCGGGCAATGTGAACTGGTCGTTCGAAGGTGTTGAAGGCGAAAGCCTGCTGCTCCACCTCGATATGTACGGCATCGAATGCTCATCGGGAAGCGCATGCACGAGTGAATCTCTCGATCCTTCGCATGTACTGCTTGGAATGGGCGTTCCTGTCGAGGCTGCACACGGATCACTGAGATTCAGCCTGGATATCGACAACAACGAAGAACAGATCGACTACATAATAGAAAAAGTGCATCAGGTAGTCGAACACTATAGAAGCATGTCACCATACTGGGAAGACCTGCTGACAGGCAAAAGAGAACACTGCATACCGGAATTCTGGAATAAATAGGAGGAATAAAACATGTCACTGTATACAGATAAAGTAATGGACCATTTTGAACATCCGCGCAACGTGGGCGTAATAGAGGATGCTGACGGAGTAGGCGAAGTCGGAAATCCGGTCTGCGGAGACATCATGAAGATGTATCTTAAGGTAGAGGACGATAAGATTGCTGACGTCAAGTTCAAGACATTCGGCTGCGGAAGCGCTATAGCAACCAGTTCTATGGCTACTGAACTCATCAAGGGCAAGACTCTGGATGAAGCGCTCGAACTCACAAACAGAGCTGTAGTCGATGCTCTCGACGGACTTCCGGCAAGAAAGATCCACTGCTCTGTTCTCGCAGAGGACGCGATCAAGGCAGCGCTCGTTGATTACTACACAAGAAGCGGCAGAGAGATGCCCGAGAGCCTTGTAGGGTTCGAGCCTCACGAAGACTGATAAATACAAAGCGCCGAAACGATCTGCGCGCTGAAAACAAAAGAAGGGAAACTAATTGAAAAATCACGCTTTGGGACACAAACACCTTTGAGCGTGATTCTTTCATGTTTCAGCTCTGTGAAAAGGCCCGTACATATGGTGATTGTAAAAAGGACATAGAAATTCACCAAATCTATAAAAAAGTTGACAATTGTGTTGTATAATTTATTGATAGTTTTTGCATGAAGCGAAAGCTGTCAATAAATATAGCTGGAGATTACCTGAATGACTGAAAAGAGAGTAATGAAACTTGCCTCCAGAGGCAAGAGATTCGGAGCGGCATGCATAGATTCTGTTGTTCCGTTCATAAGTTATCTGCTTTTTACTGCCGTAATGGCAGCAAACGGAATCAAGACCGGCTTTCCGGGATATGGCTATGGCAATGATTTCGGCTATGGCTATGGCTACGGTTACGGTTATGGATACGGTTATGATTTTGGAAGGAATCATCTTAACGGAGCTTCCACCGCGATTATGGTGGTAGTTTTTTTCGTTCTTATTGCGTATATAATTCTGGAGCTTGTCATGTTCGCTAAAGGCAAGTCCATAGGCAAGGCTATACTCGGACTGCAGGTCGTATCGAGTACAGACGGAAAGCCTTTCAGATTCTGGAAAATGTTTTTCAGAGAATGTTTTGTTAAAAGCGCATCAGGATCTGTACTGGGACTCGGATACATCTGGATACTTGTCGATGAGAAAAACAGAGGCTGGCATGATAAGATCCTTGACTCATATGTAGTAGATCTTAAAGAGTCTGAGAAAATGAATCTCAGAAGACATCTCGAGAAAGCCCGTGCTGAAGCAATAAAGCCTGAACCGGAATCAATGCCTGTGGTGGAACCTGCATCTGAACCTGTACCGGAAGTAAAAGAAGCAGAGCAGATAATTCCTGAAGTAAAAGAAGCAGAACCGGTAATGCCGGAAGTGCTGCCGGCGGAAGAACCTGTCATTGAGGTAACACCGGAGGTCGTAGGCAGTGAAGCTGAGGAAGCCCCAAAGGAAGATGATGTTGCAGATGCAGAAGTGATCTCATCTGAGGAGGCGTCTGTACAGACTGCTGAGGAGATCGCAGACGATGCAGCTCCGGAGACACCTGAACTGAGCTTGTCAATGAAAAAGGAAGAACTCCTTGAGGCAGCACGCGCAAGAGGCGTAAAGGTAAGCGCCAGGGCGACAAAAGCGGCGATCATCGAAGCAATAGAAAAAGCTGAAGCAGAAACTGAAGAGTAAGGAAAGAATACAGAGCATGAAAAAAACAGGCAAGATCGTATCAAACGACAATCTTGTTCGTGATATACACAAGATGACATTCGATATGGGAGAGTGTGATTTCAGACTTCCCGGTCAATATGCTATGATAGAAGCAGGCGGAGTACGCAGACCTTATCAGGTATGCGATTTTGACAGCAACAGATTCACCGTGGTTTTCCCGGCAGACGGCAAGGAAAGCAAGATCCTCGCATCACTCAGCCCGGGCGAAGACGTCACGGTAACAATGGGGCTGGGTAACGGATTTGATCTGGACGCGATGCCTGATGAGGTGTTGCTGGTTGCAGATGACCTCGGCATTCCTGAGATGCTCGGACTATCCCGCGCTCTTTTGGTGCGCGGCATAAAATGCAAGCTCATACTCAGCTATCCGAGCAAAAAAGACATCTATATGCTCGAATCATTCAGACATCTTGTAAACGAGATAGAAGTGCTTACACTGGACGGCAGCAACGGCAGGGAAGGAAGCGCATCGGACGCAGTCAGACATGTACCTTACATCTGTGCCGGAGGATCGCGCAATATGCTCAAGTCTCTTGCGGATAAGGCTGATGAAGGACAGTTCAGCATGAGCAGCACGGTGCTTGCCGAGTCTGCTGACTATGATGACTGCTTCATCGAAACCACTGAGGGCAGACTCAACTGCAGTGATGCCGGCCCGGTATTTGACAAGAACATTATCAGATGGGATCTGATAGTATGACCGAAATAAATTAAAGAGAGGTATTGCCGATGTATGCATTGACGGCAAAAGGAATGAAATACATGGATCAGTTTGCTTCACAGGCCGGACTCCCGGGCGTCGTTCTTATGGAGAACGCTGCAAGGGGAGTAGCTGATGAAGTGGCTGAAAGGATTCCTGATAAATCTGCAAAGATCCTCGTTCTGGCCGGACACGGCAACAACGGAGGAGATGCAGTGGCTGCCGCAAGGTGGCTCGCTCAGAAGGGATATACAGGAATCAGTGTGTATTTTGCCGGCCGCATAGACAAGGCAAGCGACGAGCTGAAGCGTCAGATGAGCATACTCGTAAACGCGCACAGGGATGTGCGGATCTCAGGACTAAGAGGCATTGAGCGCAACATACTCAACGCGAGATATGACTGCATAATCGACGGTATATTCGGCATCGGCTTAAATAAGGTTCTCGGAGACGATGATATCAGGCTGGTGAAATACATCAATTCCAAAACGGGATACAAGGTTGCAATTGACATTCCTTCAGGACTCAATGCTACCAGCGGTCTCATCATGGGAGAGGCGGTAAGAGCTGATCTGACTGTTACATTCGGATGCTACAAGACCGGAATGTTCTTCGGAGCAGGCAGAGAGTGCTGCGGCGAAGTAAAAGTCGTGGACATCGGTCTCATGAACGACGGATATGACAATGTAAGCGACAAGCTGGAGGTGCTCGACAGCGCTTTCCTTGACAGAACGATCGGAAAGGCTCTGGCTCCCCGCGCGGAGACCGGCCATAAGGGAACGTTCGGTACAGTAGGACTTGTAATAAGTTCCAACGGCATGCTTGGTGCCGGCATGCTTGCCGCTAAAGCAGCATACAGAGCGGGCTGCGGTCTGGTAAAGATCTTCTGCCCGTCAAAATATACGGGATTCTTCAATGTTTCCATACCTGAGGCAGTCGCGGTTCCTTATAAGCCTGATGACGTGCTCGGAGCATTCGAGGGATTCAGAGACGATGTGGATGTCATTCTTATAGGCCCGGGTCTTAAAGAGGACTCGGTCGGCAGACTGCTCGTAAAGCAGATACTTGCCGGCAGCAAGCCTGCAGTGTTTGACGCAGGTGCACTCAACCTGATAGCAAAGAATCTGAAATCACTGCGTAAAAGAAAATGCCAGTGCGTAATAACGCCTCATCTTGGTGAGATGGCAAGGCTCTGCGGTGAGGACATCAATATCGTTGCAAGAAGCAGAATAGGCTACACACGGAAGTTCTCGGAGAAGTTCGAAGTGAGCATGGTAGTCAAGTCAGATGTATCACTTATAGCGTTGAGAGATGCCGGAAGCGGCCAGAAACTCTATCTCAATACCGTTGGAAATTCGGGTCTTGCGACCGCAGGCTCGGGAGATGTCCTGGCAGGAGTAATCGCATCACTCATTGCGCAGGGCAACACGCTTGATACAAGTCTGATGTACGGAGTGATGGTTCACGGAAAAGCGGCAGAGAAGTTTGCGCAGGACGGTGATTCAAGGCGCAAAATGATGGCCGGAGATATTATTGACAATCTCTTTTAAGAGTAGTAAAATCACTTCGTTGCGGCCTTAGCCGCGATAATCCCATGACGAACGGAGGTGAGACAAGAATATGGCACAGGTAATAGTAAGAGAAAACGAGAGCCTGGAGAGTGCTCTTAAGAGATTTAAGAGATCTTGCGCTCGCGACGGCG
>ONRQ01000046.1 GCA_900320285.1 uncultured Eubacteriales bacterium
CATAGGGTTCATTTCTCCTTTGAAACAATCGTTAATAACAGAATACAACAGTTTCCGCAGGTTTTGGCAGAGCGCTATAATGGGAACCATACCGGGAGGACTGTCACATGAACAAACTTGAAGAAAACCGTGCTGCACGTGAAAAACTGAGCCACGAGGCCTCTCACGATGCACTTACAGGATTGTTCAACCGCGGTGCTTATGATCTTATGATGGAGAGCGTTGACACCAAGCATATGGCGCTTATCCTGATAGACGTTGATTACTTCAAGACCGTTAATGATACATACGGACATGCTGTCGGAGACCGTGTCCTCAAACGTGTGGCTGAACTGCTTAAGACGAGTTTCAGATCTGTGGACGTGCTGTGCCGTATAGGAGGAGATGAGTTTGCTGTTATTATGACCAGAGCCAACAGCTCCATGAGTCAGCTCGTATTGAACAAAATGAACCGCGTCAACGAGATACTGCAGCATCCGAAAGATGATCTGCCGCCGGTCTCGCTTAGTGTAGGAATAGCTTTCTCTGACCGCGAAGATCCGCAGGGAGACATATTCAGCGATGCCGACAGCACGTTGTATGAGGTCAAGGAAGCCGGCCGCAAAGGATGTGCCGTATTCGGCTACGGAAAGGCTCCGGTGAATGAAGAGGCGTAGCATCAGAATGACGGGAGGCTGTTAAAAACCCATGAGTCTCCCGGAAGATACAGATACAGGAATGCTTATACAGACATAAGATGAGGATGTACTATGTTCGGTAAACGTTTTCTGCTAAATGATGAGACACTTCCGATAGTAGAAGAGATTGGAAGGCATATGCCAGGCGGCTTCTTCATTTACGAAGCCGCCGGTGATGGAAAACTGTTGTATGTGAACCGCGCAGCAATGGATATTTACGGCTGTGCGGATCTTGACGAATTCAAGGAACTGACGGGATACACTTTCAGGGGGATGGTGTATCCCGAAGATTATGATTCAGTCGTGACATCAATCGATAATCAGATTGAATACAAGGATGACAATATCGACTATGTTGAATACCGCATCGTACGGAAGGACGGCGCTGTCAGGTGGGTGGATGATTACGGCCAGTACACCGAGACCGACGCATACGGCGGTATTTATTATGTCTTTATTTCTGACATAACAGAGAAGAGGGAGAGGCTTGAGACCGACATTGCTGTCCGCCAGGCTGTCATAAGGGCACTCAGCAAAGTGTACCATACAATGTGGGTCATCAATGATATCGAGACTGAAAGTTTCTCCCTTTACCGCGGGGATACAGACGGAAAGACCGTGCACGCTTCTCCGATTCAGAATGCCCTCGGGCACGCGAAATTTTCACAGGCAAAAGAAGAGTACATTAGGACCCGTGTCGCGGAGGGCGACCGTGAGATGATGCGCGATGTACTTGATCTCAGAAAGATAGCTGAGATCCTTGATGACCGCCCGCAGTTTAATGTGAACTATCTCCGGACTCTGGATGACGGCAGCGAAAGATACTTCCGCATCGAGTTCGCTAAACTGGACATGCCGGGCGGCAGAACGGGGCTGGTCTGCGGCTTTAAGGATGTCGATTCCGACGTGCGTCAGGGACAGGAGATACAGAAGGCTCTGAGAGAAGCTGAGCAGGCTGAGATACGGGCAAAGCAGGCCGATCTTGAGCACCAGCTGGCCATGCAGGAAAAACTGCTTGAGCAGGAGAAGAAACGCGCGGAGCTCGACAGTATGATTACTGCGATGGCTTCGGATTACCGCAGCGTCTATCACGTAGACCTTGATGCTGATGATGCTGTCTGCTACCGAGCAGACCCTGACGATCCGAACCAGACACCTGAAGGGGTGCACTTCCCGTTCCATGAGCGTTTCGTCGAGTATGGCAATCAATGTGTCGATGAAGAGTTCAGGGAGGGTTTCCATTCATTTATCGATCCTGACAACATCAGATGGGCCCTTTCAACGGAAAATATAATTGCCTACAGGTATCTGGCAAGACGCAACGGCATCGAATACTATGAGATGCTACGGATGGCCGGAGTACGTCATCCTGCAGACAGGGACGATAACATAGTTCACGCCGTGGGCGTAGGTTTCACGGTAATAGATGAGGAGATGCGTGAATCCATTGAGAGAAACCGCGCTCTTCAGGAAGCCCTGGCCGCCGCCGAGCAGGCCAACAAGGCCAAGACGGTGTTCCTGTCCAACATGAGTCATGAGATAAGGACGCCGATGAACGCCATCATCGGCCTGAACAATATAGCGCTCAGCAATCCTGAACTGCCTGACGTGACCAGGGATCAGCTCAACAAGATAGGAGCTTCCGCTCAGCATCTTCTGAGCCTCATAAACGACATACTGGACATGTCAAGGATAGAGTCGGGACGCATGACCGTGAATCCTGAGGAGTTCTCACTGGTCAGGCTGATCGAAGAGGTAAACACTATGATAGGCGGTCAGTGCCGCAATGAGGGGCTGACCTATGAATTCATTGCCGACGGAAAACTCGACGGCTTCTATTTCGGCGATGATATGAAACTGAAACAGATACTGGTCAATATACTCGGCAATGCTGTCAAGTTTACGCCTGAAGGAGGCAAGATCACTTTCACAGTCAGTGAACTTTCAAGAATGGGCGATAGCGCGACATTCCGATTCATAATGAGTGATACGGGCATAGGAATGAGCGAGGATTATCTTCCGAAGCTGTTCGATACTTTCAGCCAGGAAGACGCAAACGCGTCGGCATCGAGCAAGTTCGGAAGCACCGGGCTGGGGATGCCTATCACCAAGAACTTTGTTGAACTGATGAACGGCAGCATAGATGTCGAGAGCGTAAAAGGCGAAGGTACAACATTTACGGTGACCATATCCCTTAAGGAGTCCGAACATATCGGAGCAGACGAGGATGTAATAGCGCCTCACGAAATGAGCGTGCTGGTCATAGATGACGATCCGGTAGCCTGCGAGCATGCCAGACTCATTCTGGGTCAGGTCGGTGTCAGCTGCGATACGATATCATCCGGCGAAGACGGCGTCGAAATGGTAAAGCTGCGGCACGCGAGACAGGATCCGTATGATCTGATCCTTGTAGACTGGAAAATGCCTGAGATGGACGGCATAGAGACGACGCGGCGCATAAGAAGAGCCATCGGCCATGAATCAGCGATCATCATACTTACATCATATGACTGGGGCGATGTTGCCGACGAAGCGATATCGGCAGGAGTGGATACTTTTGTTCCGAAACCTCTGTTAGCGGACAGCATAATGGACGAATTCAGGGAGGCATTCCGCAAAAAGAAAGGCGCCCTGCTAAAGCAGAAGATCGACCTTAAGGGCCGCAGGATACTTCTTGCTGAGGACGTGACCATAAACGCTGAAATAATGATCATGGTGCTTGGAATGCGTGACATATCTGTCGACCACGCGAGTAACGGCAAGATAGCTGTTGATATGTATATGGCAAAAGAGCCGGGATACTACGACGCGATACTGATGGATATGAGGATGCCGGTAATGGGCGGCCTCGAAGCTGCCAGAGCGATACGCGCTTCGGGTCGGGCTGACGCTGAATCTATACCGGTGATAGCTCTTACCGCAAACGCGTTTGATGAAGATGTTCAGCGCAGCATGCAGGCGGGGCTCAACGCCCACCTGTCCAAGCCGGTAGAGCCGGAAGCGCTGTTTGATACACTTGAAAACCTGATAGAAAGCTCGCAAAGGGAGGGTGTGAAGCATGAAAGATAGAAAGAAACAAACGAGGGCAATGGCAATCACCGGCGCCGTCATCGTGCTTCTCATACTGGTTGCCGGAACGTTCTGGATGGGGCATGCCGCCAGGCAGGATACTGACAAAGCTGTACACACTGTAAGCCTGCTGTATCTTGATGAACTTGCCGGCAGGCGCGAGCAGGTAGTTGAATCCAATCTCGATAACAGGATAGAAACAATACAGATAGCCGTTGACCTGATGACTGATGAAGACCTCAGCGACGAGGAACACCGCGAGGCTTATCAGAAAAGGATGAAGGCGTTATATCATCTGGACAAATTCGCTTTCGTCGGAGAGAGCGGCACTGTATATCTTTCCACGGGCCCGTCGGACGAAATAGGCAATTACTCTTTCGACTATAAAACGATGATGGAGCCTGATATATCCATTCTCAACATGAACGGCACAGATAAGAAGGTCGTCATTGCGGTCCCTATAGAACCAAGAAAGTTCGAAGACGATAAGCTTGTTGTCTGCTTTATGGAGATGTCCATGGAACAGATGCTACACGGTGTATCGATGGAATCCAGCGAAGATGACGCTACATTCTGCAACCTGTATACGAGCAACGGGTATCCGCTGAGCAACGCAGTCCTCGGAGGCTTTGCAGTTGAGGATAATCTCTTTGACGCTATGGAACACGCCGAATTTGATCCGGGTTATTCCCTTGAAAAGGTCATTTCGGATTTCGAAACCGGGAAAGAAGGGGAGGCTTCATTCGATTATAACGGCAGAAGTGAGACGCTGACATATGTGCCTGTTGCAGGGACCGACTGGCTTCTTACTTATATGGTCAGAGAATCGCTCATCAGCGACATGATAAGCGATATCACCAGCGGAATCATAGTGAGGAGCACTGTACAGTCAGTGCTGATAATGCTCGTGCTTATTGCAATTTTCCTCTACTTATTCAGACAGGGCCGCAGAAACGCGAAGATGATGGCGGAATACGAGGCGTCTGAAACCGAAGCAAGGATCAAACAGGAGGAGATGGAGCAAAGGCTTGCTCTCCAGGAGGAACTCCTTGCGGAAAAGAAGCAGGCCGAGCAGCAGGATCGCATGATAAAAGCCCTGTCCTCGGATTACAAAAGTGTCTATTATGTGGAACTGGACAAAAATGCCGGAGTATGTTATCAGGCGCGTACAGATATGTCGGGATTCAGAGCAGGAGACCAGTTCAAATACCTTGAAGCAGTCACTGATTACTGCAACCACTACATCACCGAGCCTTACAGGGAGGAATTCCTGAATTTCATACAGCCGGACAACATCAGGAAAGAACTGGAAGATCATCTGATCATTTCGTATCGATACATAGTCAATGTAGATGGAAAGGAATCCTGGGAGACAGTCAAGTTTGCCGGCGTACGTCATCAGGATGAGCGTGAAGATCATCTTGTTCATACGGTCGGAGCGTGCTTCATGGATATCGATGACGAGACAAGGAGCGAACTCGAGCAGAGACAGCTGCTGAAGGAAGCTCTTGAGAATGCCGAGCAGGCCAACAAAGCCAAGACGGCATTCCTCTCCAACATGAGCCATGAGATAAGAACTCCGATGAACGCTATCATCGGTCTTGACAACATAGCCCTGAATGATCCGGAAACTCCGGAAAGGACAAGAGAATATCTTGAAAAGATCGGAGCTTCGGCAGAGCACCTGCTGCACCTCATCAACGATATTCTCGACATGTCACGAATTGAATCGGGACGCATGATACTTAAAAACGAAGAGTTCCCGTTCTCGGAACTCCTCGAGATGGTCAATACGATGTTCAGCGGCCAGTGCGCCGACAAGGGACTCGACTATCAGTGCCATATAATCGGAGAGGTTGACAACTACTACGTCGGAGATAAGATGAAACTGCGCCAGGTGCTGATCAACATACTCGGCAATGCTGTCAAGTTCACGCCTGAGGGAGGCAAGGTGGATCTCACGGTCGAAAGGATCGCGAAGTTTGAGAAACAGTCAACTCTGCGCTTCACAATAGCCGATACAGGCATAGGAATGAGCAAAGAGTACCTGCCGAAGCTGTTTGAAACGTTCACCCAGGAAGATTCCTCAATGACTAACAAATACGGCAGCTCAGGACTCGGCATGGCTATCACAAAGAGCATTGTAGAGATGATGAACGGCAGCATAGAGGTGGAGAGCGAGAAGGGCGTTGGCTCTACTTTCTATGTTACTGTCACCCTGCTCAATGCCGCCGATCATAAGGATGCGGATACTGAAATCGTCGTACGTCCTGACGAGATGACCGTGCTGGTGGTCGATGATGATCCGGTCGCCTGCGAACATGCCAAGCTGATACTCGAAAAAGCCGGAATAGCCGCTGAGATCGCTTATTCCGGACCTGAAGCCATAGAAAAGGTGAAGCTCCGCCATGCAAGGCGTGATCCTTACAATCTGATACTCGTCGACTGGAAGATGCCTGAAATGGATGGCATTGAAACGACACGCAGGATGAGGGAGATAATCGGTCACGAATCTGCGATAATCATACTTACTGCATACCGCTGGGATGATGTTCAGGATGAGGCGATTGAAGCGGGAGTGGACAGTTTCCTGCCTAAGCCGCTGTTCGCTAATTCGGTGGTCGAGGAATTCAGGAGTGCTATGAAGCGCAAAGGCGTGATATCTCCGGAAAAGAGCAAAGCCGACCTTGAGGGGCGCCATGTGCTCCTTGCCGAAGACGTGCAGATAAATGCGGAGATCATGATGATGGTGCTCGCGGTCCGCGGCATCGAGGCAGATCTGGCGGAAAACGGGCTGATAGCCGTAGAGAAGTTCGCTGCGAGCGAGCCGGGGCACTATGACGCTGTCCTTATGGACATGCGCATGCCTGAAATGGACGGACTCGAAGCCACACGCAGGATACGCGCCATGGACAGAGCCGACTCAAAGGCGATCCCTATCATAGCTCTGACGGCGAACGCGTTTGACGAAGACGTTCAGCGCAGCCTGCAGGCAGGACTCAACGCGCATCTCACCAAGCCGGTACAGCCGGAAGCTCTTTATGAGACTCTGGAAAGTCTCATAAAAGACTGAGGTATATATGAATGGAAAAGCATAGAAGAGACATGACGAAACCACTGGACAGGTATCTTTCGCCGATTGATGTATGGGCGATGGCCTTCGGCTGCATGGTCGGCTGGGGCGTATTTGCCATGCCGGGAACGACGTTCCTACCTGTCGCAGGACCGGCCGGAACGCTGATCGCCATGCTCATAGGAATGGTGATAATGCTGATAGTAGCGAGGAACATCTCATACCTCATGGGAAGGACTTCGATCACAGGCGGTATCTACACATACACCAAGGAAGCATTCGGAAGGGATCACGCGTTCATAAGCTCGTGGTTCCTCTGCCTGTCATATCTGACGATAGTCTTCCTGAACGGCACTGCACTGTTCATCATAGTGAGGACCCTTATGGGCGAGAAGGCTCAACAGGGCATCAGCTATGTCGTTGCGGGAAACACCATATATCTGAAAGAGACTTTCCTGTCCGTAGCGGTGCTGGCGGGAGTAGGCCTGATGTTCATCGCGGCAAAGGCAGTACTCCAGAGGATGTTTACCGTGTTTTCACTCATTCTTGCAACAGGTATAGCGGTAATCTCGGTATTCTGCCTGCCGCAAGCATTCTCCAGCGGATTCATCTGGACATTCGGCACCGCCGGGATCAGCAGAGCAAACGCGATATTCAGCATAGCCATTCTGGCTCCGTGGGCATTCGTCGGATTTGAGATCACATCTTTCGAAACGGCGCACTTTGATTTCCCGGTCAGAAAGTCGGGAAAGATAATCGTCACGTCCATAATAATAGCGACGATGGCGTATATATCCATGACACTCATAAGTGTTGCTTCCGTACCTGACGGATTTTCATCCTGGATGGATTATATCGCCGGGCTGGACGGGCTGAAAGGCATAGATTCAGTACCTACGTTCCACGTGGCCAGATCGGTCATGGGAAAGGCAGGCCTCATCCTGATGACAGTCACCGCTGTCTCAGCGATAATGACGGGCATAATCGGAGGTTACCGGGCTACGACACGCGTGCTCTCAACTATGGCCGAGGACCGCATCCTTTCAGAAAAGTTCTCAAGCACGACATACAGCATACTTTTCATAATGGCAATAGCCATAGCGCTGTCGCTTTTCGGCCGCAACACTCTCATATGGTTTGTAGACCTGACATCATTCGGCGCCATAGTAGGTTTCGGTTATACTTCAGCGGCTGCGTATAAGATAGCCCGGATGGAGGGCAATAACAGGGTAGTGATCACCGGTATGACCGGTGCCGCTATCTCTGTGATCTTCGCTATAGTACAGATGGTGCCGAGGATCCTGGCAATGGAGGCCATGGGCAGCGAAGCGTTCCTGCTGCTGTCACTCTGGTGCCTGCTGGGATTTGTTTTCTACTGGCGTACGGTAGAGAGGAGCACACTTACCGAGTACAGCGGACTGTCCACGTCAGGAATAATACTGTTTGCTCTGCTTCTGTATTCAGCGCTGATGTGGCTCGCCAAGCGGGTACTGGCAGCTCCTGATGCGGATCAGATGAGACTGTCGCTCACAAGAGGGGGAGTCATACTGCTTCTCCTGGTATTCGCAGGCCTGGCAATCATGCTTTACGTGCAGAACCTCGTAAGGGAAAAGCACGCCGCGGTCGAACGCGAAAAGATACACGCGGTTGAAAGCAGCCTTGCCAAGAGCCAGTTCCTGTTCAACATGTCACACGACATCCGCACACCTATGAACGCCATCATCGGCTACACGAATCTGGCCAGAAAGGGTGAGGCGTCGGATGAAGTCAAAGGTTTTCTCGATAAGATAGAAAACTCCAGCCAGCATCTTCTGGCGCTAATCAACGATATTCTGGAGATGAGCCGCATTGAGAACGGAAAGATGGAGCTGGAATACGTTCCTGTAGATCTCTATGCGGTATTTGAGGGCATACGCGAGCTGTTCTCTGAACAGATGAAGGAGAAAAATCTTGACTTCAACGTGCACACAAAGCAGATAGAAGACCGCTACGTATGGTGTGACCGCAAAAACGTCAACAGGGTGCTTCTGAACCTTCTTAGCAACGCGTACAAGTTCACGCCTGCAGGCGGTTCGATCAGTGCCTCGATCTGGCAGTCCGGAACGACCGAAAATGGCTACGGCACATATGAAATAAGGGTGCAGGACAGCGGCATAGGCATGTCGAAGGAATTTGCCGAGAGGATGTTCAATGCCTTCGAACGCGAGCGCACATCTACTGTCAGCGGCATAGAAGGAACAGGACTTGGACTTTCCATCACAAAGAGTCTTGTAGACCTGATGGGCGGAACCATAGAGGTCATGACTGCTCCGGGCAGCGGGACCGAGATCGTGATAAGGATGAAGTTCAAGCTTGCCGAAGCGGATGATGTGCCTGATTCGGAAAAACTCCGCGACGGTTCAGCACCGGGTGAAGTGGCTTCTGAGCCGGAAATCGACTTCAGTACAAAGAGAATTCTGCTTGTAGAAGACAATCTGGTAAATATGGAGATTGCCAACATGATACTTGTGCAGGCGGGATTTAATGTGGAAACAGCTGAAAACGGTAAGATCGCGGTGGAAATGGTTGAAGCCTCAGAACCGGGATACTACGATGCTGTTCTGATGGATATACAGATGCCGGTCATGGACGGTTATGAAGCGACCAGAACGATAAGGAGCCTTGATAATAAGGCGCTGGCCGGGATACCAATTATAGCTATGACTGCGAATGCCTTTAAAGAAGATGTCGATGCTGCTGCAGAAGCCGGTATGCAGGCCCATGTAGCCAAACCGGTGGATGTAGGCGTTCTGATGAGGACTCTTACTTCTGTACTTCGGTAACAGAAGTTAATGGCATAAATTAAAGTTTGTATTTTAGACAGATTGTTTAAACTCTTCCGGATAAGAACAGGAGGTTCTTATGATCAGCGTAACTGTTGTTGTCATATCGACTGCGTTGCTTCTGGCTATGGTACTCAACCTTGCCCTTAAGCCGTCTTACTCTGCCAGACTGACGACTGTATGCATGATCATTGCCTTTGCCGGAGGCGTTCTTATTTACAGCATCGGATTTGCCGAGAGTACCGGAGACATCATGCTTAGCATGATACGCGCGCCATTTTGCGTGATAAAGATGTTCGTCGGCATGAATGACCTGGCATCCATCGAGGGAACGTCGCCTGTGGCTACACCATTCAGGATCGCTGTGTTCTGGATAATGCACCTGCTGGCGTTATATTCTACGGCAAGTGCAGCGATGTTTACGCTCGGTGAGGAAGCACTGAGATACCTGCGCATGGTCCTTTCCGCAAGAGGGAACCTTACACTGATCTACGGAATCAACGAAAGGAGTATAAGCCT
>ONRQ01000079.1 GCA_900320285.1 uncultured Eubacteriales bacterium
CTGTTTCGCCTCTGACCTTGGATACACGGAAGGCGTTTTTCTTCAGTTTTTTTAAATTTGTATCTAAACTCGTCTTGTTCATGATTCCACCTCCCGCTAATCGATCAGTGTTTTATGTTCAGAGAACTTGAATACAGGACCATCGATGCAGACATACTTGTCGTTGATGCGGCAGTGTCCGCATTTTCCGATCCCGCAGCTCATCCTTCTCGAATCCGAGATCCATACGTTATCTTCGCTGAGGCCTCTCTTGACGAGTTCGATCATAGAGAACCTGATCATAGGAGGAGGTCCTACTACTATGGCCTTACACTTGCTGATATCTCTGATCGGGATATCCGGAATGTATTTTGTGACCAGACCGACCTTGCCCTCATATCCTTCAGGCGCGCCATCGACAGTAAGTGTCAGATCGATCTTCTCAGCCCAATCCTTAAGATCTGCCTTAAACATGATCTCTCCCGGGTCCTTGAATCCGGCGATCATGTGTACGTCTTTAGCACTTTCAGTCTCACACAGATACTGGACTACGCCTCTTACAGGCGAAACCGCAGTACCGCCGACAACAATAATCAGCTCTCCGCCTTCAAACTCATGCACATCAAAGCCATTGCCGTAAGGTCCGCGGAGGAAGAGACTGTCGCCTGCCTTGAAGTTTTCAAACAGATAATCCGTTACTTTTCCTACTGCTCTCAATGTCAGGTCAACGTAATCAGGTCCGATGCCGCTGACTGAGATAGGACACTCTCCGACCTTAGGGATCGAGATCTGGAAAAACTGGCCGGGCTTTACGTCTCCCACGTAAGTAAACCTGAATGTCCATTCCTGAGCTGTGTGTTTTATAATATCCTGAAGCTTTGAAGGAACAGGTGTATATTCATTCTTTCCGCAGTTACACATTAGCTGACACCTCCTTCACTCTCGCGTTAAGCTTGTTTATGCAGTTCGCAAACGAGATATACTCAGGGCATACAGTATCGCAGCGTCCGCAGCCTACGCACATATCGTATCCAAAGCGTTTTCTGAAGTCGTATACCTTGTGCAGCACCTTGAATCTCATTCTCTCTCCGTTGGTCTTTCTCATTACCAGACCGCCTGCCACATCGGTATATCCGTCTACCATGCAGGAAGCGTTAACGCGGCGGCGCTCACCGACTCTGCCGTTATCAGTATAGAAAATATCCTGAATGGTAAAGCATGTGCATGTCGGGCACACAAAGTTGCAGCGCCCACAGTTGACACAGCGCTTGGTATACTCATCCCACATTTTGTCCTTGAACAGCTCTACCGGAACTTCTTCAGGTCTTTCAACCCTGAACTCCGCCTCTGTCACATAGCGAGGAGAGACATCCGCTTTTGCTCCGGTGCTTTCAAAAGCTGGCTTTAGCTCATCATCCCTGACATCGCAGTATACCTTGCCGTCTGCCATATCGATCGAGAAAGCATACTCGTTTGTTCTGTTAGTCCCCATGTCTACACAAAAGCTGTTAGGGCATGCCTTTCCGCATCCGATCAGCGCGAATTTCACTCTGTCTCTGAGTCTCTCATAGAACCAGTCGTTGGCAGGCCCGTTGCCCGTATACATCTGATCAAGTCTCTTCACCGCATGGATATCGCAGCTTCTCATCAGCACGATTACAGGACGGGCATCATAGTCTGCCTCTTTAATCTCATCCTCTGTAAAATAGAACATAGTCTCTGAAAGAGGTATCAGGATCTCCTTAAAGGAGAAATCCGAACGTTCCTCCAGCTCGGCATCTTCGATGCAGCTGATGTAGTCGTAGCGGATCACATCGGTGTCTCTGAAGCGGCCCTCTCCGACTTTTAACACCGGCGCGAATATCCTGTACTTACCTTCAAGAACTTCGAGGACTTTGTTGAACTCTTCAGTCTGGTAAACAAAACCCATCGTTTCCCTCCGTTTCTGCAGCAATCTACACATTATTACATCCACATATATAAAAGTAGGGCACGTCATTTTACGAGCAATGTCCGTACCCAATTCGATTATATATGCATTATTTTTTGATTTCCGTAACCATGGTTACGCGCTGAGTTTGTATATAAAAAAACCATAATACCGCATCTGTTTCGACGAAAACTAATCCAGTATCCTTCCGTCTCTTGAAATAGTGACTACCTGCCATGGTATGAATTTGCCGCTGTTTCTGAGTGCGTTTTCTGCCGCTCTCTGAAGTCCGCCACAGCAAGGCACCTCCATGCGTACAATAGTCACACTCTTTATGTCGTTATTCCTGATAATGTCTGTAAGTTTCTCGCTGTAATCTATCGCATCAAGTTTAGGGCAGCCTATGACAGTGATCTTTCCCTTCATGAAGTCCTCATGCATGTTTGCGTAAGCATAGGCTGTGCAGTCGGCCGCAATCAGGAGTTTGGCTCCGTCATAAAACGGTGCTTCTGTCGGGAGGAGCTTGATCTGGCAAGGCCACTGACCGAGTCTGGAAACAGGCTTCATATAGGTCTGGCTCTGCTCAAGTGTGCTTTCTTCCTGCGTCGCTTTGAAC
>ONRQ01000062.1 GCA_900320285.1 uncultured Eubacteriales bacterium
CCTGTCGGTAGTCGTTCACGGCGTGCGTCTGAACGTACTCGAGTTCTCGGGTCAGGTCGGCCTCGAGTGGACAGGACTGCCATATGAACCATTTAAGAAAGTAAACAAATAGAAAAGGAGAAATTATTATGAATCTTGCATTTATAGGTATGGCTGCGGCCCTTGGTTTATCTGCTGCTGGTTCTGCATTTGGTGCCGGATTTGCCGGTATGTCATCGGTAGGCGCATGGAAGAAATGCTATGCTGCCGGAAAGCCAGCTCCGTTCATTATGATCGCTTTCACAGGTGCTCCGCTCACACAGACCATCTACGGATTCCTGCTGATGAACTTCATCAACAGCGCAAACTGTGATCCGGGCATGGCTCTCGGCGTAGGTATCTTCGGTGGATTCGCAATCGGAATGTCAGCCCTCTTCCAGGGCAGATGCGCAGCTGCTGCATCTGATGCTCTCGGAGCAACAGGCAAGGGTACTGCTAACTACTTCATCGTTATCGGTATCGTAGAGACAGTAGCGCTCTTCACACTGGTATTTGGACTGCTGCTGCTCAACAGTGCAGGCTAAACTATCAAAAAACCCTAGGCAGATAGGCACAATATCTGATATAGACAGATACAATATCTGAAACAAAGACAGGAGCGTTTGCTCCTGTCTTTGTCTCTGCATAACTTGTCATTTTGTCCATCTATGCCTGATTTGACAAGTTTGGGTGGGTCGGAATTATGAAAACCGCCCTAATCCGGAAGTCAGACTTGAACATTTTGTCAGCTTTCCCATTTTTGACAAGTCAAATCGCGAAAAAACTTGTCATTTTTTATTAATTTGCTCAAGTTGTTCAAGTTTCTATCCATCGTTCTTCCAACTTCATGATCAGTACTTGTCAAATCGACCGCTATGAACGTTTTTTTCAAGTTTGCCAGCCTCTACCGGCACAGCAGAATCGGGGAGCCTGGCAGCGGCAAACTGAACACATATATTTGCCGCTTGTTTTATGGTAAAATGACAATGAAATAATATGTCCTGTAAGGATAATCAAGGAGAGACATAAGGAATGATAGATTTTAAAAAGCTGCAGAATGGAAGTGACATTCGCGGAATAGCAATACAGACTGAAGGGGGACCGGAGCCGAATCTCACAAAGGAGACGGCCGGGCAGATCACCGGCGCGTATATTTACTGGCTCTCAAAAAAGGTTCAGAAGAATCCGGTCATGCTGAAAGTCTGCGTGGGTCAGGATTCACGTATCTCCGGTGACATGCTCAAAGAGGGCGTGCTCGAAGCCATTAGCCTATGGGGAGCCGAGGGATATGACGCGGGTCTCTCCACGACACCTGCCATGTTTATGGCAACGGTGATGCCTCAGTTCGAGTTTGACGGATCGATTATGATCACCGCAAGCCATCTTCCGTATGAACGCAATGGCTTCAAGTTCTTCACGGCCGAAGGAGGCACTGATAAGGAAGACATAGCCGAAATACTGAGGCTGGCAAGCCGCTACAATTTCATCGGTGGTGTCTACGAAGAGATGAAGACCAATGTAAGAATGATGTACGCGGCATACCTTCGTCAGATGATAGCGGCAGGACTGAAAGATGTTCCCGGATATCTGAAAGGGATGCACATTGTGGTAGATGCCGGCAACGGAGCTGCAGGCTTTTTTGCGAAAGAAGTGCTCGAGAGAATGGGAGCCGATGTGAGCGGCAGCCTTTATCTTGAACCTGACGGCACTTTTCCTAACCATCCGGCCAATCCTGAGAATACGGAAGCAATGGCCGCGATATGCAAAGCTGTCAAGGATAATGATGCCGATCTCGGTATTATTTTCGACACTGACGGAGACAGGTCGGCAGCTGTAGCACCGGGAGGTATACCGATCGCGCGCAATGAGATAGTAGCTCTTGCTGCGGCACTGGCTGCAGAAGACTATCCGGGAGGCACTGTCGTAACTGACAGCGTAACGTCTAATGAACTCCACGAGTTCCTTGAGGGTAAGCTTGGTCTTAAGCACCTGAGATATAAGAGGGGCTATAAGAACGTTATCAACAAGGCAAAGGAACTCAACGCAGCGGGGGAGCAGGCATTTCTTGCGATAGAGACATCAGGTCACGCAGCATATTCAGATAACTATTATCTTGATGACGGGGCGTTCCTGGCAGTGCAGATAGTCATCAATGCGGCAAGACTCAAGGCGCAGGGAAAGGATATTATGGCTCTCCTTGAGGGCCTGGGATCACCGGCAGAGTCAAAGGAGATCAGGCTGAAAATAAAAGCTGAGGACTTCAAAAAATACGGTGCCGGAGTTCTTGAGGATTTCGGCAAGTGGGCCGAATATTCAAACAGGCTGGAAGTGGTTGAACCAAACTACGAGGGAGTGAGGGTCAACTACGACATCGACGGATACAAAGGCTGGTTCCTGCTCAGGATGTCGCTTCACGACCCTGTGATGCCGCTCAATATTGAGTCAGAAACTCCGGGAGGAGTCGGAATGGCGCTGGCTGCCATCCGCGATTTTATGAAAGACTATAAGGAGATAGAGATCCCTGAGGACTGACTCAGGACAGAATTCTGATATGGCAATGGACGAAACACCAAGGAAAAAACCATCCAAAAGCAAAAAAGTCAGACGCATGGCTTCGAATGTCATCATTATATGCCTTGCAGCCATCATGCTTGTATCAGGCTGGCGGGTCTATAAAATAGTAAAGGGTTATCTTGCCGACAGAGCAGTATACGACAAGATCTCTGAGCAAGCCGGCGATGATATCGATTTTGATGCGCTCAGAAAGATCAATCCGGATATTATCGGCTGGCTCTACTATGAGGGTACGGTTATCGATTATCCTGTAGTGCAGGGAGAAAACAACGATATGTATCTGAGCATGCTGTTCGACCGCACGTGGGGCGGCTGCGGCACTCTCTTCGCAGACTGCATAACAGAGGCGCCGTTCAGGCAGTTCAATACAATAGTTTACGGGCACCATATGAAAGACGGTACGATGTTTGCGTGCCTCAAGGAGCTGAGAGACTCCGAATACTGCGCCAAGCACCCTAAACTTGAGCTCACCACGCCTGAAGGCAGGTTCGATCTCGAGATATACGCATTTCTCAATGAGCCGGCTGACAGCAATGTGTATGCTACCAATTTCCCGGATGAAGATGAAGAGGGCAAGCAGGAATATCTTGATCTTATCAACAGCCTGGCGGCTTATGTGACCAATGTTAGCGTTTCGACTCAGGACAGGCTTGTGATGCTCTCAACATGCGCATATGAGTTTGAGGAGGCACGCTACATAGTAGTATGCAAGATGGTCCCGCGCAATCAATAGAACTGCAGAAACAAAAAAACTACAAAAGTATTGTGCGTTGTGATAAAATTTCTCTGTTGGTAATGTGATAATCGAAAGGAAAAGACATGGATTACAAGATGAATATCGCAGGCCTCGAGAGGCATCTGCCGCTCTGCAAGGTCACAGACGACCTGTATATCGCAGGTTTCATTATGTTCAATGATGTTGAGATCACGGAAGCAAGTGCTGCCGAACTGCTGAAGCTTGCGCCTGAATTCGATGTACTGCTTACCGCCGAGACCAAAGGCATTCCTCTTACTTATGAAATGGCCCGTCAGTCCGGCAAACCATATATCGTAGCGCGCAAGGGTGCCAAGCTTTATATGCAGGATGTTATAACAGTGCATGTCAAATCCATCACCACAAGCCACGTACAGATGCTGTGTCTCGGCAAGGATGAGTGTGACAAGCTGGCAGGCAAGAAAGTACTGATAGTAGATGATGTTATCAGCACGGGTGAATCTGTAGCAGCTCTTGAACAGCTGGTCGAGACTGTAGGCGGAGAACTCGCAGGCAAGTTTGCCGTTCTGGCCGAAGGCGAAGCTGCCGACAGAAACGATATCACATATCTCGAATACCTGCCGCTGTTTATCGCGGACGGCACACCGCAATAAAAAGAGATAATCGGTCAATAATATAAGGTGGCAGTGCATTTTTGGGGCATTGCCACTATTTATTTGCTTTGTTCTGTATTCGGTACACAATTTTTGCACTTCTTTTTGTCCTTCAGTACAAAAAGTGTTGACACACAATCTTCACAATGTTATTATCGCAGTGTACTTTATGAAAGGAGATCAGAATGTACTTTGCATCGGCACTTATCGTCATCAGCATTACAAGCGTCCTTATAGTCGGCAGACTGATAGAGGACGGATTTGAGCTGTAGGGCGATGT
>ONRQ01000056.1 GCA_900320285.1 uncultured Eubacteriales bacterium
TGTGTGTAAGTTCGTGCCATTGATGAATCCTCCTTGTAGTTATTTTACTACACAGGACAGATTCCCAAAAATAATGTCCGTTATTTAGACTAGCATCATGTAGAAAAAGACCCCGGTTCACGGCTATACATTTATATACATTGCCGAAATGAGCAAATCATTGGATGATAAGCAACATGAGTTAACTGATAACATCTGAATAATTCCGTTCAGACTAAGGGATAAAGTAGAATTAACTCGAAAGTGTGAGGGAGAACAAAATCATCAATTGCTTTTTCTACATGAAGTTCTGAAAAAAGGGGTGTCATGCAGAATTTTTTGAGAATATCCTTTTACAGAAGCTGAACAGAGGCTGAAATTCTACATAACCATTTGCTTGTGCGAATAATTATGCAAAATAAGGCAACAAACCAAGCTCGGACCAGTTATTTAAAGAAAGTATTTAGGAGTGAGTGAAGGATGAAGTACACAGAACTTATAATAAAAGCACCACGGAATGCTTCTGAAACGGTACAGGCGGCGCTGCTTGAAGCGGGCTTTGATTCCATGCAAATCGACGATCCGATGGATGCGGTCGATATTGCGGAGCATCAGGACCTGTACAAGTATGACTATATAAATGAAGAGATCTCACAAAAGGCGGCTGAAGCGGAGGCCGGAGCCGACGCGATAACGATCACTCTATATTTCGAAGATAATGAAGAGGGACGGACACGGCTGTCAGAAGCGGAGAAGCTGCTCTCCGGTATAGAGGGAGTTTCATTCAGGACTAAGGAGACAGGTGATGACAGCGAGTGGCTATATAAATGGCAGGAGCATTTCAAGCCTTCGAAGGTCGGTGAGCGTATTGTCGTGAAACCGGGCTGGGAAGACTACGAAGCTGCTGATGGTGAGCTCGTTATCGAGATGGATCCGGGCATGGCTTTCGGAAGCGGTCTCCATGAGACGACTTCGATGTGCATAAAGGCCCTTGAAAAAGACCTTGGCGGAGCTTACGATCCATCGCGTTATCCTATAAAGGTCCTTGATGTCGGTACCGGAACCGGAATACTCGCAATGGCTGCAGTGCTGCTCGGAGCAGATGAAGCCCTCGGCATAGACATAGATGATGAGGCCGTGCGCGTATCGAATGAGAATATAGTAAAGAACGGGCTCGAGGGAAGGATCAGCATCAGGCACGGCAACCTGATGGACGGCATCAATTATGATCCGGACATCATCGTTGCGAACCTCATGGCGGATCTTGTGGTGATGCTTTCCCCTGCCGCGGCAGCTCAGCTCAGGCCGGGCGGCGTCTATATAACCTCAGGGATACTGGACATAAAAGAAGATATCGTGAAAAAGGCCATAGAGGATGTGGGCTTTGATATAATAGAGGTGCTTGCAGACGGAGAATGGCGTGCGATAACAGCGATCAGGAGGTAGAGAACCAATGAAAGTAAAATCGACTGTCGGGCCTCTTCTGGCACCTCTGCCGACGGTGATGGTCAGCTGTGGAAACAGGAGGAACTCGAACATCCTGACAATAGCATGGACAGGGATAATCAACTCGAATCCTCCGATGACGTACATTTCCGTGCAGCCTAAGCGCTATTCGCACGACATCATAGAAAAGAGCGGCGAGTTCGTGATCAACCTGGTGCCGGTCCGGCTTGCAAAGGCCATGGACTTCTGCGGAGTACGCTCCGGCCGCGATGTCGACAAGTTTGAGGCACAGGGACTCACCCGCGAGACTGCAGACACAGTATCGGCGCCTCTTATTGCAGAGTCACCGGTAAATCTGGAATGCAAAGTGAAAGACATAGTAAGAATGCCTTCGCATGACATGTTCATAGCGGAGATAACAGCTGTACATGTCGATGAGAGATATGTGAGCGAAAAAGGCGCATATGATTTCGGAGCGATGGATCTCGTAGCATTCAACCATGGGAAGTATTACAGGCTTTCAGCCGAAGAGCTCGGATTCTTCGGGTTCAGCGTTATGAAGCCAAAAACAGCTAAGCGCAAAGCCGCGGAAAAGGCACAGCGCAAAAGGAAATAACAAACGGAGGATGTGTTATGGTCAAGGAAGTATGTATGGAAAAGCTGCTCAGTGATGCGACTGAGAATTTCACAACAGGCTTCATGTGTTCTGAGTCGGTGCTCGAGGTACTCAACAGACACTATGAGCTTGGCATAGGTGAAGAGGCTATCGCCCTTTCGACCGGATTCCCTTACGGATTCGGTGATGGCGGCAACGTATGCGGAGCTGTTGCGGGAGCGACGATGTGCCTGGGCAAGGTGTTCGGCAGAACAGTCAAGGGCGACCCGGCATTCAAAAAGTGCATCGATCTCGTAAGAGAGCTCAACGAGGATGTCGCAAAGGAATATGTAAGCAGCATCTGCCCGGAGCTGATCGCGAACTATGAATTTACCGATCCTAAGCGTAAGATCTACTGCACCGGAATAGTCCATGCATGCATAAGGTCATTTGCGAAGATCATGGAGCGCGAGTGCGGAGTCGCGGTAAAGTAATAAGAAGCGAAAAGCATTGAAAATATCGCAAAAAGCGATTAAAATTTAACCACGAATGAGAATGTATTTCTTGAGTTTGCCAGACGGCAAGGAGGATATAAACCATGGATATGGAAACCATTATGAAGATGATGCTTACTAGCGGAGCTCTTGAGCAGGTAAGCGGCATGCTCGGTGTTGACGACAAGAGTGCAGAGTCTGCTATCGAGTACGTTATGCCTATGCTCCTCAGGGGAATGCAGAGCCAGATGAAGAGCGAGGATACCAAGTACGGATTCCTTCAGGCACTGAACGATCACAGCAAGCAGGATACAAAAGACCTCAAAAAGGCTGTAAAGGACGCCGATGTAGATGACGGCGCAAAGATCGTAAGACACCTTCTCGGAGCACAGGAAGAGGAAGTTGCTGCAAAGGCTAAGAAAAAGAGCGGACTTGACACCAAGACCATCCTCAAGATCATGGCTATCCTTGCACCTATCCTGATGTCCAAGATGGGCCAGACTGCAAAGACACAGACAGCAAAATCAAGCTCCGGCGATATGATGAAGGTAGTCGGCGGACTCCTTGACGGCGTTGACGCTAAGGACGTTGTTAACATCCTCGGAATGCTGATGAAGTAAACTTATTATTCTGAAATATATGAAATAAAGGCCGGCACATGAGGTGGCGGCCTTTGTTTCTGAAGCTGTTGAGTTAAAAAGATATTGTTGGTAAAATTCAGATATGGATCAGGACAGAAGAGATGCCGCCGCATGGGCGAAGGAATGGCAAATAAGACAGAAGAACCGCAGGCTGTTAATAGTACTGGGGGCTCTTCTTGCGATTGCGTTTATCGGCTACATGATAAACTTCACGATCGTGCATGTTGAAAGGACTACTTTCAAGTCGGTCGAGGACATGCGCAAGGCGATGCAGGGCAGATACGCCATAGAGCGTGACTATGAAGATATCATCATTGAAGGCGATGAGATCGTTCTTACCTACCTGTCATACAGCCATTACGACAGGGATTATGCCGAGAGATACGGCTATGATTACAGCGGTGATGACTCGGTATATGATGACCATATTGTGGAGTGGGACTACAGAAACGGTGTTATCAAAACCCAGTGGATGGGCGATATCATCGTTGATAAGAACGGAAATATAAGGCGCGGAGACAGATACTATTCAACATTCTACAAGACAGATAAGCCGCGTCCGGAGCCTATCGATCCTTCGACTCTCAGTAATCCTGAAGGCGACGAAGACGCAGATATCTCCACAGAGGAAGAAGAAGCGTTCGAGGAGAGAGAAGAGAGTCTCGAATCGACTGAGGACGCTGCGGAAGATGCTGTAATAGAGGGCGAAAACGATGTGCAGACTTAAAGTCATAAAAACCGACTGCACCAATCCTTATATAAACCTTGCTGCCGAAGAGTATCTAACGATGAATGCCAAGGACGGCGTGATGACGATGTTTCTATGGCAGAACGCGCATACGGTAGTCATCGGCAAGAATCAGAACCCATGGCGCGAATGCAATGTTGAAGCAATCAAGCATGACGGTATTTACCTTGCCCGCCGCATATCCGGCGGAGGCGCGGTCTATCACGACATGGGAAACCTCAACTTCACCTTCATCGCGAAGGACGGCCTTTTCGACGTGGAAAGGCAGACCGATGTGATACTTCTCGCCTGCAGGCTGCTTGGCATCAACGCAGTCAAAACAGGCAGAAACGATCTCACGGTCACCGGCAGAAAATTCTCAGGCCATGCGTACTTTTCATCGCACGGCTTCAACTATCACCACGGCACCATTATGATGGATGTGAAGGGTGATGACCTGTCGAAATACCTGAACGTGTCAGCGGCAAAGCTGAAATCCAAGGGAGTGGAGTCCGTAAGATCCAGAGTGACTAATCTCAGAGAACACGTTGGTGAAGATCTGAAAAATGCAGATACAAGAGAGCTAATACTCGCCATGCAGGATGCGATGGTAAGAGCAGCGTCAAGAGAGTACGGCTGTGAGGCTGAGGCGGAAGAGCTTCCGCAGATCCCGCAGGAACTTCTCGATAAATACGCTTCCGAAGAGTGGAGGCTCGGCACTAAAATACCGTTTACGAAAAACATTGAGCACAGATTCGAATGGGGCGGAGTTGAGATCCAGCTCGCAATGAAGGGTGAGTATATCAGGGACTGCCGCATATATTCTGACGCGCTCGAGACAGAGGTTTTCGATATCATCGAAGACCTTATAAAGGGTTGCAGATACGATGCCGAAGACATCCGCGGCCTCAGCGTGAGGCTGCCTGAAGGCACATCTGCGACAGCACATGAGATATTGGGGCTTATAGCAAAGTCAATCTAATACATTAAATACACTACAGAAAGGAATTTCGAAATGAGCGAATTCAATTATGATCTCCTGATCATCGGAGCAGGCCCTGGCGGCTATGAGGCAGCATTCTATGCAGCAGAACTCGGCATGAAAGTTGCCATCGCAGAAAAGGACCGCTTAGGCGGCACATGCCTCAACAGAGGATGCATTCCTACAAAGGCACTCATGCATTCTTCGGATGTCTACAGAGACGCCGCTCACGGAGCTGCAGTCGGTGTTGAAGTCGAAGGACTGCACGCTAACCGCGCAAGGATCGGCGAGCGCAAGGACGAGGTCCTCGACACTCTGAGAAATGGTATTGCCGGACTGATCAAGAAGAAAAAGATCGACTTACTCGAGGGTGAGGCTATGGTCACAGCACCGCACTGCGTGAAGATCAACGGTGAAGAATACACCGCAGAGAACATCATGGTAGCAACGGGCTCAAAGCCTTTCATGCCTCCTATTCCGGGCTACGATCTGCCGGGAGTTGTTGACAGCACTGAACTGCTCGATATGGGCGCAGAAGAGATCCCTGAATTCGTCATCATCGGCGGCGGAGTCATCGGTATCGAGTTTGCTACCATCTACGCAGACCTCGGCGATCACGTTACAGTCATCGAGGGAATGGACAGACTTCTGCCTATCGTCGATAAGGAAATCGGCCGCAGCATCAAGATGACCCTCGAGAAGAAGGGTGTTGATGTACATGTTGCATCCCCTGTTCAGAAAATTGAAAAGGACGGCGACAAGCTGGTCGTAACCCTTAAGAACAAGAAGGGTGAAGAAGTTCAGGTAAAGGCAGACAAGGTTCTTATGTGCGTAGGCAGAAGACCTAACACAGCCGGAGTATTCAGTGAAGAGCTGCTCAAAGAGTATCCTGAGCTTGTGGACGCCAAGGGATTCATCAAGGTCGACGAAAACTACGAGACACCAATCAAGAGCGTATACGCGATCGGCGACTGCATCGGAGGCATCCAGCTTGCTCACACTGCATCGGCAGAAGGCCGCAACGCAGTAGCTCTGATCAACGGCTGCCAGGCTACCATCAATATGGGTACAGTGCCTAGCTGCATTTACACAGACCCTGAGATCGCAGTAGTCGGAATGACAGCTGACGAGGCAAAGGAAGCCGGTATCGAAGTTATCACAAAGAAGTATCCGATGTCCGCAAACGGCAAGACCATCATCGCCGGACTCGACAGAGGCTTCGTAAAGCTGGTCGCAAGAGCTGACGACCACAAGATCATCGGAGCACACCTGCTCTGCGGCAGAGCTTCCGACCTGATCGGCGAGCTGGCAGTAGCAATCGGCAGAGGCATGATGCTCGAGGAAGTAGCAAACATCATCCATCCGCATCCGTCGTTCGCAGAAGCTATCATGGAGGCAGCACGCCTGTAAAACACGAACAGCTTATATTTGCGCAAGACTTTGTCAGCGCCCATCCTCACGTGCTCATGTACGACATGTACGTTCCGCGCGCTCGGATGGGCGCTTTCGCGTCCTGCATCAAATCTAAGCTGTTCGGAATCGTAGTCTGTAATTAAAAAGACTCCGGATAAATCCGGAGTCTCAGACCGTAGACAAAGCCCAAGTTTCAAAACACTGAAGCCTGGGCTTTTCTCATGCGTAAGAAAATTGGGATCCGATGAAAAATGAGGAAATAAAG
>ONRQ01000043.1 GCA_900320285.1 uncultured Eubacteriales bacterium
ACGACTACGTGAGTCTCGCCATTAGTCACGCTGATGATCTTGAATGGGACATAGCTGAATCTCTCGGATGTCGAGTCAGCGATCTTTGTTCCCTGTACATCTGAGCGGTAGACATAGTCGTCGAATGTGAGAGCAGCTTCGTTCTGGTTATCGTCGAAAGATACCATAACTCCGTCCTCACGGATCTCAAACATGTGCTCCGTCTTATCTGTACGCTGATAGGACTTATTCGTTTTCGACTCGCGGATGGTGTAAGTTCCGTATGGCAGATCGTCCGCGAGAGTTTCAGCTGTGTACGCTTTCTTCTCTTCGTTCCAGTGGACAGTGATCTTGCCTACATCCTTGCCTGTAGGGACTCTCTTGATCGCTCCGCTGTCAAAGAGGTCCTGCTTGGATTCGAGTTTCTTCCAGTCGACCTTGTCAGTCTTGTTGTCGAGGTCACTTCTGACTACGACATCTCTGCCGGATACGTTCTTGATGGTCATTACGATGCCATCAAGGTGTGCTCCGCCGAGAGCCTCCGACTTCACGAGTTCCTTGTCTCTCTTGATGATCTGGACTCCGCCGCGGATGACTTCCTCTCTAACCTTATCTTCAGTCAGATCAATAATGACACCGTCTTCTCTGATCCTGAAAGCTCTGGACCATTCGGTATTGAGGAGATATCCCTTGGATGGCTTAGTCTCCTTCACGAGATATGATCCGTATGGCAGGTCATGATCTCCGGAAGTGGCGATACCATCTGCATTAGTAGTGATGACGAGAGCAGCTTCGCCCTTGCCGATCTCTTTGCCTTTTACCATTACGGTCTCAGCCGACTGGTTGTAGATGGTGAATTCAGCTCCCTTGAGTGTTGCATCACCCTGGGCGTAAGCCTCGTCGAGGTCATTGTCGATCTTGGCAAGCTTGACACCGCCCATCTTGATAGTGTCATCGCCTTTGATCTTCTCATTGTAGGTTTTGACGTGGAGATTGTCAGTTCCATCCTCCGTGATCTCAACTACAAGGACCTCATCATTGACAAGATAGCCTTCAGGTGCTTTGACCTCCTGGATCAGATATGTGCCGAGAGGATAGCAGGTCTTGCCGTCCTTGTCCTTATACAGAGCATCGCTTGTAAAGCCGTCAGCGAAGGTCGGATTCTGGCCATTGATCTTACCATTGGCATCAGTAACGAAATGCCATGTCCTGAGCGGTGAATTCGATGAAGCCTTCTTAACGGTCTTCACAGCGACCTCATTGGATGCAAGGTAATCGTAATACTCAAACTTATATACCGCACCCTGCAGAGTCGCATCGCCTTCACCGTGATCATGCGGATAGCCCACAGGATTCTTGGTGAGGAGCAGTTCGACCAGATCAGTGATCGGCTCATCCTTGGCTGTAAAGGTCGTGGTTTCTTCGGATTCGATCTTTACTGTGTAGGTCTCGGTATCCTTTGCGTATCCAGGAGGAGCGTAAGTCTCTTTGACTGTATATGTGCCTTCCATCAGCTCGATGGTATTGCTCTCGCCGTTAGCGCCGGTGTACATGCGTCCTGCAACGCTGCCGTTCTTGTCATAGACTGTGTACTCTGCACCCTCAAGCGAGTAGCAGTTGTTACCATCAGTGATGGATGTCCTGTTGGATACTTTCTTCATGTTGAGGTATCCCGGAGCTTCCAGATAGCCGACTATCATGTCCTGTACTCCATCCATATAGCAGATGAAGATCTTGAAACTCTCAGGGACCGCCTCATCGAAGTCTGCATTGGTGTCATAAAGAGCGTTCGCAAGTGCCTTAGCTCTTGTCCATACTTCACCGCAGTCAGAAGCATGAGTTCCGCCCCAGGTCGCCATGTCGTTAGGTCTTCCGGCATATACATAGGCAAGAGCCAGATGGGCTACGCCGTAGTCCTTAGCCTCATCACCGTAGTAGAACTGCTTGATACCTTCGATATTCTTCTTGAATCCCGGATATGAAGGCGAGTAGTACACGATATTTCTGAGGGCATTCCACTTGCCTGTGTCGGTAGCGTCGGTTACCACCTTGTCTACCTGCACTGTTCTGGTCTGATCTCCTGACCATACCGGGGACGACTTGTTAGGCTGCACGCAGATCGAGAAGCGGCTTCCGAGATCATCTCCGAGGTCGCACTTGGCCGCGTTACTGTAGCCTCCTTCACCCGGACCATAGTGCAGTTCCTTGTACCAGTGGACCGTGTATTTGCTGCCCACTTTACCGCTGAATGCAGATACGGTCTGTGTCATCACGGCACCGAGGACCATGATGAGTGCAAGCGTTATGGCGAACACTCTGGTGAACGCCTTGAAAAACTTGTTGTCTGTCATTGTCTTGTTTCTCCTTTCATCGGTTTTCAGATCATCATGAATGCGAGGATGATCACCGGCAGGCTGATGAGAATCATGACTCCTGTCAGGATCCAGGACAGTCTGTTGGCAACCTTCTCGCTGAGATACAGCTGCATACCTGCTTCATCCGTGCAGATGATCACGTCATCGTTTGGTTTGTTGTCTTTGTCTTTCGTCATGTGGATTCCTTTCCGGGCACACAAAAAGGCGCCCGGTCATTCATGATCCGGACGCCCCGTACATATGCTCTTAATATTAATTATTATTATCTTCTCTTCGGACAGTAACTGGTAGTCGTATAGGTGGGGTTACAGGGGAGGATTTGCGCAAATGAGCGCTCACTGCAAACCCCACCATATAAACTACGATTATCTGGCATCATCTCTTTCCCTCTGTCTCTGTCTGTGCCTGCCATAGAATTCCATAGCAGCAGCAACATAATCCTCCCTCTTGGATACAGGCAGATCAGGTGGAAATAGCCTGCTGAATCTGTCTCCTCTGAGCACTATCCGCTCTTTTTGGTTCGGTTTTTCCTCCACCATGATAGCCTCAATGGATTCAGGTGTAAGCTTCCCGTTTTCGCTCATCTGTCTCATTCGTTTTGCCTGGGCGTGTGAAGGTGTACACTGTTCCATCTCTATGCATTCCCAGATGTGTCCTTGAGTAAGCTTTGGAATATACGACAGCTCTACTGCAGGCCTCATTGCTATCTGGCCCTCATCGACCATATCCAGCAGTTCCGGAATGAGTTCTGTGAGCCTGATATATCTATGAATCTGTCTTGCACTATCATCCATTTCATCACTAAGCTGATTAACGCTATATTTCTCGCCCACTGGGCGAGCATTTTCTCTGGAGGGTCTTCCCGGCAGTCGCCTCATAGCCTCTAACCTCATCCTATAGGCAAAAGCTTTCTCGCTTGGAAGGATCTTTGTGCGCTGAAAGTTGCTTTCGACCATGAATATCGTAGCTTCATCACGGCTCATATCTACCACTTCACATCTGAGTGAATCGAGCCCCGCTAATTGGCAGGCCCTGTACCGTCTGTGTCCGGAGAGCATCTCGTATCTGCCGTCCTCTTTCTTCCGGACTGTGGCAGGCGTGAGCACTCCTTTCGTTCTGATGGATTCTGACAGATTCATCATGTCCTCATCGTCCTGGACCCTAAATGGATGATCAGGGAACGGATCGATCTCATCGAGAGGTATCTCATATATCCTCTTGAGCTTCGCATCGTCTCTTTCCTCCTGTGATGAGAACAGCTCATCGAGCGATGGCAGCCTCATCTCTATGCTTTTCTCGTTCGGCAAGCCTCATCACCTCCTTTGTGAGTGCCTCATATGCCTTTGCCGGTTTGGAGTCACGATCATATTCATAAATGCTCTGTCCAACTTTGGATGCCTCAGCTGCTTTGACAGCAACCGGTATCTGAGCATCGAAGATCCTTATCTGCATCCCGTACTTCATTCTGATGGTATCAATTACCTCTTTTGCAAGATTAGTTCTGTTATCCACCAGCGTCATGACTATACCGCCTATTTTCAGTTTATCGTTGGTATGATTCCTTACCATATCAATGCTCCTCATAAGCTGTGTCATGCCCTTAGCGGGCAAATAATGGGCTTGTACGGGGATTATCACGCTGTCTGCGGCAGTCAGGGCATTTATAGTGATCATTCCCAGAGAAGGCATGCAATCGAT
This sequence comes from uncultured Eubacteriales bacterium, assembly GCA_900320285.1. GTDB lineage: Bacteria > Bacillota > Clostridia > Peptostreptococcales > Anaerovoracaceae > Crickella. The sequence continues at coordinate 4,053 of ONRQ01000043.1, forward strand.
CAGGATATAGTCATAATCCTTCTTTACATCCTTCAGGAGATTGCTGAGCACCTTCTCTCTGCTCATCGCATTTACAAGCTGTGATTCCATAGATGAAAGATCCAGATTGGATGGAATGAAATCTACGCCTTCAGGATGATGGATGATAGTCTCCTGCACTATAGGCCTATATTCCTGTGTGGAAAGATACATCAGTCTGCCGAGCGACTTTTCCAGCTCATCACCGTTCCATCCAAGAGAGGCTGTCAGGTCACTCTGAGGATCTGCATCGACAAGCAGAACTCTCTTTCCCTGCCTTACCAGACCTGCCCCGAGATTTAGGGTGGTAGTCGTCTTACCGACACCTCCCTTCTGATTACATATCGCTATCGTCTGTGCCATCCAACCACCTCCTAGTCTGACCTACGCTCATCTTCATAATGGAAATCATCGAACATGTTCTCGATGGAGAACCATTCGAAGATATCCGTGTCGAAAAGAATATCGAAGAAGACAAAATAGGTATCTTCATCATATTTGGAGCAGAGCTCAAGCATATCCAAATCTTCAGCAATATCCACCATTCCTCTCGCGAAAAACATTGCCTGAAGCATAGGCACTACTGATTCCGGATCGGCATCTTCAATCCTCCTGACTATCTGCTTTAGTGTCGACATTTCCATACCGTCTGCCATATCCTCAAATCTTGCTGCTGTCTTATGAGCAATGTGTATGGCGATATCGCAGCAGAGCATCTCTGCATCTGTAAGCCCTGGGACTTTTTTCTCTTCTTTGCGTTCTGTATCTTTTTCCACTTCATAAAACTCCTTGTTTTTGATATCCGCTCTCCTCCTGAATTCATCCGGATCGATTACTATAGTGTCGCCTTTCATGAAGCCTACAATCGTTCCTGCTACATCCAGTTTTTCTTTATCCTTTGCATTCATAAATAATTCCTTTCTCCGGTTATCTCGGCTGCATAATAAAAGCCCCGCACCATATTGTGCAGAGCCATGTATTGAACAACGAGCTGAAGAAAGGATCATTACTCTACGAACTTTATAAGAAGATCATCTACAGCATCGGTGTATCTTCCCTCAGATATAAGCTGGTTCTTGAGTTCGACCAGAGCCATTACGATAATCCGGATCTCATCGTGAGTGAATTTGAATTTCGGCTTAAACATCGTGCTCACTCCTTCCTTTGACTTGTTTATACTTTTCATAATTGTCTTTCAGTATGATTATAGATACTGTATAGATCAGACGACAAATGTGCGATTTTGTGGGTTCGATTCCCTAGATCCCATAAGGGAATCGAAGACGTCTTCAAACCATTGAATTTCCAACATTCTCTTTTCTTCGGATAGAACTTCGATTCCGTACAACCGCACGGGACATCCCACCATTTTTACCCCAACACCTTGGACTTGAGTGGACTTTATTGGACCTGAGTGGACTTGAGCCACAAGCCCCAAACGCAGTGATTTCAACGAATCAGAGCAATATAAAGGACCCCGGAATATGTCTCCGGAGCCCGATTTATGGAGCGGGTGAAGGGAATCGAACCCTCGACGTAAGCTTGGGAAGCTCAAGTTTTGCCATTAAACTACACCCGCATTTTTGCGGCACTTATGTGCCGCTTATAGAGTATACCTCAAAAGTATTGTTTTGTCAGTTGCTTTTTCTATGCCTTTACGAATTCTGCGTAGATAGCGCGGATTGCCTTTTCGAAGTCTGCGCCTTCTACGCCGACTATTACATTGATCTCCCCTGTGCCCTGATTGAGCATGCGGATATTGACGTCATTTGCAGCCAGCGCTCCGCATATTCTTGCCGAAGTACCGACGCTGCGGAACATCTTGCGGCCTACGATCGCTATCATCGCAATGCCTTCTTCAACGTTGATGTCATCAGGCTTCAGCTGCACCTTGAACGATTCCAGTATATCTTCGAGCTTGTCCTCGAGCTCACTGCTTGCGATGACCATCGAGAGCGAGTCAATGCCTGTAGGTATGTGGTCGAAGCTGACTCCGGCGTCTTCAACAATTGCCAGAGCCTTACGAACGAATCCGACTTCATTGTTCATCATATTCTTATAGATCGAGATAACTGTGAAGTCGCGCTTACCGGCTATTCCGCTAATGATGCTGCCGTCATCGCCTGCTCCCTTATTGGATATGACAGTGCCCGGATCTTCCGGCTTATTTGTATTGCGGATATTGATAGGAATATCCGACATTCTCGCAGGGAAAACAGCGTCTTCATGCATAACGCTGGCGCCCATGTATGACAGCTCTCTTAGTTCAACATAGGAGATATCCTTGATCGGAAGCGGATCTTTCACAATGCGCGGATCTGCCATGAGCATGCCCGATACATCTGTCCAGTTCTCATAAACCGAAGCTTTCGCAGCTCTTGCTACGAGAGATCCCGTTACGTCAGAGCCGCCCCTTGAGAAGAGGCATATCTGTCCGTTTTTTGCATAGCTGCCGTAGAAGCCGGGGAGTACCGCCCTCTCGTGTTTCGCAAGTTCTGCAGCCAGAGCCTCGTTGGTCTGATCGATAAGAAGTCTTCCCTTGTTGTCAAACAGGATAAGATCCTTTGTATCCACAAAGTCATATCCAAGGTATGCGGATATAAGGCGTGCTGAAAGGTACTCGCCGCGGCTGACTATATAATTGCCGTAGCCCTCTGCATCAAGATTCCTGCGGATCTCTTTGAATTCCGCATCGAGATCAACGTCTATGCCAAGCTCGTCCGCAATATTCATATACCTTTCCTTTATCGGCGCCATAAGTGGCTCGTAAGGAATGTTATTGTCTATAACAGCCTTGAGCATTATGAGCAGGTCGGTGATCTTGCTGTCCCCGCTGTACCTCTTGCCCGGAGCAGACACAACTACATATCTGCGCTCAGGATCAGCTTCAACTATCTCCCTGATTTTTCTTATCTGCGCAGGATCTGCGACAGAAGAACCTCCGAATTTAAGAACCTTTACACTCATTCCCCATATCCTCCTTAATATAATTATTATCTTTTTCTTTTGCGACCGTTAGTATCGCTATACCCGCCAGGATAGCGGCCGTACCGCCGATCTCTGCCGGGTGAAAGCTCTGGTTCAGCCAGAGCACAGATGCCACAAGCGCCGTGACAGGCTCGAACAGATTATACACTCCCCCGCGCACCGGCCCCACAATGCTCGTTCCATAGAGGAAAAGCGCGAAGGCGAATGCCGCTCCAGGCAGTATTATAAAAATCATTCCCGCGATCAGAGATGCGTCCCACTGGGACGGAAAATTCCACAGCTTGCAGAACGGCGCAATGACAACGCCCCCGATGAATAGCCCCCAGCCTACCGTCTCAAACGTTCCGTAACGCTTTATGAGCTCTGATGGCAGCGTTATATACAGCGCGCACATCAGCGCAGATATCAGCCCGGACAGCAGTGCAAGCGGATGGACCGCCAGGGCCCCAAAATCTCCATGTGTTGCTATCAGGAATGAACCTGTCATAACCAGCACGAGCGAGCCGAGCTCTGCCGGGAAAGGTTTACGGCGCTCCTTTATGATGACATAAATAAGCACAAACACAGGCGCCGTCTGCTGTATCGCAGATGCGATGCCTGCGTTGCTGTAATCGATCGATATATAGTATGTAGGCTGGCACAGGCCAAACGCGAACACGGATATTACAAGAAGCCTTATTACAGACTTTCTGTCTTTCCATATGTCGAATAGTCCGTGCGGGTTTTTAAAAAGAGCGAATATCAGCAGCACAAGCCCCGATGCGATCATGCGGAAATTCACCATCCACATCGTGTCTATTCCGCGGCCCATGAGGTATTTGCTTACTACCGCATTGAGTCCCCACAGTCCCGCTCCGAGCAGAGTTATAAGTGTGCCGCTGAGCATTTCTCCTGTATTACTTTGCAGGCTGTACTGTTATTGTTACAGTGCCTGTCGCCTTATCTGTTACGGTTGGTTTTATCATAAATGATCCTGCGCCGAAGCTGACAGCCTGTGAATTTGTTCCGCTCAGATATGCGGTATATGTAGCATCACCATCTAATTCCGGGAGCTCATCAATATTTTGCTCACCCTCAGAGGCGATAAACTCGACCGTGATCTCGCCTTTCTCGAGAGCTGTATCGATGGAAACCTGTTCGCCGTCTTCCACAACAAGAGTTCCTGTTACAAAGTAATCTCCCGTATCTGCATTCACAGCATTTATGGTCATGTTTTTATCGTCATCTAAATTACCGCTGAATTCGTGTTTACCGCACGATACCATAGCAAGCATAGATACAGCCAGCACAGTTATAGCAATAATTGAAAGTAATCTTTTCACAGTATGGTACCTCCGTCTTGTTATGCTTTGCTTATTATATCCCAATCTGTGCCCTTTGTTAAATCAGTCAAGTTCTTCCATTGCGGATCTGATCAGTGCAGGAAGCCTGCGGCATTTTCCTTCCGAGCTCGCTGCTACCGATACCCTGACTCCTCCGTCGAATGGTATAAGGAATACATTCTTTTCGTTGAGCTTATCGCACAGACCATCCGGATCTTTGTAAGGTATGGTCACGAAGAACCCCGCACTGAACGGCAATGTCTTCAGGCCGCATTTCACCGCTTCCTCTTCAAACGCCTTTCCCCTCGCGAGCAGCATTTCGCGGGCCGCAGCTCTTTCCGCTTCAACTTCTGCCAGAAGCTTTTCATCGGCATAAATACGCTCTATGACTTCCTGCGGAGCTCTCGGCGGATTCGACCATGTTGCCCTTGATGAAAAAGAGTTGATCCTTCCGAATTCTTCCGCTACCTCAGGGCTGTGCGCCAGACAGATCATGGCTGCACACCTTGCTCCATAAAGCGTAAACGTCTTGGAAGCACTGTATGCTATTATCGGCAGAATGTTGGCTCTCAGATTATCTATGACGCTGTAAAAACCTCTCACCTCTTCCGGATCACCCGCGAAGTCGATATATGCAACATCCAGCACCAAAGCAATCTTTTTCTCCAGAGGCACTTCATCGAGAACTTTCTTCACGCCGTACCAGTCGTCCATGGTTAGCGCATATCCGGTAGGATTGTTTGCCGGCGTATTGAGTATTATCACGAGGTGCTCCTGATTCCTGATGAGTTTCTTTACCTTGTAATCGAAATCGGCGATATTGAAGCGGCCGTCTTCATCGAACATCTCGAAGCGCTCGATACCCCTGTAAAGCTCAGCTGATATGCTCTTGTACGGAGCCCAGTGCCAGCTGTGCGTAAGTATTTTATCGCCCGGGCATGAGTAATTTGCGACCGCGTTTCTGATCGCGCCGGTACCTCCCGGTGTTCCTACAACACAGGTATAGCTCTTCGGCTCATAGTTTCCAAGAGCCTCCTTGAGTATCGCATTTTTGAATTCCGGAGTCCCGGCGATAGGCGAGTACGCAGCGTACTTTTCCGCAGGCAGGCTCTTCATCACTTTTTCGACCGACTTCAGCACAAGAAGCTTTCCCTCGTCATCATAAAGAGCGCCGACCGTAGCGTTTATGACCTCAGCCGGTCCGTATTTACTGACTGCGTCAAGAGCCTTTCCGCTGGCAGCGAAAACCTTGTCTTCTTTCGGGATCTCACGTCCGTTGTATGCCGCCATGCTTTTGATCATAGCTTCCTCCTGTTATATGCTCATGGCGCTTATATGCGCCCCATTTTTTTGTCGATCTGCAGGTTTCTGAAGTACAGCACTATGTCTGTTGAAACCAGCAGTATGTCTAAAAGATAGAACCAGAACGAGACCTGCATCTCTCCTGTTCTGTTGAAAATGATGATCTTTGCTGTGATGCCGAACAGGTAACCGATGACTACGAGCACTTCGAAAACAAGGCTCTTGCCGAGTGTCGTTTTGCTGGTCAGTGACTTGTGAATGTTTGCCGGCCATGAGCATCCGAAGATGATCAGCATCATGCTCTCACATAATACAGCTATATCCATTTTCTGTTTTAACCTCCGTTCCGCCGCTTACTTGCGGCCGATAACTACTCTCTTTATTTTTTCACCGAAGCCACTGTACTTGGCCTCGTATTCTGTTTCAATATTTGAAGCGTTTGCTTCCGGATCCGCATGGAGATCGCGCGTTATATCGAGGATCTTCAGGTCTGAAGCTATGATCTCAAGGACCGACCAGTTGAAAAGGTCGGTGTTATCGGTCTTGAAAGTGACCGTGCCCGAAGGCTTCAGAACTCTGAAATATGACTTCAGTCTGTCCCTGTAGGTCAGACGTCTCTTGTACCAGTAGTTCTTAGGCAAGGGATCACTGAAATTAAGATATATGCCGTCAGCATCCCCTTCTTCAAACCAGTCCGACAGATCGCCGGCAAGTTCCGGAATGAACGCCACATTGGTGAGACCGAACTTTCTGATTTTTTCCATTGCGCGGAGCATGACACTTTTGTTGCCTTCTATCGCAACGAAAAAATGCTCCGGCTCGCGCGCCGCGAGCTCGGATATGAATTTGCCCTTTCCGCAGCCTATCTCAATAAAGAGCGGCGCGCCTCCGGACCTTTCAGACCACCTGCCTTTCATTTCTGCAGGTGAATCTACAATAATATCCGAGTAGGCTTCATATTTAGTATCAAGATTTCTAAGTTTTCTCTGTCTCATTTCTTATAAAAATATCGGATAAACAGGTGTGAGTCGAGCGTGTCTCGAGGATCTTGCCAGCTGCACCGATGGAACGAACGCGGCCCGGATGATGTTGTGCGGATGTCTGAGCGAAGCGAGTTCCGCAAACATCCCGGGGTGCGGAGCGACTGAGGATGCAATGGCAGATCCGAGAGAGGCGAGACGAGCACCTGTTTATACGTGTATAAATCTTGACGCTATGATGGCTGCGAGGAACAGCACCATTAATACTGCCGCGACCGCGTCTGCGCTTTCGAAGCGTATCTCGTTCATGCGCGTTCTGCCGCCTCCACCGTGATAACATCTGGCCTCCATGGCAAGCGCGAGATCCTGCGCTATCCTGAATGAGCTCACGAAGAGTGGAACCAGAATAGGTATCAGGCTCTTTGCTCTCTGGAACAGATTGCCCGATTCGAAATCCGCGCCCCTGGCCTGCTGCGCCTTGATTATCTTGTCAGTCTCCTCCATGAGAGTCGGGATAAACCTGAGCGCTATAGTCATCATGAGCGCTATCTCGTGGCTCGGAAGCCCGATCTTCGAGAATGGATAGAGCAGCTTTTCGAGACCGTCCGTGAGTTCGACCGGCTTGGTCGTAAGTGTCATTATCGATGAGCCGATGATGATCAGTACCAGCCTGACCGCCATGAATAACGCCCTTGACAAACCCTCATATGTAATTGTAAGGAACTTCCAGTGCCACAGCACCCTTCCGTCAACCATAAAGAGGTTAAGCAGGAAAGTGAAAGCTATGATCAGGAAAACCGCCGACAGTCCTCTGAATATGAACTTCACCGGCACTTTTGAAAGCCCGATCACCGCAAACAGCGCCACTGCAGCAATCAGAAAGCCGTAGAAATTGTTCACGACAAAGAGCTCTATAAGATAGAGCAGTGTCGCGATTATCTTGGTCCTGGCATCGAGCCTGTGGACCCATGAATCGCCCGGATAGTATTGACCGAGAGTAATATCTCTTATCACCCGCGCGCTTCCTCCATATATCTCTTTATGTCTTCTGCCGCCTCGTCGATGGTGAGCGCTTCACTTTCAAAGCGTCCTGCCCTGCTTTTTATGAGCTCGGTTATCTCTCTTGCCGGCGGGACTCCAAGTCCCATCTCCGCAAGCTTGCCGGCCTGTGAGAAAACCTCCGCAGGAGTTCCCTCGAGCGCGATCTTTCCATCACTCATCACCATGACTCTGTCGGACATCTCCGCAATGTCGGCCATATTGTGTGATACGAAGATCAGTATTATGCCCATCTCGTCGTGTATGCGCCTGACCATGGCGAGGACGTCCCTGTGTGCCGAAGGATCGAGTCCCGCTGTAGGTTCATCCAGTATGAGTATCTTAGGATCCATCGCTATTACACCTGCGATAGCGACACGCCGCTTCATTCCGCCCGAAAGCTCAAACGGCGAAAGGTCCCTGATTTCCTCATAATCCAGTCCTACAAGTCCGATGGCCTTCTTTACTCTGGCCTCCTGCTCTTCTTCATCCAGTCCGAGGTTTTTCGGTCCGAAAGCGACATCCTTTCTGACGGTCTCCTCAAACAGCTGGTATTCAGGATACTGGAAGACAAGCCCCACCTTGCGTCTGATGTCGGTCATCTTCACCTTTCCGTCAGTTATGCATACATCGTCTATATATACTTCTCCCGAAGTCGGTTTGATAAGTCCGTTCAGGTGCTGCAGAAGCGTAGACTTTCCCGATCCGGTATGACCGATAATGCCAAGTATAGTACCATCGGCCACATCAAAAGACACGTCGCTCAGAGCGACTGTCTCTCCCGGCATGCCCGGATTATATATGTAGCTGAGGTTTCTTACTGATATTGACATTATCTCTTATTGCTTTGCTATGTAATTCGCGATGTCATTTGCCGTTGTGAGATGTTCCGGCAGTCCGGCTTTATCCCTGATTTCGATTGCCGGCGGCATCTCCAGTCCGGCTTTTTCTATCATCTCTTTGTCTGAGAACAGCGCCTCCGGTGTTCTGTCGCAGATCACCTTGCCTTTTTTTAGGACTATAACACGGTCGGCCTGCTCTGCCTCGCTCATAAAGTGTGTTATGAGCACGCATGTTATGCCCTCGGCGTTCAGGTCTCTGATGATGCCCATTACGCTGGCCCTTCCCTTAGGGTCGAGCATGGCTGTAGGTTCATCAAACACTATGCACTCAGGTCTCATCGCGATCGCTCCCGCGATGGCAATGCGCTGTTTCTGTCCGCCCGAAAGCATGTGAGCTCCTTTATCCTTAAGCTCATACATTCCGACTCTTTTAAGAGCTTCATCGACGCGGCGTCTGATCTCCTTCGGCTCCACACCGAGGTTCTCCGGTCCGAACGCAACGTCATCCTCTACGATCGATGAAACTATCTGATTGTCCGGGTTCTGGAATACCATGCCTACTCTTCTTCTGACATCCCAGATATGTTCTTCCTCGGCAGTGTCAAAACCGTCTACTATGACGCGTCCTGCCGAAGGCGCAAGGAGTCCGTTCAGGCACTTTGCCAGCGTTGACTTGCCGGATCCGTTCATCCCTACGACCGCAACAAAACTGCCCTTGTCGATATCCAGACTGATACCGTCCAAGGCCACCTTGCCCGGCACTTCCCTGCCGCTCTCATCGATTTTTGTGAATTCAATTTTAAGGTCTTTGATTTCTATAAATTTCACGTTGTTTAGTATATCATAATCGCCTGTATTATGGGCAACGAAAAAGCCGGTATACCCGGCTCCAACGTAAGTGCTTTATATATTAACCCCTTTTGCTTCGTACGTATTCTACTACTGCGTTTATATGAGGTCAACAAATAATTATGTTTTTTCACAAAAACAAATCGTGTTATTTTGTGAAATTCTACAAAGCCTTGAGTCTTATGCTCTTATTATTTGTTTTCAAACACCTCTCCGGCATATACCTTCGAAGCATCCACTTTATCATGGACTTTCTCATTCCATTCAGCGGGATCTACATCGTGGATGGCTACCGACAGATGGCTTCTCTGGCAGCCGAGCTCCTTTATCATGGTCTCGACTACTGCGTCAGCTACCTTCTTCTTCAATTCGTCGTCTCTTCCAGAGAACATACTGATGTCTACATGTGGCATTTTGTTTCCTCCTTTTTTTACCAGGTCAGGCCTATGCCTGCCTCTGTTGCCTTATCGTATACCTTCTGCGCCGTATAGAGATCGAGCGCGCCGATCCCGACATTTTCGAACACTATTATCTCATCATCGGATTCCCTGCCCGGGATCATTCCAAGCAGGAAATCGCCGATGTCACCGGTGAACTGATCTTTGCTGAGAGTACCTTCATCGAGCGGTCTGAGAATGTCGCCCGATTCGGAAAGTACAGCAGACT
>ONRQ01000048.1 GCA_900320285.1 uncultured Eubacteriales bacterium
AGGAACGTCGCATGCAGGGAAGATATCTTGTCCTCTACCAGGAATGCTCTTCTCGAATATTAATTTCATCTTAGAACACCTCCTTTGCGATAGCTATGACTTCATCGATATCTTCTTTGCTGTTCAGCTCTGTGCAGCACCAGAGTATGCAGTCTGTGTCGCATCCGGCATCACAGCAGCCGCAGCAGAGCTTGAGTCCGCCGAGGATGCCCTTCTCTTCGAGAGCTGCGAGCAGCTTGTCAGCATCAGGGCATGTTGTTGCGAATTCGTTCCAGAACTCGCCCTTGAAGCATTTCTTCATGCCGATCTTCTCGAGCTCGTCAGCCATGTAGTGAGCCTTGGACGAGCAGAGTGTTGCTACCTGCTCATAGCCTGCAGGGCCGATAGTCGAAAGATAAATGCCTGCTCTCAGTGCGCACCATGCCTCGTTGGAGCAGATGTTTGAGCTTGCCTTTTCGCGGCGGATATGCTGCTCTCTGGCCTGGATGGTCAGAACGAAGCCTCTGTCGCCTCTTGTATCTACAGTCTCACCGATGAGTCTGCCAGGGATAGCACGCATGTTTTCCTGCTTTGTCGACAGGAAGCCGAGGTATGGTCCGCCGAACTCAAGTCCGAGTCCGAGAGGCTGTCCCTCACCAACTGCGATGTCAGCTCCGAGCTCGCCAGGGCTCTTCAGAGCGCCGAGTGCGAGTGGGTGGCAGTACATGATGAACTTAGCTCCGCCGTCGTGTGTGATCTTGCAGAGCTCTTCCGCATCTTCTACGATACCGTAGAAGTTTGGATACTGCATGAGGAAGCAAGCAGCTTCTTTGTCGTCAGCAAGAGCCTTTGCAAGAGCTTCTTTATCGGTCTCGCCGTCCTTTGTAGGGATGACTACGACCTTGCTGCCTCTTCCGAATGAATATGTGTTGATTACTGTAAGGATCCTCTCATCAAGAGCTCCGGATACATAGAATGTGCTGTGTCTTCTGTCCTTGCACATCCAGCATGCTTCTGCAGCTGCGGAAGCGCCGTCGTACATCGAAGCGTTAGCAATGTCCATGCCTGTGATTTCAGCGATCATTGTCTGATACTCAAAGATCGACTGGAGGATGCCCTGGCTGATCTCAGCCTGATATGGTGTATATGCCGTAACAAATTCCTCTTTGTTGGCAATCGCGTCAACGGCAGATGGTACATAATGGTTGTACGAGCCGGCTCCGCGGAAGATCGAACGGAATATAGTGTTCTTTGCTGCGAGTCCCTCTACCTTGCGGGCTACTTCGATCTCGCTCAGTCCATCTGGAAGATTGAGTTCGCCTTTGACCTTGGCTTCATCAGGAATCACTTTAAAGAGGTCATCGAAATCCTTATATCCGATCTCGTTGAGCATTTTCAGTTGCTCTTCCTTGGTGTTAGGAATAAAAGTGCCCAATTTAGTTCCTCCTTATAAAAATGTCAAATACGTCTTTCGATGAAGGGATTATCCTCTGTACTCATCGTACTCATCAGCAGTCATGAAGTCCTCACAGGCGGAGATGCTTCCAACCTTGATGAACCATGCGCCATAAGGATCGTTGTTGATCAGAGCAGCATCATCGAGGAGGTCCTCGTTGATCTCCAGAACAACACCGGAAACTGGTGAGAATACATCAGCTACAGCCTTTACGGATTCAACATCGCCGAACGGCTCGCCTGCAACTACCTCGTCATCTACCTCAGGGAGGTTAACGAATACGAGGTCGCCGAGCTCGCTCTGAGCGTAATCAGTGATTCCTACATAAGCCTCGTCTCCTTCGAAACGAACCCATTCATCATCCTTTGTGTACTTCAGTTCTTTTGGATCAATCATTGTTCTAATCTCCTTTTTTATATAAGTTGGAATAAATGATATCGGTTTATCTTATCCGCAGACGCGGAAGATTAACTATTTAGCTCTCTTGTAGAATGGGAGACCTACCATCTCGCAGTCTACCATGCGGCCTCTTACGTCAACCTGGCAAGGAGCTCCGATTTCGCGTGCTTCGGACTTAACAATAGCCATAGCGAACGAGCTTCCGAGGTAAGGCAGGAATGTGCCGGATGTTGTGTATCCAACGATCTCGCCGTCTCTGTAAACATCGAGATGCTCTCTGAGGATTCCGCGGCCTGTAACCTTGAGGCCGACTCTTCTCTCCTTGAGCGGCTGATCTGCTTCGAGAGCAGCCTTGCCGATGAAGTCAGGCTTGTTCATCTTTACTGCGAAGCCGAGACCTGCTGTTCTTGGGCTGATCTTGTCGTTGAGCTCGTGGCCGTAGAGCGGCATAGCAGCTTCCATTCTCAGAGTATCTCTTGCGCCGAGTGCGCATGGGATGAGGCCGTCATCCTTACCTGCAGCGATCAGAGCTTCCCATACGTCAGGAGCCTTATCTGCCGGCATGTAGATTTCGAATCCATCCTCGCCTGTGTAGCCTGTACGGGAGATCATTACAGGAATGCCCTGGAAGTCTCCGTCAAAGATGCATGTGTAGTAGCCTGCAGGGATGTATTTCTCGTCAACAACCTTCTTCAGGATCTTCTCAGCGTTAGGTCCCTGAAGAGCAACCTGACCATACTGGTCGCTTACATTAGTGAGCTCAACGCCATCGATCTTGTGATCGCACATCCATGCGAAGTCTTTATCTGTGTTAGCTGCGTTTACTACTACGAAGTAGTCATTCTCGCCCTTCATATATACAATGAGGTCGTCGACGGTTCCGCCGTTTTCATTGCACATTGGGGAATATCTTGCGAATCCCGGCTGAAGGTCTGTGTAATCGTTTGTCAGGAGCATGTTGAGGAAGTCCTTTGCCTTCTCGCCCTGAACGAGTACTTCGCCCATGTGGGAAACATCGAACAATCCGCACTGAGTTCTGACTGCCATGTGCTCTGCCTTGACACCTGATCCGTACTGTACAGGAAGCAGGAAGCCGCCGAATTCGACTATCTTGCCGCCGTACTTAACGTGGGTATCGTAGAGCGGGGTTTTCTTTTCCATCGCTGTATACCTCCGTAAAATATATATTTTTAGCGCAAGCCAACACACCCTTTTTGGCATGAGGGCCCACTTTTCTAACGTATCTTAATAATAGCACCACCGTAAAGAAGCGTCAAATAGTTTGCGTCTCTTCAAAGCCTTGCAATTACTGCAATTCAATGTATTTTTTTGCACAAAAAATAAACAAGATTTTGTTTTGCCGCACAAATAAAAGCGATGCAACGTTACATACATAACACAAAAGCATCTGAAAGCTGTCCGATGAGCTTCAGGAATCAGACGACTTTTGCTCAAAGCAGCATTATATGTGGTAGAATATACGCATGAAAACTATTGAATGGTGGATGATTGACGGAGCCGTAGGACTGATCGTTCTGGTTACAGTCCTAAGAGGCGCTGTTAAAGGCGTAGGCGATACGTTATTAAAAATAATCAGTATATTGGGGGGCATCGGGCTTGGAGTTTACTACAAGGACAAGCTCAAGGTCTTTTTATTGCAGACAAAACTCGAGAAAACGATGCACAGCCACATCTTCGAACTGATCCGCGGCGACGAAGCCATGTCCGACCCGTCGTCCGGGGAGGGTGTCAATTCGTTTTTCGGAACGATAATATCACCTGACGGCACGGGCGAGGGAGTCATCTCAAAATCGCTCGGAGGCATATTCAATGATGCTGCTGATAAGGCTGCGGATGCAGCGGCGGAAAGGCTGACAGAGATCGCAATGGGCGCAATTGCTTTAGCCCTGATAATTCTGGCGGTCAGTCTGGTGATGTTCCTGATCAGAGTGATCATAAGGAGTGCCCGCGACAAGATCTTCGTGATAGGCTTTGCCGACAGGGTGCTTGGAATGGTTCTCGGTCTGGTGAGGGGACTCATGCTGGCATGGATCGCAGTAGCTCTGCTGATACCGGTCACTACTCTTGTCTCACCGGAAAATGTTCCGGCAATGATGATTGCGCTTCAGCATACCACGGCTGCAAAGGTGCTGTACGATGTAAATCCGTTCTTCTACGTGATCAAATACGCATTTATATGATGCGGTTTTTATTGATATTTCAAAGGTGTTTGTGATACAATATTTCGGCTATGGTTTTTGACGAAATTATATGCGCAAGCGATGACGAAAGATTCATGCTCGAGGCGCTTAAAGAAGCAGCCAGGGCTGCCGAAGAGGGCGAGGTGCCCGTCGGCGCCGTTGTTGTGAAAGACGGACAGATCATCGCGCGGGCGCATAACATGGTGGAGACCGCACGAAGATCATCCGCGCATGCGGAGATGATCGCCCTTGAGGCCGCTGAGGCTGCGCTCGGAGCAAAGTGGCTCCCTGACGCAACCATGTATGTGACGCTGGAGCCCTGCAGTATGTGCTCCGGGGCCATGGTTCTCGCAAGGATGGCGAGACTGGTTATAGGAACAGACGATCCCAAGACCGGTGCATGCGGATCCCTTTACAACATAGCAAACGACGAAAGGCTTAACCACAGCATAGAAATAACCAGAGGCGTACTGGCCGGGGAATGCTCGGCTATCCTGAAGGAGTTCTTCAGGAGCAGGCGCTCGTAACGGAGGATCAATTAATGAAGAAAATTAGTCTGATCGCAATACTTATGTCGATCATGATACTGGCAGCTTCGGCATTCTGTTTTGCTGAAGGCGGATTCGATCTGGTATCGTCATACCCTGAGGACGGCCAGTCAAACACTTCGATGGAGAACCTCGGAGTAAAGCTTCAGTTCAGCACTGCTATGGATTCCAAAGAAGCAACTGCAGCCAATGCTGACAAGTTTACTATTTATGATGAGGACGGCAAGGCTATTCCTATCCGTGTACTTTTCAGTGATAAGGATAAAGGCCTCGTGCTGGTTCTTGCAGATACAGACAAAGGCTTTGTAGCTAAGAACAACTCGGAGTACAGGCTCGTCATCAGCGGCGATCTTGTTGACAATGACGGCAATGTTCTCGGCGCAGACAAGACTGTATCATTTAAGACTTACAACCAAAGGGTCAACAACATGGTCAACATGGCCATGATGTTCGTGATGTTCGGTGGAATCATGGTGCTCTCACTCCGCCAGAACAACGAGAAACAGGAAGAAGAGCCTAAGGATGAGCCTAAGGAGCAGGCGTTCAATCCATACAGAGAGGCAAAGAGAACAGGCAAGAGCATAGAGGAAGTCAAAGCTGAGCAGGCGAAGAAAGAGGCTAAGGAAGCTAAAAAGAAAGCACGCAAGGCCAAGAAAGCTCCTGAGCCGCAGCCTCAGAAAATAGACAACTGCGCGGAGCTACTCAACAACGTTTATCACGTACATGCACCGGCTCCTGTCAATAAGGCGGACCGTTCCATAGAAGCCCTGAAAGCCTACAGAAAGGCAGAAAAGAACAGCTCCAGGAATAAGAGCACAAAGAAGAAATAAAAAGGACGACTTCAGGGGAGAGCAACCTCCCCTGTTTCATTGACCATGGATAAAATAACACTTAACGCTCATGCAAAAATAAATCTGTCCCTCGAGATCACCGGAAAAAGACCTGACGGCTATCATGATATAGTCTCGTTCATGCAGGGTCTGGGACTTCATGACGTGTTGAGTATAGAAAAATGTACTCAAAAAGCAACAAAATACAAGCTTCCTCATTGCACTGTAAATGGCATTGTTGTATATTTATGTACGGATGCAAAAACAATCCCGACGGATATGGACAATCTGGCATTCAGGGCAGTAAAGGTATTCACGGATGCCCTGGGAGAAGGCTATCAGGAAAAGCATGGGCTGACAGATGCTCTGCTCATAGATATCCGTAAGGACCTGCCGGTTTCGGCAGGCATTGGTGGAGGCAGCGCCAACGCAGCTGCATGTCTCCTGGGTCTCAATGAGATGACCGGAAGACCGTTCACGCTGAGGCAGCTCATGAGTATAGGTGGAACTTTCGGAGCAGATGTACCGTTTTCTACATTTATGAACGCTTACCGGAACCGGAAAGTGCTTGAAGGCCTCGAAGGACTCGAAGAAGCGAGCGACGCGGCATGGACTTACGGCATAGGCGACATAATCGAAAGAGCAGAAAGCATCCCTAGATATGTTATTATGGCGAACCCGGGCACTGCAGTTCTGACCAAGGCCGCTTACAAAGCCTTTGATGAAATCGGCTATACTGACCCGGACAGCGCCGGAAAGCTCTTCGTCAACGATATGGAGAAATATACGCTCAAGGCAGACAAGAAGGCAGCTTTATTAAAGAAGTTAATGCTCGAAGATCTTGATGCTGAAGAAGTGCTGATGAGCGGAAGCGGCCCTACAATGGTTGCTTATTATAAAGACATAGATAAAGCCGGTAAAGGACTTGCCACTCTTGCTGAGATGGCAACAAAGGACGCCTCGATCAGGGCGTGGCTGACCGATACGGGTAAATAGATATAGAGAGGGAAGACATGACTGATATCCAACTTAAGGTACAGAAGCCATTAAAAGACCTGGTGTATCTGGAACTGAAGCACAAGATTCTTACAGGCGAGATCGTATCCCAGACAAGGCTGATGGAGATCGATCTTTCCGAGAAAATGAATGTGAGCCGTACGCCTATTAGAGAGGCCATCAAAAGACTGTCCGATGACGGACTGGTTAAGGTGGAGCCAAGGCGCGGAGCCTATGTTGCAAACATCTCTATCAAGGACATGCTCGATGTGTTTGAAGTGAGAGAGGACATGGAAGGCTTTGTTGCTAAGCTCGCAGCTCAGAGGATCACCGATGAGGAGAAGGGTAAGCTCAGAGAGATCGCGGCTGAATATGAGGAAGCGATCGAGAAGGCTGATGACAAGGAGCACATCATCGAACTCGATGAGAAGTTCCATAACTTCATCGTAAAGTGCAGCGGCAACGAGACACTGAGCGAACTGGTCAAGTATGTACAGGAGCTCTCGCTGAGATTCAGATATCTTTACTATGATGACTTCTCGCTTTACGAGTCGACAGCCGAACAGCACAACCGCATCATGGAGGCTATCAATGCCGGACGTGACGGCGAGGCAAGATACGAGGCTGACGCACATGTCAAAGCTCTTAAGGAGTTCGTCTTTGCGCTTGGCAAAAAGATGGAAGCCATGGGCGAGATCGAGTAGGATCTCCATATTTTCAGAAATTCAAAACCCCGCGCGACAGCGCGGGGCTTTTTTATGGTTGTGCCATGTTACGCCTATGGCTGCGGCTGCTGTTGCTGGAGTTCTTCAAGCACAGTCTTGATCTCGATCTGCTGGCCGCTTCTGCTTACTACTACTGTTACTGTATCGCCGACCTTGCACTTTCTTACAAGTGTTATGAATTCACTGCTGTTTGAGATCTGAGAGCCGTTGAAGGATACGATGCGGTCTCCTTCCTGGAAGCCTGCCTTCATGGCATTCTCGCCTGTGACCTGAGCGATATATACGCCTGCGGACTCAAGGCCGTAGTACTGAGCGTTCTCCTCTGAAACATCGCTTATAACGACACCTACTGCAGGGATGCCGTCCGCTACCTGAGTATTTCCGCCGTTTTCGATGAAATCGTTTATGATAGGCGCAACGGTGTTTATAGGAAGAGCGAACGCAAGTCCCTCGACTCCTACTGCGGATGCCTTTGACTCAACGATACCGATCAGCTCGCCCTTGCTGTTGAAGAGCCCGCCGCCGGAGTTACCTCCGTTGATGGCAGCGTCTGTCTGCATAAGCGTCAGAGTGGTGCCTTCTACGTCTAGAGTTCTGTCAAGCGCACTGATGATACCGGTAGTAGCTGTGCCGCCAAGCTGTCCGAGAGGATTGCCGATTGCAACTGCCAGATCTCCTACATCTACAGTGCTGCTGTCACCGATCGTTGCAGTGGTGAGACCTTTGGCATCGATCTTGATCACCGCGATGTCGTTGGACGGGTCGCTTCCGATAATCTGCGCAACGTAGGAATCACCGTTATGAAGCGTGACTTCTACTTTGTTGGCGCCCTGGACAACATGATAATTGGTAGCAATGTAGCCGTCTTCCTTGATGATGACACCCGAGCCTGCGCCCTGTACCAGCTGCATCTGTCCCCACATGTTCTGCTGAGTGCCGGACATCAGTATCTCAACTACCGCGTTCTCATTCTTGTCGACAATCTGCGATACAGTGAGATCACTGCCGGTAGCATCACCCAGATCGAGCTGCGACAGCTCAGAGTCGTTTCTCTGGGCTCTGCCGTCAGAAGAAGTCTTTGAAAAATATGCACCGGATATAAACGCGCCGAGCAGTGAGCTGAGTATCATTGTCAGGATCATGCATGCAATGAGCGCACCTTTAGTTACGTATTTCTTCTCTTTCGGTTTGCTGTGAGAAGGACCTGTCGGAGCTGCGTGAGCCGGCTCATCAATGACCGCCTTAGGATATTCTGTTTCCCGTGGATAATCTATTTCGACCGTCTTTACCGGTTCCGGTTCAGGCTCTTCGATAGGTCTGTCAAAACTGACTATGTTTTTTTCATTTTCATCCATTTTGCGTTACCTGTTAGGCAGCGTTTTCGCTGCCGCTTCCTTTCCATATATATAGTATAGTCCGAAACTAAAATTAAACTTAAAATAATAATAATTGTACATGAATAATTAAAGTTTTCAAATATGACGATATTGTGTCAGTTATGTCAAATGTTATAAAATATTTCTGTTATGAAAAAAAGCGTCAATCTGAAGATCACAAGCACCCAATATATCGAGAATCTCAAACCGAGCGGAGAAGCATTCCGCCGCGAGCTTGAGCTTGAAGACTCGATGGAGATCCTCACCGAAGGCACTGTTTATTCGCGCAACAACGCGACATACATCACCTATGAAGAGATGCTCGAGCTGGCCTCGTCCGGCGCGAAAGTGCTTCATTCCCGCGGCGTGGAGATCGCCGACAAACAGGAAGTCGAGCAGTTCGGCAACCTTACCGAGGTTTTCATCGCGGGCAGACGCCTTTTGCTCACCTTCCGCCACAAGCTGCAGTCTGGTGTTGTAGTCTCTCTGCCAGTTCGCAACCTTGGTGGTGCCGGTATGCACACCATAGAAGATGTAATACAGCATGTGCAGGATGGAATCCATACCGCTGTTGGTGCCTGCATAGGCGCCGACGATGTCGATGAGCTTGTCGATATAGGCATAGCCTTCATCGCTCATTTCGATCTTTTCGCGGACAAGGGTCTTAAGCTGATCCTTGTTGAGGGCAACCCATCTGAGCGCGAAGCGCAGCAGTGTGGTGATGGTGTCAGCCTTGGAGGCTTCGCCAGCGTATTCCATCTTGTACCACGGCGTCAGTTCAGACTGGGAGCTGCTGGTAACGATCTTACCGGTGGTCATTTCGGCCAGTGCGTCAACAACCAGCGGAATCAGATCCTGCGTGGAGCCGTCACCGATCATGTTGGTGATGGCGTTCAGGATGTACTGCATGTCGAGCGTGCTCAGGTCGATACCGAGCGCCGCGAACAGGTCAACGTCGCCGACCAGCGGCTGCAGCGCTTTCAGCACCACGTTGATCGCGTTGGTCATGTTGCGCACGCTGGCGTCAAGACCCTTGGAGTTGATGAAGTATGCCACTTTCGGCAGCAGTTCAAAGATCTCGTCGACCGGATTATCAAGGAGCTTG
>ONRQ01000045.1 GCA_900320285.1 uncultured Eubacteriales bacterium
CCAGAACGTAGTCGACGAGATGTGGAGACAGGTCGAAGACTGGAGAGCAGAGATCATCATCATGTACCAGAACGTTGCCTGCAAGAACATGGCTACACTCCAGGGTATCCTCGATGACACATGCAGAGACAGAAACCACCACATGATCTGGATCGAGCATGACCTGATGGACCCTAGAACGGTATCCAGAAAGACCATGAGAGACAAGGTCAACGAGTACATGAGAACAGTCATGAAGGCTGAGCCGGTAGACCCGACACTCTGCGACTTCGACGACGAACTGGGCATGTAGCTGCTCGTCTTACTGATGATCCCGCGTACGGCTCTCGCCTCGCTGCGGCTATACGCAGCGGTACTAAGCTCTGACTTCGCCTCCGGCTCGTCACTCACTAAGTGCCGGCTACCGCAGAGCCGCGTGCTCACCAGTAAGACTCGCAAATTTGGCAAAATAATGTAGCTTAAGGAAACTTAATAGTGTAGAATAGTTTACGCAAAACTGCACTTCATTTTTAAGAAGTTTATAAAGGAGAGAAAAAAATGAAATATTATGGCGGCTGTGATGTAGGTTCAACTTATACCAAGGCAGTAATTCTTGATGAGGCTGGCAAGATCGTTGCCGACACCACTATCAAGAGCAAGATCAACTCTGAAGCATCTGCAAGACTTGCTATGGACGAAGTACTCGGCAAAGTAGGCCTCAAGTCCTCCAAGGACCTCGCTTACCTCATCGGTACAGGATACGGACGTAACAAGGTTCCATTCGCTGACGAGAACATCTCCGAGATCTCCTGCCACGCTATGGGCGTACATGTAACAGACCCAAGCGTAAAGGCTATTATCGATATCGGCGGACAGGACGTTAAGGGTATCGCAGTTGACACAGACGGTACAGTAAAGAACTTCGCTATGAACGATAAGTGCGCTGCAGGTACAGGCAGATTCTACGAGGCTATGGCAAGATCGTTCGAGATGACTCTCCCTGAGTTCTCGAAACTGTCCCTGACCGCAAAGAACGTTATTCCTATCACTGCACAGTGCACAGTATTTGCTGAGTCCGAAGTAATCACTCTCGTTGGTGAGAACAAGCCAATGGATGAGATCGCTGCAGGAATCCAGATGGCTGTTGCTAAGAGATGCTTCGTAATGGCTAAGAAGGCCGGCGCTACTGACTCCATCACACTCACAGGCGGATGCGCTAAGAACGATGGTCTCAAGGACGCTATCGAGCACGTACTCAAACTCAAGGTCATCAACCTCAAGACAGACCCACAGCTGATGGGAGCACTCGGTGCTGCTGAATTCGCTCGTCAGAAGGGACAGGCTAAGTAATCCAGAAAAAGGAGTACTACTATGAAAAAGAAAAAGAAATGCCCTGTATGCAGAGCGCTGAAACTCGTCACTAAGATCCTCGGCCTTGCAACAGGAACACTCTTTGTGGTCTATTTCCTCAATCTCGACCAGAAGCTCCTTGCATGGAGTTATGCAAGAGTAAATGAGATTTTCGACCGCAAGCCGGTTGACATCAAATTCTAAAAATGTTTCGATTTGATC
Source organism: uncultured Eubacteriales bacterium (assembly GCA_900320285.1). GTDB lineage: Bacteria > Bacillota > Clostridia > Peptostreptococcales > Anaerovoracaceae > Crickella. Next base: position 1,552 of record ONRQ01000045.1, read on the forward strand.
CGGCTGGTCAAAGGAAGCGGGTCATAAGAAGCAAGAAAGCCATTTGCCCCTGCACTCAGGTGCAGGGGCGGTTTTAAAAAAGGAAATTCTCAAATCTTTCTACATGAAATGCGAAAAATTGAGGTCTCATGTAGAAAAATCAAAGAAATAGGTATCATGCATATTTATTAATGCCTGAAAACCGGCAAAAACATGATACAAAACGAAAAAATGACAAATCCGGCCGATGCAGAACCGGTTTTATTATAGGAAGAAAAAGAATACAGCGAAAATTTTCTACATGAAATATCAAAAAAGGGAACTTGATGTAGAAAAATTTTTCAAACTCCTTTTTGAAGGACAGATACGACTTATAAAAATACAGACTGTCTAAGCAATATGCATTAATAGAGAGGGAATCATGGAACTGTATAATTCAATTATCGAAAAAGTCGATGGGCTGCTAGGTGACTCTCAGCCTAAGCGTTATGAATATAATCCGGCCAGGTGCTGGGAAGATGTTGGCGGTAATCAGCTCGTAATGATGAAGGAATCCGCCTATGAGCTCGGCGGTGACGGCAAGCCTGCTGTCAATTACGCCTGCGTTACGTCTACAGACGGGTTTGCCGACAAGGATGAGATCCTCGTTTACGGAAAGGATCTTAACCAGATCAACGGAAGCGTGTCATTTGCAAGGATCGTAATTGTAAAGGTCAACATCCTTGACGGTGAGGGCGAAGAAGATACCGAGCCTCTGTTCAGAGCTATCCAGGACATCGACTTTGTGAAGTATCACGTATATCCGAAGGGATATATGATCAGGTCTTCGTCGGACAGCTACCGCGAGCAGGTCAGAGTTTCGAAGGAAGCCGTCCGCAAGGGAATCACATTTGAGCAGGTTGGCAACTCATACATCTCGCAGTATAAGAAAAACCCGAATATCGTATCGGTCAAGGTGATCTTCGTTACTACCGACGATGCAGATTATGCGGGAATGAGAGCTGACGCAAAGAAGACCAGAGACATCACTATGACTCTGTCGAAGATCCTTGAAGGTATGGCGACTGACTGCCACAGCTGCAGTCTCAGAGAGATCTGCGATGAAGTTGAAGGGCTCAAGGAGCTCCATTTCGGCAAAGAGAAGAAGGAATTCAAGGGCTAAAAACATCTGAAATTCCGGGCGCATTCAGCGCCCTTTTTCTTTTCACTTTTTCCTTTGTTTTTCCTTAAAATGTATGTAGGGTAACAATAATTCTCACTCTGCGGCGTACATCTTCCTATCATAAGGTGCTACAATTATGTTGAATAACTATATATAAAAAACGGAGAACGCTTATGGACACCTTACACGCTCAGCTATTATGGCAGGTCATGGAGCAGCTTCGCGATGCCAATCAGCTCGAGGAAGCTCTTTCGCGCTGCCTTGATTTATTCTGCAGAGGCACGGGAAGCACCAAGGGAAGTATCTGGATGCTCGATGAGCAGAGCGGCAGAACGATAGCCACAAATGTTTATGACACATACGATGCTACCGGTGAGAGTGCCGGCGCCGGAGAGGGTCTTGCAGGCCGTGTTGTAGAGTCGGGTGAGACCGAGATCCACAAGGCTTCGGAAGTACAGAACATGAAGCTTGCCGGAGTGGACAGCCCTGCTTTAAACGGAGTTAACCTTATATGCGTCCCTATCAGGACACCTAAGCACACGGTCGGGTGCCTGCTTCTCACGGGCAAGGAGTCAGAATACACTGAAGATGAGAAGACTATGCTCGAACAGTGCTGCTCCATCCTGGCTCTCGACATAGAAGACAAGGGGTTCACGTTCAGACCGTTTGAAGACCGCGAGCCTCTGGTTCAGGTGCGGGACGTCGTCAAGGAATTCATGAGCGGTGAAGAGATAAGGCAGATCCTTAAGGGTGTCGACCTCGATGTATATCCGGGCGAGCTTGTTGTAGTGCTCGGCGAGAGCGGATGCGGCAAGAGTACTCTTCTCAACATAATCGGCGGGATGGACAGGATGACCAGTGGCCAGGTCATAGTCGAAGGCAAGGACATGTCGAATCCGACAGAGGACGAACTTACTGAATACCGCAGGGAATATGTAGGATTCATATTCCAGGCGTACAATCTGATGCCTAATCTTTCGGCTTACGAGAACATCGAGTTTATCGCTGAGATCAGCGACAATCCTATGGATTCGATGGAGGCCCTTAAACTCGTAGGGCTTGGAGAAAAGGCAGAAAGCATGCCGACTGCCCTTTCCGGAGGACAGATGCAGAGAATATCCATTGCCAGAGCGCTGGTAAAGAATCCAAAGATCATTCTTGCCGATGAACCTACAGCGGCTCTGGACTACGACACTTCCATTAAGGTCCTGAGCGTGATCGAAAAGATTTCCAGGGAAAACAACACCACAATACTCATGGTTACTCATAATCCGGAGATCGCCAAGATGGCAAACCGTGTCGTAAAACTCAGAGACGGAAAGATCTCAAGCATAAGAGTAAACCTGAAGCCTCTCAAGGCAACTGACCTCGTCTGGTAATGCATATATAGAAATGAAGAAAACACAGAGAAAAGACGCAGCCAGGAATATACGCAAGCGCATAGTGTCATATCTTTCGATATGCCTTGTTATTATGCTCGGACTTGGAGGCTTCTTTATCACCAGTTATATGGATGCAGGCATCGATGCCAAGACGACCGATTACTATAAAGACCATTCATTCAAGAACTATGAGCTGATTTCTTCGCTTGGCATAACCGATGACGACCTTGCTCAGATAAAGGATGTGAAAGGCATAACCGATGCCGAGGGTGTAATCAGGGCTGACGGAGCGCTGAAAAAGGGAGAGCTGAAGCGTAATGTAGAGATCATCAGCATGACCGAGAGGATAAGCGTGCCCGAGGTCGTGGAAGGCAAGGCCCCTTCCGCAAAGGACGAATGCATGGTCGGCGAAGACTTTGCGTCAGAAAGCGGTCTTAAGATCGGAGACAAGGTAAGGCTCACGATGCCGGGACTGGGCGTATCGGGCGACGCTTCATCAGAGGATATGGATTTCAGTATAGATACCGACTCTGATAAAGATGACGGTGAAGAGGCTGGTGAAGAGGCTGATGATGAGGCTGATGAAGAGGATCCTGACAAGGAAGAGACCGTAAAGGAAGATAATAATGTTCTGTTCTGCGAGGAGTTTACAGTAACAGGCCTCATGAAGCATCCGGACTATCTGAGGCGCAGGTCCGTCAATACTGTCGCGCTTCCATGGGCAGCGTATAACAAAAAAGCAACCGATGGTTATTATACGCATGCGTTCCTGCTGTCTGAAGAGCCTGAGGGTGTCAGCCTTTTCGAAGACAAGTATTTTGAAGAGACTGCCGGCACAAAGAAGGAGCTGGAGGAGCTGACAGAGACTCTGGCAGAAGATTCCGCGAAAAGAGCCAGAAACAAAGCTTATGCGAAGATCGATGAGGAATGGCAGAAAGCGCTGGCACAGCTCGGAGATGCGCAGGAAGAGATAGACGATAACGAGGCAAATCTGAATGAGGAACTCGCTAAAGCCAGGAAGGATCTGGAGGATGCGCAGAAAGAATTAGACGATAAGCTCGCTGACGGAAAGAAGAAGATCGAAAACGGTGAAAAAAAGATACGCGATGGCGAGAAGAGCATCAAAAGCGGCGAGAAAAAGATCAAGGAAAACGAGAAAAAGATAAAAGACGGCGAAAAACAGATCAAAGACGCGAAGAAAATGCTCAAGGAGATCGATGAGATCCTGCCTGAGGCCAAGAAGTATCTTGAAGAGATGAAGGAGAAGTACGGGGATGATCTGGAGGAAGCTCTCAAGACCCTGACGAAGGCGCAGAAGCTTCTGGACAGACTCAAAGCGCTTGATCCTGATTCGGAAGAGTACAGGAACGCCGCAAAGGAGCTTGCAGAATTCATCCTCGATAAAGAGCCTACGATCCGCAAGATAGAAACGTTCTTCGACAGAGATGATGTAATGGATATCGCTGAAAAGATCAGCGATATGTCCGGGATCAAAGCCGGTGACGCGGTTAACGCTGTAAGGAAAGTCGATGTAGATGGCCTGCTCGCTCTCGCTCATGGTGTATATGATACCGGCGGCAACATCAATGATTTTGTTTCGAGGACACAGGAGCTGGTCGACAGCATCCAGACGGTTCTGGATATGATAGATGAAATCAATAGCTATATAAAGAAATTTGAAGACCAAAGAAATGACCTGTATAAGAAACTCGCAAGTAAGGAAAAGGAACTGGAAGCAGGAAAGAAGGCGTTAGATGCGGGCAAGAAGCAGCTTGCTGCGGCGAAGAAGGAGCTTGCCGCGGCTAAGAAGAAGCTTGCTGCGGCTAAGAAACAGCTTGTTTCCGAGAAGAGCAAGTACCAGGCCCAGATAAGAAACGGCTGGTCGCTGTACTATTCAAATAAATCCGAATACGAGAAAAAACTCGAAGAGGCGAAGGCTCTGCTGGCTGAGAACCGTGAGGCGGCAGAAGCCAGGCTCGAAGAAGCAAAGGCTGAGGTGGAAAAGATAGATTGCAAATGGATCGTTCTGGACAGGCGAGCCAATGCCGGTTATGTTGATATGAAGTACAACATAGCTGCTGTCGACAGTGCGGGTCTCGCGTTCGGTCTGCTCTTCATACTGATAAGCGCGATAGTATGCTTCTCTACTCTTGTGATCATGATCGAAGAGCAGAAGAAGATGGTCGGTACTGTAAAAGCGTTCGGATTCCATAAGAGCGAGATCCTTGGCAAGTATCTGATATTCGGTGTTACGGCTGCAGTCATCGGCTGTATAGCGGGAATACTGGTTGCATTGGGCATGTCAGGATTCGTGCTTCAGAAATACTATGAGTCAGGGGTTTATCAGATCGGCCGCCCGGCCAGCATCATAACTCCGTTATCCACCATCATTGCCTGCGTCTGCATGATACTCGTATGTGCTCTGTCTACTGTCATAGCTTGTACAGACATACTTAAGAGCCCTGCGTCAGTACTGATGAAGGGAGGCCGCGCAAAGGAAGGTTCAAGAAAGAGAAAGTCATCGTCCAAAAAGGGCGGATCTCTGTATTCGAGGCTGATCATACGAAACATGCTCGAAGACAAGGCTCGCGTTCTTATATCGATCGCTATCATAGCGTTCAGCACCATGCTCGTCGGCACCGGAATATCCATGAAGCTTGCATATGACGGAATGACGAGGAAGCAGGTCACGGATGTTTATAAATATGATGTAAGGGTCGATCTGGGAGACAAAGTCACCGATGAACAGAAGGCGGAGCTTGCAAAGACTCTGACCAGTGCCGGTACTGACTTTACTGCTGCTTCCTATGAAACGCATCTTTACAGGTGGGATGACAAGCTCGATGCGCTCTATGTGCTTACAGGAGATCCGGATGAACTGGGAGAATTCTTTGCGATAAAGGATTCCAGGACCGGTAAAGACCTTGCTTTGCCGGAGGATGGCGTGCTCATTCAGAGCAAAATGAAAGAGAGCTACGGCATGACGTCTGGCGATGCGATTCCGGTAATGGATTCCGGCCTCGATCTGAAGGATGCGGTCATCAAGGGATACTTCCAGAACTATGTAGGAAGGATCATAGTCACATCACCTGAAGGATACAGGAACACCTTCGGAGAGGAACCTGCATACAACTGTTACTATGTAAAGGCAAAGGGAGCAGATATAACCGGACTTGAGGAAGATCTGCTTGCTGTAACAGAAGACGTGAGCTTCGAGCGGGCAAGCGAGTTTGCAACAACGTTCGAGTCGGTTGCGTTCCTTTATAACATTGTCGTTTATGTGTCGACCGGAATAGCAATTCTCATGTCGTTCATGATACTGACCAACCTGGCCAATATCTTCCTGAACCGGAAAAAGACAGAGCTTACTGTAATGCGTATTAACGGCTTCAGTATAAAACAGACCAAGGGCTATCTGGCCAGAGAGACCGTAGTGACAACTGCTATAGGAATAGTCCTGGGCGTTCTGCTCGGATCTGTTGCTGCCCCGCTGATAATAAAGAAGATGGAGCAGCCGGATCTCCAGTTTATCAGAACGTTCCACCCAGCTGCATGGATAGTGGCAGTAGTTCTTGCGGTCATATTCTCAGTTGTTATCAACAGCCTGGTATTCAGGAAAATCAAGGATCTCAACCTGAGAGATGTGGCGTAAAAGGGACCGGTATGGCGAAGCAGCACGGCAATAAAGACAGGGAAAAAGAAAAGGAAGTCAGGCGGCGGCGCAGGTTCTGGGACGCAGTACAGCTTGTATTGGGAGGATGGTTAAGCTGCAAATTCAACTATTCCTTCGACAAAAGCTTTGAGCCTGCAGACATAGAAGGCCCGGTCCTGGTGGCCATCAATCATGCCAGTGCGTATGATCCGCTGTTTGTGGGAGCGGCGTTCAAAAACAAGCCGCTCACCTTTATTGCGAGCGAAAGTATACTTAGAGGCAAGTGGGGACCTTTCCTGAATGAACATCTTTCGTTTATTCCTCACCGGAAGGGAGCCAGAAGCAGCCGTACTGCGCTGATAGCGATGAAGAGGATGAAGAAGAAAGGCGAATCCATTTTTCTTGCTGTCGAAGGCGAGCAGACATGGAACGGCCGGCCGCATCCGGTGATGCCGTATACGGGCAAGCTGGTGAAAGGAAGCGGCGCCACTCTGGTGACGTATCTGCTGGAGGGGGCATATCTTTCGGCGCCGCGCTGGTCGCTGAGCACCCGTAAAGGAAAAGTATATGGCCGGCCGGCAGGAGTATACAGCCCGGATGCTCTGATGGAAATGACGGATGAAGAGGTCGAACAGCTGATAGCCAGGGACCTCGGCTTCGATACATGGGAATGGCAGAAGTCACGGCCTGAAGGACCGGTCATATATAAATGTACAAAAGGCGGCAATGCGGACGGTCTTGAAAGATCGGTGTTCACATGCCCTTCGTGCGGATCTTCCGGAATGCTGAAGTCACAGGGTGACAGCATAGGCTGCAGATGCGGATTCAAGGTCCGCATGGAAGATACAGGCTTTTTCGAAGCCGGCGGACCTTTTGAGACGGTTGCTGACTGGGAGGAATCCGACAGAAAGAAGCTCGCGGAACGAATGGATGAGATGGGGCGCGCGGTCGGTGAAGACGTGGTCTTCACCGACGACGGAGTCGTGCTTCATCGCATCGAGGAAGGCCACAGCGATGAAGAGGCCGCGCGCGGAAAACTTGCGTTGAGATTTGCGGGTGAAAAGTTTATACTCAGCATCGGTGATTATTCATTCGATTTAAAGGAAATAACTAATATGACCATGGTGCTCGCGGGCCGCATCGTATTCAGCGACAAAAGCGGCTACTATGAGCTTTTATCGGATAAAAAGAACAGAACAAATCTTAGAAAATACGTTATTGCAAGGGATTTACTTGTTAAGGAGTAATAATTGGATTATTCAGCAGCCAACCATCAACTTTGGAACGTTATCATACAGATGGGCTATATCGCCGCTGTTTTACTGATCGCAATCAGTCTCAGGCAGACCGTCAAACCGATACGCAAGACCATGCTTCCGGTAGCGGTTCTCGGAGGGTTCATCCTCCTGCTTGCCAAGGAGATAGGACTGATCGATCTTGATGAAAACATGCTCTCTGCCCTCACCTATCACGGTATCGCGCTCGGCTTCATCGCGATGAGCCTTCGCAACCCCGTCCAGAGAGAAGCGGGAGATGAAAGCAAGGTTGGCTTCCGTTCAGGCGCAGTCATAGTCAGTACATACATGATACAGGGTGTCACAGGGCTCATCATCACTATCGGCCTCGCGCTCACAGTAATGCCGAACATGTTCAGAGCCGCAGGTCTCCTGCTCCCAATGGGATTCGGTCAGGGCCCCGGCCAGGCAAACAACATCGGGGCGAGCTATCAGTCTCTCGGTTTTGAGGGCGGCCACAGCTTCGGCCTTTCGATCGCGGCTGCCGGCTATATCGTTGCATGCTTTGTCGGAGTCATAATCCTTAACCTGCTCCGCAAGTCGGGCGAACTAAAATTATCTGAGGTCAACAGCATGACCGTTCTACGTGACGACCATCTCGGAGTCTCCGACAGCGACGATGTTGCAGAGTCAATCGACAAGCTCAGCGTTCAGCTCGCGATGATAGTCATCGTATACCTTGCAACTTATGTTGTGACAGCAGGCATCACAGGCGGTATCGCAAAGCTCAGCGAGGGCCTGGCAGGCACGGTCAATACCCTGCTCTGGGGCTTCAACTTCATCATCGGCTCTGCCCTTGCCATCCTTCTCAGGGTCATACTCGAGAAGCTGCGCAAGAGAGGTACCATCAAAAGACGCTATCAGGACAACTATCTGCTCAACAGACTGTCAGGAGCGTTCTTCGACATCATGATTGTCGCAGGTATCGGCTGCATCAACATTGAAGACATCCGCGGACTGGTACTGCCGTTCATTCTGCTCGTCGCAGCAGGAACCATTGTCACATGGTTCCACCTGCGCTGGGTCTGCAAGGCGGTTTACGGCGACTACTACTACGAGGGCCTTATCTCGATGTACGGCATGCTCACCGGAACCATCAGCTCCGGCGTGCTGCTCCTGCGCGAGATCGACCCGCAGCTCGAGACTCCTGCTGCCAACAATCTGGTAGTAGGATCCAGCTTCGGAATTCTCCTCGGAGCGCCTGTGCTCATCCTCGTCGGACTGGCTGCAAAGAGCAATGCAATGTGCTTTGTGACGCTGGGCCTTGCAATAGTATATCTGCTGATACTAGACATATTGATCTTCAAGGTCGGACGCCACGCCAGGGCGAAATAAAAACGCACGAAAAAATCCCGGAGTGAAAACTCCGGGATCATTCTTTACATATAACATTTTACGACTTCAAATCCATCATCAACATACTTAGTTTTACGGTATATAGGCCCCATATGAGTTTTGTCAAATGTCCGGCCTATTAGCGACTCGTCTTCAGGCAGTTCGAACATGCCGGCCTGCGTATCAACCACAAGCCATTTCCCATTAATGTAAACTTCATTCCATTGATGCGTCCATTTGTTTGCGTTTATATGCTTGCATTTGATTCCTGCCGCCTTGCAAAGCATCTTATATGCCTTGCAGTATCCTGAGCAGGCTGAAAGATGCATAACAAGTGCTCCATATGCCTCGTTACCATAATTTTTACGATAACTCCTGGTGCTCTGATCTTCCTGCAAGCCAACGTTGATAAACATATAGTATGCAAGGGTCTGAGCCTTCTGCATGCTGGTCATACTGCTGTTTGTATATGTCTTTACGATGCGCTTAGCCTCTTTTTTTGCTAGCTTTTCACGTTTCTTCTGAGATAGAGACTTATATACTTTAACAGTACAGGTATACGTTTTGCCTTCATAATTGACCGTAATCTTAGCCTTGCCCGCTTTCTTTGCTTTGATTGTCCCGTTACCGGTTACTGTTGCAACCTTTGGCTTTGAAGATTTCCATGCAAGACCCTTGTATTTCACGCAACTGACAGCTCTCACGCCGTAATATACGCTATCGATCCAATGAAAAGCAGCGCTTTGCATAGCGGCGTGCTCATTCATAGCATTGATAGAGTTCTGATCCGTGCCATACAGAAATAAATCAAGCTTCTGGCCTTTTACCAGTGTTACAGAGCTCCTGCTTAACATATAAGATGGAGCTGCAGCATCTGCGGCATATGCAGTATCTGTCACAGCGATGAAAGAAGAAGTAAACAGAAGCACAAATGAGAAGAAAATACAGATTGCACGCGTCAAATGTTTCATAGGCTCACACATCCTGTTTATCAAAACGTGTGAGAATACCCCTGTCCTCTATAGGCAGTGGGATGAATCACACACCTTTTTCCAATAATTAGTATAATACCGAGGCTCACAAACCCGTTTCCGGGCCGGCCCGTTGCAGGCAGGAGTGCATCAGGATATGCGTGATACAAGACACGCGTATCCTTCTTTTTTTCAGAGGTAGAAACCATGACACGTATCAGAGGCTACAAATACAGAGCATATCCAGATAAGAAGCAGCGGGAGTTCTTTGAAAGGACCTTCGGCTGCTGCCGCTTCGTGTACAACTACTATCTCGAAGCAAAGCAGCAGATCTGGAATGAGTGGCACGATACACTGAGCTATTCAGAAATGAGCAAGGACCTATCACACGTCCTCAAGAAAGAGAATGCATGGCTCAAAGAAGCGGACAGCATAGCTCTTCAGCAGTCACTGAGACATCTCGACAGAGCATACGACAACTTCTTCAAAAGGCGCGGAGGATATCCTAAGTTCAAGAGAAAGAGATCAGCTCAGAGCTACCGCACGATGAGCGGGAACGGGAACATCTCGATAGAAGGAAACATGATTAATCTGCCTAAGGCAGGCTATGTGAAGATAGTAAACACAAGGATCTTCGAAGGGCGCATCATCAGCGCGACAGTATCCAGGACAGCAAGCGACAGATACTACATATCCCTCCAGGTGGAAGAGGAATTTGAGGTGCTGCCGAACAAGGGAGGAGAGATAGGCATAGATGCAGGACTCAAATCTCTGTATACTGACTCCGACGCAAATTCAGTCATCAACCCGAAGGCTTTTGCTAAGCACGAGAAGAGGATCAGGCGTCTGCAGAGAAGCCTTTCGAGGAAGCAGAAAGGATCAAGGAACAGAGAAAAGACAAGAAAGAAGCTGGCCATAGAACACGAGAAAGTATCGAACATCAGGAACGACTTCCAGCACAAGATCAGCTACAGGCTGGCGAACGAGAACCAAGTCGTCTGCATAGAGGATCTTGATGTGAAGGGAATGATGGCTGACCACAGGCTGGCAAAAGCGATAACTGACGCATCATGGTCCGGATTCTACAGAAAGCTCGAATACAAGATGGCTGATCACGGAGGCGTGCTCATAAGGGTACCTAAGACATACCCTTCCAGCCAGAGGTGCAGCTGCTGCGGGAAGATAAACCACAAGGTCAGAGACCTCTCTGTACGCAGGTGGACATGTCCTGTTTGCGGAGCAGAACATGACCGTGACATCAATGCCGCAAAGAACATACTTGAAAAAGGCCTTGAGATGCTTGCATCTTAGGCCCTGACAAAAACATAAACTATGTACCGTGGGTCGCACGGGAATCCAAGCCTGTGGAGAGAGTGTAAGACGCTGAATCTTAGGACAAGGCGCAGTTCTCTGT